>PHAL01000018.1 GCA_002840355.1 Elusimicrobia bacterium HGW-Elusimicrobia-3 | reverse complement strand
GCCCGCCGGCGCGCGGCTGCCTCAGCCTCACGCTGGGCCCCGACGGGCGTATCTATCCCTGCGACAAACTGGCCGGCCTGGGCGCTCCCGGCCCCGGGCTGCCGCGTGACCGCGCCGCCTTCTTCTCGGCCGCCGCCGCCGCCGGCTTCCGGCCCTACGGCCTGATGTGCCCGGTGGCGCCCTGGGCCGCCGCCGGCTGCCCGGCGGGCAAGGCGCTGGCCGCCCGCCGGAGCTACTTCGCGGGCCAGGCCGCCGTTCGCCAGCTGGCGCGCCGCTGGCTGAAGGGGCTGGCCGCCGCGGGGCTGGGTTTTCCGGCTTTCCGGCGCGTTCACCATATAAGGTAAGATTTATCCATGAGATCCCCGGAAACAGGCCGCTGCTACGAGCTGATACTCAACTATAACTGCAACGCGCGCTGCCGTTTCTGCTCTCAGGGCGATTTCGACAAGTCGCTCAACGCTCCTTTCGAGGACATAGCCCGCAATATCTATTCCGCCTACCGCGACGGCTACCGCCGCCTGGGCCTTACCGGCGGAGAGCCGCTGATCCGGCCTGATATCCTCAAGGTCATAGCGCTGGGCAAGTCGGTGGGGTTCCGCTTCATACGCGTGCAGACCAACGGCATCGCCCTGGCGGACCCGGCTTTCTGCCGCGCGCTGGCCCGGGCCGGCCTGACCTTCTGCAAGTTCTCGTTCACCACCGACCGGGCCGCAGAGCATGACCGGCTGGTGGGCGTGCCGGGCGCGCTGAACAAGGCGCTGGCCGGCCTGGAGAACCTGCGCAAACTGAAACTGCGCCTCGGCACCAACATCCTCGTCAACAGGCGCAACTATGCCCGCCTGCCGGAGATCGTGAAGTTCTACCTCGGCCGCGGCATCACCAATTTCGTGGTCATCTACCCGGTCTATATCGGCGCCATGGCCGACAACTGCAAAAAGCTCGGCGTTCGGCTCTCCGACTGCGAGCCGTACTTCGCCGAGGCCGTGCGGGTGATGGAGGCCGCCGGCCTGCCGGGCGAGATCCTCTTCCTGAACACGCCGCCCTGTTTCCTGCGCGGCCGCGAGTCGCTGGCCATAGGGCTGGACCTGTTCAACACCGTGGTGACCGATCCCGCCGGCGGCCGCACCGACCTGGACGCCAACGCCGCCGCCTCCAGGGTGAAGGGGCCGCCCTGCCGCCGCTGCGCGCTGGCCAAAAAATGCCGCGGCGCCGACACGCATTATATAGAGCGCTTCGGCTGGCGCGGCTTCGTGCCGGTGGCCCGGCCCGGCGGCGAAAAAAAAGCCGGCCCCGGGGGCCGGATCTACCTTTCCGACAACGAACGCTGCATGGTGGAGATACTGAGGCGCAAGCCGGGGGCCTCCACCCGCGAGGTGCTGGCCCTGTCCAGGGACATCGTGCTCTGCCGCGACTGCTCGGACGGCAACGCCGTCCTTACTTCGGCCTCCTCGCTGGCGGCCAAGGGGCTGGTGACCAGCAGTTTTACGAGGGGCGTATACCGCTGGTCACTGGCCAAACCGTATTCCGAGATAAAGAAACTGCTGTAACCCGCTAGAAGAACCGGCGGGCGAACCTGCCCGGCCGCTCCGGCGCGGGCCGGGGCTTGGCGGGCGTCTCGGCGGGCGTCTCGGCGCGGACGGCCCCGCGCAGCAGGCCGCTGATCTCCTCCCTGTGGGCGCTCTCGCGGGCCAGCTGTTCCCGTATATTCTCGCGGCGGGCCTTCTCCTGTTCCAGCTCGGTCCGCAGGGCGCTTTTCTCCTCCTCCTTCTTCTGCAGATCCGCGCGGGCCCGCTCCAGGTCGCGGCCCACTTCGCGCAGCGCCGACAGCGAGGACGCGGCCAGCACGTTCTGCTCCGTCAGCAGCGTCCTGGCGGCTTCCAGTTCGTCTTTGAGGTCGGCGCATTTCCGGTGCAGGTCCAGTACCTCGCGGTTCAGCTGCCAGCTGTCCCGACCCGCCGGAGGCTGCGGCTCGGCCGTCCTGCCGGGCGCTCGCTCGAAGAGTTCCGCCTCGATATTGCGCAGCGCCCTGAAGCTGTCTTCCGAAGGATTTTGGCCGTTTTTCATAATATCCCCCTGCCGTTTAGGTATATTAGATTGTTGCCCGCGGAACTCCGGTAACTCTCAGTGAAAGCTCAGATTTTCCTCAAATCCCGGGCGGTTCCTTTATACAATATGTATCATGCCGCTGATACACCTGTTCAGGCGCTGCAACCAGCGCTGCGTGTTCTGCTCCTACCCCGCGGACGCGGGCGCGGACGGCCCCGCCGGACTGGGGGACTGGCTGCGAGAGATAGCGGCCATGCCGCCCGGGCCGGTGCAGATCTCCGGCGGGGAGCCGCTGCTGGCAGGCACAAGCCGTCTCTGCCTGCTGCTGGCCGCCGTGAAGAAACTGGGCCGCAAGGCCGAGCTGCAGACCAACGCCATAGCCGCCGCCGGCCTGCCCGCCGGCGAATTGACGCGCCTGTGCAAGGCCCTCAAGGCCGCGGGCGGCTATTTTAACGTGAATTTTCCGGCCGCCTCACCGGCCGCGGACTTCAGGATAACCAAAACCCGCGGCGCTTTCGGCAGGCGGCTGGCCGGGGTGCGGCGGCTGGTTAAGGCCGGCGCCGCCGTGCGCCTCACCCACGTGATCAGCTCTCTCAATTACAAGAGCCTGCCCGCCTTCGCGGCTTTCGCGGCGAAAGAGCTGAAAGGCATAGCCTGGCTGCAGTTCAGCTATATCAAGGGCGTCGGCCGGGCCGAGGCCCGTTACCTGCCAAAATACGGCGAGGTGAAGCCGTACCTGCTGGAGGCGCTGAGGCTGTGCCGCGCCGCCGGCCTGCGCTGCGACGTGGACCATATCCCGCCCTGCTACCTCGGGAGCTTCTACCGCCTCAACGTCGATATTGTTAAAATGAAGGAAGGCCGCCCCGGCCCGCACCTGCAGGAGAAGGCCCGCGTGGCGGCCTGCCGCGGCTGCCGTTTCCTGGCCCTGTGCCCGGGGCCGCGCAAGGACTACATGGCCGCGCATAAAAAACTATGAACCCGAAAATAGCCGCCCTCAGGAAGGAATTCCCCGCGCTCGACGAGGATTTCGGCGGGCGCAGGCTGGTCTACCTCGACAGCGCCTGCACCGTGCTGAAGCTGCGCTGCGCGGCCGACGCCCAGCGCCGGCACATGCTGCTGCTGGGCGGCTGCGGCGGCAAGCGCTCCATGCACTCGCTGGCCTCGGCGATGGAGGAGGATTTCCTCGCCGCGCGCGCCCGGGTGGCCGGCTTCATGGGCGCCTCCTCGCCGGAGGAAGTCATCTTCTGCTCCGGCGTCACCGACGCGGCCAACCTGCTGGCCAACTCCTTCCCGTTCACGCCCCGCCGCAACGAGGTGGTGCTGTCCCCGCTTGAGCATAACGCGGTCTTCCTGCCTTTCGAGCGCCTGGCCGCCGCCGGCCGGATCAAGCTCCGCGTGGCCCCGCTGGACGGTCTGCGCGTGGACCTGCCCGGTCTGGCCCGGCTGATAGGCCCCCGCACCGCGCTGGTCTGCCTGAACCACGCCTCCAACATCTTCGGCGGCGTCTCCGACGTGGCCGCGGCCGCGCGCCTGGCGCATGACGCCGGGGCTTATCTTTTCTGCGACGACGCGCAATACGCGCCCACTCACGGCGGCGGCGGCGCGGCCCTGGGCGCCGACGCGGCGGCCTTCTCCGGCCACAAGCTGGGCGCGCCGTTCTTTACCGGCGGGCTCTACGTGCGCCGCGCGCTGCTCGAACGGCTGCGCCCGTGGCGCGTGGGCGGCGGCACGGTGGAGCGGGTCACCGCCGCCGGCGGGCGCTACACGGCCAGCTACCTGGGCGGCTACCAGGGCTTCGAGGCCGGCGTGCAGAACTATTCGGGCGCGGCCGGCCTGAGCGCGGCCATAGCGCGCCTGCAGCGGGCGGGCTTTGCCGCCATCAGGGAGCATGTCTCCGGCCTGGTGGCCGGGGCCCTGGACGGCCTGGAAGGCGTGAAGGGCGTGCGGGTGCTGGGCCGCCGCGAGGACCTGCTGCAGGGGTCGCTGATCACCCTGGCGCCCCTGAAGAAAAAATTCTCGGTGCCGGATTTCACGCTGTACCTGAACTCGGCCGCGAAGGGGCGCATGATAGCCGTGCGCACCGGCCGCCACTGCGCCGACCTGGCCTGCCTCAACTCCGGCTACAGCGAGACGGTGCGCCTCTCGTTCTTCGCCTACAATACCCCGGCCGACGCCGCCTGCTTCACCGCGGCCCTGCGCAAATACCTGGACCTGGTGGGCTAGCGCATGAAAAAGAAGGCCGGCCCGCCCGACCCCAATGTCTTCGTGACCGCGCGCTGCGCCCGGGCCTGCCTGTACTGCTCGGCCAAGGGCGAGGACCGCGGCATGACGCCCGCCCAGATCCGCTCCGTGCTGGCGCGCCGGCACCCGGCGCTGGTGTTCGAGGGCGGCGAGCCGCTGCTGTGCGCCGACCTGGAAAAATGGGTGCGGGCCGCGGCTAAAAAAGGCACGAGCGACGCCACGCTGCTCACCTCGGGCGCGGGGCTGACGCCGGCGCGCCGCGCGGCGCTGGCCGCCGCCGGTATTAAACATTTTCACTTCAACTTCCCGTCCCACCTGGAAAAACTGCACGACCTGCTCACCGGCACCCGCGGCGCCTTCCAGGCCCAGGTGCGCACCATAAAGGAGACCGCCGCTTCGGGGCCCGAGGCGGCCGCGCTGGTCTGCGTGATCAATTCGCTCAATTACAAATACCTGCCGGCCTACGCGGCCTACGCCGCGCGGCAGTTCCCCGGGCTGTTCTACGTCGCCTTCAACTTCATAAAAGTTAAAGGGCTGGTGAAGAAGAACCTCTGGCTGGTGCCGGAGCTGGCCAAGGCGCGCCCTTACCTGCTGGCCGCGCTGCGCAAGGCCCGCGCGCTGGGCCTGCCCTGCCTGGTGGACGGCGTGCCGCTCTGTTTCCTGCGGGGCTTCGAGGCTTACGCGCGCGACGCCGACACGCTGCTGCGCGGCGACCGCACCTACCTGCGCGAGAAGGCCGCCGTCGGGGCCTGCGCCCGCTGCGGTTTCGCGGCCATCTGCGCCGGGCCGCGGGCCGACTACGTGGCGCTGCGCGGCGAGGCGGGTTTCAGGGCGGCCCCGGCCGGCGCGGCCGGCCCGGTGATAAAGAAGATAGCGCGCGGGCAGCTGGCGCTCAACCGGCCCGCGGCCAGATTTACAAAGCAGAGAGCTATTGGATAGAATATAAACAGCAGAACGGAGGAAAATAATGAACAACGCCGAACTTATCCGCAAAGCAGCCAACAAGTACAAGAAAGACATAGTCGCTTTCGCCCGCAATATCATCCGCACCCCCAGTTTCTCAACCCAGGAAGGCAAGCTCGTGGAGCTGATCAAGAAAGAAATGATAAAGGTCGGCTTCGACAAGGTGAAGATCGACGCGATGGGCAACATCATCGGCTTCATCGGCCACGGCAAGAAGAAGATCATGATGGACGCGCACATCGACACCGTCGGTATCGGCGACCCCAAGGCCTGGAAGATAGACCCGTTCGCGGGCATCTACAAGAACGACACCATTTACGGCCGCGGCGCCACCGACCAGAAGCTGTCGATGGCCTCCATGGTCTACGCCGGCAAGATCATCAAGGACCTCAAGCTCCAGGGCGACTACACCCTGATGGTGGTCGGCTCCGTGATGGAAGAGGATTGCGACGGCCTGCCGCTGCTGCACATCATCAACAAAGAGAAGCTCCGCCCCGACTTCGTGGTGATCACCGAGCCCACCGACCTGAAGGTCTACCGCGGCCACCGCGGCCGCATGGAGATGAAGGTGATCACCAAGGGCCGCTCCTGCCACGCCTCCGCCCCCGAGCGCGGCGACAACGCCGTCGTGAAGATGGCCGACATCACCAAGGAAATAACCGCCCTGAACAAGAAGCTCAAGGTGGACAAGTTCATAGGCAAGGGCACCGTGGCCGTGACCGCCATAGAGTGCAAGACCCCGTCCTACAACGCCGTGCCCGACGAATGCACCATCTACCTGGACCGCCGCCTGACCATAGGCGAGACGCTCAAGAGCTCGGTGGCCGAGATACAGCGCCTGCCCTCCGTGAAGCGGGCCAAGGCCAAGGTGGAAGTGCTGCATTACGACGCCGTCGCCTGGACCGGCCTGAAAGTGGGCCAGGAAAAATACTTCCCCACCTGGGTGCTGCCCCGCGCTCACAAGCTGGTGAACGCCGGCGTGGAAGCCGGTAAAGTCGCCCTTAAGAAAATGCCCGTGGTGGATAAGTGGGTGTTCTCCACCAACGGCGTGGCTTCGGCCGGCCGCCTGGGCATCCCCACCATCGGCTTCGGCCCCGGCAACGAGGTGCACGCGCACACCGTCAACGAGTTCATGCCGGCCGAGGACCTGGTGAAAGCCGCCGCGTTCTACGCCGCGCTGCCGCAGTTCCTGTAAAGAGCGCAGCGAACAAAAAGAGGGCCGGTCACGCGAGTGACCGGCCTTCTTCTTTTTTTAACGGAAGGATCTACTTGGCGAAGCCCGGGTAGAGCCGCCGCGCGCAGTCCGGGCAAAGCCCGTGCGAGAACTGGGCGTCGGTGCGCGCCTTGATGTATTTTTCCACCGGCTGCCAGGCGCCCTTGTCGTCGAGGATCTTCTTGCAGGAGGCGCAGATGGGCAGCATACCCTCCAGCGTCTTTACCTTGGCCAGCGCGGCTTCCAGGGCCGCCTTGTTCTTCTGCAGCTCCCGCGTGGCGTTGACCAGCTCGTCGTTGATGGCCGACATGGAGGTGACCGCCCCGCTCTGCAGCAGCATGCTGCGCTCGCCGACGACCAGCGTGGCGCCGGGAGTGCCGAGCAGCAGGCAGTCCAGGGACTGGGTGCCGCCCAGGCCGTCGGAGAAATTCAGCCTGGCCCGCGCGAACGGCGCAGCGGCCGGCAGCGGCGCGGCGGGGCCGGACAGCAGCCCGGCCAGCCGTTCTCCCGCGGGCAATTCCTTGCGCCCCGTCAGTTTAAGGAAAGCGGGGTTGCAGTCCAGCAGGCGCCCGTCGGCGTCCAGCAGCAGCAGCGGCGCCGCGGTATTGGCGGCGTAGGTCCGCATCAGCGCCCCGCCGTGTTCGGTCACGAAAGCTTCCAGTTCTTTCATTTTGCCTCGCTCCAGCCGGCGGCCACCTGCACGGCCTGCGCCGCGTCTCCGGCCCAGCCGTCGGCCCTTATGCGCTCCTTTATTTCCGGCGCCAGGTTCACGGCGCCGCCGCCGACCATTATCTTGACGCCGGAGAGCTCCGGCTCCGCCCGCACTGCCGCTATCAGCTGCTCCGCCTTGGCTAGGTTGAAAGGCATCATGACGGAGATGCCCAGGATGGCCGGCCTGCTGCGCCGGATTTGCGGGTTCTGGCCCCAGCTCTGAAATATTAATATCTACCCCAAAAGGGGTATTGTTTAACTAGTACCTGTTTGATATAAATAGGGCAGGCTTTGATGAATAGCCTAGGCGATTTGGAGATTGGGCAGGGCGCCACATTGTGTTTGCGGGGTAGCGCAAAAGGGGTTGGGGCACTATTAACAAGTAAGCAGCCTTATATCTCGCCGCACATGGCGCAGTATACCGCTTGTTGTAATCCTGGTGGGACATGGTAATCCTGGGGTGCTGGATTTTAGGCTGTTCTTGAAAGAGTTTGGGAAATCATCTTATGGTACTACCCGACGAGAGAAAAATTGAAATTCCTGAGAAAATCCACCGAATTATCTTGGGCAATATTATTGCTCAAATCTTTGGCCCGTATGGTCAGTTGATATTGCCCGTCGGGCTGAATTTCTCCATTGATTCTGCCGTCCCAGGCCCAGGTAAGATTTTCTTTTTTATACCCATCTTCGATTTTGGGGAGCTTAACGTCATAGGGGCAAAGTGTTGGTGATGATGCGGAGATACCAGATAAGAGAGGTTTTTATGAAAATTGAAAAAATTTGTGCAATCTCTGTGGTGGCAATGGCGGTCTGCGTGGTTGCGACAGACTGGTCGCATGGGCAGAGCAAACCAGAGAGAAATAATCATACGGAAACAACAGACTCTATTGCGGGGGGTGATTCGATTCCGGCTGAAGGAGAAATTCTTTTAAACAAGGAGGGCTACAAATTGAGTGAGGTGCTTTTCATTCCCTGGGGGAATGGAGAAAATGAAATCACAATGTCGAGTGAGGGGGAGGCTAAGGCAGGTCCTACGAATTTTTTAGTGGACAATGTTGGAAATATCTATATTAACGACCCTGGGAAGTATCATGGACGCGGAACGGGCAGAATGATCAAGTATTCTCCACACAAAAAAACGATGCGCTATTTGCGGGGGATAGAATATATACACGGGGTTCTTAATAATGGCGAAATCGTTGATGGGAGAGGCAGGGTGTATAATGCGGAAGGGGGGTATTTGTATAAATTTCGGCTGCCACCGACATCGTCGTCCATTAAAAAAATTATTCAGAGAAAGGACCAGCTTTATGTGTGGACGGGAGAGGGACACAACGCCCTGGTTATTAGTAATGAGAAAGATAAAGGGGGATATAATTTGGCTTCTTTTAAGGAAGACAAGAAAGCCAAATATTTCGAACAAACCAAAGGCTATCCCTCTAGATTTTTTGACAGAAATTATTTGGTCCCCGGCTCGACGGATGTTGTTCGGATTGTGCATCTTGATAAACAGGGAAAAGAGGAACGAAAGACAGGGGTCGTAATAGAAAAGGCTAAAGAATTGTCGCGATATCAGGCCGCCGATAATCCTCAAATTATTGGCGATGATAATCAGGGGAATATTTACTTTATGAGGGGGTTTAGTCTCGCAAGTCCTTATTATCCTAAAAAAGGGTTTTCCGCGATTCAAAAATGCAACGAAAAAGGCGAAGTGTTGCTTGTTGTGCGACGCTTCACTAATTTGCCGGGATTGGCTTTTGCTCCCGTGCTCATTGAAGTGGATGGAAACGGCAATGTCTATCAATTGTATTCCATGAAGGGTGGGGTTAGAATCGTAAAGTGGGGGAAATAGTATGTGGCGAAGACTGTTATTCGTACTGTTTGCGGTGCAGACGTGGTGCTTTGTAAAGATGCCGCTATATGCGGAAATTCCCGCGGCAGACGCGTATATGTTTCCCATTACCTGTGGCAATCAAAATACCGACATTGATCAAAACGCTCAAGGTCACTGGGAATATTTCCATCAGCCATTATCTACTACTCTGCCGCGCTATACGTCTCAAGGATGCGATTTTGCTCCCAGTCAGAACATGGGGAGGGTCGCTTATGGTTTTGGTCAAAATGACACGCCAGGAATATTCGTTTCAAATATTAACAATGGGTTTGGCGCTGGCAATCATACAGCGCATTACAATAAATGGGGTGATGCGGGTGTTGAATCATGGGCGACTGGCGTAGATTGTAGCGGCTTTGTTTGCAATATTTGGGGAGAACCACATACTGCGACAGGGTATTGGGCAACGATTGCTTATCGTGTGCCAAGATGGGATGCCCAGACGCTAGACTCACTCTTGGGGCCTGGCCATGTTCGGTTATATGAAAGTGGGAATCTTGAGGTGGGGGATCCAATTGTAACTTTTTATGAGGCTTATTACGGTCAACCTGAATATGGCGTCCGACGTGTCTCAGGTTTTAGTCTTGAGGCCGGATATGAATTGTATAGGCATGGCCAAGATGTGGCGCCGCCGGTTATCAGCGATGTGTCCGCCTCGCCGAATCCTTTTACCCCCGATGGGGATGGCGTAAATGATACTTCCGGCTTGACATTCTCCGTTTCTGACACTCAAACCGGCGCAGTTTCTATTGAACTTTTTATTAACACACAATTGGTCCATACTTTTCCTTACACCTGCCTCGATGGAGTTAAACTCCCCAAAATCGAAGGCGGATATAAAAAAGAAAATCTTACCTGGGCCTGGGACGGCAGAATCAATGGAGAAATTCAGCCCGACGGGCAATATCAACTGACCATACGGGCCAAAGATCTGAGCAATAATATTGCCCAAGATAATTCGGTGGATTTCGCGATTGACACAACCGGCCCAGCCATCGATCTTGGCGGACTGTTGGTGGGGTGGACCGAAAGCGAAAAGACCGTTTACACCATTGAGAAAGACTTGCCGCTGCGCATAAGCGACCAAGCGGTCGGGATCAGGAGCGTAACAATAATAGGTCCCGGCGGAGCCGAGCTGGAAAATGCCGCATATTCCCAGCCCTACCCGGAAGAATACAGCAAAGACCTCTCCAACTTGGCTACTGGGGCATACACCATTGCCGCAATCAACGGGCAGGACAAAACGCTTAATATTTATCTGAATGTCGGTGATCTTAAGGCCGAATTCCTGCCGGAGAATTCCGGCGCCCTCTATGACCTCACGGAGGACAGCTATACTGCCCGGGTGGCCGCGCATGTGTCTGCCAGTTTCGGTATTAAAAATCTGGAATATGTGGTTGATGACGTAACGGTCCCGCTTGATCCTTTGAAACCGGATCTACTGTTGTATTCCAGGCTTGGTTTTAAGGCCTGGCGGTTCCAGCCGCCTGCGGACTGGGAGAATCAGGGAAGGGCATATGTCTTAAGGGCGCAGGACTATGCCGGGAACGGTATAAGTATTGAATATCATCTTGACTACGGATTTCATTATGTCATGGACCTGGTTAATGGCGCGTCTTCCACGCCCATCTATGACACCCTTTCCAGCGCCGGCGGTTCCATGCTTCGCAGTGCCGTGTTGCCGGTGAAAACGGAGAGTGGGTTCACGTTGCTGGAGCAGAATGTCAGCCGTTATCTTACCGCTGTCTATGGCTCGGGAACAGGCGAGGCCTCCAGGCCGGTGCCGCCGTTAGCCGACCCGCTATTCGAGATGGAATTCAGGCTGAAAACCGGCAATGAGCCAGACCTGTCGGACGGGCAGGACCTGGCCTTGGTCAAACGCACTTATTTTACCGTCAGGCATGACAGCGGACCGATTCCGCCGTACTGCCTGGCCGAGGGTGAGAATGCGATTGCTATCTGTTACAGGGACACCGTCGGGGACAATGTGGTTATTGACCTGCAGCGCTATTACAGGGCGTATACGGCCACAACCTCGGCCGCGCAGGCGATGGTGTGCTCCAGGAGAAGCGAACTTGATCCTGACAGTTGCGAGGCTTGGACTGAATTTACTCCTTCGCCAAGCATACTGTACGCGATCCACGGGATTGGTCTGTCGGAAGGTACGGCTTTGGGCAATACCTGGAATTCCGTGCGGGTCCCGTCCGGTGAAAATATTTCGGTTACGCTAGGGGGTCGTATAAACGTTAGTTTCCCTAGCGTTACGCAGGAAGGCCGGCTTAGCCTGGCCTTTACTTCAGGCAGCGCACCTTACGCGCATACAAACCTGCTGGGCGGGGCGGTGGTTCTTACCGCGGACAGTTCGCTGCAGTATTCCGGCCCGGTACAGGTGCGGGCGGCTTTTGGTGACCTGGGCCTGACCCCTTCGCAGGAAGAAAGTCTCGGTGTGTTTTACCCGAGCGGCACTGGGACCTACGCGCTGCAGGATGCGGCATTGGACGCGGTCAACAAAACGCTGAGCTGGAGTTCCAGCGCGTTGGCCCCGTTCATACTGGCCGCGCAGGTATATCCGGCCGCATACGAACAGCAAGCCGAAGACATGGGTTTCATTTCAGGCGAGCCGGGGATTACTCTCCGCACGGTGATGCCCGGTTCCGATGAGTTCGCGGGATTGTCGACCGCGCTGGTCGTGCAAAAATCAAAAACCGCACTTACGGGGCTGCACTTTGTGTCTCCGGAGGGGAAAACTTTCTCCCCTGCCGCGCTGGTAAGCTTAGAAGTGAATCGCGAAGATGCTGAAAACTTCGATATTTATGAATTCAGCGGCGACTTGTCAGTATTTATAAAGCATCCCAAGCAAAAGATATCATCAGCATCGGGCACGCGCTATATCGCGCCCGTCTCCATGCTGCATTCGTATTTCGCCGTGCTTACCGACACCGAGCCGCCGGCCGGCTTGTTGCCGGATGCTGCGGCGCCCGTGGTGGCGCTGTCCGTAACTCCGGAAGGCGGCCTGGGCGAGGGTGGGATGGAGATCTCCACTTCGGCCCTGATAACGCTGAGCGCGACAGACCCGGATCTGCCCGGCTACACTACCTCGGGAGTGGCGGCGGTGTACTACCTCCTTGATATGGATCCCGATACCTGTGGAGAGTTGGGCCCTGTGGATCCCCAGGCGCCTCGCGGAACATGCCAGAATTATCTGTACGCCGGGCAATTCAGCCTGCCTGTCGGTACGCATACGGTATATTTTAACGCGGTGGATAATGCCGGCAATATGGGAGAGGGGGACGCGGTAAATTTCATAGTCTTCGCGGAGGAATCGGCTTTGCCTATTTCCCCTTCCTCCGGCCCCATCGGTATTCCCTTCACTATAGAGGGCACCGGCTTCGGCACATACTCCGCCGGCACTACCGTGGTGCTGCTGGGGAATGCGACCGCGCCGCTGACATTATGGACCGACACCAAAATACAGGGCACCATCCCCGGCACGCTGACCGCGGGGCAGTATCCTGTTATTGTGAAGCGGGGCGCGGAGGTGCTGGCCGAGGTTTCGCCTTTCAGCGTTACCCAGCCCGCGCTTTACGCGCTTACCCCGTCGTCGGGGGCCATAGGGTTGCCTTTCACCATAACCGGTGAATGCTTTGGCAACTATGTACCGGGTCTCACCCGCGTGCTGTTGGGTGGGGCGACGATGCCTCTTACTCTCTGGACCGATACAAAGATCCAGGGTACCATTCCCGGCACCCTGCCGGCGGGCGACTACGAACTTCTCGTCGAGCGCGCCCTGAACGGCGGCGTGGTCCGCACCTCCACCACCGCGTTCAGCTTGCGGAATATGGAAGCCTACTGGCTGGCCCCGTCCACGGGGCCCATAGGTATGCCCTTTACCATCACGGGTGTCGGGTTCGGCAATTATTCTGCCGCCTACACCCAGGTGTTGATAGGCAACGCCACCGCGCCGTTAACATTGTGGACGGATACCAGGATCCAGGGCACCGTGCCTGGCAGCCTGGTCTCGGGTCAGTACCCCGTGCTGGTGGAACGCAAAACGGCGGACGGCGGCGTTATGCAGACCCTGCCCATGACCTTTGAAGTGGTCAACGTGAGCGTGGCCAGCATGACCCCTGTCGCCGGGCCTATTGGCCTGCCTTTCGCCATCTATGGCACGGGGTTCGGTAATTTCTCGGCGGGGTATACGAAAGTGCTGATAGGCGGCACTACCTGCCCGCTGACGCTGTGGACCGACACCAAGATACAGGGCACCATCCCCGGCAGCCTCGCCGCGGGCGAGCACCCCGTAGTGGTGGAACGCGCGCTCAACGGCGGGCAGGTGCAATCCGTGCCGGTGGCCTTCACCGTGGCTGCGCCCGAGGCTTATGGCCTGAACCCGTCGTCGGGGCCCATAGGGCTCCCCTTCACGATAATGGGCGCCAACTTCGGCAACTACGTGGCCAACTACACCAGGGTGCTCATTGGCGGAGCAACCGCGCCTTTGACCCTGTGGACCGACACGCAGATAAAAGGCAGCATCCCCGGCAGCCTCGCCGATGGCGACCATGAGGTTGTCGTCGAGCGCGCCCTCAACGGCGGCGTGGTGCGTGCTTCTACGTTCAGTTTTGCCGTCGGGACGCCCTACCTGGACACTATCAGCCCGTCCACGGCCGCAGTAGTGGCCCCGTTCACCATAACGGGCCACAACTTTGGCAACTACGTGGCCAACTATACCAAGGTGCTGATAAACGGCGCCACCACGGCGCTTAGCCTGTGGACCGACACCAAAATACAGGGCAAACTGCCCTACTTGCTTGCCGGCACTTACCCGGTGCAGGTGCAGAGGTATCTCAATGGCGGCCTGGCTGAAAGCGCCACGGCCTACATAAGCGTGGAGGAGCCGGTCATATCCAGCATGACGCCTGCCAGCGGCGCGGTTGGCAGTGTGTTCAACCTCTACGGTACCGGCTTCGGGCCTTATGATGCCACAATAACCAAAGTGTTCGTCGGCGGGGTGCAGTGCGCCCTTAGCCTGTGGACGGATACCAGGATAACCGGCACGGTGCCTTCAGCCCTGAGCTACGGCACGCACACCGTGGTGGCCGCAAGAGGCCAGGCGCTGTCCAATGGCCTGGAGTTCTACATCCCCGGCGGCTACAACCCGTCGATGCTGCGGCCCGGCACCGGACCTTCCGCCCTGGAGTTCAAGCTGGGCGAGGTCTATGTCTATCCCGACCCGGCCAAGGGCGGCAAGGTGCCCACCTTCCACATAGAGGTGGGCACGGCTGATAGCGTGAAGCTGAAGGTCTTCACCGTAGCCGGCCAACTGGCCCATGAGGCTGCCCTGACCGGCAACCCGCAGGCAGTGGGGCTGGTCTACGCCTACGAATACGCCTGGACCGGCCATATAGCCAGCGGCGTCTACTACTACACCGTCGAGGCCGAGCGGGCGGGCAAGAAGTTGAAGGCCCGGGGCAGATTCTCGGTGGTGAGGTAAAGGAAAATATGAAAAACACCATAAAAATATTTTCCGCTATCCTGCTGGTTTCCGCCGCGGCCAACGCCGCGCAGACGGGCGCGCAGTTCTTGAAGATAGACACGGACGCGCGACTTAGCGGCATGGCCTCCGCGGGGGTAGCCTCGGCGCTGGGCGTTAACGCCTTGAACTACAACCCGGCAGGCCTTAGCGCCATAAACAGCCCCGAGGTGGCCTTCAGCCATAGCCAGTGGCTGATGGATTCCAGCCATGACTTTATAGGTTTCGGTATGCCTGTTAAGAAAATGTCGCTGGCGCTGGGTATTACAAGGCTGACCAACGGCAAGATGGAAGCGCGTGCCGACGACGGCAGTGCCGCCGGTGGCTACAGCGCCTATGACCAGGCGGTAAGCCTTGGCTTCGGCTTCCGTAACGTGGGCGGCGCCGTGAAATACATCCAGAGCAGCATAGCCGGGGTAAAGGCGGATGCCTTTGCCGTGGACTTGGGGGGCAGGCAGAAACTGAGCAGGCTGCCGGTCACGCTGGGCGTTGGCGTGCAGAACCTGGGCACCGGCATAAAGTACCTGTCCCAGCGCGACAACCTGCCGCTGAGCGTCAATGCCGGCTTTACTGTGGCGGTGCTGCCCGGCATGGGGCTGTCGCTCGAAGTGAAAAGGCTGGTTTATGATAAGCAGACGGTCTTTTCCGCCGGTACCGAGTATGCCATGATGACCGGTAATGATCTGGGGTTCGCCTTGCGCGGCGGCTACGGCCTGACGGGGCTTACGCGCGACAACGGTGATAGCGGCCTTAGTGTTGGCGCCGGCGTGATGGCCCTGGGAGCGCAGCTGGACTACGCCGTTTCACCGGAGACGGGTATGGGCAGCGTGCAGCGGATAACATTGAAGAAGAAATTCTAAAAACCGATTCTGTCGCTGAAATTATTCCTTGATCTGAGGGCCGGGCACTCCTACCCGAAATCGCGAGGCGCCCGGCGCGCCTCGCGCATTTGCCTTGGGCCTCCCATTGTCGCATAATATCCCTGACGCTACCGCATGAAAAAGAACAATGAGGCGACGCGCGGCCGGGCGGCCGGGGAGAGGGGCACTTTCGAGTGCTACCTGACCTACGCCTGCAACCAGCGCTGCGTCTTCTGCTTCACCCCCGGCGAGCTGCGCCGCTCCGGCACCATCCCCTTCGCCAGGCTGGCCCGCGAGATCCGCGCTGCCAGGCGGCGCGGGCATACGGAGCTGTCGCTGCTGGGCGGCGAGCCCACCGCCCACCCAGACATAGAGAAGATAGTGGCGCTGGCCCGGGACCTGGGCTTCGCGCGCGTATTCACTTTCAGCAACGGCCAGCGCTACGCCGACCCCGCCTTCGCAGCGCGGATGAAAGAGGCCGGGCTGTTCGGTTCCTACCTGAGCATACACGGCCATACCCCGGCCCTGCACGACGCCGTTACCGGCGTGCCCGGTTCCTTCCGCAAGGCGGTGGCCGGCGTGAAGAACCTGCTGGCGGCCGGCGTATACCCGGTGCTGATCTGCGTGGTGCAGCGGCGCAACGCGCGCTACCTGCGGCAGTACGCCGAATATTTCAGCGCCCTGGGCGTGAGCCGCTATGTGATGTTCGGCATGAAGTTCCAGGGGCGGGTGGTGGAGGAGGCCCTGCGCGCCAGGCGTTTCCTGATCGGCGCGCCGCAGGCCGCCGCCGCCGTGCGCGACCTGTTCGGCTGGTTCAGGCGGCGGGCCGCCATGCCCCCGCTGATAGAGCATTTCCCGCCCTGCCTGCTGCCCGGCTTCGAAGAGCGGATGACCGATTATTACCCCGAAGCGCGGCCCCGCCGGGACGCCGACTACGGCTGCCTGCACCCGGGCGAGGGCGCCGACTCCTCGCTGGGCCGGGCTTACAAGGACCTGGTCTACCTGCCCGGCTGCGCGCGCTGTGCCTGCCGCGCCGGCTGCCAGGGCATAGACGCTAATTATCTGACCGTTTTCGGGCCGGCCGGCTTCGAGCCGCTGCCCGCGGCCGTGCCTCCTTTCTACGCCGGCTGGCCGGCGCGCGCCCGCGCCGCCGCGCGGCTGCGCTTTCAGGACCTGCCCTAGCCCGCCGCCGTGCTCCGCCAAAAGTACTACTCCCCCGTAGGTCTAAAGATGGTTGCGCTGGCCGCGCGCCTGCGCTACACTACACTCGTAGTAAAATTCAAGGAGGTTTATAAAAAACTCGGAAAAATGAAAAACACCCCCAACGAACGCCCCTTCATCCTCTCCAAAGACACGCTCGACACGGCTAATTCCTTCGCCTGGTTCTTCATGGACGCTTTCTGGATGCTCGGCCTCAACGGCGCCGGGCTGGCCTTCATCGTCCCCACCGTGCTGACCGGCCTCGGCCTGCTCTATATAGAGAAGCGCCCGGCGGTCTTTCGGATAAACCTGGCCATCAACTGCTGGATCTGGATGAATACCGCGTGGATGCTCTCCGACGCGCTGGCGCGGCCCGGCCTGATGGTCTGGGCGCGGGCGATGTTCGCCGGGGGCGTGTTCTTCATCCTGGCGGCGCTGCTGAGCGCCGGCGGGTTGCGCGAGACCTTCTCCCACTTCAGGCGCTTCAGGACGCCGCGCTGGCTGGGCGATAACGCCTGAGCCCGGCCGGGGCGCAAAAAAACCGGGCTCCCCGCGGAGCCCGGTTTTTATTTTGGCCGCGCCGCTTACAGCACGCGCTTGCCGGCGGCCTTCATCAGCCCGGCGAGCACCTCGGCGGGCTTCTTCTTGGAGCAGGCGGCTATCATGGCCGCGATGACGAAGGGCTTGTAGCCGGCTTCCTTGTAGGTGCCGATGCGGTACTTCTCGAACACCTTGGCGGAAACCTCGCCCTGCTTGCAGCTGACGTCGGTGATGTCGGCCGGCAGGCAGTGCATGTAGACGGCCTCGCCGCCCTTCGTGAGCGCCATCTTGGCCTCGTCGCATTCCCACGAAGTGAACTTCGAGTTCTGCGCCAGGCATTCCTTCTCGAGCTCCTTCAGGCCCGGGTGGTCGTTCTTCTCGAGCAGCGCGGTGCGGCGCTCCATCACCTTGAACGGCGCCCAGCTCTTGGGGTAAACGATATCGGCGTCCTGGAAGGCGCTCTCCATGCTGTTGGACACCTTGAACGAACCGCCGGAGGCGGCGGCGTGCTTCTTGGCGACCTCGATGGTGTCGGGGAGCAGGTCGTACCCTTCCGGGTAGGCCAGCTCCACGTTCATGCCGAAGCGGGTCATCAGGGCTATGACGCCCTGCGGCACGCTGAGCGGCTTGCCGTAGCTGGGGGAGTAGGCCCAGGTCATCGCGATCTTCTTGCCCTTGAGGTTGTCGAAGCCGCCGAAGTGGTTCTTGATGAACAGCAGGTCGGACATGCTCTGCGTGGGGTGGTCCAGGTCGCACTGCAGGTTGACCACCGGGGGGCGCTGGTTGAGCACGCCCTGCTTGTAGCCGTCGTCGAGGGCCTCGGCGACTTCCTTCATGTAGGTGTGGCCCTTGCCGATGAACATGTCGTCGCGGATGCCGACGGCCTCGGTCAGGAACGAGATCATGTTGGCCGTCTCGCGCACGGTCTCGCCGTGGGCGATCTGGCTCTTGCCTTCGTCGAGGTCCTGCACCGCGAGGCCCAGCAGGTTGCAGGCGCTGGAGAAGGAGAAGCGGGTGCGGGTGGAGTTGTCGCGGAAGTTGGACACGGCCAGGCCGGTCTTGAACATGGCGGCGTCGATATTCTGCGCGTGCATCTCCTTGAGGATCTCGGCGATCTTGAGCACCGCGTGCAGTTCGGCGTCGGATTTCTCCCAGGTCAGCAGGAAGTCCTTGCCGTAGAGGTCGGCGCCCAGCTTCCCGAGTTCGTTGATAGAGTTGTTGATATCCATAGTTGGTTTAATGTCTCCAGAGTCTTGCCGTCTTGGCGCGTCGCGCCAATGACTATCAATTAAAGGTATTTCCCCGCGGTATTGTCAAGGCGGCGGCCCGGCCGGCGGCCGCCGCGCGCCGGGGCGGTTTCTTGCGGCGGCCCCATTTTTTATATGATATCCAGACCCGGCTGCCCGGGCGTTTTCAATGAGAAACCTCCTGCTCCTGCCCTGCGCGGCTTTACTCCTGGCGGCCTGCGCCCCCGGCGCCTCCGTGCGGCGCGGCGGGGACGTATACCCCGATTACGCCTCCATGACGGCCGCCCATACCGAGGGGCTGGACTATTCCCGCGAGGTCTACTACCGCGGCTCGCCGGTCACGGTGTTCGCCGTGCACGGGGGGGACATAGAGCTGGCCACCTCGCGCCTGGCGCGGCGCACCGCCGGCCGGGACTTCAACCTTTATCTCTTCAACGGCTGGCTGGGGGGCGACAGCGGGCGGCTGCACGTCACCTCCACGCGCTTCGCCGACCCGGCGGCCCTGGCCCTCTCCTCCTCCAGCCTCCTGGGGCTGGCTTTCCACGCCCAGGCCGACCGCGGCGCCTGGGTCTGCGTGGGCGGCAGCAATACGCGCGCGGCGCAGCTCGTGACGCGGCGCCTGCTCGACGCCGGCTTCGAGGCCGAGACCCCCTGCCGGCGCCTGCCCGGCACCTCCCCCAGGAACATCGTCAACCGGCCCGCGCTGGGCGGCGTGCAGGTGGAGGTAACCCTGCGCCTGCTGGCCCGGCTTGAAAAGGACGGGGAGTATTTATCAAAATTTACCGACGCCGTGCGCCAGGCGGCCCTCGAATTTGTCAGTTCCGTACCAAACACAGCACAGGAGACGCAAAAATGAAAAAGATCAGGATCTTCGCTTTCGGCGGCAACGAGGTGGCCCCGGTCGGCCTCAAGGACAAGGACGGCAAGACCATCAACCCCGACATCGCCATGCAGTGGCAGCGCACCGCCGAGACCGGCAAGCTGGTGGCTGACATCTTCGAGAAGCACCCGAACGACAAGTACGTGATCACGCACGGCAACGGCCCGCAGGTGGGCAATATCCTGATGCGCGCCGAGATGTGCCGCCCCGCCATGTTCCCGCTGCCGCTCGACGTCTGCGTGGCCGACACGCAGGGCGCGATGTCCTTCATGATGGCGCAGCTCAACAACGAGCTCAACATCCGCGGCATCGACAATATCCTGGCCGGCATCGTGACGCAGGTGGTGGTGGACAAGGACGACCCCGATTTCAAGACCCCCTCCAAGTACGTGGGCCAGTCCTATAACGCCGAAGAGGCCAAGCAGCGCATGGCCGACGGCTGGACGATGAAGATGTACAAGAAGGACGCCGCCGGCAACGAGATCTGGCGCCGCGTGGTGCCCTCGCCCGTGCCCACCGACATCGTGGAGATCGACGCCATAGAGGCGCTGCTCGACAAGGGCATAGTGCCGATCACCGTGGGCGGCGGCGGCATCCCCGTGCGCGAGGTGACGCCCGAGGTGAAGGACGGCGTCGAGACCTATACCACCAATTTCGGCGTGAAGTTCAGCAAGCCCCACAAGGGCGAAAAGGCGCTGAAGATGTACACCGGCGTGGAGGCCGTCATCGACAAGGACCTCGCCAGCGCCCTGCTGGGCTGCATGCTGATGAAGCGCGCCAAGGCCCGCGGCGAAGAGGTGGAGGTCAGCCTGACCATCTTCACCGGCGAGGACGGCGCCAAGCTGAACTACCAGAAGCCCGACGAGAAGAGCCTGCGCGTGATCAAGGTCTCCGAGCTGGAGGCCATCTACAACCAGGTGCCACCGCCCTTCCCGGCCGGTTCCATGGGCCCCAAGATCAAGGCCGTCATAGAGTTCATCAAGAACGGCGGCAGCGTGGCCTATATCTCCAAGACCGAGCTGTTCGAGGAGACGCTGGCCGGCAAGGCCGGCACCACGGTCATCCCCGGCTGAGCCTGCTCAGGGGACGCTGCTTCTTATCTTCCTAACCGGCAAGATACGGGCGGCGTCCCCGGGCTCACGGCTATTCAGGAAGATAGGAAGCAACGTCCATAATGAAAAAAATAAAGACTTTACAGTGCATACACTGCGGCAAAGACCATAAACTGACGGAGACCAACTATAACTGCACGGCCTGCGGCGGCAACCTGCAGGTGCTTTACGATTACAACCTGATCAAGAAGCGGCTGAACTACGAGGTGCTGCAGGACAACCCCGAGCGCAGCATCTGGCGCTATCTCGACATCCTGCCGGTGTCGAGCATCAGGCACGTGCCGCCGGTGCAGGTGGGCTGGACGCCGCTGTACCGGGCCGAGAAGCTCGGCGACGAGGCGGGCGTGAACAACCTCTACATCAAGGACGAGGGGCGCAACCCGAGCGCCTCGTTCAAGGACCGGGCCAGCGCCGTCGTGACGGCCCGCGCGCTGGAGCTGGAGGAAAAGGTGATCACCACTGCCTCCACCGGCAACGCGGCCTCGTCGCTGGCCTGCCTGACCGGCAGCCTGGATATGCGCACCATGATCTTCGTGCCCGAGACCGCGCCGCAGGCCAAGGTGGCCCAGCTGCTGGTCTTCGGCGCCACCGTCATCATGGTGAAGGGCACCTACGACGACGCTTTCGACCTGTGCCTGAAGGCCTCGCAGGAGTACGGCTGGTACAACCGCAGCACCGGCATCAACCCTTTCACCCGCGAGGGCAAAAAGACCTGCGCCTTCGAGATCTGCGAGCAGCTCAAGTGGGAGACGCCCGACAAGGTGTTCGTCCCCGTGGGCGACGGCAACATCATCAGCGGCATCTGGAAGGGCTTCGTGGAGTTCCACCGCCTGGGCATCATCGAGCGCCTGCCGCAGCTGGTGGCCGTGCAGGCCGAGCATTCCGATTCCATCAAGCGGGCCTTCGAGACCGGCACGGACGTGCAGCCGGTGAGCGGCAAGACGGTGGCCGACAGCATCTCGGTCAGCCTGCCGCGCGACGGCATGGCGGCCGTGATGGCCATCAAGGACTCCGGCGGCTTCGCCGTCAGCGTGACGGACGCGGAGATCCTGGCCGCGATACCGCGCATAGCGCGCGGCTCCAACGTCTTCGCCGAACCCGCCGCCGCGGCCACCTATGCCGGCCTGCTCAAGGCCGTCAAGGAGGGCAAGGTGAAGGAGAACGAGAGCGTGGTGCTGCTCATCACCGGCAACGGCCTCAAGGACATTCAGAGCGCGATGAAGTCGGTGGGCAAGCCGCACCTCATCACGCCCACGATGGACGACCTGAAGAAGCTGGTGGCGGACAACAAGCTGGCTTAAGCCGGCGCGCCAGATGGAACCCCGGGCCCCCGCCCGGGGTTCTTTTTTCTGGGGGGACTGTAGTGCCCAGGGGCGGTTAGGCCGAATGCCGGGCCGCGGGGGGCCTTCGGCCCTTATATAAGGAGGGGGTTTGTATTAAACTTTAACTGTGAAGTCATGTTTCAGCATACTGGAGGTAGCACCGAATGACAAATAGACTTGTCTTAGCGCTAGCATGCCTGGGCCTTACCGCCGGCGCCGGCGCGGAAGTGAACTTCGACCAGGGCGTGGACATTAAAAGCGCCATAGAGCAGGCCGTCAACTCCGATGTCAAAGCCCCTTATCCCTATTACGGCCCGCAGCGCGTGCGGTTCAGCAAGGAATGCAGATCGTTCTCCTTCGGCCCCGGCGATTTCGCTCAGGCCTCGGAGCGCGCTTACCTGAGCAGCACCGAGTATATCGAGGAATGCCGCTTCGTCCCCAAGCCGCCTCCTCCTCCGCCGCCCCCGCCCCAGGTGAATCCCAACGGGCCCAAACCGCCCAAGCCGCCGCAAACCAACCCGAACGGCCCCAAGCCGCCCAAGCCGGGCAATCCTAAGGCCGCCGACGTGAAGGACTATTATCCCGGCCAGCCCGGCTATGACGACAACGGCCCGCACGGGAACTATTCGTACGAGGGCCATTACGGCAACCAGCAGGGCACGTGGCACTGCCGCGAGCGCCGCGGCCGCGAGTTCCGCGCCACCGCGCAGGTGAACGTCGCCCCCCGCCGGATGTACCCCTGGGAGAGCGAGCGCTTCGAGGTCTGCATGCAGGCCGACCGCGTGGAGCTGGAGACCAGCCACTCCCCGTACCGGTACTACGTGGACAGGCAGGGCCTCTACGACGTCACCTTCAACCTGACCCCCAACTACCGCGTTCCTACCGCCCCGGACTCGGCCGGCCTGTACAGCGCCGCCTTCGCTTTCCGCGACGGCAAGTTCACGCTGAGCGTCAACGACCGCTGGGCCCGCGAGTATGCCGGCGAGAAAGTGACCATAAAAGTAGAGCTGATGAAGGACGGCTTCCTGTTCTTCAACAGCAGCCAGGGCGAGAAGGAATTCACCTTCGACGCCGCCAATAACTACGAGCTGGCTTTCGCCGAGGGCGACCTGCAGAAGACCGCCGACTACGCGGATGCCAGCGGCGACCTGCGCGGTCCCAAGAAGTTCTACGTGAAGTGGGGCTTCCGCCGCGTGGGCAGCGTCTCCACCGGCGAGTATGTCAACAAGGGCAGCACCGACAAGATAACGAAGTAGGCTCTTGTCAGGCAAAAAAAATACCCGCCACAGGGCGGGTATTTTTGCGTCCGGCCGGGCTCAGCCGGGCAGGGCGATCGTGATGGCGGAGCCTTTCTGCAGCTGGGACTTGGCGAAGACGCGGCCGCCGTGGGCTTCCGCGATCTTCTTCACGAGCGGCAGGCCCAGGCCCCAGCCTTCCACCTGGCCGGTGAAAGCGGCTTCCACCTGGTAGAACTTTTGAAAAATATTCTCCAGCTCTTCGCCCGGGATGCCGGGCCCGTTGTCGCCCACGGAGAGCAGCGCGAAGCCGTCCCTGGCCTGGGCGGAAAGGATGACCAGCTTGTCTTTGGCCGGGTTGAACTTTACGGCGTTGTCGAGCATGCTCTTCATCGCCGATGCCAGCAGCTTGCGGTCGGCCGTCAGGCGCACCGGCTCCGGGGCCACCACCTTTATGCTGACCCCGGGGGTGTCCTTCAGCCAGATCTTGGCCGCCTCGGCCACTTCGGACAGGAACTCGCCGGCGTCGAACTCTATCTTCTCCAGCGCGGCCTGGTCCAGGCTGTCCACCGTGACGAAATTAAGCAGGCTCTCCACGAGCTTGTTGAGTTTCTGGCCCTGGGCGTGTATGGTGCCGGAGGCCTTGCCCACCATCTCGGGCAGGTTCGCGCCCTTGTCCGCCTCGTCCTTGAGGATCTGGGCGAAGCCGTTGATGGAGGCCAGCGGCGTCTTGAACTTGTGGGAGATCAGGGACAGGAAGTTCCTGGCCATGTACTCCTCGAGCTTGCGCGCGGTGACGTCGGAGAGTATCCAGAGGCGCCCTTCCGGGACCTGGTTGCCGTCGGCGTCGTCCTTGAAGAGCAGGATGGCCGTGCCGTCCATGAAGAATTTCTTGGGTTTGGCGCGGAACAGGTCGAAATTGCAGACCGGCGCGCTGCACTTGATGAAGGTATCCAGGGGGGGCTTGATCTCGAAGTCCTCGAACGCCCCGCTGATGTTGGTGAACTTGTATTTCTCGTGGCCCAGGTAGGTCTTGGCCGACTGGTTGATCAGCAGGATCCCGCCGTCCATGTCGGTGAGGATGGCGCCTTCCTTGATGCGCTTGAAGACGATCTCCATCTTGCGCTTCTCTTCCTTGACGGTGGAGAACAGGCGGGAATTCTCTATGGCGATGGCGGCCTGGCTGGCGAAGGCCTCGAAATTGTTCTTGTCGGATTCGGCGAACGTGCCCTCTATGCGGTTGACCGCCTGCACCACGCCTATCACCTTGCCCTTGATGATCATCGGGCAGGTCAGCAGCGAGCGCGTGATGAAGCCGCTCTTCGCGTCGGCCTTCTTGGAATGGCGGGGGTCGGTGGCCGCGTCGGTGATGATGATGGAGCGGCCTTCCTTGGCGCAGGTGCCCGCGATGCCTTCGCCCAGCTTGAAGCGCATCTTCTGCACTTCCTCGGGCAGGCCCAGGGCCACGTCGAAATAGAGCTCCTGCGCCTTCTCGTCGAGCAGGTACAGCGAGGCGCGCTCGGCCCCTACCACGCGCGAAGCCAGGCGCATGATGGTGGTGAGCAGTTCCGAAATATCGAGTTTGGAGGAAAGCAGCCGGCTCACCATCACCAGCATTTCCAGGCTTTCCTGCGATTGGGTAATCATCCGTTCATCCTAAAAAAACAGCTGCAGCAGCAGTTTGTAGTAGCTCTTCCAGCCCGTACCTTCGGCTTTGTAGGCGTTGTAGGCCAGGTCCAGGGTGCTTTTTTCGTTGAGGTTCAGCTTGAGGCCCCCTACCAGCGAATTTGCCCGGTCCGCGTCCCTGAAGGATATTTTACTATATCCCGCGTAAAGATGGCTGTCGTATTCCGGCCGCATGTTGCGGGCGACCTGCGCGGCCAGTACCCATTCCGGGATGGCGGTGGTGTGGCGGAAAGTGCCCAGGTAGGCCAGTTCGGCCTGGTCCAGCACCGGGGTGACCAGGTTGGCGTTGGACGCCCCGTTGCCGGGGGTGGAGAAGCCGGCGGCGGAGGCCAGGAAGAAGAACTGGCCGTAAAAGGATTTCTCGGCCTGCAGTTCGAAGGCGTACTGCGAGAATTCTTTCCTCTCCGGCGCCGCGGTATCGCCGAAGTAGGCTTTCTGCCTGGCCCAGGCGCCCGAGAAGACCAGGTGCGTGAAGCTTTCGTCCTGGCCCTCGTCGATGGAGACCAGGCCGTACAGTTTGCCGCCGTAGGCCCCGGAGCGCGTGCTGGGGGCAACCGGGTACAGGAAGGGCTTGAGCGAGATGAAATAAGCGGGGCCGGAGTACATCAGCGGCAGGCGGGCGGAATAGACCCGCTCCCGGTAGGAGGCGGAGTCGCGGTAGAAAGAGACGTTGAGGCCGGAGGTGAAGGCGCGGGAGGTCTTGCGGAAAACGGTCAGCGAGTTCTTCTTGAGGCCGTTGGAGCCGAAAGAGTAGTCGTTCTCCAGCCACCAGACCGCGCCGGCCTGTGAGATGGAGGCGGCTAATAGGGCGGCCGCGAGCAGTAGTCGTTTCATCATTTATATTATATATTAAAACATCCGAATCAACGCTCGAAATTAAAAGCCCTCCCCGAGACCGCGGGGAGGGCTTTTTTAGGACCCGGGGATCAAAGCGCCGGGTTATACAGGAACAGGAAGAAGTACTGCAGGAAGTCGTAGATGTCGCAGTTGACCAGGTTCACGTCCACGGGGCTGTGGTTCATGCCGCCGCCCAGGTGGCCGTTGACGCCGTTGAAGGTCAGGTCCACGGGGGCGTGGTTGGCGTAGCCCTTTATGGAGGTGATGGGGCCGGCGAAACCGTCCTGCGTGCTGAACTCCAGCCTGACCGGGGAATTATTGGCGTAGCCTTCCAGCAGGCCCTTGTCCCAGTTGACGGTGTAGTTCACGGGGCTGTGGTTGGCGCCGCCGTAGACCTTCACTTCCCTGGTGCTCCAGTCGAACTTAAGGCTGACGGGGGAGAGGTTGGCGCCGCCGGTGATCGTCTTCTCGTCATGGTTTATCCGCACGTCCACAGGGGAGTGGTTCAGGCCGCCGGTAATGGTCCAGGCCACTTTGTTGATCTTGAGGTCCACCGGGCTGTGGTTCATGCCGCCCTTGATGGTGCCCTGCTTTACGGCGTAGGTGGATTTGTTGCCGAGGCCGAAGAGCTGGTTGTGCGTCCGCTGGCCCACCTTAACTTCGGTGACATAGTAGTAGCGCGCCAGGCCCACGGCCAGGTCGGCGGCGTTCTGGCCTTTCACGTCCACGATCACCATGTAGCCGCCGGTATTGTCCTGGTAGGCGGCGGCTTTAAAGCCGTTCTCGTTGAGTTCTTTGACCGCCTTGTCTATGTCCATGCCGCGCACGATGCCGATCAGGGCGTCGTCGTTCTCTGGCTGGGCGGTGTTGACGGTAATTTTGCGGAGGGTCAGCCACTGGTTGGCCTTGGGGGCCTCGGGCGAGGGGATTTCCACGGAGGGGAGGGAAAAACCGGCGTCTTTTAGCACCGCGCTGCTGGCGGCGGCCGGGAGCAGGGAAGCGGAAAGCAGGACTGCGGCTATGAAAGGCGTTTTAATCATTTAGGTAAAGACCTCCTGTATCTCTATATATTATGCCCGAAACCGCGCGCCGGCGCATCGGGCGCAGGGCCTAGCCGGGAGGGGTTTTTTGGCCCCGCCGCGCCTGGGCCTTGCGCGCCGGCCCCCCGCACTTGACAGGTCAAAGTCGTCTGCTATACTATTAGCGTAGGGGGACCGGAGGAAATATGAAAAAATTATTTATAGCGGCTTTGGTGGCGGTAATGTCCGCCTCCGCGGCAGTAGCGCAGGAAGCGCGCACCGAGCTCGATGGCAGGGGGCAGCGCGGCCGCGCCCCGGGCTCCGACATCCCGGCGGTTTCCGCCCCCACGGCGGTGGAAGCCCGCGCCGCGGCCAGGGCCGAAGACAGGGCGGCCCCCAAGGAATGGACGGTCATGGTCTTCATCAACGGCAAGAACGACCTCGAGATGGCCGGCCTCTATAACGTCAACCAGATGGAGAAGGTGGGCTCCTCCAGGAAAATGAATATCGTGGTCGAGCAGGGCCGCATAGCCGGGCATACCGACCTGGACGGCGACTGGACCGGCAGCCGGCGCATGCTGGTCAAGAAAGACAAGGACGAGGAGCGCATCACCTCGCCGGTCCTGATGGAGACCAAGACGGTGGACATGGGCGACTACAAGCGCGCCGTGGACTTCGTGAAATGGTCCAAGAAGAACTTCCCGGCCAAGCGCTACATGCTGATCATCTGGAACCACGGCAGCGGCTGGATGGACCCGCGCAGCTCGCAGAAGGGCATCTCCTTCGACGACGAGACCGGCAACTACATCCGCACGCCGCAGATCGGCCAGATCCTCAAGGAGGCCGGCAAGGTGGACATCCTCGCATTCGACGCCTGCCTGATGCAGATGGCCGAGGTGGCCTACGAGGTGAAGGACTATGCCGAGGTGATCGTGGGCGCCGAAGAGACCGTGCCCGGCCTGGGCTTCCCCTACGACATGTTCCTGGGCGCGATGGCCAAGAAGCCCGACATGACCACCGAGGGCACCGCCGCGGTGATGGTGGAGGCCTTCAAGATGTTCTACGACGCGGTCAAGAAAGGCGCCAACCTCTCGGCCATCAGGTCGGCCAAGGTGGCGGGCCTGGGAGAGCACATGGCCGGCTTCGCTTCGCTGGCCAAAGAGATAGGCGACCTGGAAGCGCTCAAGGCCGCGCGCAACGGCGTCATACGCTATGACGCGGTGGGCGCCGGTTCCGACCCGCAGATGACGGTCTCATTCTACGGCGACGTGGCGCAGTTCGCCAGGCTCACCGCGGACAACCTCAAGGAGCATCCCAAGGCCGAGGAGCTCAAGGCGATGGCCGCCGCGCTGGGCGAGTATATAAACAAGGAGCTGGTCATACATAAAGGCGCCTCCGGCCAGAACCGAGTGGGCCGCGACCTCTCCGAGAGCAGCGGCATCTCCGTCTACCTCCCGCCGGTGGAGACCCGCATTTCGCAGGAGCGGCTGGAGGGTATCTTCGAGGCGCCCTACACCGACTTCGCGTTCGACAAGGCCACCCGGTGGCACGACTTCGCCACGTTCGTTTACGGCGCGCAATAGCAGGTGAGGGAGGCTGAAAAAAGTACCCCGGCGGTAAGCCGGGGTATTTTTTTATAGAATGATGGCGTGAAGAAGATCCTGCTGGCCAACTTCGCCGAGTGCCCCGAGAACCTGCATTTCGAGCGGGCTTTCGTGCGTGCCCTCGCCGGCCGGCGGGCTTCGCTCGACATCGTTCACGACTTCGATTTCGACTACCGGTTCATCGGCGCGCAGGTGCCGCCGGGAGGCCGGCGGCTGAAATACGCCGGCCTCGCCGAACTGAAACGCGAGTTCCGCGGCCCGTACGACCTGCTGGTGCTGCTGGATTTCCCCAAGCGCGCCCGCTGCGCCCCGGCTTTCCTGTGGCTGGCCCGCGAGGCCCCGGCCGCCAAAAAGATCTACATCGCCAACCACCTCATCCCCATGCCCGGCCATAACCTCACGGCGGACCTGGGCCGGCGCTTCAGGGCCCTGTCCGGCCTGGACGCCGGCTATATGCTGGAATTCGACGACCGCGGCCTCTGGGGCGAGATGGGGCTGGAGGGGGGACGGCTGCTGACGCGCGGCTACGCCACCGACTGCGAATATTACAGCCCGGCGCCGGCCGCGGCCGGGGACTATTTCTTCTCCGCCGGTTCCGCGGGGCGCGAGTTCGCAGCGCTGTCCGCCGGGGTGAAGGCTACCGGCCTCGGCCTGACCATCTTCAGCGACGCCAAGCCCGGCCGGGTGCCGCGCGGCGTACAGTTCCTGCCGCTGGCCAAGAACCTGCATAACCTCAAGGCCGCGGCCGCCGGCGCGCGCGCCGTGGTTATCCCCGTGAAGGACGACCATATCAACGAGGCGGCCGGCAATTCCATAGCCTTTCTCGCCATGGCGCTGGGGCGCCCGGTGCTGACCCGCCGCACCCCGTACATGGAGCGCTTTATAAAGGACGGCGTGAACGGCTTTTTCTACGCCAGCCTGTCGCCGGGAGCGGTTACGCGCGGCCTCAACCGCATACTGCGGCTGTCCCCTGCCGGGCTGAAGCGGCTCGGCGCCGCGGCCCGCCGCTCCGTGTTGCAGCAAGCCAACCTCGCCGGCTTCTGCGATGAGTTCTTGCGGAAGTTCGTCCGGCCCGGCCGCTGACCCCTCTCAGGGCGCGGACCCCGTTAATTTGTTAGAATCCTATTGTAGTCCCACACTCCTGGCGGGTCTTGAGGTTAAATACTGATGGATCAAATCCTTATCTTGGACTTCGGCAGCCAGTACACCCAGCTTATCGCCCGCAGGCTCCGCAGCCTGCGGGTTTATTGCGAAATACTTCCCTATAGCGCGCCGGTGGAGGACATCCTCGCCCGGTCGCCCCGGGGCATTATCCTTTCCGGCGGGCCGTCCAGCGTTTACGACGCTGACGCGCCCAAACCCGACCCGGCCGTCTTCAACCTGGGCGTGCCGGTGCTGGGCGTCTGCTACGGCATGCAGCTGCTGGCGCGCGAGTACGGCGGCCGGGTGGCCAAGGCGGCTTCCCGCGAGTACGGCTTCAGCAAGCTGAAGATCCTGAAGGGCTCCAGGCTGTTCAAGGGCATAAAGAGCCCGGTCAGCGTCTGGATGAGCCACGGCGACGAGGTGAAGCGGGTGCCGCCCGGCTTTCACGTCACCGCCCGCGCCGGCGGCTCCGACATCTCGGCGATGGAGAACCCGGCGCTGAACCTCTACGCGCTGCAGTTCCATCCCGAGGTGCACCACACCGAACAGGGCGCGCGGATGATAGAGAATTTCGCCCGCGGCGTCTGCGGTTACAAAGAGCGCTGGACCCCCGCCTCCTTCCTGAATGACAGCGTCGCCGGGATCAGGAAACAGGCCGCCGGCGGCGCCGTCATCTGCGGCCTGTCCGGCGGCGTGGACTCTTCGGTGGCGGCCGTGCTGGCCCATAAGGCCATCGGCAGCAAGCTCAAGTGCATCTTCGTGGATACCGGCGTGCTGCGCCACGGCGACCGCGAGCGCATGACCGAAGTGTTCAAGAAAAAATTCGGCTACAGCCTCAAGATCGTGGACGCCTCGGCGCTGTTCCTGGGCCGGCTGAAGGGCGTCACCTCGCCGGAGAAGAAGCGCAAGATCATCGGCCATACCTTCATAGAAGTGTTCGACAGGGAGGCCAAAAAGATAAAAGGCGCGGCCCACCTGCTGCAGGGCACGCTCTACCCCGACGTGATCGAGTCCGTTTCCGTGAAGGGCCCCTCCGCCGTGATCAAGAGCCACCACAACGTGGGCGGCCTGCCGGCCCGGATGAAGCTGGGCCTCATCGAGCCGCTGCGCTATTTCTTCAAGGACGAGGTGCGCGAGCTGGGCCGCAGTCTGAAGATCCCCGAGAGCGTGCTGATGCTGCACCCGTTCCCCGGCCCCGGCCTGGCCATCCGCGTGCTGGGCGAAGTCACGCCCGCCAGGCTGAAGATCCTGCGCGAGGCCGACCGCCTGATGCGCGAGGAGATACAGAAGGCAGGCTGGTACTCCAGGATCTGGCAGGCCTTCTGCGTGCTGCTGCCGGTGCGCTCCGTGGGCGTGATGGGCGACGAGCGTTCCTACGAATACACGATAGCCGTGCGCTGCGTCAGCTCGGTGGACGGCATGACGGCCGACTGGAGCCGCCTGCCGCACGACCTGCTGCAGAAAATTTCGTCCAGGATAGTCAGCGAGGCGCGCGGCGTCAACCGCGTGGTCTACGACGTCACCTCCAAGCCCCCCGCGACTATCGAATGGGAGTGACGGTCGGTCAGCCAGGGGGCCGGAACGCAAAATCGGCGTCGGCCACACCGTGGCCGCGCCTGCCGCCCTCGGCCTCGGCGCTTACGCAAGCCTCGGCCTCCGGGGGGCTTTTGCTAACCCGGCCCCCTGTCTGCCCGGCGGAAAAAGAGAGAGATTAAGGAGAAAACATGCTGAGCGACAAGATCCCTTTGGGGCTTACTTTCGACGACGTGCTGCTGCTGCCGGCGAAATCCTCCGTGATGCCGCGCGAGACCGACATCGGCACCATGCTCACCCGCAAGATAGCGCTGAACCTCCCGCTGGTCTCGGCCGCCATGGACACCGTCACCGAAGCCGGCCTCGCGATGGCCATGGCCCGCGAGGGCGGCATCGGCATCATACACCGGGCCATGCCCGCCCGCCAGCAGGCCGAAGAGGTGCGCAAGGTCAAGCGCCACGAGAGCGGCGTGATCTCCGCCCCGCTCACGGTCTCGCCCGACGAGCGGCTGAGCGACGCCGTGGCCCTGATGGCCAAGCACGAAGTGTCCAGCGTGGCCGTGGTCTCCGGCGGCCGGCTCGTGGGCCTGCTCACCAACCGCGACCTGCGCTTCCTCCGGGACCTGGACCGCAAAGTTTCCACCGCCATGACCACCAAGCTGGTCACCGCCCGCCCCGGCACCACCCCCGAGCAGGCCGAGAAGATACTGCAGGAACACCGCATAGAGAAACTGCCGCTCGTGGACCGCAACGGCGCCCTGAAAGGCCTGATCACCGTGCGCGACATCCTCAATAAGAAACAGTACCCCAACGCCTGCAAGGACCAGGCCGGCCGGCTGCGCGTGGGCGCGGCCATAGGCGCCGGCCCCGACGCCGTGGAGCGCGCCGGCGAGCTGGCGGCCGCCGGCGCGGACGTGATCTCGCTGGATTCGGCCCACGGCCATTCAGCCAACGTGCTGAGGACGCTGAGGGAAGTGAAGCGCCGCTACGGCTGCGAGGTGATAGCCGGCAACGTGGCCACCTACCAGGGCGCGCTGGACCTCATCAAGGCCGGCGCCGACGCCATCAAGGTGGGCATCGGCCCCGGCTCCATCTGCACCACGCGCGTGATCTCCGGCGTGGGCGTGCCGCAGCTCACCGCCATAAAGGACTGCTGCCGCGCCGCCGCGCGCAGCCGCACCCCGGTCATCGCCGACGGCGGCATCAAGTTCTCCGGCGACATCACCAAGGCCATGGCCGCGGGCGCCAGCGCCGTGATGCTGGGCACGCTGCTGGCCGGCACCCAGGAAGCCCCCGGCGACATCATCCTCTTCCAGGGCCGCAGCTACAAGGCCTACCGCGGCATGGGCTCGGTGGGCGCCATGGAGGCCGGCTCCAAGGACCGCTACGGCCAAAGCGGCGTGCGGAAGGACAAGCTGGTGCCGGAGGGCATAGAAGGCCAGGTGCCCTACAAGGGCCCGGTGGCCGACATCGTGCACCAGCTCACCGGCGGCCTGCGCGCCGGCCTGGGCTACTGCGGCTGCAAGGACCTCGCGCAGTTGAAGCGGAAGGCGCGCTTCGTCCGCCTGACCAACGCCGGGCTGAGGGAAAGCCACGTGCACGACGTGAAGGTCACCAAGGAAACGCCCAACTACGCCAGCAACGATTAGACCGGAACATAAAAGGAGACAACATGAACCCCTTACTCTCAGGCGCCGAACTGCCCAAATACGACGAGATACAGCCCGGCCACGTGGCCGAGGCCGTGGAAAAGATGATAGAAGAGGTGGAGCGGGGGCTGGCCCGCATCGAGGCCGATACCCGCCCCCCGTCCTGGAGCACCGTGGTGGAAGAGCTCAATACCCTCGAGGAATGGTTCACGCGCGTCTGGTCCCCGGTGGGCCACCTCAACGCCGTCAAGAACAGCCCAGAGCTGCGCGAGGTCTACCAGGCCGCCCAGCCGAAGGTAGTGGCGCTGGGCCTGAAGATGAGCCAGTCCGCCGCCGTCTACGCCCGGCTGCTGGCCATCAAGGACGGCCCCGGCTGGAACGCCCTGGACAAGGGCCAGCGCCGGGCCATAGAGAAGAGCCTGCTCTCCGCTAAACTCTCGGGTATAGCGCTGGAGGGAGAGAAGCGCGCGCGCTTCAACAAGATCGCCGAGGAGCTCTCCCAGCTCTCCACCAAGTTCAGCAACAACGTGCTGGACGCCACCAAGGAATTCAAGCTGGTCCTCACCTCGCCCGCCGAGGTGGACGGCCTGACCGACTCCGCCAAGGAAATGCTGGCGCATTCCTACGCGCGGCAGAACCCGCCCGCCAAGCCCGACCCGGCCAACGGCCCCTGGCTGCTCACGCTCGACGCCCCGGTTTACGTGGCCTTCATGCAGTTCGGCAAGAACCGCGCGCTGCGCGAGAAACTCTACCGCGCCTTCGTCTCCCGCGCCTCCTCGGGCGAGAAGGACAATACCCCGCTGATGACCGACATCCTGCGCCTGCGCCGCGAGGAAGCGGAACTGCTCGGCTACGCCAATTACGCCGAGGTCTCGCTGGCCACCAAGATGGCCGGCGGCCCCGGGGAAGTGCTGGCGCTGCTCGAAGAGCTGCGCCAGGCCGCGCTCGAGCCGGCCCGCGCCGAGCTCGCCGAGATCACCGCGCTGGCCAACGCCGAGGGCCACCCCGGCGCGCTGAACCACTGGGACGTCTCCTACTGGGGCAAGCGGCTGGAGGAGAAGAAGTACGGCTACACCGACGACCAGCTGCGCCCGTACTTCTCGCTGGAGAAAGTGCTGGCCGGCATGTTCGCGCTGGTGGGCAGGATCTTCGGCGTGACCGTGAAGCCGGCCGACGGCGAAGCCCGCATCTGGAACCCGGACGTGCGCTTCTTCAAGATATTCGACAAGTCCGGCAAGCACATGGCCTCGTTCTACCTGGACGCCTACTCGCGCCCCGAGAACAAGCGCGGCGGCGCCTGGATGAACGACGTGGTGGGCCGGCGCGTGGCGCCCGGCGTGGACCGCCTCCCGGTGGCGCACCTGGTCTGCAACTTCACGCCCCCGGTGGGCGAGAAGCCCTCGCTGCTGTCCTTCGACGAGGTGACCACGATGTTCCACGAGTTCGGCCACGGCCTGCAGCACATGCTGACCCGCGTCACCTATCCCGACGTGGCCGGCATCGGCGGCGTGGAGTGGGACGCCGTGGAGCTGCCCAGCCAGTTCATGGAGAACTGGTGCTACCACAAAGAAACCCTGCTCGGCATGGCCAAGCATTACCAGACCGGCGAAACGCTGCCCGTGGAGACCTTCGAGAAGATCCGGGCCGCCAAGGCCTACCGGGCCGGCATGATCATGCTGCGCCAGATCAACTTCGGCATGACCGACATGGCCCTGCATACCGCCAAGGACCCCGACATCAAGGCCGTGGAAGCCGAGGTGGCGGCCAAGACCGCCGTCATCCCGCCGCTGCCCGAGGACCGGTTCCTGTGCGGCTTCACCCATGTCTTCTCCGGCGGTTACGCCGCCGGCTACTACAGCTACAAGTGGGCGGAGGTGCTCAGCGCCGACGCCTTCGAGGCCTTCGAAGAGGCCGGCCTGGACGACCCGGAGGCGCTCGCGGCCACCGGGGCCAGGTTCAGGGAGACCGTGCTCGGGCTGGGCGGCAGCGAGCACCCGGCCGAGGTGTTCAAGGCGTTCCGCGGCCGCGCCCACAGCGCCCGCGCGCTGCTGCGCCACAACGGCCTGCTTAAAGAATAAGCGCCGCCGGAGATAAAAAAAGACCGCCGGGCGACCGGCGGTCTTTTTATTTGCTGGCGGGTTTTACTTGCCCTTGAACTCCGGCTTGCGCTTCTCCATGAAAGCCTTGATGCCTTCCTCGTAGTCGCCGCTGTTGTACACCTTGCGGCGCAGCGCCTGTATGCGCTCGAAAGACTCCGGGCTGATCGGGTGCGCCTCGGAGAGGATGCGGAACTGCTCCTTGACCACCGATACCGCCAGCGGGGAGTTGCCGGCTATGGTGCGGGCCAGGCCGAAAGTGAACTCCTCTATCTCCCTGGAACTGACCAGGTGGTTGAGGATGCCGAAGTGATAGGCGCGTTCGGCCTTCACCGGCTCGGCCGTGAAGAACATCTCCTTGGCGATGTTGCTGCCCACGCGGTTGATGAAGTGCATGATGCCCGAGGCGTTGTAGGGCAGGCCCATCTTCACCGGCGTGATGGCGAAGGACGAGGTCTCGTCGCCTATGGCCAGGTCGCAGGTGACGGCCAGGTCGGTGGCCCCGCCCCAGACGCTGCCCTGTATCATGGCTATGACCGGGCCCGGGTAGGACTGGATGGCGCGGAAAGCCACCTCCATCGGGCTGTCGTAGGCCAGCGGGTCGTGGTGCACCTTGGGCAGCTGCGTGATATCGTGGCCGGCGCTCCAGACGCGCGCGCCGGGCTCGGCGCGCAGGACGATGACCGGCACCCGCTGCTTCTTCAGCGAGTCGAGCGAGACTACCAGCTGCTTGCAGAGTTCCAGGCTGAGGGCGTTGCGGCGCGCGGGGTTATTGAGCGTCAGCACGCCGATGCCTTCTTTGATCTCTTCTATAATAAGTCTGTCCATGCGGTTCCTCCTCGCCGGTGCGGCGCCGTGACTAATTGTATAATTTTGGGATGAAAAGTCTATTCTTCTTTTTCGCCCTCGCGCTGCCGGCGCCCGCCGCGGCGGGGGCGGACGAGGCCGCCCGGGCCGCGGCCGTGCTCGCGGCGCCCGAGCCGCGCGGCGCGGAGGCTCTCTTCGACCGCGAATTCTTCTCCCGGATCTCGCTGGAAGAACTCAACGCGCTGTTCCGGGACCTGTACCGGGAGCGGGGGGCGGTGACCGCCACCCTGCTGGTCAGCTCGGAACCCCGGGGCGGCCATTATTTTTACGACACGGCCGGCGGCTGGCGGCTGCCGGTGGCGGTCTCGCTGAACCCCCGCGGCGGGAAAATAAAAGGGTTCTTCCTCGGCCCGGCTTACCGCAAGAGCGCCGCGCTGGCGGCGGCGCGCGACAGGCTGGCCGCGCTGCCGGGCCGCAAGGGGCTGCTGGCGCGCCGCCTCGGGAAAACCCCCGAGACGCTGGAGGCGCTCAACGAGGAAGAATATTTCTCCGTGGGCGCGGTGTCGGACCTTTACCTGCTGGGCGCGCTGCTCAGGAGCGGGACGCCGTGGCGCAAGGTCTTCAGGCTGCCCGCCGGGGGCGGGCCGTCCCCGCGCGGCAGGTTGTCCGCCTGGCCGGCAGGTTCACCGCTTACGGCGCAGGCGCTGGCCGCCAGGATGATCTCCGGGGGCGACAGGGCCGCCGGCGACGCGCTGATAGACGGCCTGGGCCGGCGCCGGATAGAAGCCCTGCTGCCCGCTCTGGGGCACGGCGCGCCGGAGCGCCTCCGGCCTTTCCTGAAAACCTCGGAAGCTTTGCAATTGAGATCCGGCACGGAGGCCGCGCTGGAGTACCTGAACCTGCCGCCCGGGCGGCGGTACGCCTTCCTCGGAGCCCTGGCCGCCGCACCTCCGGCAGCCGCGCCGGCGCCGCGCTCCTCCCTCGGAGTTAACAAGATCGGCTGGCAGGCCTCCCCGGCCGACCTCTGCCGGCTGATGGACTATTTCCTGGCCGGCGCGGACGAGCGGGCCCTGGCCATACTGGCGCTGAACCCCGGCCGCCCGGCCGCGGCGGAGAATTTCGCCTATGCCGGCCATAAGAGCGGCTCCGGGCCGGGCGCGCTGGCGGCGGCCTGGCTGCTGCAAGATAAGAAAGGCCGGTGGACCTGCCTGGCCGCCGCCTGGAACGGCGGGGCCGCTGACTCGGACGCCGGAGAATTCTCCGGGGTGCTGGCCGCCGCGCTGGCGGCGCTGGCCGCGGCTGACTAGGGCCGCCGGGCCCTTGACAATTTACGCCGTGCGGATTACAATTCATTGCGGGGTTCACCCGTTCCGTATGCGCCGCTTCATGAGGAAAACAGCGTGAAAAATAAACTTAAAATACTCTCCCTGGCCGCAGCGCTGCTGCTGCCGCAATACCTGCTGGCCGCGGCCGGCCCCGGCGCCGACCTGGTGCAGAAATGCCAGGACAACGTGGACAAGGCCAAGAAACAGCTCTCGCCCGTGGTGGCGCAGGAATGCGTGCAGAAGCTCAACGGCCCCGCGCTCACCGAGCTCAAGAACGCGGACCCGGAAAAGGCCGCCGCCATAATCTCATATAACAACGCGCTGGTGGACTTCAAGAAACTCACCTCCAACTATTCCGGCAAGTCGCTGGCCGAAGCGCTGGCGCGCGAGATGGAGAGCGACTACTGCGCGCTGTGCGACCTGGGCCTGGGCCCGCGGCCCGAGGCGGCTTTCTCCTGGCTGGAGACCAATTCCGGCGGGCGGCTCGAGACCGTCAAGCGCGCCGTGCGCACCTGGGACGCGCTGGGCGCCACGCGCACCCGCTCGCTGGCGGCCGAGGCTGAGAACTACGCCAGGGATTCCTGGAACGGGCAGCAGATCATGGCCCGCTACGAGCGCCTTTCCACCTGGGCCCGCAAGAACACCGACATCCTGACGCGCGCGCCCGCGGCCGCCGCCGCCAAGCCGGATTTCGCCGCCCTGGCCGACACGCTGCGCGCCGACCTGGTGATGGACGGCGACGACTATTATGTGGATCAGCTGGATTCGCTGGCCATCAACGCGGCCAAGGCGGCCCCGGCCGGCGCCGCCGCCGCGGCCAAGAAGGATAAAGCCGCGGCCGACGCCGCGGGGAAGGCGGCAGCCCTCAAGGGGCGCAGCGCCTCGGAGCAGAAGGATTACCTGGACGGCGCTTTCGACAACGCCCTGCCCGGCTCCGGCGTGCCGGCCGTGGAGACCGGCGGCAAGAGCGCCAAGTTCACCCCGGTGCCGATAACCCCGGCGCAGGCGGTACAGCTCTCCGCCAAGATGGGCACCGTAAAAGACGGCAAGTTCACCGGCTACCTGGCCGACGAGGTGCGCGGCACCAAGGCCGGCGACGAAGTCGTGGCATTCTTCGGGGACAAGACTTACGCCGCGAGCGGCGGCAACGCGCTCAACCTGAAGTTCGAGAGGGGCACCGGCAACCTCTCCAACGCGCTGGGCTGGTGGAGCGGCGACAAGAAGACCACCACCGTGAACACCAATCTGGTGGACGACTACTGCGCCGGCAAGAAGATCACCCCGGAGCAGATGCTCAAGAGCGACGAGCACCTCAAGGGCGTGGCCCGCTACGTGGCCCCGAACTTCGTGCACGAGACCATGCACCAGCGCCAGGACGCCTGGGCCTCCCGCAACGGCCTGGACTATATCAAGTACCGGGGCGGCAGCACCGGCCAGCCCTACCAGATGGAGATGGAGACGGAAGCCTTCTCCATGCAGGCGGCTTTCTCGGCCGAGAAGGCCAAGAAGACCGGCCCCGCCTACCTGGCCCAGATCTCGCCCTCGCACCGGGCCAACGCCGAGCGCTTCATGGAAGACGGCGTGGACGCCATGCGCACCGAGAAGCACAAGCTCTATACCGGCATCTCCTCCATGGAGGGCGCCTCGGCGCAGGAATTCAGGAAGGCGCAGGGCGCCGCCGCCTACGTGAAGCTGCTCGAGGACAAGCGGCGCGACGCCCCCGCCAGCCTGACCGAGGCGGAGCAGGCGGACCTGAAGCTCTACCGCGAAGCCATGGATAAGCGCTTCAAGTGGTACACGATGATACAGCAGAAGTCCGCCGCCGACGAGCGCAAAATGCTCGAGTGGCGCGAGGGCTTCGACGCGCCTACGGTTTCGGTCGTGCCCCTGCCCGGGGCCTGACCTGCGGTTAAAGGTAAACAACATGAGAAAAATACTGGCACTGGCAGTTCTGCTCGCTCCCGCGGCGGCCCTGGCGGCCGACGCCGGCAAGGAGGCCGGGATGACGCATACCGAAACTGGCTATTTCGAGGTCCGGTTCCCGGCCGGCTGGCAGAAGACGGAGGCCCCGTTCGGCCTCTCGGACGCCGAGAAGAAGGTCTACGGCGCAGAAGTCTCCGGCGAGCGCGACGCCGACGGCCTGGCTCCGAAGATCTCGGTGCGCTACTACGCGCCGGGCAATTTGCTGCACAAGACCGCCGAAAAGTTCATTCGCACCCATTCCCGCCCGGCCCTCGGCGCCGCGCTGGACGGCCAGAAGTACAGCTCCGTGAAGAGGGGGCTGGCCGGCCGGCAGTACGCGCGGGTCTTCGACCGGAAGATCTTTGACTTCACCCCGCAGGAGAGCCTGCACCCCAAAAAGATAGCCGTCTACGAGAAATTCCACGTGGTGCCGGTGAAGGACGGCTTCTTCGTGCTGCGCTACAGCGCGCCGGCCGCCCGCGCCAAGGCGCACCTGCGGGACTACGCGGCCGTGGTGGCCTCGTTCAAGCCGCTGAACCGCTAGCCGCGCGCCGCCCCTTCCCGAAAACCCCGGCCCTGCCGGGGTTTTTGTTTGCCCCTTTTGTATAATTGGGCTATGCCGCCAAAGAACCAGGAAAAAGAGATCTCCGACACCAAGGCGCAGTACGAGGCGCAGCTCAGGGCCATGTACCGCAAGACCTTCGGCCGCGAGCCGGAGAGTTTCGAGCCGCTGCGCGAGGACGGCTCGGCGCGCCGCCTGTACCGCATGCGCGACGGGGACCGCACGGCCATAGGCGCCTACGGGCCGGACAAGCTGGAGAACCGCGCCTTCCTGCAATTCTCCCGCCATTTCCGCGCGGCCAAGCTGCCGGTGCCCGAGATCTACGCCGAGGACCAGGCGCAGGGCTTCTACCTGGAAGAGGACCTGGGCAGCACCACGCTCTTCGAGCTCCTCTCCGCCGAGCGAAAGGGGGCCGAGATCCCCGCGACGGTGGAGGACGCCTACAAGAAGGTGCTGGGCTGGCTGCCGCGCTTCCAGGAGCAGGTGAAGCAGGGCCTGGACCTGAAGTACTGCTACCCGCGGGCCGCCTTCGACCGGCAGAGCATCATGTGGGACCTGAACTATTTCAAGTACTACTTCCTCAAGCTGGCCAAGATCCCGTTCAACGAGGCCAAGCTGGAGGACGACTTCGGCCGCTTCGCCGATTTCCTGCTGGAGGCGCCGGCCGAGTGCTTCCTCTACCGCGACTTTCAGAGCCGCAACATCATGCTGCGTGGCGGCGAGCCCTGGTTCATAGACTACCAGGGCGGCCGCCGCGGCGCGCCGCATTACGACGTGGCCTCGCTGCTCTACGACGCCAAGGCCGACCTGTCGCCCGAGTTCCGCACCAATCTGCGCAAGGCCTACGTGGAGGCCGCCGGGCTGAAAGAAAAAGAGTTCATGCGGCATTACCACGCCTTCGTCTATATCCGCATCATGCAGGCGATGGGCGCCTACGGCCTGCGCGGCTTCTACGAGCGGAAGAGCCATTTCCTGGCCAGCGTGCCCTACGCCGTGCGCAACCTGGAATGGCTGCTGCGCCAGGCCGAGCCCGAGGTCAGCGTGCCCGAGCTGACCGCCTGCTTCAAGCGCATCGCCGCCTCCACCGCGCTGCGCCAGTTCGGCAAGACCCGGCTGGGGCTGACGGTGCGGGTCATGAGCTTCTCGTATAAGAACGGCGTGCCGCAGGACGACAGCGGCCACGGCGGCGGCTTCGTGTTCGACTGCCGCGCGCTGCCCAACCCCGGCCGCCACGCCGAGTACTCGCAGCTCACCGGGCGCGACAAGCCAGTCATCGACTTCCTGCAGAAGGAGCCCGAGGTGGCCAAATTCCTCGAGAACGTGTTCGCCATGACCGACATGAGCGTCGAGAACTACCAGTCGCGCAATTTCAGCTCGCTCTCGGCGGCCTTCGGCTGCACCGGCGGGCGCCACCGCTCCGTCTACTGCGCCGAGGCGCTGGCCGCGCGGCTCAAGAAGAAGTACGGCGTGCGCGTGGAGCTGGCGCACAGGGAAATCGGGACGGCCAAGTGAAGGCCATCGTTTTCGCGGCCGGCCTGGGCACCCGCCTGCGCCCGCTGACCGACAGCCTGCCCAAGGCCCTCGTGGACGTCAACGGCGCGCCCATGCTGGAGCTGGTCATCCGGCGGCTGGCCGCGGCCGGCGTGACCGGCCTGGTGGTCAACACCCACCACTTCCACGAAAGAATAGCCGCTTTCCTCGAGGAGAAGAAAAATTTCGGCCTGGACATAGCCCTGTCGCGCGAGGAGGCGTTCCCGCTGGAGACCGGCGGCGGCTTAAAGAAGGCGGCTCCGTTGCTGGCCGGGAGCGAACCGTTCTTCGCCTGCAACTCCGACGTCTACTCCGCGCTGGACCTGCGCGCGCTTTACGCCGCGCACCTGGCCTCGGGCGCGCTGGCCACGCTGGCCGTGCGCGAGCGCCCGTCCAAAAGGCGCCTGCTGTTCGACGCCGCCATGAACCTCCGGGGGCGGGAGGGGGAGGCGGCCCCGGCCGGCCTGCGGCCGCTGGCTTTCAGCGGCATACAGGTGCTCTCTCCGGCCTACCTGGAAAAGATCACGGAGAGCGGCGTCTTCTCCATCACGCCGGTGCACCTGCGCCTGGCCGCCGCCGGCGAGCGGATAATGGGTTACGAGGACGGCTCCGATTTCTGGTGCGACATCGGCGACCCGGCCCGCCTGGAGACGGTGCGCGCGCGCGCCGCGGTTGACTTTCCCCGGTAAGATATATAGATTAAGAATATGACCAGCCTGCCCGCCCGCCTATGATAGCCGTCCCGCTCACCCTCGCCGACAGGCAGGCCCCGGCGCTGCCCGGCCTGGCCCTGGCGCTGGCCTGGCTGCGCCGCCCGGAGGCGGCCGGCCTGCCCGACGGCAGGTACGAGATAGACGGGGAGCGGGTCTTCGCCCTGGTGCAGCGCTACGAGACCCTGGCGGGGGAGCCGCGCTTCGAGGCGCACCGCCGCTACGCCGACGTGCAGTACCTGGCCGCGGGCGCCGAGACCATAGCGGCCGCGCCGCTGGCCGCGCTGGCCGTGACCGAGGCCTACGACGCCGGCAAGGACGTCTGTTTCGGCGCCGTGCCGGCCGGCCGGGCCTCGCTGCTGGTGCTGGCCGCGGGCGAGCTTGCTATACTTTACCCCGAGGACGCGCACGCGCCCCGGCTGGCCGCGGGAGCTCCCGCGCCGGTTACCAAGATAGTAGTCAAAGTGGAGATAAAATGACCCTCAAAGAACTGGTACGCGCCTCGATAAACGGCGAGATGGAAGACATAACCGCCTGCGAGACCGACGCCGAGGCCTTTCCGCAGGCCGTGGAGGTGGCCGCCTACTTCACCGCCCTCGCCGAGGAGAAGCGGGGCCGCCTGCCGGCCCTGGGCAGGATCTTCAAGGAGGGCACGGGCTTTCGCCAGCGCGCCAAACACGTGTCCCGCTCCGTAGAGGCCGCGCTGCGCGCGCGCGCCCTGCGCGCCGAGAAGGCCACGGCCGTCTACGCGGCCCTGGTGCGGGTGATGAACAAACCTGAATACAAGGAAGCCATGAACGTGCTGGCCAACCGGGAGCTGGCTATAGTGGCCGAACTGAAGAAACTGCTGGCGGAGCTGAAGAAACCCGCCTGAAGAAAAACGAGAGAGCGTGGCGCCGCGGGCCGTCCTTTAAGGGCGGCCCGC
>PHAL01000017.1 GCA_002840355.1 Elusimicrobia bacterium HGW-Elusimicrobia-3 | reverse complement strand
GGGCCGGCGAACTGGCCCTCGCGGCCGCCGGGCCGGCCGAAGGGCGCGCTACGGCCGCCGCCGAGGCCGGGCTCCGGCTGGGCGGGGCCGAGCTGGTGGAGATAGAGGGCTTCACCGCCCCGGACGGAAGCATCCCCTGCTCGGGGAGATCTTTTTCCAATTCCTGGCATTACAAGTTCCACTCCGGCGGCCAGTGGCTGATCGTCAACGCCTGCGGGGAAAATTTCATCAACGCGGCCAGGCATAACCCATACCGGAACACGGACGAACCCCGCAAGAAGCTCCCCTACGCTTTCGCCGCGCCCGCCGACGTGCTGCGGCAGATGGAGAAGGACGGGGCCTTCACCCCGAAGCCGAACCCGCTGAGCCGCGACGTGCTGATGCGCGTGCGGCTGCTGCCGGCGGCGCAGGGCCGTCCCGAAGGCTGCTACTGGTTCGTCTCGCAGGGCAAGACCAAGGCCCTGGCCGACTGCGCGGGGGAGAAGACCTGGGCGCTGGGCGCCCCGGCCAAGAGCAGGTTCAAGGCGGCCGATCCGGCGGCGCCCGGGCTCAAGCCCAAGAAGGCCAAGAGCAGGCTGACCGCCGGCAAGTTCATGGCCGGCGCGCTCGCGCTGGCCCGGGCCAAGAGTCCCGGCGCCTACCTGATAAACATAGAGGGGATCATCGCCCCCGACGGCTCGCTGGACTGCGGCTCGAATATCCCCTGGCAGTACACCTTCGCCCTGCCGGAAATCAACAATTTCGCCCGGACCGGCGCGGACTGCGGGGGCAGGCTCAGCGCTCTCAGCCTGGGCGAATTCGACCGGGGCAAGGATTTCGCCGGCCTGGCCAAGGCCTCCGCCAGTTTCAGGGACAGCGACGAGGCGGCGAGCGTGGTGCCCGGGAAATGCCAGCACAAGCGCGTCGTCATGAAGCTGCGCAACTATAAACCCGGCAAGTCGCCGGTACCGGGCCATACTTTTCTCTGGGAGCTGCATTGCGGCTCCCAGCACCATTATATAGACGCGGTTAAAGGCCTGTATCTCGGCAGGGAGTGACCGCGGGAGGCTGCCAACATGAAAAAGACCCGTACAACGGACAAAGACACGGCGACGCTCGACGGCGTCCTGGACCTCATCGCCCTGCGCACCGCGCAGCGGCGCTCCACGCTGGCCATCTTCGACCTGGACGGCACGCTGTTCGACAACCGCACGCGCACGATGTTCATCCTGCGCGAGATCTCCGAGAAATTCGACAGCCGCGTGCCGCAGCTGGCGGCGGCCTTCTCGTCCTTCCAGGACCTGTCCGTGGTGGACTACAGCCTGGACGTGACGCTGCGGCGCCTGCGCGTCAGGAACGCCGCCGAGATAAAGTTCATCCGGGAGGAATGGGCCCGGCGCTTCTTCTCGGATGAATACCAGAAATACGACATGCCGCTGCCCGGCGCCAAGGCCTACGTGGAAAAGGCTCACAAGGCCGGGGCCACCGTGATCTACCTGACCGGCCGCGACGTGGGCCGCATGCTGGTGGGCACCACCGAGGTGCTGCGCCTCTACGGCTTCCCGGTGGGCGTCGCCGGCACGATGACGATAGTGAAGAAGGAGTTCGAGCAGGACGACGAGATCTTCAAGAAAGAGGTCAGCGAGTACATAGACCGCGTGGGCGAGGTAGTAGCCGTGTTCGAGAACGAGCCGGCCAACTCCAACATCCTGCGGGCCCGGTTCCCCGGCGCCGCCTCCTTCTTCATAGAGACGCAGCACCGCCCCGGCGCGCCCAGGCTAAGCGCCGGCATAACGCGCGTGAAGGATTTCCGGCCGGCGCTCCGGCGCGCGCGCTGATGGAGATCCGGGTGATCCTGGTACGGCCCAGGAACCCCGATAATATCGGGGCGGCGGCCCGGGCTATGGCCAATTTCGGCCTCAGCGACCTGGCCCTGGTCGGCGCTTTCGCCACGGACTGGGGGGAAGCCGAAAAGACCTGGCGGGCCGAGGCCTCGGTCTCCGCCATCAAGGCCATGGACGTCATAGACGCCGCCCGGCTGCACGGCTCCATCCCCGAAGCCGCGGCGGGCTGCGACCTGCTGCTGGGCACCTCCTCCCTGCATTACCTCAACCCCGAGCGCGACGTGCTGCCGCTCAGGGACGCCGCGCAATTCTGCGCTGACCGCGGCTCGGCAAGGCTGGGCCTGCTGTTCGGCGGCGAGAAGACCGGGCTGACCCGGGAGGACCTCTCTTTCTGTTCGGCCGTGGTCAACATTCCCACGCTGCCTGCCCAGCCGTCGATGAACCTGGGCCAGGCGGTGGCGGTGGCCTGCTACGAGCTGGCCGGCCGGGGCCGGACCGAGCTCCGCGCCGGGCGCAAAGCCGCCCCGCCCGCGCCGCCCGAGGAGATCGCGCGCGCGGCGGAACTGATAGCGGCCCGGCTGGCCGCCGGCGGGCAGGGGCACTGGACCGGCAAGGCCCAGCTGCGAGAGCTGCGCCAGGGCCTGCTGGACGCGCGCCTGACCAAGGGCGCGATGACGGCGCTGAGGCTGCTGCTCAAGGCTTAAATTTATATAATAGATATACATCCCGCGGGCGGCGCGGGACCGGGCGGGTTCCACAATCCGGACTATTTTGGTAGAATTCAAATAATGCGCCAGTACCTCGCCGTATTGATGACCGTGGGCTTCGCGTTCGCCGTAGCGGCGGGCATGGTGCTGCTTTCCGTGCTTTTCGGGCCGAAAAAGCGCACCGCGGTCAAGCAGGAGCCGTTCGAATGCGGCATGCCGCCGGCCACCGAACCTCGCGGCATGGCCCGAGTCAATTTCTACCTGGTCGCCGTGCTGTTCGTCATGTTCGACATAGAGATAGTTTTCCTGTACCCGTGGGCGGTCTCCCTGAGGGAGCTGGGGGCGGGGGCCTTCTGGGCCATGACCGCCTTCCTGGCGGTGCTGTTCACCGCGCTGGTCTACGCGGTAAAGAAAGGAGCCCTGGAATGGGATTAGAGACCGCCTTCGGCCACTCCTACCTGACCACGCGCCTCGACGAGGCCGTCAACTGGGCGCGCAAATACTCGCTATTCAACTACCCTTTCGTCACCGCCTGCTGCGGCATGGAGTTCATGTCCGCCTTCGCCTCCACCTACGACATCTCGCGCTTCGGCGCCGAGTACCCGCGCTTCTCGCCGCGCCAGGCGGACGTGCTGTTCGTGGTGGGAACCGTCAACGAGAAGCTGGCCCCGGTGCTCAAGCGCGTCTACGACCAGATGTGCGAGCCCAAGTGGGTGGTCTCGTTCGGCGTCTGCGCCACGTCGGGCGGCTTCTACGACAATTACGCCACCGTGCAGGGCATAGACAAGATCATCCCGGTGGACATCTACATCCCCGGCTGCCCGCCGCGCCCCGAGGCCGTGCTGGACGCGCTGGTCAAGCTGCAGCAGAAGGTCGCCACCGAATCCGTACTGGACAAGAAATACAAATGACCAGCTACCTGATAGAAACCGTGAGGTCCAAATTCCCGGACGCCGTGCTGGAAACGCACTCGTTCCGCGGCGACGAGACCGTGGCCGTGAAGAAGGAGGCCCTGGCGGACGTCGCGGCCTTCCTGCGCGACGAGCTCGGCTTCGACATGCTGATGGACCTGACGGCCGCCGACTACCTGCCGCGCGAGCCGCGCTACGAGCTGGTCTGCCATTTTTACTCCACGAAGCACAACTACCGCCTGCGCCTGAAATGCCCGGTCGGGGGGGAACAGCCCGCGCTGGCCTCGCTGACGCCCCTCTGGCCCGGCGCCAACTGGTTCGAGCGCGAGGTGTGGGACATGTACGGCATCAAATTCGAAGGCCACCCCGACCTGCGCCGCGTGCTGATGTACGACGGCTTCGAAGGCCACCCGCTGCGCAAGGATTACCCGCTCAAGAAGCGTCAGCCGCGCATAGCGCACAGGGACTAGCATGACGGACCGCAAACACTCCGAACTGCCCAAGAACTGGGAACTGGAAAAGCTCGAGGACGGGCGCATGGTGCTCAACATGGGCCCGTCGCACCCGGCCATGCACGGCATCGTGCGCGTGCTGCTGACCGTGCAGGGCGAGCGCATCGCGGACTCGGACGTGGAGATAGGCTACCTGCACCGCGGCTTCGAGAAGACCTGCGAGAACGTCACATACAACCAGTGCGTGCCCTACACCGACCGCCTCAATTACGTCTCGCCCTTCATCAATAACGTCGGGTTCGCGCTGGCGGTGGAAAAGCTGATGGGCATAGAGACCCCGGCCCGCTGCCAGTACATCCGCGTCATCATGAGCGAGCTCTCGCGCCTGACAGACCACCTGACCTGCATCGGCGCCAACGCGATGGAGCTCTCGGCCTTCACCGTCTATTTCTACCTCATCAACGCCCGCGAGGCGCTGTACCGCCTTACCGACTCCGTGGCCGGCGGCCGCATCACCCCGGCCTACACCCGCGTGGGCGGCGTCACCCGGGACCTGCCCCCGGATTTCAAAGCCGCCACGGCCGAGGTCTTCAAGACCGTGCGCAAGAACCTCTCCGACGCCGAGAAGATGCTCACCCGCAACCGCATCTTCTACGACCGGCTGCACAATACCGGCGTCATCGGCAAGGAGGAGGCCATAGCGCGCTCCTTCACCGGCCCCGTGCTGCGCTCCACCGGCGTGCCGCTCGACGTCAGGAAGGCGACGCCCTACCTGGTCTACGACCGCTTCGATTTCGACATCCCCGTGGGCTCCAACGGCGACAACTACGACCGCTACCTGGTGCGCATCGAGGAGATGAAGCAGAGCATGCGCATCGTGGAGCAGGCGCTGGCCCAGCTGCCCGGCGGCCCGGTGAACCACCCCGACTACGGCGTCACGCTGCCGCCCAAGGAAGAGGTGTACGGCAACATCGAGGCCCTGATGGCCCATTTCAAGCTGACCTTCGAAGGCGTGAAGCCCCCCAGGGGCGAGGTTTACCAGGCGGTGGAGGGCGGCAACGGCGAGGTGGGCTTCTACATCGTCAGCGACGGCACCGGCAACCCCTGGCGCCTGCGCGTGCGCCCGCCCTGTTTCCCGCTGACCGCCGGCCTGTCGCGGCTCATCAAGGGCGCCTATATCGCCGACATCGTCTCCACCTTCGGACAGGTGAACATGATAGGCGGGGAGCTGGAGAGATAATGGCTTTCGTGACCGAAGAATTCAAGGCGAAGGCGGAGAAGCTCTGCGCCAAGTACCCGCGGCGCGACGCCGCGCTGATCCCGCTGCTGCAGGAGCTGCAGAAGGAGAGCGGCTACGTGGCCGAGGAGGCCATGGACGAGCTCGCCCGCTTCCTGGGCCTGCCCTACTCCCGGGTGAAAGCCGTCGTCACCTTCTACACGATGTTCAACCGCGAGCCCGCCGGCAAGTACCACCTGCAGGTCTGCCGCAACATCTCCTGCCACATGGCCGGCGCCCCCGGCCTGCTGGCCCTGCTGCGGGAGAAGCTCGGCATAGCGGAGGGGGAGACGACGAAGGACGGCCAGTTCACGCTCTCGGCCGTGGAATGCCTGGGGGCCTGCGGGGCCGCCCCGGTGATGCAGGTCAACGAAGAATATTTCGAACGCCTCGACGAGGCCAAACTGGACGCGCTGCTGGAAGACTTGAGACATGGCCGCTTGAGGGCCAGAGGCCTTTGAGGCGGCACGCGCATCACAATGGAAAACATACTCTTAAGGGATAAGGTCGCGGAGCTGGAAGGCTATTTCGCCGCCGGGGGCTACAGGGCCCTCAAGAAGGCGCTGGCCATGCCGCCCGCCGCCGTGATCGAGGAAGTCAAGAAGTCGGGCCTGCGCGGCCGCGGCGGCGCCGGCTTCCCGGCCGGCCTCAAGTGGTCCTTCATCCCGAAAGACGCGCCCGGCCCGCGCTACCTGGTCTGCAACGCCGACGAGGGCGAGCCCGGCACGTTCAAGGACCGCGAGCTGATCCTGAAGAACCCGCACGCGCTGATAGAGGGTATGGCCATAGCCGGCCACGCCATAGGCGCCGCCTCGGGCTACATCTATATCCGCGGCGAGTTCGTTGCCGAGACCATAAAGCTTGAAAAGACCATCGCGGCGGCCAGGGCCAAGGGCTTCCTGGGCCGCAACATACTCGGCACCGGCACCGATTTCGAACTGCACGTGCACCGCGGCGCCGGCGCCTATATCTGCGGCGAAGAGACCGCGCTGCTGGAATCGCTGGAAGGCTTCAAGGGCCAGCCCCGGCTGAAGCCGCCCTTCCCGGCGGTAAAGGGCCTGTTCGCCAGCCCCACGGTGATCAACAACGTGGAGACCCTGGCCGCCGTGCCCGCGATCATAGAGCGGGGCGGCGACTGGTACGCCGCCATCGGCAGCGGCAAGAGCACGGGCACCAAGCTTTTCTGCGTCAGCGGCCCCGTCAACGAACCCGGCGTCTACGAGCTGCCGCTGGGCGTCACTTTCAAGGAGCTGCTGGAGAAGAGCTGCGGCGGACTGAAGGAAGGCAAGCGCCTGAAAGCCGTGATCCCGGGCGGCTCCTCAACGCCCGTGCTGACCGCCGAAGAGGCCTGGCTGGTAAAACTGGACTACGAGTCGCTCGCGGCCGCCGGTTCCATGCTGGGCTCGGGCGCCGTGATCGTCATCGACGACGGCCAGTGCATGGTGAAGCTGCTGCAGGTGCTGGCCCGCTTCTACCACCATGAGAGCTGCGGCCAGTGCACGCCCTGCCGCGAAGGCTGCGGCTGGCTGGAGAAACTGCTCAATAAGCTCGAGAGCGGCCGGGGCACGAAGAAAGACATAGACACGATAGTGTCCGTGGCCGAGAACATGATGGGCCGCACGATCTGCCCGCTGGCCGACGCTATGGCCATGCCCGCGATCAGCTTTGTAAAGAAATTCCGTTCCGAGTTCGAAGCGCACGCGGCCGGGCATTGCTGCCCGCCGGAAGCGCCGGTGAAACACTGATGCCCAAGATCACGCTAGACGGGAAAACGCTGGAAGTGCCCGCCGGGACCACGGTGCTGGAGGCCGCGCAGGCCGCAGGCGTCTATATTCCGCGCTACTGCTACCATCCGGCGCTGTCCGTCTCCGGCAACTGCCGTATGTGCCTGGTGGAGGTGGAGAAGTCGCCCAAGCTGCTGACCGCCTGCTCTACCCAGTGCGCCGAGGGCATGGTGGTCAGCACCGCCAGCGACAAGGTGAAGGCGGCCCGCCGCGACGTGCTGGAATTCCTGCTCATCAACCACCCGCTCGACTGCCCCATCTGCGACCAGGCCGGCGAATGCGGCCTGCAGGATTACTATATGGAGTACAGCCGGGCACAGAGCCGCTTCTCCCAGGAGGACAAGGTACTCCGCCAGAAGCGGCGGGCGCTGGGCCCGCATTTGATGCTCGACAACGAGCGCTGCATACTGTGCACCCGCTGCGTGCGCTTCTGCTCCGAGGTGACCAAGACCGCCGAGCTGGAAGTGATGGAGCGCGCCGACCATTCCTTCATAGACCTCAAGGCCGGCAAATCGCTCGACAACGATTATTCGCTCAATATCGCCGACCTCTGCCCGGTGGGCGCCTGGACCTCGCGCGATTTCCGCTTTAAGGCTCGCGTCTGGTTCCTCAAGAAGGCCCCGACCGTCTGCCTGGGCTGCGCCACCGGCTGCCTGGCCGAAGCCCACCATAACGAGGGGGAAGTCTTCCGCCTGATGCCCCGCCCCAACGCCGAGACCAATACCTGGCTCTGCGACCGCGGCCGCATGACATACAAGGCCCTGCGCGCCGGCGACCGCCTGACGAAGGGCTTCATCAAGAACGGCCTGATCGACCTGGAGCCCGCCCTGCGCGAGGCCGCCACGCGCATCGACGAGGCCAAGGGGGCCGCCGCCGTGCTGGGCTCGCCCTGGTTGTCCGTGGAGGACAACGCCGCGCTGGCCCTGCTGGCCGCCGCGATGAAGACCGAACACTTCTGCTTCGATTTCAAGTTCGAGACCGGCATAAAGGACGGCATCCTGATAAACAAGGACCCCTCGCCCAACGCCGCCGGCGCCGCCCTGGTGAAAGCCGGCAAGGGGGGGCTGGGCATGGAGGAGTTCCGGGCCAGGCTCAACTCGGGCGCGATAAAACTGGTCGTCGCCGAGGCCCGCGCCGCCGCCCTGCTCAAGGAAGAGCTCAAGGCCTCCGGCGCCAGGCTGATAGCTTTCGCCACCAACCGCGCCGACATCCCGGCCGGGGCCTACGCCACGCTGCCTTACGCTTCCTATTTCGAAGTCCCGGGCACCTTCATTAATTACCAGGGCCTGAAGCGCGCCGTGGAGCCGGCAGTGGCCGCCCCGGAGGGCGTGAAGCCGCTCTGGGAAGTGCTCAACAAGCTCGCGGCCTACAGCGGCGCCTCGCTGCGGCTGGATTCCGCCGCCGACGCGATGAAGGGTATGGCATGATAGAGTTCTACGAAGCCAATAAGGACATACTACTCTTCTCCGGCGCGGCCGCCGTGAAGGTGCTGCTTTTCCTCGGCGGCGTGATGAGCTTCACCGCGCTGCTGACGCTGGCCGAGCGCAAGGTGAGCGCGCTGATGCAGGACCGCGTGGGGCCCAACCGCGCCTCGGTCTTCGGCCTGGCGCTCAACGGCCTCTTCCACCCGATAGCCGACGCTATAAAGATGATACTAAAGGAAGACTTCGTGCCCGGCAAGGCCGAGCGGCTGCTCTTCACGCTAGCGCCCTTCTTCGCCCTCGTGCCGGTGCTGGCGCTGTTCGCCTTCATTCCCTTCGGCGACTACGTGATGGTCTTCGGCTACCAGCTGGACCTGCAGATCGCCGAGGTGCCGCTGGCGCTGTTCTACGTGCTGGCCCTCTCGGGCCTGGCCATCTACGGCGTCTTCCTGGGCGGCTGGGCCTCCAAGAACAATTTCGCCCTCCTGGGCGCCCTGCGCGGCGCCGCCCAGATGATCTCCTACGAGGTGGTGCTGGGCCTGACCCTAGTGGGCCTGATGATGATCTACGGTACCGCCGGCCTGCAGGACCTGGTGCGCGCCCAGGGCGCGCTGCTGTTCGGCTTCGTGCCGGCCTGGGGCGTGGTGGTGCAGCCCGTGGCCTTCATCCTCTTCCTGGTCGCGGCCATCGCCGAGAACAAGCGCACCCCGTTCGACCTGGTGGAGGGCGAGAGCGAGATCATCGGCTACTTCATGGAGTACAGCTCCATGCGCTTCGCGGCCTTCATGTTCTCCGAGTTCGTAGAGATCATCCTGGTGGCCATGCTGGCGGCCACGCTCTTCTTCGGCGGCTGGCAGGTGCCCTATCTCTATGAGACCGGCTTTATCCTGCCGGGGGGAAAAGCGCTCGCGCTCAACCATTACCTGGTCGCGCTGCTGCAGGTGGGGGCCTTCTCGGTGAAGACCATATTTTTCTCCTGGTTCCTGCTCGTCGTGCGCTGGACGCTGCCGCGCTTCCGCTTCGACCAGCTGATGGGGCTCTGCTGGAAGGCGCTGCTGCCGCTGGCGCTGCTCAATATCCTGGTAACCGGCGCGGTGCTGCTGGCCCTGGGGAAGATCTGATGATAAGCGTAAAAAAAGTGAACAACCGGCCGCTGAACTTGCTCGAGAGGATCTATCTCCCGGAGATAGCCCGCGGCCTGGCCGTCACGATGCGGCATTTCTTCGTCAACCTCTTCAACCCGAAAGGCATACCCACGGTGCAGTATCCCGAGCAGACCCGCCCGCTGCCCGGCAACGCCAACCTGCGCACCCGCCACCGCCTCAAATTGCGCGCCGACGGCAGCCCCAAGTGCGTGGCCTGCTTCATGTGCCAGACCGCCTGCCCGGCCTACTGCATCCATATCGAGGCCGCCGAGTACGCCGAAAATTCCGTGGAGAAATATCCCGCCGTGTTCGACATCGACCTGGCGCGCTGCGTGATGTGCGGCATGTGCGTGGAGGCCTGCCCCGAGGACGCCATAGCGATGGACACCCGCGAGATCCCCGGCGGCGCGCTGACCCGCGCCGAGATGCTGATGAACAAGGAAGGCCTGCTGCGCAATCTGCCCGGCGAGCCCTCCACGCTGGGCGCGTCCAACCGCCTGGCCAACGACTACCTGGAGGGCAAGAAATGATAGCCGCCGCCGTCTACTTTTTCGGCGGCCTGGCCGCCCTGGCCACGCTGCTGATGATCTTCCAGCGCGACCCGGTAAAGGCCGCCATGCTGATGCTGGCCGCGCTGCTCTCCACCGCCGGCCTGTACCTGGCCCTCAGCGCCCAGCTGCTGGCCGCCCTGCAGGTCATCCTTTACGCCGGCGCCATCATGACGCTGTTCATCGTGGCGCTCACCGTGATGCCGCAGGCCTGGCGCGACCACCAGCCCAAGAACGTCTTCACCCGCGTGCTGGGCCTGGCCGCCGCCGCCGTGCTGCTGACCGAGCTGGTCAAGGTTTCCGCCGTGCTCAAGACCGCCGTCAGGAACGTGGATTTTTCGGAGTCGGGCGTGCTGGGGCTGGCGCGCGAGCTGTTCGGGCGCTTCGCCTTCCAGTTCGAGCTGCTGTCGCTGGTGATCCTGGCTTCGATCGTAGCCGCCGTCACGCTGGCGGCCAAGAGGAGGGAGGCATGAGCGCCTATACCCTCGCCGGCATAAGTTTCCTGCTGTTCGCGCTCGCCGCGGCCGGTTTCCTGACCTGCGGCAGCCTGGTGCGCATGCTGATGTTCCTGGAGCTGATGCTCAACGCCGCCAACGTGGCCCTCGTGGCGCTGGGGCCGCAGCCCGCCTCGCAGGCCTACGCCGTCATGCTGTTCGCCATCGCCGCCGCCGAGGCCGGCGTGGGCCTGGCCCTGATCATAACGCTGGCTTCCGCCTTCAGGACGCTGGAAGCCGCCAACATAAAGGAACTTAAAGGCTGATGGAAGGCAATTATTACCCGCTGCTGAAATGGATACTGCTGGCCCCGCTGGCCGGCTTCCTGCTTAACGGCCTGCTCGGGAAGAAATTCCTCGGCGAGCGGGCGGGGGGGATAATAGGCTCCCTGGCCATTTTGGTCTCTTTCGTCTTCGCGGCCCTGTCCTTCTCCGACCTGCTCAACCTGCCCGCGGAGAACCGCCTGCTGCGCGACACGCTGTTCAGCTGGATCTCGGCCGGCACCTTCTCGGTGGACGCCGCCTTCCGCTTCGACCCGCTGGCCGCCGTGATGGCCCTGGTCGTCACCGGCGTCAGCTTCCTCATCCACGTCTACTCCACCGGCTACATGAAGGGCGACGCCGGCTACAACCGCTATTTCGCCTACCTCAACCTGTTCGTCTTCTTCATGCTCGCGCTGGTGCTGGCCGACAATCCGCTGATGATGTTCGTGGGCTGGGAGGGCGTGGGCCTGTGCTCCTACCTGCTCATCGGCTTCTGGTACGAGGACCCGGAGAAAGCGACGGCCGGCAAGAAGGCCTTTATCACCAACCGCGTGGGCGACGCGGGCTTCCTGATAGGCCTGATGATGCTCTCCGGCATCCTAAGCGCCAACGGCGTCATCGGCCTGGACTTCGAGACGCTGCGCGCCAACGCCCACCTGCTGGGCGCCTATAATTTCCTCGGCGTGGCCGCGCCCACCCTGATCTGCCTGCTGCTGTTCTTCGGCGCCACCGGCAAGTCCGCGCAGTTCCCGCTCTATGTCTGGCTGCCCGACGCCATGGCCGGCCCCACGCCGGTCTCGGCCCTGATCCACGCGGCCACCATGGTCACCGCCGGCGTCTACATGCTGGCCCGCCTGAGCTTCCTCTACGAGCTCGCGCCCCGGGCGCTGGAAGTAGTGCTGCTGGTCGGCTGCTTTACCGCCTTCTTCGCCGCCGTGATCGCCCTCGCGCAGCGCGACATCAAGAAAGTGCTGGCCTATTCCACCGTCAGCCAGCTGGGCTACATGTTCATGGCCGCCGGGGCGGGGGCTTACGCCGCCTCCGTCTTCCACCTCGCCACGCACGCCTTCTTCAAGGCGCTGCTCTTCCTCGGCGCCGGCTCGGTCATACACGGCATGAGCGGCGAGCAGGACCTGCTCAAGATGGGCGGCCTGAAGAAAGAGATGCCCGTCACCTTCCTGCTGGTGGCCACGGGCTGGCTGGCTATAGCCGGCGTACCCGGCCTTTCCGGCTTCTATTCCAAGGACCTGATACTCGAGAAAGTGTTCGAGCACGGCGGCGCCTTCGTCTGGGGCGTGGGCGTGCTGACCGCGGCGCTGACCGCCTTCTATACGACCCGGCTCTTCGTGCTGGCCTTCCTGCGCCAGAAGCGCGGCACGGGCCACGCGCACGAGTCGCCGCTCTCCATGACGCTGCCGATGGCCGCGCTGGCCCTGCTGGCGGTGGGCGGCGGCTTTTTCCTCAAGGACCGCCTGTTCGTCTTCCTGGACCCCGCTTTCGTGCCCGCGCACGGTCATACGCCCGAAGCGCTGCGCCTCATGGCCTTCTCCGTGGCCGCAGGCGTCACCGGCATCATCGCGGCCTTCCTGCTCACCCTGCCGGCCCCGGCCGCCGCGCTGAAAGCGGCGCTGCCGCGCGCGCACTCGCTGGTCTATAACAAATTCTACGTGGACGAGATCTACGGCTTCCTGCTGCTGCGGCCGCTGCGGCGCTTCTCCGACCGAGTCCTTTTCGGCCTGGTGGACGCCGGCCTGATAGACGGCCTGCTGGTCAACGGCACCGCCAAGGCCTCCTACGCCGCCGGCCGCCTGCTGGCCAAGGCGCAGAACGGCAGGCTGGACACTTACGCGCTGGTCTTCGCCGCCGGCGTGGCGCTGATGCTTTACTGGATCATCTAAATGGAACTGCTCACCAACCCGCTTTCCCTGACCGTGCTGCTGCCCGCCCTCGCTGGCCTGGGCATCTTCGCCATACCGCGCGAGCGCGCCGGCCTGCTGAAGGGCTACGCCCTGGCCGCCTCGCTGGCGGTATTCGCCCTGTCGCTGCGGCTCTGGACCGGCTTCGACGCGGCCGCCGCGGCCATGCAGTTCGGCCTGGACAAGCCCTGGCTCCCTTCTTACGGCATCCATTACGCGCTGGGCATCGACGGCATCAGCCTGCTGATGATACTGCTGACCACCTTCCTGGTGCCGCTCTCCGTGCTGGCGTCGTTCAACTATATCAAGGAGGGCTCTCGCGCCTACTACGCCTGTCTGCTCTTCCTCGAGGCCGGCATGGTGGGCGTGTTCGCCGCGCTGGACCTGTTCGTGTTCTACCTGTTCTGGGAAGCCATGCTGATACCGATGTACTTCCTCATCGGCGTGTGGGGCGGCCCGCGCCGGATCTACGCCGCGCTCAAGTTCTTCATCTACACCATGGCCGGCTCGGTGCTGATGCTGGCCGCCATACTCTGGGTGGCCTCGGCCCACCACGCCGCCGCCGGCGCCTGGACCTTCTCCATCCCCGCCCTCTACGCCGGGGCGCTCACCGAACAGGCCCAGTTCTGGCTGTTCGCCGCCTTCGCACTGGCCTTCGCGGTCAAGGTGCCGCTGTTCCCTTTCCATACCTGGCTGCCCGACGCGCACGTGGAAGCCCCGACGGCCGGCTCGGTGATCCTGGCCGGCGTGCTGCTCAAGATGGGCGTGTACGGCTACCTGCGCCTCGCGGTGCCGATGTTCCCGCAGGCCGCGGTCACTTTCGCGCCATGGCTGGCGGGCCTGGGCGTGGTGGGCATCATCTACGGCTCGCTCGTGGCCTGGAGCCAGCGCGACATGAAGAAGATGGTGGCTTACTCTTCGGTGGCGCACCTCGGCACCGTGATGCTGGGCGCCATGGCCTTCGAGCCCGCGGCCGTCTCGGGCGCGGTGCTGCAGATGGTCAACCACGGCCTGTCCACCGGCGCGCTGTTCCTGCTCGTCGGCGTGCTCTACGAGCGCCGCCATACGCGCCAGATCGAGGACTACGGCGGCCTGGCCAAGGTGATGCCCGGCTTCGCCGCGGTGTTCATGATCGTCACGCTTTCTTCCGTCGGCCTGCCCGGCCTCAACGGCTTCATCGGCGAGGTGCTGGTGCTGTTCGGCTCTTTCCGGGTCTACCCGTGGCTGGCCTCGGCGGCCGTGGCCGGCGTGATCCTCTCGGCCGTCTACATGCTGGGCATGTACCAGCAGGTGGTCTTCGGCCCGCTGCGCCATACCGAGAACAAGATCCTCAAGGACCTGGACCTGCGCGAGTGGACGTACCTGCTGCCGCTGCTGGTCTTCATCGTCCTCATCGGCGTGTGGCCCAACCCTTTCCTGCGGCGCATCCTGCCCGCCGTGGATAATTACATAACCCTGTCGCGCCAGCAGCCGGCCCCGCCGCCGGCCGTGGTCAAGCTGGCGCTGGACGGGGAGGAGGCGAGATGAATTTCGACCCCGTAAGCTACGCCGCCTCAGCGCTGGCCGGCCCGCTGCTGCTGACCCTGGCCGCTTTCGGCGTGCTGCTGCTGCCGCTGTTCTTCAAGGCCCTGCGCGGCACGCAGGGCCTGGTCTCGCTGGGCGCGGTGCTGGTGACGCTGGTCTTCTTCAGGGCCGCCCCGCCTGCGCAGCTGGCCTTCTTCAGCGGGGCGCTCAACCTCTCGCCGCTGTCGGCCTACCTGTGGGCCTTCGCCATGGGCGTACTGGCCCTGTTCATAGCGCTGTCGCTGGCCCGCCCCGCCGCGCCCGCCGAGCACGAGGGGGAGTACTACTTCCTGGCGTTCATGGCCACGATAGGCCTGATGGTCATGATGGCCGCCGGCGACCTGTTCACCGCTTTCATCGCGCTCGAACTGCTGAGCCTGCCGCTTTACGCCCTGGCCGGCATACGCCGCTCCAAGCCGGGCCTCGAGGCCGCCTACAAATATTTCATGCTGGGCGCCTTCGGCTCGGGCATGACGGTGATGGGCATAGCCGTGCTCAACGCCCTCTACCCGTCGCTGGACTTCGTCTCGCTCAAGGCGGCCCTGCCGGCGCAGCCGCTGGCCCTGGCCGGCTTCCTGCTGGTCATCTCCGGCTTCGCTTTCAAGACGGCGCTGGTGCCCTTCCACATGTGGGTGCCCGACGCCTACGAGGGCGCCCCTACGCAGGTCTCGGCCTTCATGGGCGCCGCGGTCAAGGCCGGCGGCGTGGTGCTGCTGTGGCGGCTGTTCTCGCTGTTCGACGGCGGCCCGGTGCGCGAGATCTTCTGGTGGCTGACGGTGATCACCGCCGTGTTCGCCAACCTCGCGGCGCTGGCCCAGAACGGCCTCAAGCGCCTGCTGGCCTATTCCAGCATTGCCCACGCGGGCTACATCGCCGTAGCCTTCTTCGGCGGCACCCGCGGCTGGGAAGCCGTGCTGTACTACCTGCCCGTCTACGCCATGGCCACCATAGGCGCCTTCGGCGTAGCGCTGATCCTGGAGCGGGACGAGAAGGGCCCGAAAATAGACGACCTGGCCGGCCTGGGCAAGGCCAGGCCCTGGCTCGCGGCCGCGATGGCCGCCTTCATGTTCTCGCTGGCCGGCGTGCCGCCGCTGGCGGGCTTCTTCGCCAAGTTCTACGCCTTCGCGGGCGCGGTGGCGGCGGGCTATACCAGCCTGGTGGTGATCGCGGTGCTGATGAGCGCCGTTTCCATCTACTACTACCTGCGGGTCACCGTGGTGATGTATATGAAAGTTCCCGCCAACGACGGCGACCGGCCCGCTGAAGCCCCCGGGCTGGCCGAAGCGGTGGTCTTCCTCATGGCCGCCGGCGTGCTGCTGGCCGGCCTCTTCTCCCGGCCCCTGCTGGCCCTGGCCGCCGAGGCCTCCCGCTGGTTCTAAACCGCGCTAACCCAGAAAAACGCCGGGCAGCCCCGGCGTTTTTCTTTTGCCGGCGCGGCACGCCTGCGATTAATGTGATTTTTGTTACATTTGCCACTTTCTTGTTGACAGTAGTCAGCAACTTTAAATAGAGTAGATACAAGCCGGTACCCTGGGGGGGCGCCGGTGAAAAACACAAAGGGACTATAACGCGCTGCCGGTACCGCCTTGCGGTGTCGGCCGAGGCGCTAACGGGGGAGGCAGGATGAGATACGTCGCAAAATCTACGGCGGCGCCCAAGCGGCGCCGCGCCAGGAAACAGCACAGCCGGGCGGAAAACCCGGCCGAATTCCTGCGGCGCACCTTCTATTACATCAAAGGCGAGCAGCTGCTCAAACTATCCAACCGTCTTCTTTACGAGGCCGCTTAGCTACCGCCGGGGGGCGGATGGGGGAAATATGCTCAGAGAAAACACCGTTTTCGCTCAGAGAATACTGGATTTCTACGCCATGAAGGGAGTCGAATGCTCGGTAGTGGACGAGCACCAGGCCCTGCTGGTCTCGCTGGCGGCCGAAGGCCGGACTCGCGAGTTCCGCTACGGCAAGCGGGCCTTCACCGGGCTGCACCATTCCAGGAAGTTTTACGCCACGCTGGAGAGGGAATTCTGCAATCTCTGGACGGCCGCGGAACCGGCCGCCTGCCGCTAAGGCGCGCCATGAAGGCGAAATACCTGCGCCTGGCCAACGCCATTCTCCTGGTGCTGGCCCGCGGAAAGAAATCCGTGGCTGCCGGGGACGCCAGGGCCCCGGTGAAATACTTCCGCGTGCTCTATCACCGCCTCGCGGCGGCGAAGCCCGGCAGATAAGCGCTAAATAAAACCGTTCTCGGCAAGGAAGGCCCTGGTGATGCCGGGTGTCCGGGCGGCGGCGTATTTGCCCAGTATGTCGTACTCTATATTGAGCAGGCCGCCGGGCTTCAGGTTCTTCAGGGCGGTATTGGCCCAGGTATGGGGGATGACGGCGGCTTTGAACGAGGCCCGGGAAATGTCGTAAACGGTCAGGCTGACGCCGTCGAGGGCTACGGATCCCTTTTCCACCATGACGGCGTCCGGGGACTTTTCAACCTCCACGACGCGGCTGTTGCCCTCGCCGCGCACCGAGATCAGCCTGGCGGTGCCGTCAATGTGGCCGGTCACGAAATGGCCGCCCAGCCGCGCGCCCACCGCCAGCGCCCGCTCCAGATTCACTATGGAACCGGCTTTCAATCCGCCCAGGGTGGTGCGGGAGAAACTTTCAGGGCTGACGGCGAAGGCCGCCAGGCCGGGCTTATGGCCGGTCACGGTCAGGCAGGCGCCGTTGACGGCCACGCTCTCACCGTCCGAGAGCGCCCAGCCGGCAGGCACGGCGACTTCCAGCTTCCCGGAGGAAACCGTTCTCACCTTCGCCACCGCCTCGATGATACCCGTGAACATCAGTCGAACCTCAGGTCCAGCACCAGGTCGGGGCCGGCTTTCGTGATGGAGGCCAGCCGCGGCCGGAGGCCCAGCTCTTTTCTGCCGGCGTTGAGCTCGTCGGGCCAGACCAGGGAATTCTTCGAATCGGTGCCGCCTATGAGCAGGGGCGCCACGAAGCAGACGAACCTGTCGGCCAGGCCCTCGCTGATGAAGGAGCCGGCCACCCGGCCGCCGCCTTCCACCAGCACGTGGGCTATCCCCAGTTTACCCAGCTCCTTGAGCAGCGGCCGGAGCGGCACGCGGCCTTTCTCCGAAGGGAGAACCAGTATTCTGGCGTTGTGGGGGAATTTCTTCATGGCCGTGACGGAGGCCTTGCGCGTGGTGGCGATGAGCACGCGCTCGTTCTGGAAGAGCTGCGCCTTGCGCGGCACGCGGAAGGAGGAGTCCAGCGCCACTATCAACGGCTGCTGCCGCACCTTCACGCCGCGCACGTTAAGCCTGGGGTCGTCGGCCAGCACCGTGCCGATTCCGGCGAGCACGGCGTCGGCCTCGGCGCGCAGCTTATGGGCCTCCAGCCGCGATTCGGGGCTGGAGATCCAGCGCGAGCGGCCGGCCGCGTCGGCTATGCGCCCGTCGAGGCTCTGCGCTATCTTTACGGTCACGTAGGGCAGGCCGGTACGCATGAATTTATTGAAGGCGGGGTTGAGCGCCTCGCACGCTTTGCCCAGCACTCCGGCCGTCACCTTTATTCCTGCCCGCCGCAGGATGGCCGCGCCGCGGCCGCTGTGCGCCGGGTTCACGTCACGGGCGCCGTAGTAGACTCTCTTGATGCCGGACTTGATCAGGAGCTCCGTGCAGGGCGGGGTCTTGCCGTGGGTGGAGCAGGGCTCCAGGGTTACATAGATGGAGGCGCCCGCGGGATCGACGCAGGAGCGCAGCGCGTTCACCTCGGCGTGCGGCCCGCCGTAGCGCAGGTGGGCGCCTTCGCCGACGACCCGGCCGCCCTTTACCAGCACGGCGCCCACCATCGGGTTGGGATGGGTGGTATAACGCCCGCGCCTGGCCAGTTCCAGGGCGCGGGCCATGCAGGCCTCGTGCCGGGTCATTACAGGCGCTTGAACAGGTTGGCCATCTCTATGGCGCTCACCGCGGCCTCGGCGCCCTTGTTGCCGAGCTTCACGCCGGCGCGCTCTATGGCCTGCTCCAGGTTGTCGGCGGTGATGATGCCGAAGGCCACGGGGACCTTGTGCTTCATCGAGACGGCCGCAATGCCCTTGGCGGTCTCCTGCGCGACGAAGTCGAAGTGGGGGGTGTCGCCCTTGATGACCGCGCCGAGGCAGATGATGGCGTCGTAGGGGCCGGCGGCGAGCCGCTCGCAGACCACCGGGATCTCGTAGGCGCCGGGGGTCTTCACCACGGTGATATCCTTCTCGTCGGCGCCGTGGCGCCTGAGGGAATCCACCGCCCCGTCGAGCAGGCGCCCGGTGATGAAATCGTTGAACCGGGAGACTATGATCGCGAACTTAAGTTTGTCGGCCTTGAAGCCGCCTTCTATTATTTTCATTTTTATTCTCCTTAGCCTTCCAGCCCGGGCTTCAGCCCGAACAGGTGTCCCATCTTGTCGCTCTTGGTCTTCAAATACCGCGCGTTGTGCTGGTTGGGGTGGATGACCAGCGGCACGCGGCCTGCGATCTTCAGCCCGTAGCCGGAAAGGCCGGCCAGCTTCTTGGGATTGTTGGTGATCAGCCGCAGGCGGTGCAGGCCCAGGTCGCAGAGCATCTGCGCGCCTATGCCGTAATCGCGCAGGTCGGCGGGGAAACCCAGCGCCTCGTTGGCGGTGACGGTATCGTAGCCCTTATCCTGCAGGCTGTAAGCCTTGATCTTGTTGCCCAGGCCTATGCCGCGGCCCTCCTGGCGCATGTACAGGATGGCGCCGGAGCCCTCTTTGGCTATCAGGCGCATCGCGGCGTGCAGCTGGGGCCCGCAGTCGCAGCGGCGGGAGGCGAACACGTCGCCGGTAAGGCATTCCGAGTGCACCCGCACCAGCGCCGGGTCGCCTATTTTGCCGTAGGTCAGCGCGGCGTGCTCGAGGCCGGTGAGGCGCTCGCGGTAGACCGAGATGGAGAAGGTGCCGAACTCCGTGGGCAGCGTGGAAGAGGAGACCTTCTCCACCAGGCTCTCCTTGCGCCGCCGGTAGGCTATCAGGTCGGCTATGGTGGCCATCTTGAGCTTGTGGCGAACGGCGAAGCGCGCCAGCTGCGGCAGGCGGGCCATGGTGCCGTCGGGGTTCATGATCTCGCAGATAACGCCGGCGCCCGTAAGACCGGCCAGGCGCACCAGGTCGGTGCAGGCCTCGGTGTGGCCGGCGCGGGCCAGGACCCCGCCGGGGCGGGACTTGAGGGGGAAGACGTGGCCCGGGCGGGTGAGGTCGCCGGGCAGGGAGCCGGGGGCGGCGAGGATCTTTATGGTGCGCGCGCGGTCGGCCGCCGAGATGCCGGTGGTGACGCCCTTGGCGGCGTCCACCGATATCAGCCAGTTGGTCTTGAAGGGGTCCTTGTTCTCGCGCTGCATCTGGAACAGGTCCAGCGCCTCCGCCCTGTCCCCGGTCAGCGGCGCGCAGATCAGGCCGCGGCCGTGGCGGGCCATGAAGTTGATCTTTTCGGCGGTAGCGTAGCGGCCGGCCATCAGCAGGTCGCCCTCGTTCTCGCGGCCCTCGTCGTCGGTAATGACGACCATGCGGCCGCGCCGGATGTCGGCGACTATGTCCTCGATGGGGGAGAAGATGTTCTTTTTAGCCATAAAAAAAGCCCCGAAGCTGTCTTCAGGGCTTTGCCGCGCGCGGCAAGGCATAGCCGTCCGCGCGGGGTCGTTCTTCTATCATCCGGACTTTACCGTCGGCCCCGGAGTTACACCGGATCTGCTCGTTAGAGCTTGCGGGCTTTACCGCCGGTGGGGAAATGCTCCCCGCCCTGAAGAACTACAGGGATATTATAGCATTACTCCACGGTAGAGCATATGGCGTAGGCGGTGATATTCGTGATGGCGGCGAATTCGCAGGTCCAGACGGTGTCGCTGGACGGGTAAGACTTGACCAGGGAAACGGCCGCGTCCTGGGTACAGCCGCCGCCCATCAGCACCTTGCCCGCCGTGCAGCCGGCGGTGCAGATAGTATCGGTGCCGCAAACGGCGTTCACGCGCTCGCGCGAGGCCGCGAAACCCGCGGCCTTCACCTTGCCGGCCACGTCCAGCCGCTCGGCCGGGGAAGCGACGCCTATGCCCACGGTGCCGTCGTTACGGACCACCAGGGTGGAGCCGATCACTTCCAGCGCGCTCTGGGCGCCGGACAGGCCGCCGCCGAGTATGGAGGCTGAAGACGCGAACAGTGAGTAACCGTCCACGTGCAGCCTGGCCTGCGGCGCGCCGGTGTTCACGCCCACATACCTGGCCGCGGTGGAAACGAACAGCGCGGGGGTGGAGCCCGCGCCGGAGGCGCTGACGGTCAGGTCGGCGGCCACGTGCATGCGCGAGGCGGGCAGGAAATTCTTGTCGACCTCGCCGACGATGAACGGCCCGGTATCCTTTATCCTGAACACCTGCACGCCGTTGGTCAGGTTGCTGGCGCCGCCGCGGTAAACGAGGTCGCGCTCCGACGAGAGCATACCCAGCACGCCCTTCTGGGGGGTGGCGCCCTCGTTCCAGACTATATAGGTGTTGCCGCCGGTGGCGGGATCGAGGGACAGCACCACCTCGTCGCCGATATTCCGCTGGTCCATGCGCACCACGCCTTTAACGTGGAGGTCCGCGACCGGGTTGAACAGGCCGCCCACCGCCAGCTTGTTCTGCACGTAGACGCTGGTGCTGAACAGCACGGCGTCGTACAGCCCGCCGGTGCGGGCGGTGATGGTGGAGATCTGTATCAGGCCGGGCAGCGACTCCGTCACCAGGTCAGTCAGGCCGGACCCGTTGCCGTAGAAGCCGCCCTGCGCCGTTACGGAGGAGACGGCGTTGATGCCGCCGTTGACGCTGAGCAGGTGGGTCTGCGTCCTGGTGCCGATGGAGACCTTGCCGGCCGCGGTACTGACGTAGAGTATGGGCATGGCGCTGGCCGTAGTGCTGCTTACCAGCAGGTTCGACATCACGTGGAACTTTTCACGCGGCTGGTCCGCGACGCTCGGCGAGCTGCCGATACCGAACATCCAGTTCCCGAATTGGTCGGACTTTATGCGGAAGACCTCCTGCCCGCCGTTCCACGGATCGCTGCCCGCCGCCCTGTAGATCAGGTCCCGCTCGAGGCCGCCGGGATAGCCCAGCACGCCCAGGTTCACGCCGCCCGAAGCCACCAGAGAGGAGTTGGTCCAGTGTATGTAGCTGTAATCGTTATAAGATTTGATGCTCAGTTTGGCCGCGCCGTTAACCGTACTGGCGTAGGAGACCATTGCCTCGCCGGCCACGTCCAGAGGCGCGGCGGGGGTCTGCACCAGCACGCCTACCCTGCCCGACGTGGTGACCGCCAGCGAATAGGCGTTCACGGCGGCCGCGCTGGCCACCGTGAGGGCGTACTTGTGCGCGCCAAAAGAGGCCAGCGTTACGCTGGAAGGGGAAACTATCAAATTGCCGGTCATGGTGTCCCCGGTCTTGAGCAGCTTGGTGGAGTCGGTGCCGGTGACATTGGTCAGCAGCGAACCGTTGCCGATGAAATAGGGGGCGTTGACCACGCCCGAGCGCACCAGCACGCCGCTGGCCGTGTCCAGGCTGTAAGTGGTGCCGGGATCCCAGCCCCAGAAAGTGCCGGTGGCAGCCGTCACGTTATAGAAATTGCCGATGCCCGCGGGCGCGTGTACCGAAGCCGCGTGCATGGCCCCCTGGGCCGTAATGCTGGAGGTGGCGATGATGCCGCCGCCCACCGTCAAGCGGGCCAGGTAGGCGGCGCTGCCTACGGCCGTATTGCCATTCAGGACCGAGAGGCTCGAGCCGCCCACGGAGAAAGCGCTGCCGGTCACGGTCAGCGTGGAGCCGGCCAGGGTCAGCTGGCCGGTCATCGTGTCGCCGTCCTTGAGCACCTTGCTGGTGTCGGAAGAAACCAGGTTGATCAGGCCCGAGCCGTCGCCGTAGAAGGTGGCGCCGGGCAGCAGGTAGACGTGCGAGCTGATAAATAGCCCGCCGCGCTGCGCGGCGGGGGCCGAAGAGATCTCAACCCCGTCGGAAAACTTCACCTTGGGGGACAGCAGGCCGGCCGGAGACGCCACGGTGAGGGTGGAGCCGGAGAGGGTCAGCTGGCCGGTCATCGTGTCGCCGGCCTGGCGCAGCACGCCCGTCAGCGTGGTGCCGTCGCCGTAAAAAGAGCCGCCGTGCACCTGGCCCAGGCCGTTGACGAGAAACAACTGAGAGGTGCCGGTGGAGACCAGCAGCAGGTCGCCGGCGTCGCCGGCGGCCGACGAGATGTGCAGCCTGGCCAGCGGCTCGGTGTTGTCCTCGCCGATGGACACATTGCCGGGGTTAATGGAGTAGACGTGCGGGCCGGCCACCTCCCACATGGTAAGGGCGGCGGCCCTGGTCTGCACGGACCCGTCGGGGAACTTGAAGCCGCAGGAATTGTCGTCGGCGCAGGCCGGCAGGGAGCCCTTGCTTTCCACCATGCCGGCCACGGCCAGCGTCTGGCCGGGGGAGATGGAGCCCACCGAGATGCCGCCCAGCACGAACAGGTTGGTGGAGATGGTAATGGCCCCGTTGGCGGTGTAAGGGTGCGCGCCAATGGTATCGGCCAGGAACACCGAGGTGGCAACGGACGAAGTGGTGGCGTAAACGGAACTGAAAGCGTACGGTGATGCCTGGAGTTTGACGCGGGGGGACATGGCCTCGAAGGCGCCGGCGCAGTCGTTGTCGCCGTCCACCTGTATCTCCAGCCACAGGCCGTCGCGCTCGGCGAAGATGCTGGCGGGAATGCCTCCGGCTATGGCCGACCCGATCTCCACGTCGTAGCGGCCCTTGGTCACCTTGACGTCGCAGCGGGTTTCCGAGAACAGCGGGCTGGTGATGCCCGTAGGGGTGTCGTAGATATAGAACTTCAGGTCCTGCGGCGTCTCCACGGGGAGATTGGTGATCTTGCTGATCAGGTAGCCCTGGTAGTTTATCGTCGGGGTTATCACCGCGCCGGCGGGCGCCGCCGTGAACAGCAGCGTCCCCAGCGCGCCTGCGAGCAGATTTTTAAAAGGATAAGAATTCATAAGTCCTCCGCCGCGTTACCTAACCACCACCACGGTGCCGTTATAGACGGTGCCGTCGGCCTCCAGCTGGTAGATGTAGACCCCGCCCGGCACCGTCTGGCCGCCGGCCTTGGCGTCCCAGACGAGGGAATTGGTCACGGGGCCGCCCGTCATGGTGCCCACCAGGGCGCCGCGCAGGTCGTAGATCTTGCCCTTCACCTGCTTCTCCTGCGGGTTGTCGAAAATAAAGACCATCGTATCATTTTTGCCGTCCCCGTTTGGAGTTATCAGCCGGTTGGTCAGGCCGGCCTTGTCCGCCGAGAAACCGCCGCTGCGCTCCGTGGTCCTGAGCTGGTAGCGCCCGAGCAGCCTGGTGTCCAGGCGCACGCTGCGCTCGGCGTCGTTCACTATGCCGTACATCTGCAGCCAGCGCGCGCCGTTGTAGTAGTACATGCTCAGCGCCTTGGCGTCCGAGGCCGCGGAGGGGACTATGGCGCCGCCGGCTTTGGCGTAATACAGCTTCAGCGTGCCCTTGCTGGCCAGCTGGAAGAGCGGGTCCGCCTGGAGGCCGCCGCGGTAGGCGGAGAACTCCACCGATTTCACCACGCGCCCGCTAAGGTCCTCGATATGCGTGGAGATATCGAGCGTGTAAACGTCCATCGGGTCCGCAGAGGAGGAGAAGAAGCTGCCGGTGCCCTCCTGGGGCACCTCGAAGACGCTCTGGTTGTCGGGGGCCAGGAAGTAGAGCCCGCCCGACTCGCTGGAGCGCACGTAGGAAGGCAGTGAAACGCCGGCCTGGTTCACCGCGCGGGCGTGGTAGTAATAAGGGTCGGCGGTGGGCACGATATCCGTCCAGTTCAGCGTGCTGGAGGAAGTCTCGGCGATCTGCACCCACTCCGCGTCGGCGGGGGCCGTCGCGCGGTAGACCTCGTACTTCTTCACCTCGTAGGGGAACGACGGGCTGAAGCGGTTGTCGAAAGGGATGCGGTTCATGTAGCCGGCCGGCGGGATCCAGGTCATGGTGACGGCGTTGCCGGTGCGCGCGAGCTGGAAATTCATCGGGGCCAGCGGGGTCAGGGCCAGCGCCGCGGCGGCGTTGGAGATCTCCGAGCGCAGGTAGTGGCTGTTGAGCGTCTCCATCGCGAAGTAATAGGTGGTGCCGGCCTGGAAGCCCTCCACCACCCGGCTCTCCTGGCTGCCCGGCTCCAGCGGCGCCCAGTCCTGGGCATAGACCAGGGCCGATGCGAAGCCCTCGTCGGTGGAGACCGGGGCGGTGGAGCTGTAGCGCAGTATGTAGTAGCCGGCGGCCTCGGCGTTCCTGCTGGCGTCGGCCGACGGGGCGGTCCAGGTAAGCCGGATGGAATAACTGGAGACTATCACCGGCGTCAGGTCGAAGACCGGGGCGGGAAAGGGATAGTAGGCCAGCTTGCCGCTGCGGTGCAGCAGGCCCGAGGCCTCCTGCGTGGAGACGGCCAGGTCCTGCACGTTGCCGTTCATCTCGAAGCTGGGGGAGACCATGTAGGCGGAGCCGTTGCCGACGGCGCCGGTGATGTCTATGAAACTCGGAGAGGTGAGCCTGGAGGCGCGGGCCTGCCCGGCCGGCAGCAGGGCCGACAGGGCGAGGAGGGAAAATAGAAAGCGCCTGAAGTTCACAGTGTAATTATATACCGGCCGTGCGACAGAAATATTACAGAGAGATGTCCGGTTACGCCGGGCAGAATCCATAAATATGAAACAAAACAGTCACAATTGAAAAGTAGAATTAGTCTGTATGAAGCCCTGCAAAGCCGTCCTCTGCCTGCTCGCCGCGCTGGCGCTCGCCCCCGCGGCGGCGTTCTGCTCCGCGTCGGCGCTCGGCCGTTCCGCGGCGCTCAACCGCCTGGTGACGCCCAACAGCGACGGCAGGAACGACACTTTTATTTTCCGCTGCTATAACCCGCGTGACGCGGCCGTGGACGCGAAGGTCTACGACCTCTCCGGCCGCGAGGTGGCGCAGATGCGCCTCAAGCAGCGCTCCAACGGCACGCCGCCCGTGCCGGACAACAGCTCGGGTGAATTCTACGACCTGGAGTGGGACCCGAACCGGGGGGAGAAGTCCCCGGGCGGCGTCTACGTATACCAGGTCAGGCTGGAAGAGAAGGTATATAAAGGAACAGTAGTCATTATAAGGTAAGCGACCTATGAACCGCATCACCGCCACGAAGACCGCGCTGACCGCAGCCCTGCTGCTGGCGCCGCTTTGCGCCCGGGCGGCCTTCGAGGACCTGGGCTTCGGGGCCAGGGGCCCCGGCATGGGCGACGCCGTCACCGGCGTGGCCGACGATGTCTCCTCGGTCTATTACAACCCGGCCGGCCTCGGCGGCCTGGAGCGCACGAAAGCGCTGGCCTCCCATTCCCTTTTCCACGGCGGCCTCAGCGACGGCTCCAGCCTGGGCCTGAGCGTGGCCGCGCTGGCCGTGCCCATCGGCAACGGCCGCCACGGCACCATAGGCGCGGCCTGGCAGGACTTCTCGCTCTCGGGCGTCTACTACGAGAAGACCGGCACGGTGGCCTGGGGCTACCGCTTCGACCGGAGCAGCCGCTACGAGAAGCTTTCAGTAGGCGCGTCCCTTAAATACCTGTCCCACGGCTTCACCCGCCTCGACGAGGCGTATAACGCCGTGGAGACGAACCTGACGCAGAACGGCGCCACGGACCCGGTGCTGGCCGGCGCCAACGCCCGCGGCGCCCTGGACGCCGACCTGGGCGCGCTGTACCGCCTTACCAAGCGCTGGACCTTCGGCGCGGCCATACTCAACGCCATGCAGGCCAACGTGGCTTTCAGCGAGGCCGACAAGGACCCCGTGCCGATGAAGGCCCGGCTGGGCGCCTCGTTCAAGAGCCTCTGGCTGCTGCTCTCCGCGGACGCCAGGCTGCAGAAAGGCCCCGACGGCAGCCTGGACAAGCAGTTCGTGGTGGCGGCCGAGAAGGTGTTCCCCAGCCTCGACCGGGGCGAGTTCGGCGTGCGCGGCTCGCTCGGGGCCGGCGACCGGGAATTCAAGCAGGCCACGGTAGGCCTCTCCTATAAGATACAGCGCATCCAGTTCGACTACGGCTTCATGCTGCCTATCGGGACGGTCAAGGAGACCTCCGGCAACCACCGCATGGCCCTGTCCTACCATTTCGGCACGCCCACCCAGGCCGAGATCGCCGAGACCGAGCTGCTGGACCAGTACAAGCGCCTGCGCGAGACGCAGAACTACAAGGGCGCGCGCGACACGGCCAGCCTCAACGACCCCCGCCTGGCCGAAGTGAAGGAGCAGGTACTGCGCGAGAATTACTACGCGGCCAACAAACTGCTGGTGGCCAAGGCCGGCGAGCTGCTGCCCGACTCGTCCGTGCTCAACCTCACGCGCCGCCTCTCGGCCGTCGCGGCCTACTACCCGTCGCTGGCCCCGGAGCCCGGCCGCGGCCGGGCCCGCTGGGAGGACCTGCTCGCCAGCGGCGTCAGGGATTTCGTTAACGGCGCCGACAGCCGCGCGATGAAGAAGCTGGCCTACGCCCAGAGCCTCAACCAGCAGGACGGCGGACTGGCCAACTTCCTGGATAAGGCAGGCGAGATCTCCCGTATCACGCCCGACAAGGTGCCCGCCGACTTCAGCCGCGGCTGGCCCGAGTACAAGCTGGACCAGTCCGATGAATTCTACGCCAAGAAGCGCTATTCCGAGGCGCTGCGCAAGCTGGAGGAACTGCTCGACATCGAGCCGGCCTACCTGATGGCCCTCAAGAAGAGCGGATCGTGCAACTATATGCTGGGCGCCTACTCCCGCGCCGCGCGCGACTGGGAGCGGGCGGCGCGCTCCGAGCCCGACCCGGTGGAGAAGGCCAAGCTGGCCAAGATGACCGCCGAGGCCCGCAAGAAGCAGGGCACGGAATCCTCCTGGGAGCCCGAGACCAGCTCGTACCGCGACGAGGCGGCCGCCGAGCCCGTGCTCACCGGCGCGGCGGCCAACGCCAGGGAGATAGAGAAACTCTACCAGGCCGGGGCCGACGCTTACGCGAAGGGCGAATACGGCAAAGCGGCCGACTCCTTCCGCAAGATCCTGACGCTGGACCCGCAGAACACGCAGGCCAAGAAGGCCCTGGAGCGCATCATCAGGCTCTCCAGGTAAGGGGGCACAGGCAGCAGGCGCAGCCGTATGAAATTATTCCACAAGTTCAGCGCGGCCCTCATGGCCGCCGCCCTGGCGGCGGCCCTGCTGCTTTCCGGCATTTTCTTCAGCTTCCAGAACCGCACAGTGCGGCAGGCGCAGGAGGCCCGCCTGCAGGCCCTGGCGCAGTCCGCGGCGGCCATGCTCGGCGAGGCCGACCTGGCCCGCGACCCGCTGATGGCGGTAGATTACCTTTCAGGGCTTTGCTCGTCGCGGGCGGAGATAGCGGCCTGCCGCCTGGACATAGGCCGCGGCCTGCGGCCGGTAAAGACCCGGGGCAAGGCCCCGCCGGCGAAGGGCGAAACCCCCGTGCCGCGGGAGATACGGGGCGGCAAATATACGGCGCAGCTGCTCTTCTCGTCGGCGGCGCTCGAGGGCGAGCGGCGCGAGGCGCTGGCCGGCGTCTGGCGCGACCTGGCCGCCGCTTTCCTGGGCGCCATGGCCGCGGCGGCGCTGCTGGGCCTGCTGGTGGCCCGGCGGCTGACGCGGCGCCTGCGGCGCCTGGCCGCCGAAGCCGCGGAGGTTGGGGAAGGGAAGTTCGGCGCCAAGACCGACGCCTCCGGTTCCGACGAGGTGGCCGAGCTGGCCGGCGCGCTGAACGCGATGAGCGACCGCCTGCTGGAGCTGGAGACGATGAAGAAGAATTTTACCGCCTCCGTCACGCACGAACTGCGCTCGCCGCTGGGCGTCATAGAGACCTACGCCGCGCTGCTGCTCAAGGAGAAGGAGAGGTTCCGGTCCGAGGACCTGGAAGTCTTCGAGCGCATCAAGCAGAACGCCGGGCGGCTGGCCAATTTCGTGACCGCCATGCTGGACCTGGCCCGGATAGAGCGGGGCCGGATGGACCTGCGGCCGGCCGCCGAGGACCCGCTGGCGCTGGCCCGCGACGCGGCCGATTTCCTGAGGCCGAAAGCGGAGGAGAAGGGGATAAGCCTGGCGGTGGAAGGCGGCCCGCCCGGGGGGGCAGCGCTGCTGGACCGCGAGCTTATCACGCATGTGCTGACCAATTTGCTCTCCAACGCCCTCAAGTTCACCCCGGCGGGCGGCGCCGTCACGCTGCGCGTTGCACTTACCGGCGGCAGGTGCCGGTTCGAGGTGGCCGACACCGGGCCCGGCCTGCGCGAGGGGGAAGCGCAGAAGCTGTTCACCCCGTTCACGCAGGGCTCGGCGGCGTCCGGCCACGGCGGCACCGGCCTGGGCCTGGCCCTGGTCAGGGCCATCGCCGAGCTGCACGGCGGAAAGGCGGGCTGCGGCCCGGCCCCGGGCGGCGGCGCATCGTTCTGGATAGACCTGCCGGCCGGCGCTGAATCCCCGAAATAACTTTGTAACCTGCTTTATATACAATATAACTGTGATTATGACCGCAATCCTACGCCTTTCAGCCGTCCTGTCCCTCTGCCTGGCCCTTAACGCGGGCGCGCAGGAGGCCGACCCGGCCCTTTCTCCCACCGCCCAGGGCTCCGAGATCTCGGCCCGCATGCAGGATGACGTGTCCCGCCTGCTCGAGCAGTTGCTCGGCCGCGGCCGGGCCCGCGCCTTCGTGACGGTGGAGGGGGAGATGGTGCTCAAGAGCAAGAGCGAGTCCGGCTCCCCGCCCGAGGAGAACCTGACCCTGCCCGGCTACTCGGCGGTCAACATCCTCGAGAAGACCGGCGAGTACCTCAAGCAGCAGCGCGCCGAGAGCCAGCGCACCAGCGAATTCCGCGTCAAGAAGCTCGCCGTCTCCCTCGTTTTCGACAGGGGCGTGCCCGACACGCGCGTGAACGCGATCAAGCTGATGATAGCCGAAGTGCTGCGCGTCAGCGAGCAGCGCGGCGACACCATCATCACCGCCAAGGCCGAGATGCTGCCCTGGTGGAAGAGCGCCCTGGAGGCGCCCGAGATACGCCCGGTGCTGGTGGCTTCCGCCTTCGGCGCGCTGGCGCTCGGCGTGCTGCTGATCTTCGGCTACATCCTGGCCTCCAAGCTGCTCAGCGGCTTCGTGGATTACGCCCGCATCAACGGCCCCGCCGCGGCCGCCGCCGGCCCCGCCGGCGGCGCGCTGGGCGGCCCCGGCGAAAGCGGGGGCGGCGAGGTGGGCGAATTCGGCGAGATCATAGACGTGGAGTCCAAGGCCGCCTCGGGCGGCGCCATGCTGACGGCCGGCTCGGCCTTCGATTTCATAGAGAAGCTGCCCCCGTCCGATTCGGCCGAGCTGATCGCCGACCTGCCCGACGAGGACGCCGCCATCATCATCGCCAACATGGCCGACCGCAGGCCCCATATTTCCTCCAAGGTACTGCTGGCCCTGCCGCCGGCCAAGCGCCAGTCCGTCTCCGCCTTCCTGCTGGGCCTCAAGCAGGCCGAGCCCGAGCGCGTCTACGAGATCGAGAACGACCTGCGCCTGAAGCTCGAGAAGAGCCTCAAGGGCGCCGAGAAGCTGGGCCGCCTGCTGTCGCTGGTCGACGAGGGCGCGCGCAGCGAGATCATGGACAATCTCAACCGCGCCGACCCGAAAGCCTCGGAGGAACTGCGCAGCAAGATGGTCACTTTTGACGACCTGTGCCGCCTGGACGAGAAGAACCTGAAGCCGCTCGTGGTGTCCATGCCTTACGCCGACTGGGCCACCGCCCTGGCCGGCGCCGGCGAGGTCGCCACCGGCAACGTGACCCGGCTGCTGCCCGAGGACGTGCGCCTGGTGGTCAAGGACCTGATGATGACCCGTCCCGAGGACGAGCGGGTGATCGGCGCGAGGGCGAAGATAATCTCTACGGCGATGGACCTCAACGCGAAGGGCCGCATAGTCCTGAAGGGGGCCGCGTGAGCCGCCCGGCCGACGCCTTCGACTCCGACCTGGACTACCTGTGGCGCGCCGTGGGCGAGGCCCAGGACGCCTCGTCCCGCTCGGAAGCGGAACGCGCCGAAGCGCGCAAGAGCCTGGCGCTCGCCGCCTCCAGGGCGGCCAGGCTTGAAAAACAACTGGCGGAGAGCCACGCCCGCGAAAGACATTTGAAAGCGGAAGCCGAGCGGCTGCGCGCCGCCGCCGGAGAGGGATCGGAGCGGCTGGCCGCCGCCGCCGCGGCCGCGCGCGAAGCCGAGGAACTGCGGAGCGCCCTGCTGCGCAAGGAGACGGAGCTGGCCGCCGCCGCGCCCGAACTGGAGGACCTGCGCGCCAGGTCCAGGAACCTGCAGGAGGCCCTGGCCGCCCGCGACGAGGCCATTGCCTCGTTCAGGAGCAAGCTGGCGGCCATCATGGAATTGCCCGAGATAGACCGGCTGCTGCGCGCCGACGAAGCCGCCACCGGCAAGGCCCGCCCGCTTTACGAGGAGCTGCTGGAGCGCCTGGAAGCCTCCAGACGCGCCGCCGCCTCCTCCTCCGCCTCGCTGGCCGCCGCCGGGGAGGGGGAGAAGGCCGCGCGCCTGACGCTGGCCGGCGCGGAAAAAGAACTGGCCGAACAGCGCGCCGCGCTGCGGCAGACAGGCGCTGAACTGGAAGAACTTAAGAAGGCCGTCGGCGAGGCCGCCTACGGGGCCCGGATCTCCGGCGAGGAGAAGCTGGCGCTGGAAAACCGCGCCGCCGCCCTGAAGGCCGCCCTCGCCGAGAAAGAAGCCGCCCTGACCGCCGCCGCCGATGAAGCCGCCTCGCTGCGCGCCCGCCTGGACGCCTCCCGGGAGGAGGCCGAGCGCCTGCGCCAGGCCGCCGACGAGCACTCTGTTAAGGCGCAGGAGCAGCGCACCAATTTTTCGGGCGCGGTCACCCAGGTCTTCGAGCTGCAGAACCGCGCGGCCGCGCTCAAGTCGGCGCTGGCCGAGGCGCAGGAGAAGAGCGCGGCCGCCGCCTCCATGCTAAAGACCCGCGAGGCCGACCTGGAGAAGGTCAACGGCCTGCTGCGCGACGCCAAGGGCGCCCTGACGCAGGAGAAGGAAGTCTCCCGCCGGGAACTGCTGAAGATCAAGGCGCTGGAAGCCGAGATAGACGCGCTCAAGACCAAACTGGGCTCGGCCGCCGATTATTCGGCGCGCCTGCTCAAGTCGGTGGAGGAGCGCGAACTGGCGCTGGGCGCCGGCAAGGCCGCCCGCGCGCAGGACCAGAAGAAACTGGCGGACCTGGAGATAGAGAACGAGGACCTGCGCCGCAAGAATATTAAATTTACCGGGCTGCTCAAGCGCGAACAGGCCGATTTCTCCGCCCGGATGCTGGTCTCGCTGGAGCGCTCCGCCAAGGAGCTCAAGAACTTCAACCTGCGCATCCCCGCCGCCGAGCGCAAGGCGCTCGAGCCCGCGCTCAAGACGCTTTTCGCCTCCGTCAACCTGCTCAAAGGCTGGCAGGAGTACCTGGACCCCGAGACCCCCGACATGGAGGACACGGACCTCGCTTCCCTTGTCTCCGTAGAGACGGGCAAGTGGGAGCGCGCCTTCAAGCAGCGCAAGATCTCCATCACCGCCGCCATCCTCAACCCGCGCCTGCGCGCGCGGCTGGCGCCAGAGCGCGTAAAGATGCTCTTCTACAACCTCATCAAGAACGCCTACGAGCGCCTGCAGCAGGGCGGCAGCCTGCGTGTGACGCTGAAGAGCTCCGAGGACGGGCGCCAGGCCGTGTTCACCTTCGAAGACACCGGCCCGGGCTTCGCCCGCGAGGCGCTGGACAAGCTTTTCGCCCCGTTCAACACCACCGACAAGGGCAAGGCCGGCATAGGCCTGGCCGTGGCGCGCCGCATAGCCGAGAAGCACGGCGGCACGCTGGAAGTGACCAACAAGAAGGAACGCGGGGCGATAGTGGAAGTGCGCCTGCCCCTGGGCGTATAATGAAAAAGGGCGGGATAGCTCCCGCCCGCCGCAACCCGGCGTCCGCCCCTACAACCTGAAAATATAACCCAGCCTGAAGATCGTCCCGATCTTGGCCCCATAACGCCCCAGTTTGCGGCGCAGGGCTTCTATGCGCTTGTCCACGGCGCGGGGGCCGGCTTCGGCGGCGTCCTTCCACACCTGCTCCAGCAGCACGTAGCGCGAGACCACGCGCCCCTGGTTGCGGAGGAAGTACAGCAGAATGTCGAATTCCAGGGCGGTCAGGCGGGCCTTTTTGCCGGCTACGCTGACCGTGCGGGCCTCGGGGGAGACGCGCAGGTCGCCGAACTCGTACTCCGCCGGTTTCTCGGGCGCCGGCCGGCCGGAGGGGCCGCGCCCCAGCAGGTTCAGCAGCCGCGCCCGGAACAGCAGGGGGTCGGGCGGGAAGGCGAAATACTCGTCGGCGCCGCTGTCGAAAGAGGCGGCGGCGGCGGCCGGGGAATAAGGAGCGCCGCCGGTAAGCACCAGCAGCAGGCCGGCGGTTTTGGGAGAGCCGCGCAGCACGGCCACCAGGTCGCCGCCGCCCATGTCGGGCAGCGCGGCGTCCAGTACGGCCAGCCCGGCGGCCGGGGGGGCTTTCAGGAAAGCGGCGGCGGTGGGGTAGAACTTGAGCGTGAAGCCCGGCAGCGCGGAGCGGTAGAAAGCGCGCGCGGCGGGATCGGAGGTAAGGCAGGCGGCGGCAGGCTTCATGCGGGCAGCGCGGCGGCGATGCGGCGCAGCAGTTCGTCGGGGTCGAACGGCTTTAGCACGTAGCCGGCGGCCCCGAGGGCGAGGCCCTGCGAGACCATGTCAAGCTCGGAGCGCACGGTAAAGAAGATGATGGGGGTTTTAGCCAGCGCGGGGACCTTGCGGATGCGGCGGGCGGCCTCGAAACCGCTGACGTCGGGCAGGCCCACGTCGAGGAGGATCAGGTCGGGTTTTTCGCCGGCGGCAAGCGCCACGCCGGGCAGCGCCGCCGCGGCCGTCAGTACGGCGCAGCCGGCCTTGGCCGCTATGCGGGAGGCGATGCGCAGGTAATCGGGTTCGTCGTCCACTATCAGGATAACGGGACGGGGGGTCATTTCTTCCTGGTCAGGTCCTCTACTTTCTTCTGCAGGTAGGAGAGTTCCACGGTCTTGCTCATGAACTCGCGGCAGTTGGACTCCTGGCGGAACAGCTCGCTCATGTCCTTGTCGAAGAAGGTGCCGGTGATGACCAGCACCGGGATGGCGCGGGTCTCGTCGTCGGCCTGCAGGCCGCGGATGACCTCTATGCCGCCGATGTCGGGCATCATCACGTCGCAGAGGATGATGTCGGGGCGGATGGCCTTGGCTTTCAGCAGGCCCTCGCGCCCGTTCTCGGCTATCTCCACCGTGAAGCCGAGGTCCGTAAAATAGTCGGAGATCATCGTGCGGAATTCCACGTTGTCGTCAACGATAAGCATCAGTCCCATATTCTGTCCCATGCGTTTAGTATATTTCAAATGCGCCCGGTTTTCAAGAGGGCGAGGGGATGGGCGGGGGCGGGGCCGCCATGGTCTTGGACACGGTGAAGATGAACTTGCTGCCTTTGCCCACCTCGGATTCCACCCAGATGTCGCCCTTGTGCAGCTGCACCGTCAGCTGGCACATGGCCAGGCCCAGGCCGAAGCCCTGGCTCTTGTGCTCTTCCATCTGGCCGTATTTCTCGAAGATCTCCTTGCGCTTGGCCTCGGGGATGCCGGGGCCGGTGTCCTCCACGGCGAAGAACACCTGCTTGTCGTCCTCCCAGGCCGAGAGGGTGATGCTGCCGCCGCCGGGGGTGAACTTGAGCGAGTTGCCCATCAGGTTGGTGATGACGCGCTCGAGCAGGACCGGGTCGGCCGTGACGAGGATCTTGGCGGGGAGCGGCGCCACGGTGAGCTTGATGTTCTTGGGGCCCGCCACGGGCTCGTGGTTGTCCTTGATGCGCGTGATCAGCGCCTCGGCGTCCACATTGTCGAGCTGCAGCGTCATCGTGCCGCGCTCGAGCTTGGTGACGTTGAGGATGTCGTCGATCATGCCGCGCAGGCGGCGCGACGAGTAGAGCATGCTGGCCAGATATTTGTCGGTGGCGGGGGAGGGGCCGATCTTCTTCATCAGCAGCTCGGTATAGCCCTGCAGCGTAGACAGCGGGGCGCGCATGTCGTGCGTGATCATGTGGAAGAAGTCTTCCTTGGCTTTCTCGATCTCCTTCTCGCTCGTGATATCGCGGATGATGATGACGCGGCCCGGCCGCTTGAGCGTGGCCAGCAGGAACTGGTTGGAGATGACGCGGAAACTCTTGGTCACGGTGGAAGTCTCGTTGACGAGGGGGGCGTCCACCTCGGTCTTGAGGTACTTCTCCTTGTGCCCAAGCATCTCGGTCAGCGCGTTGAAGAAAGCCTCGTTCTTGACCGAGCGGGGGACGGCCACCTCCGGGGAGATCTTGGGAATGCCGAGCAGCTTCAGCGCGGTGTTGTTGCAGTAGATCAGGGAGCCGCGGTCGTCTATGAGCAGTACGCCGTCGGAAATGGTGTCGATGAGCGCCTGGGCCTTGCCCTTCTCTTCCACGATCTGGTTGAGCTGGAAGGCGCGGTAGGCCTGCAATTCCAGCATCAGGCGGTTGAGCACGCCCACGAGCGACTTGATCTCGGGCCAGCCCTCGGCGGGGATCACGCTGTCGAGGTGCTGCGTGCGCAGGAAGCCTTTGACGCCGCCGACCATGTTGTTGATGGGGCGGATGATGCGGTTGGAGACCAGGAACACCACGACCATCGCGATGGCGAAGATGACGACGGCGAGCGCCCCGAAGACGATGATGGATTTGCGCTGCTTGCCGTAGAGTTCCTCTTCGGACTGTACCGAGACGGCCGCCCAGTCCAGGTCCTCGATGGCGGCGTAGGCGCCGGCGAACTCCTCTTCCGAAAAAAGGAACTTGGACAGCGTGCCGGTGCGGCCGCCGCTCCGGAAGACTTTGCGCAGGTCCCCGGGGGCGTAATCCAGCCCCTTCATGTCCTGGCAGGGCAGCGGCTTGCCCTGGCGGTCGGAGATGAAGACGCGGCCGCTGGCGCCGGTCTTCTGGGAGTTGATCTTGCCCAGCAGCTTGTCCATCGAGAAATGGAACACCACCACGCGTCCGTCCACCAGCGGGTAGGCCAGCGGGAAGTAGGTCTGCGCGCGCAGGCAGATGGGGTCGCCGGTGGAGACCACGCCGCTGTCGGAGGCCTTGGCCACCAGCGCCGCCTGGAAGGAGGCGAGGGACTTCTTCTCCCGCACGCTCTCGCTCTGCAGGAAGAACAGCTCCTTCCCGTCGGCCGAGACCAGCGCCAGCGACATGATGTCGGAATTGATGCGGGCCGCCTGCTGTATCACCTGCGTCTCGTCCACCTTCCTGCCGCGCAGGGGGTTCTCGAACTCGTAGAGGAAGGCGAGGTTGCGGTTGGTGTTCTTGAGCCACTCGTCCACGTTGGCGGCCGAAAGGCGCGACAGGCCCTTGTGCAGCTCGAAATAGCTGGCCACGGAGGAGTTGTACTGATAGACGTTCCAGCCGACGGCCAGCACCAGCGGGAGCACCGCTATGCCCAGCAGGATCAGCAGGAACCTCGTGGTCAGTTTCATACGCGCTAGATCTCGTGCCTTATGATGTTGATCTCTATGCGCCGGTTCTTGGAGCGCCCCACGGTGGTCTCGTTGGTCTGCACCGGCTTGAACTCGCCGTAGCCCACGGCGGAGAGCTTCTCGGGGGCCACGCCTTCCTTAATGAAGAACTGCAGCACCGAGAAGGCCCTGGCCGAGGACAGTTCCCAGTTGGACCGGAAGCGGGTGCCGCGCCCCAGCGGGCGGTTGTCGGTATGCCCCTCTATCTGTATCGGGTTGGGCAGGTCCTTGAAAACGGCGGTCAGGCGCCGCAGGTGGGGGTAGGAGGAGGGCTTGAGCACGTCGCTGCCGGGCGTGAAGAGGATGGGATCGGAGAAATTGATGCTGATCTTGTTGGCCGAGATCTCCACCTGGGCTATCTGCTGTATGCCGTGCTTGGAGAACAGCGTGCTGGCCACCTCGGTGTCCTTGCCGAAGGTCTCCTCTATGGCCTTGGCCGAGAACTGCGAGGTGATGTTCTTGGAGCTGTAGAAGGCGAAGAGGATCATGAAGAAGATCATCAGGTAGCTCATCATGTCGCCGTACGTGATGGCCCACAGCGCGCCCCGGTTGAGCTCGTTCTCAAGTTCGTCCTCGCGTTCGTAGAAGCGCATAAGTCTTTATTTGCCCTTCGCGGCGGGGCCGCCGTCGAGAGTGAGGTAGCCGCGGAGGTGCATGTCTATCAGGTGGGGGGTCTTGCCGCTCATGATGTCTATCACGCCTTCGAGGATGAGCTGCAGCACCAGCGTCTCCTCCATGGCCCGCAGGCGGATCTTGTTGGCCACCGGCACGCAGAACATGTTGGAAAAGCCTATGCCGAACAGGGCCGAGGTGATGGCCACGGCCATGGAGCGGCCGATGGCGGTGGGGTCGGAGATGTTGGAGAGCGTCTGGATGATGCCGAACAGCGTACCGATGAGGCCGAACATCGGGGAAAGGACGCCGGCGGTGCGGTAGAGGTTGGAGTCTTCGGAAACGTCCAGGCGGCGCAGGCGGATCTCCTCTTCCAGTATGGCGCGGGTCTCGCGCGACTCGGCGCTGACCATGGCCACGCCCACGGCGCGCTTGAGGAAGCCGTTGGCGAAGCCGGCGTCCACGCTGGTCAGGGCCATGATGCCGCCCTGTTTCTGGGCGGTCTCGGCCATGCCGACGAGCATGCGCACCGCCTCGTCCACGGGGGGCATCTTGGGCGAGGAGAAAATGGCCCCGAGGGCCCTGATGCCGGTCACGAAGCGTTTGTAGGAGGTGTTGATGATGGTGGCGGCCAGCGTGCCGCCCAGCACTATCACGATGCCGTGCGAGTTGAAGATATTGCCGGCCACGCCGGAGGAATAGGTGCCCCAGACCATCACGGCCCCGCCCAGCATGAACCCCACGATCGTCATCATATCCATAGTTGAATCTCCAAAACGGTTATCCTTACGGTTAATTGTACAGGAGCGATGTTACCGAATCTTTACGTATATATAATATAAAATTGCGCGGCGATTTTAGTTTTTGATACCATTTACACTTGGAAACGGCGGCGCGGCCCTCAGGCGCCCCGCCCCGGACCTTCGCCCGCATAGGAGCAACTTTTATGGACTACTTACTCACCGAATCCCAGATCATGATACGCGACCTGGCGCGCAAGATCGCAGTTGAGAAGATCAAGCCCGTGGCGGCCCAGTACGACGAGAGCGAGGAATTCGCCTGGCCGGTCATGAAGATACTGGCCGAGAGCGACCTGTTCGGCATCTACCTGCCTGAGGCCTACGGCGGCATGGGCGGCGGCATCCTGGAGATGTGCCTGGTGACCGAGGAGCTCTCGCGCGCCTGCGGCGGCATCGCGCTGGGCTACGCCGGCACCGGCCTGGGCACCCTGCCCATCCTGCTGCACGGCTCCGAGGAGCAGAAGAAGAAATACCTGCCCGACATCGCCAGCGGCAAAAAACTGGCGGCTTTCTGCATCACCGAGGCCGAAGCCGGCTCCGACGCCGGGTCCATCAAGACGACGGCCCGCAAGGAGGGCGACAAGTACATCCTCAACGGCACCAAGCAGTGGATCACCAACGCCGGCGAGGCCGAAATTTACACCGTGATAGCCCTGACCGATAAGGCCAAGGGCGTGCGCGGCGCCAGCGCCTTTATCGTGGAGAAGGGCACCAAGGGCATGGAGTTCGGCAAGAAAGAGAAAAAGATGGGCATACGCGCCAGCGCGACCCGCGAGGTGATCTTCACCGACTGCGAGGTGCCGGCCGCCAACCTGATCTCGCGCGAGGGCATGGGCTTTATCGTGGCCATGAAGACCCTCGACACCTCCCGCCCCGGCGTAGCCGCGCAGGCCGTGGGCATAGCGCAGGGCGCCCTAGACTGCGCCCTCGACTACTCCCGCACCCGCGTGCAGTTCGGCGCTCCGATCTCCAGCTTCCAGGCCGTGCAGCACATGCTCGCCGACATGGGCACGCAGATCGAGGCCGCGCGCGCGCTGGCCTACTCGGTGGCCCGCATGGTCGACTCCGGCGCCAAATCCGTCTCCAAAGAATCCGCCATGGCCAAGCTGTTCGCCAGCGACGTGGCCATGAAGGTGGCCGTGGACGCGGTGCAGATCATGGGCGGCTACGGCTACATGCGCGACTACCCGGTTGAGAAGTTCATGCGCGACGCCAAGATCACGCAGATCTACGAGGGCACCAACCAGATCCAGCGCAACGTCATCGCGGCCAACATGATCAAGGAAGCCCTCAAGAAATAGCATGAACATAATCGTCTGCATTAAACAGGTTCCCAATACTACCGACGTCAGGATCGACCCGGTCACGAATACGCTTATTCGCGACGGGGTGGAGAGCGTCATCAACCCGTTCGACGCCTACGCCATAGAAGAGGCGGTGCGCATCAGGGAGCGCTGCGGCGGCAAGGTGACGGCCGTGACCATGGGGCCGCCCCAGGCCGAGACCGCCCTGAAAGAGGCCATAGGCCTCGGCTGCGACGAGGGCGTGCTGGTGAGCGACCGCAAGTTCGCGGGCTCGGATACCTGGGCTACTTCCTATACGCTGGCCTGCGCCATCCAGAAACTGGACGCTTACGACTTGGTGCTGTGCGGCAAGCAGGCTTCCGACGGGGATACCGCCCAGGTGGGGCCCGGCATTTCCACGCACCTGGATATTCCGCAGGTCACCTACGTGAAAAAGATCGTGGAGATAAACGACAAGAGCGCGAGGGTGGAGCGCATGACCGAGGAGGGCTACGACGTGGTGGAAGTCCCGCTGCCCTGCCTGTTCACCGTGGTCAAAGAGATCAACACGCCCCGCATGCCGTCGCTCAAGGGCATGATGCGCGCCAAGTCGGCCAAGCTGGTAAAATGGACGGCCGCCGACCTGGACGCCGACCCTGCCGCGCTGGGCCTGGACGGCTCGCCCACGCGCGTAGTCAAGATCTTCACCCCGGAACCCCGCAAGGGAGGGGAAATGATCTCCGGCGCCACCGGCGAGGTGGCCAGGGAACTCGTGGAGCTGCTCAAAGGGGAGGTAGTGTAATGGCCTCCATCAGGATCCTGCTCGACAAATGCACCGGCTGCACGCTCTGCGTGAAGGCCTGCCCTTTCGGCGCCATACACATGGCCGACCGCAAGGCGGTCATAGACATGGCCAAGTGCACGCTGTGCGGCGCCTGCGTGGCCGCCTGCAAGTTCTCGGCGATAGAGCTGGAAAAGTCCGCCGGTCCCAAGCGGGACCTGTCCGCCTACAAGGACGTCTGGGTATTCTGCGAGCAGAAGAAAGGCGTCATCCAGAGCATCTCTTTCGAACTGCTCGGCGAAGGCCGCCGCCTGGCCGACAAGCTGGGCGTGAAGCTTTGCGCCGTGCTGCTGGGCCACGACATGGAGACCGCCGCCGGCCGGCTGGGCGAGCGCGGCGCCGACAAGGTCTACCTGGTGGACCACCCGGCGCTCGCCGCCTACCAGGACGATCCTTATACCGCCGTGCTGGTGAAGCTCGTGGAGGAATACAAGCCCGAGGCGCTGCTCTGCGGCGCCACCACCATCGGCCGCAGCCTCATCTCGCGCGTGGCCATAAGGACCAACGCCGGCCTGACGGCCGACTGCACCGGCCTCGACGTGGACACCAAGGAACGCCTGCTGCTGCAGACCCGCCCCGCCTTCGGCGGCAATATCATGGCCACCATCATAGCGCCCAACCACCGGCCGCAGATGGCCACCGTGCGCCACAAGGTGATGCAGGAAGCGCCGGTGCGTCCCGGCCGCGGCGTGGAAGTAGTCAGCAATGTCTACCCGGAGGAAACCTTCGCCTCCAGGACCAGATTGATCGAAGTGGTGGAAGAGCTCGCCAGCACGGTGAACATCTCCGAGGCCGACATCATAGTGGCCGGCGGCCGCGGCATGGGCGGCAAGGAGAACTTCGCGCAACTCGAGGAGCTGGCGAAAGTGCTGGGCGGCGCCGTGGGCGCCAGCCGCAGCGCCGTGGACGCCGACTGGATAGGCTACTCGCACCAGGTCGGGCAGACCGGCAAGACCGTGGTGCCCAAGCTCTATATCGCCTGCGGCATCTCAGGCCAGATCCAGCATTTGATAGGCATGCAATCGGCCAAGACCATCGTGGCCATCAATAAGGATCCCGACGCGCCTATCTTCAAGGTGGCCACTTATGGCATAGTGGGCGACGTCAACGAACTGGTGCCCGCGCTGACCCGAGAATTCAAGCGCGCGCTGAACAAATAAGGATAAAACCATGGCTGATATCATTCCCCTGAAGAGCCTGCCCGAATGGAAGGCCCTCGAGGGCCATTACGAGAAAATAAGCAAGCTGCATCTGCGCGACTTATTCGCCGCCGATCCGCGGCGCGGCGAGAAATTCACGGTGGAAGCGGCAGGCATCTACTTCGACTACTCCAAGCACCGCGTCACCTCGGGGACCGTGAACCATCTCTGCGACCTCGCCGAGGCCTCCGGCCTGCGGGAGAAGATAGAGGACATGTTCACCGGCGAGAAGATCAACCTCACCGAAGGCCGCGCCGTGCTGCACACCGCCCTGCGCGCCCCGAGGAACGCCACCATCGTGGTGGACGGGGAGAATGTAGTGCCGCACGTGCACGCGGTGCTGGAGAAGATGCAGCAGTTCGCCGACAAAGTGCGGAGCGGCCACTGGAGGGGACATACCGGCAAGGCCATAAAGAATATCGTCAACATCGGCATCGGCGGCTCGGACCTCGGGCCCGTCATGGCCTACGAGGCGCTCAGGCATTACAGCCAGCGGGGCCTGGTCTTCCGCTTCGTCTCCAACGTGGACGGCGCCGACTTCGCCGAGGCGGTCATAGACCTCGACCCCGCCGAGACCCTCTTCATCGTCGCCTCAAAGACCTTCACCACGCAGGAGACGATGGCCAACGCGGGCACCGCCCGCGACTGGGCGCTAGAGGCGCTCAAGGACGAGGCGGCCATAGCTAAACACTTCGTAGCGGTCTCCACCAACGCCGCCAGGGTAGCGGCCTTCGGCATAGACACCGCCAACATGTTCGGTTTCTGGGACTGGGTGGGCGGCCGCTATTCCATGTTCTCGGCCATCGGCCTCTCGACGATGATAGCCATAGGCCCCAAGCATTTTGGCGAGATGCTCGCCGGGGCCCGCGAGATGGACGAGCATTACCGCAACGCCGCCTTCGAGGAGAACATCCCGGCGCTGATGGGCCTGCTCGGCATCTGGAACAACAACTTCTTCGGCGCGCAAAGCATAGCCGTGCTGCCCTACGAGCAGTACCTCAAGCGCTTTCCCGCCTACCTGCAGCAGCTGACCATGGAGAGCAACGGCAAGCGCGTCACCATCGACGGCCGGGCCGTGGATTACCAGACCAGCCAGGTCTACTGGGGCGAGCCCGGCACCAACGGCCAGCACTCCTTCTACCAGCTGATACACCAGGGCACCAAGCTCATCCCCTGCGACTTCATAGCTTTCTCGAAGACGCATCATAAGCTGGGCCGCCACCACGACCTGCTGATGGCCAATGTCTTCGCTCAGGCCGAGGCGTTGGCCTTCGGCAAGACGGTGGAGGAGCTGAAGGCCGAAGGCGTGAAAGACTGGCTGTTGCCGCACAAGACCTTCGAGGGCAACCGCCCTTCCACCACGATGCTGCTCGACGAGCTGACCCCCGCGGCCCTGGGCCGCCTGGTGGCCCTCTACGAGCATTCCGTCTTCACCCAGGGCATGATCTGGCAGGTGGGGCCCTTCGACCAGTGGGGGGTGGAACTCGGCAAGGCCCTGGCCGGCCGTATCGCCCCCGAGCTGGAAGCCGGGGAAGAGCCTGAACTCAAGCACGATTCTTCCACCAACGCTCTGATCCGCCGCTACCGGGCGGCCAGGTAAACGGTGAGCGCCGTCCTGAACTCGCCCTACCTGCAGAAAGAGCGCCTCACCCGCCGCGAGGCCGCCGCCGACATCGACGCCTTCTTCGTCAAAATAGACAAAGCGCACCCGCTGCCGCGCGCCGGACTGACGCCCGAACGCTGGGACGGCCTCCGTCATGCCGCGCACGAGGAGGCGGGCCTGCGCCTCGACGAGTTCGAACGACTCACGGTCAGGGACCTGGCCTACCTGCTCTACAAAGCCGGCGCGGGGCTCGGGGACGCCAATACCCGCCCGCTCTGGCGGCCGCGGCGCAAGTGGAAGGACCCGGAGCTGAAGTACCCGCCCTTCACCGTGGACTACAGGCTGGGCAGGTTCGTGATCGACGCGGCCGCGGACGGGGAGCTGGCCGGTGCCGAACTGGCCGCCATCGACGGAGTACCGTTCGAAACTTTCATCGCGCCGCTGCTCGAGCGGGTCTCCGCCTCCGACGGCCGCTACCGCCGGGCGGCTTTCTGCGCGGAGCAAGGCTTCTGGTGGGACATTTCAGGGCTGCTGGAGGGGAAACCGGCCGTGCGGCTGCGGTTCAGCACGCCCGACGGCAAAGTACGGGTAAAAGAGACGCCGCTGGTTTCGGCCTGGGAATTCCGCCGCCTCGCCGGCGCGCAGGAAGAGGCCCGACCAAAACTGCTGGTATCGCGCGGCGTGGCCTGGGTGGACCTGCCCGGAGCAGACTTTAACAGGGCCTGGCGCAGGGCCTGCGACGCGGTCTTCGCCCAGCTGCGGCGCCAGCGCGTGGGCGCCCTGGTGCTGGACCTGCGCCGCAACGCCGGCACCGATCCCCGCGCCGCCTCCTACCTGCTGGCTTACCTGGCCGCCGGGGCCGGTTCGCCGGCCAGGGAGCAGGACGAGATCTTCAAAGGGCGGGTCAAGCTGCTGATAGGCCCGGGCACCGCCAATGCCGCCGCGCTGCTTGCCGCGCGCCTGCGCGCGCTGGGCGCCGCGGAACTGCTGGGCGAGGAGAGCGGCGGCCCGCGGGACGCTTACCGCCCGCCGGAAACTTTCACGCTGCCGCACAGCGGCCTGGAGATCGGCGTGTCCTCGCGCGCCACGGAACCGGCGGCCCTGGCCGTCCCGGACATTGTTCTCACCCCGGCGCTGCTGCGCCCGCATAAGGGGAACGTACGGGCCTTCCTGCTGGAGCGCCTGGCCCGGGAGAAGGAACGGGGCGCGCAGACCGCGAAATAAAAAAGCCCGGCTGACCGGGCTTTCCTGTTTTCAGGCCTGGTCGGCCCGGGCGGGGAGGGGGGGCGGCTCCGCGTCCCCGGCGTGCTTGAAGACGCCCCAGGTCAGCACCAGCGCCGTCAGCAGTATCGTCCAGAGCAGCACGCTGTCGGGCAGCAGCCTGATGCGCAGCTCGTCGGGAATACCCATGAAAAGCAGTATCGTTATCAGTCCGCGCGGGGCCACGTAGGTCAGCGCGGCGGCCGTGGGCGCCGGCCAGAGCAGGCGCAGCGAAAGCACCCTGGACGCGTAAATGAGCAGCAGCACCGGCAGCACTACGGCCAGCGCGGACCGGTCGAGAAGCCTGGGAATATCCGCCGTATACCCCAGCAGCACGAAGAAGAAGGTCTTGATCACGAACGTCGTCTCGGAGATGACGCTTTTGAACAGGCGCACCTCCGTCCCTATCTTGTCTAGACTGAAATACAAACGCATATTACCCCGGATGAACAGGGTGATATTGTTGAGGAAGAGCCCGAACACCAGCACCAGGATCAGCGGCGAATAGTGCATCAGTTTGGCCGTCGCGTAGACCAGCAGCAGGATGGCGAAGACCGGCAGGTGCTTGACCTGGTGGTCGATCCGCTCCACCAGGGCGGTCAGGCCCAGCGAGAAGAAGAGGGAGAGCAGCACCGTGACGAAGACCTCGAAACCGAAAGAAAAGAAAGCCCCGGCCCCGAACGAGGCGTTGAGCGCCAGGTAGTTGAAGACCAAAATGCCCAGGATGTCGGAAAAGGAACTCTCGTAGGTGATGAATTCGCGCCGGGCTTCCGAGAACAGCCTGGCGCCCGGGATAGCGACGGCGCTGCTGATGATGGCCAGCGGCAGGGCGTTGAGCAGCGCGACCCGGGCCGGGACCTCGAAGAGCAGCATGTAAACGCCGGAGATGCCGGCCAGACAGAGCCCCAGCCCCGCCGCCGCCGAGAGCAGGCTTTTGCGGATCAGCGAAGCTTTTTCCAGGTTCAGTTCCAGGTCCAGGCCGGCCTCCAGCACTATCAGTATCAGGCCTACCGTGCCCAGGGGCGCGAGCACGTAGCCCAGGTAGGGGATAGCGTAGCCGGTCCAGTCGGAGAGCAGGCGCAGCGCCAGGCCGGAGAGGATGAGCAGCACCACCGAAGGCAGACGCGTGCGCCCCGAGAACATGTCGAAGAGGTAGGAGACGAGCACGATGGAACTGATGACGACCAGTATGATCTCGGTGTTCATGAGGGTGGATTAATTATACAAATTACAAGGGGAAAACGGCTTCCGGCTTCCGGGGTAAAATGTTAGAATAGCCCCAATGGGTCCGGAGCAGCCTCCGGAGGTTGGGAATGGTCGGGCCGCCATTCCGGTCAATGCCGGAAGGCGGCTGTGTTTTACGGGGCTGTCGCCGCCGTTCCGGGGGGAAATATGCCGACAAACGACTGGATAATTTTCGCGGTCTCCGCGCTGTTCGTGGTGGGAGCCGGGATAGCCATCGGCAGGATCAGCGGCGAGCTCGGCGAGAGGCTGGGGCTGGGCCGGGCCTGGGCCGGGGCCGTACTGCTCTCCTTCGCCACCACGCTGCCGGAGATGGTCACGACCGTCACCGTAACGCTGGAAGGGGCCTACGGCCTGGCCCTCGGCGGCATACTGGGCAGCATCATTTTCAACATTTTCATACTCGTCCTGGTGGACGTGGCCGTCCCCGAACCGCTCTACGGCGGCAAGATCTCCAAAAGCCACCTGGCCACCGGCCTGCTGGGAACGGCGCTGCTGGGCGTGCTGATGGCGGGCCTGGCGCTGGGCATGGCCGCCGGCACGGGCGGCATAACCATTTCCCCGCTGTTCCTGCTGGCGGCCCCGGCCGGCATCATAGCTCTCTACGCAGTAGGCCAGTTCGTTCTTTTCCGCATGGCCAGGCAGTCCTTCGACAAGGAAATGGTCGTGCCCACGGTCTTCTCCGGCCTCCCCATGTGGGGGATCCTGGCGGCCTACGCTTTGACGGCCGGGATCATCGTAGTAGCGGCCATGTACCTGGGCAGCGCCGTGCACAGGCTCAGCGACCATTACGGCCTGGCCGCCACTTTCGCGGGGGCCACGATGCTCGGCATCGTCACCAGCCTGCCCGAGATCACCAACGCCCTCGCCTGCGCCCGCCAGAAGGAATACGACCTGGCCGTGGGCAATGTACTGGGAGCCAACGCCTTCGTGCTGGTGGTGCTGGCCGCCGCCAGCCTGCTGGTCGGGAACCGCATCTTCACCGGCGCCTCCTTCGGCGACGCCCTGTCCACGATGGTGATGGCCGGCCTGGCGGTCATAATGCAGGTCATAGCCCTCGGCGCGCTGGCGGTGGAGAGCAAGCACCACCTCAAACGCCTGAGCGTGGCGTCGCTGATACTGGCGGCGCTGTACGCGGCCAATCTTTACGTGTCCTACCAGTTCGGGAAATAAACAGCGCGGATAAGGACCGACATGAAAATAACCCTACGCCTTATACTGTCCCTGATCGTGGTGGTGGTGGCCGTGGCGCTGCTCTCGGCCTGGTACCAGGTGCGGCAGGAGAAGATCAAGCTTTACGACGAGGTAAAGGCCCAGTCGGCCCTGGTGGCCGAAACCCTCAAGGAAGGCGCCCGCCACAGCCTGGAGGCGGCCGACCTGCCCGGCCTGCAGAAACTGGCCGACCGGCTGCAGAACCAGCGGCACCTGGAGGGGCTGGCGGTCTACGCCGAGGACGGCTCGCTGCTGGCGGCCTCGTCGGCCATAGCCCCGGAACTGGCCGGCCGGGAGAAGCAGATAGCCGCGCTGCTGGCCGCCGGACGGGAGGGGGAATTCCTCTTCGCCAGCCGCAGGATCTTCCTCTACCCGGCGGAGCTGCCGTTCGGCTCCTCGCAAAAAGCCAGGGCGGTCCTGCTGACCAACGTCTCGCACATAGACTACGAGCTGTTCCGCATCTGGAAACGCACGCTGCTGCGCCTGCTGGCCCAGATGATACTGATCTCGCTGGTGACGCTGCTTATAGTGCGCTGGAGCCTCGTAGACCCCATAGCCCAGATGGCGGACTGGATGAAGAAGCTGCGTATCGGCGAGGAACACGGCCAGACCCCGCCGCTGAGGGGGGATATCTTCGCGCCGATAGCCAAAGAGGCCACCACCCTGGCCAAGAACCTGCAGGCGGCCAGGAACGCCGCCCAGAAGGAGGCGCGCCTGCGGCAGGAGGGCGAATCCCTGTGGACCCCGGAGCGGCTGAAGGAACTCATAAAGATCAAGATGGAGGGGCGCCCGCTGTTCGTGGTCTCCAACCGCGAGCCGTACATGCACCTGCGCGAGGGCAAGGAGATCAAGGCCATCGTGCCGGCCGGCGGCCTGGTGACGGCGCTGGACCCGATACTCCGGGCGGCCGGGGGCACGTGGATAGCGCACGGCAGCGGCGACGCCGACTTCGAAGTCACCGACGAACACAACCGCATTAAAGTGCCGCCGGAGGAGCCGGCCTACACGCTGCGCCGTATAGCGCTGACCAAGGAGGAGGAGGACGGCTACTATTACGGCTTCTCCAACGAGGGCATCTGGCCGCTCTGCCACATAGCCCACATCCGCCCCATCTTCCGCAAGGAGGACTGGGAGCGCTACTACGCCGTCAACAAGAAGTTCTGCGACACCGTGCTCGAGGAGATAGAAGGCGTAAAGGAACCGGCTATCCTGATACAGGACTACCACTTCACCCTGCTGCCCGCCATGATCAAGGCGACGCGCCCCGACGCCCGCGTGGCCGTATTCTGGCATATCCCGTGGCCCAACCCCGAAACGTTCGGCATCTGCCCCTGGCAGAAGGAGCTGGTGATGGGCCTGCTCGGCGCGGACCTGATAGGCTTCCAGACGCAGTTCTACTGCAACAACTTCCTCGACACCGTAGACCGCACCATAGAGTCGCGCATCGACTGGGAGCATTTCTCCGTGCAGAAGGAGGGGCATATCACGCTGGTCAAGCCGTTCCCGATCAGCGTGGACTTCACGCAGCCGGACCGGGAGGCCAGGCAGCTGCCCGAGAAGCCCGACCAGGCCTCGGTGCTCAAGGACCTCGGCATAAAGGCGGAAAAGATCGCCGTGGGCGTGGACCGCATAGACTACACCAAGGGCATGCTGGAGCGCGTCAAGGCGGTGGAGCGCTTCCTGGAGAAATACCCCGACTACGTAAAGAAGTTCACGTTCATCCAGATCGGCGCGCCCAGCCGCACGCATATCCCGCAGTACCACCGCTTCCTCGCCGAACTGCACGCCGAAGTGGACCGCATCAACTGGCGCTTCAAAGCCAAGGACTGGAAGGCGATAGTCTTCCTCGAGAAGCACCACGCCCACAAGGAGATCACCAAGTACTACAAGATCGCCGACACCTGCCTGGTCACGTCGCTGCACGACGGCATGAACCTGGTGGCCAAGGAGTTCGTGGCGGCCAGCGACGACCACCGCGGCGTGCTGGTCCTCAGCCGCTTCGCCGGCGCCTCCCGCGACCTCAAGGACGCGCTGATAGTGAACCCCTACGACATCGAGCAGATGGCGGACGCGATCTACTACTCGCTCGTCATGCCCAAGGCCGAGGTGGAGGAGCGCATGACGCGCATGCGCCAGGAGATACACGAGAACAACATCTACAAATGGGCCGCCAACCTGACCGAAGAGCTGATGAAGCTGCGCATGGACAGCTTCACGGGGGTATAACGTGCGGGCTTTCTGGAAACACGCGCAGGAGATAGCGGGCTGGCTGGCGGCCGGCAGGCTGCTGGTGACGCTCGACTTCGACGGCACGCTGGCCGCGCTGGCCGAAACCCCCGGGCAGGCCCGGCTGCGCCCGGAGTTCCGCGCCGCCCTGCGCGCGCTGGCGGCGCGCCCCGGGGTAGGCGTCTTCATCCTCAGCGGCCGAGCCCTGCCCAACGTGCGCAGGCTGGTGGGGATCCCCGGGCTTTACTACGGCGGCAACCACGGCATGGAGATACAGGGCCCCGGACTGGCCTGGCGCGACGCAGGCGCGGCCCGCGTCCGCCGCCGGCTGGCCGCGGCCGCGGCCGACCTGCGCGAGCGCTTCCCGGAAGGCACCGGGGTGCTGGTGGAAGACAAAGTCTTCTCCGTCAGCGTCCACTACCGCAACCTCAAGCCCGCGTACCGGGCCGGCTTTTTCGCGCGCATGCGGGCGCTGGGGGCGGCCGGGAGCGACGGCCTGCGCTGGACCCGGGGCCACAAGATCTTCGAACTGCGCCCGGAGGGGGCGCCGCACAAGGGGGACGCGGTGCTGCGGCTGGCCAAAAAGCTTTCGGCGGCGGCCGCGATAGCGGTAGGCGACGATCTTACCGACGAGGACATGTTCACCGCGCTGGCCGCCAGCGGGGTTACGGTGCGGGTAGGGCGCCGGGCCGGCTCGGCGGCGCTCTACTACGTAGCCGCCCAGGCCGAGGTATTGCGGCTGCTGAGATTCATTGCAGCTTCTAGGAGACAAAAATGAAACTACGCGTGAAACTGCTGATAGCGCTGTCGGCCCTGAGCCTGACCTTCTCCCTGGTGATGGTGGCGGAGCGTACGCTGGGCCTGCGCCAGGCCATGCTGGAGCGCACGCAGGACAGGACCGACTATCTCTCGGACTTCATCTCGGAGATGTCCTCCCATTACCTCAAAACCGGCAACACGCAGCGGCTCAAGGAAATACTGCAGAGCTTCGACCGCTTCAAGTACATCAGTTACCTGCAGGTCACCGACGCGAAAGGGGCCGTTATCTACAAGATGACCGAGAGCGGCCTGAAAATGAACGGCAAGAGCCGGGACCCGGACGTTTTTCATCCCGGCGACGAAGTCTTCGACACGGGCAGGGAGATAGTGGCGGACGGCGAGGTGGTGGGCGAAGTCCGGCTGGGCGTCTCCGTGGTGGGCGTGGACGAGGCGGCGGCGAACCTGGCGTGGCGGGGAACGCTGATAGGCGTGATCTTCACCGCGTTCATAACCCTGGCCGCCTGGGCGCTCTCCATCAAGCTGGGCAAGGAGCTTAACTGGCTGCTCGACCTCGCCGAGAACGTCAACTCGGAGAAGCTGCCCGAGCTGCCTAGCGGCGCGCTGGGCACGGATACCGGCTCCATCGCCCGCACGCTAAAGACGCTGCACGGCCGGCTCAGGGAGGAAGAGGGCAGGCGCAAAGAATCGGACGCCATGAAGAACGACTTCTTCGAGATGACGGTGCACGATCTCAAGCAGCCCGTGACCGCCCTCAAGGCGTCCCTGGACCTGCTCCTCAACGAAGACGACCGCCGCAGCTACGACAAGCGGCAGATAGAGAGCCTCTCCTCCATCGCCAGGTCCTCACTGGCGCTGCTGACCAAGATGATCTCCGACGTGCTCAACACCGCCAAGCTCAACAACCCGCAGTACCAGCCGGAGCGGGAGCGCATAGACCTGCAGACCTTCCTCAACGGCTGCGCGCCGGAGAACGAGGCCTCGGTGGCGGCCGCGGGAAAGCGCTGGGAATACGCGGTAAGCCCCGACCTGGCCGGCTGCTGGATCTTCGGCGACGCAGACCTGATACGCCGCGTGGTCGGCAACCTGGTCCTCAACGCCATCCAGTACACCCCCGAGGGCGGCAAGATCAAGCTGGGCGCCAGGCTGCGCGACGCCGACCGCGTTTCCATCTACGTCAGCGACGAGGGGGAAGGCATCCCGGACACTTTCCGCCAGGAGATCTTCAAGAAATACAGCACCATGTCCCGCAGCCCCAGGAACCTGGGCCTGGGCCTGGCTTTCTGCAAGCTGGCGGCCGACCGGCACGCGGCGTTCCTGGACGTCAAGTCCGAGCCGGGCCGCGGCACCGAGATCAGCTTCGTGGTGCCGGTCTACTGCCCCGCGGCCAGGGCGGGCGGCCGGAAGGGGGAGAAATGAGCGCGACGGCGAAAGAATTGTTCAGGTTCCGCAACAGGCTGACGCTCGCCGAGGTGACCGGCCGCAAGGCCTTCAACATCAACGAGCTGCTGGAAGGCATCAAGCAGGCGGACGACGAGGTGATCTACTACCACACCCACCGCTTCATAAAACAGTTCCACCACCTGGTGCCGGAGGGGGCGAACGATTTCGCCTACTGGGTCACCAACACCGTCCAGGCCGACAGGCTGGGGGAGGAGCTGACCGCCATAGACATCGTCCGCTACAACTCTCTGGCCGACATCCGGGCGGCCTTCACGGCCACGATAGAGCGCAACCTGGCCGCCAATCCCGGCCCCGCTCGCACGGTAGCGCCGGGCCGGGAATTCCACTTCATGCGCGCCGTGCGCTTCTCGCTGCCGACCTCCTGCGCCGCCAGTGACTACGCCTCTTTCCTGGAATGCCTGCGCGAGGTCAACTCCTCGAGCCTGTACCTGCACGTGTTCGAGGCCCGGCTGCGCCCGCCCTACGGCGTGGACGACTTCTCCCACTGGTTCAGGCAGGAATTCGGGGACGAGGAGGTGGGCCGGGAGATATCCCGCCTGGACCCGTACTCCTACACGCTGGAGGGCCTGCGCAAGCGCATCATCCGCATAATAGAGAAACGTCTCGGGGAGACCTCCAATGCCTAAGATAGACGAATACGCGCCCGCGGCCGGAGCGTCGGCGATAGAGGAACTGAAGATCATCGCCTCGCGCCTGCAGGGCAAGTCCATCCTCAACGTCAATTCCACCGCCGTAGGCGGCGGCGTGGCGGAGATACTCAACCGCATGCTGCCGATGATGACGGAGCTGGGCATCAGGCCGCGCTGGGAGCTGATCAAGGGCGGCGAGGATTTCTACGCCGTCACCAAGAAGTTCCACAACGCCATACACGGGACCCGCCAGGAGCTGACGCCGGCCGACTTCCAGCTCTACCGCGACACGCTGAAAATGAACATGGACACGATGGACCTGGGCGCCGACCTGGCGCTCATCCACGACCCGCAGCCGGCCGGGCTGATAGACCGCAAGCCCGCCGGGGCCAAGTGGGTCTGGCGCTGCCACATAGACATGTCCAACCGCCAGGACGACGTCTGGAACTTCCTGAAGGGCTACGTGTCGCGCTACGACGCCGCCGTCATCTCGGCACCGGCCTTCTCGCAGGAGCTGCCGGTCAAGCAGTTCCAGGTGCCGCCGTCCATAGACCCGCTGGCGGACAAGAACAAGGAGCTTTCGGAGGAGGAAGTCTCGGCGATCATGCGGCGCCTGGAGATACCGCTGGACAAACCGCTGATCACGCAGGTCTCGCGCTTCGACCGGCTCAAGGACCCGCTGGGCGTGATAGCCGCCTTCAAACTGATACAGCCCTACGTCACCGCCAGGCTGCTGCTGGTGGGGGGCAGCGCCGACGACGACCCGGAAGGGGCCGAGGTGCTGGCCGAGGCCAGGGCGGCCGCGGAGGGGAACCCGGACATTTTAGTACTGTGCCTGGCGCCCACGAGCAACGTGGAGATCAACGCCATACAGCGGGCCTCGGCGATAATACTGCAGAAGTCGCTGAAGGAAGGTTTCGGCCTGACGGTCTCGGAGGCGCTGTGGAAGGGCAAGCCCGTCATCGCCGGGGCGGTGGGGGGCATACCGCTGCAGATAACGCACAAGTACTCGGGCATACTCACGCGCACGATAGAAGGCACCGCCTACTGGATGAAGCGCCTGCTGCACGAACCGGCCTACGCCAAAAGGCTGGGCGAGAACGGCCGCGAGCATGTGCGCGAGAACTTCCTGCTGACGCGCCACCTGCGCGACTACCTGCTCATAGCCCTCTACCTAGAGAGCGGACGCCGGGACTTCATACACCTGTAAACCCTCAGTACCAGCCGCCGCCCGTCAGTATGAACGGGGCTGCCGCGTGAGGCTGCGGGCAAATCAGCCACGAAAGTTTGAAGGGACTACGTCCACGTCTTTTTGGGCTCGGCCTAGCCCAGCGCCGTAAGCCCGTGCTGTATGGCATATTTAGTCAGGCCGGAAACGCTGTTGATGCCGAGTTTGCGAATGAGGTGCTGGCGATGGGTCTCGGCGGTACGCACGCTGATACCGAGCTTGCGGCCCACCTCTTTATTGGCCAGTCCCTCCACGATGAGGGAAAGCACTTCCAACTCGCGAGTCGTCAGGGCAGGGTCCGAAGGGGAGGCGTCCGGGACCAGGCTGGCGTCGGCCGTGCCGGCAGGGAAGAAAAGCCCGCCCTTGCGGACCCGCCGGATGGCTTCGACGAGCCTGGCTATAGGCTGGTCCTTGGCCACAAAGCCGTGAGCGCCATGGCGCGCCATCAGGCCCGCATACTCCTGGCTGGCGTGGATACTGAAGACGATTATCTTGACGCCGGGAACGGTCTGCGTCAGCTGCCTGACCAGTCTGCCGCCGTCCAGGCCGGGCAGGTTTACGTCCAGGATCACGATCTCAGGTGCGGCCTTCCGGAGCTTGCGCAGCGCTTCCTTATCGTCGGAGGCTTCGCCCACCAGGGAAAAACCGCCCTGGCCGGTCAGGCAGGCGCGCACCCCTTCCCGGACCACGGGATGATGGTCTATCAGGAAGACCCTTATAATATCCTGGTTCTTTTTGCTCATAACAGACGCGGCCGCTTCACACATGAGGAACCCGCTGGCGGCCGCGAAGCTTGTAAAAAGAATCCTGCGTTATGAAATAGAAACTGCAAGGACCGCAGACCGGTCCTTCCCCCTGCGTATAGGATAACCAGTATTAATAAGCAAGTCAATACCCGCGCCAGCCCGCGGGTGCCACGGAGGGCTACCGCCGCGAGCGGCGCGGGGGAGGGAAATGAAAAGGCCCGGTCGGACCGGGCCTTTCTCATTTGCTGCGGACCGGCTCAGAACTCGGCGCCGCCCGCCTCCAGTTCAGAGTTGCCGGAGAAACCCCACGTGACGTCCTTGTGCAGCCAGCCCAGCGTCTCCTCGCCGTCGGAAACCTGGTACCAGTCGCCGCGCATATCCAGCACCTTCAGCGAGCATTCCTTCTCGGCCACCCAGGCCACGGAGTAATCCATGCCGGGACCGCTGCGGATATTGGCCTTGCGCGTGACGATGACCACGGCGGGCGCCTTGGAGAGCAGGGACTTGTAGATCCAGCCCTCCTCGTTCTCGTAGTCGCCGACGCGCACCCAGTTGCCTTCGCGGTCGAGCACCTCGAGGGGGTAATACCTGCCGGCGGCCCAGACCACTTCGAAATCCGAGCCGGGGCCGCTGCGTATATTGGCCTGTTCGGCGGACACGCTCATCATGTCGGCGGCGGCGGCGGGCGTTGCGAGCGCCAGCGCGAGCAGCAGAATCGTTGTCTTCATAACGCCTCCTTTTGGCGCGCGGTAAACGCTGCGCCCATGATCATATTATACCGGAAGGGGGCCGGATTCATATTGCGATGTTGTTACGGGAGCCGGCCGGGTGCCGGTATGGGTTGATTGTTTTCATGTTTATAACTAATATATAAGGGTCGCCGGCCTTCCCCGCGGGAAATAGCATGTCCGCCGCGCAGGGCCGGCGCGTAAAACAACATGAAAACAGAATTTAACGCGATACGGGACCCGCACTGGTACAAGGACGCGGTGATCTACGAGCTGCACGTAAAATCCTTCTGCGACAGCAACGGCGACGGCATAGGGGATTTCCCCGGCCTCACCGGCAAACTCCCCTACCTGCAGAGCCTGGGCGTGACCGCCCTTTGGCTGCTGCCGTTCTACCCGTCCCCGCTGCGCGACGACGGCTACGATATAGCCGACTATTACGGGATAAACCAGGATTACGGCGACATGGGCGACTTCAAGGAGTTCCTGAAAGAAGCCCACCGCCTGGGCATGCGCGTGATCACCGAGCTGGTGGTCAACCACACCTCCGACCAGCACCCCTGGTTCAAGCGCGCGCGCCTGGCGCCGCCCGGCTCGGCCGCCCGCAACTATTATGTCTGGAGCGACACCCCCGAGAAGTACAAGGACGCCAGGATCATCTTCAAGGATTTCGAGACGTCCAACTGGACCTGGGATTCCGAGGCCAAGGCCTACTACTGGCACCGCTTCTACCACCACCAGCCCGACCTGAATTTCGCCAACCCGCACGTGCAGACGGGCCTGCTGAAAGTGGTGGACCTCTGGCTGGGCCTGGGGGTGGACGGCCTGCGCCTGGACGCGGTGCCGTATCTTTTCGAGGCGGAAGGCACGAACTGCGAGAACCTGCCGCAGACCCACGAATTCCTCAAGAAGCTGCGGGCGCACGTGGACTCCAAGTTCCAGGACCGGATGCTGCTCTGCGAGGCCAACCAGTGGCCCGAGGACGCGGCCTCCTACTTCGGCGCCGGCGACGAGTGCAACATGGCCTTCCATTTTCCGGTCATGCCCCGGCTGTTCATGTCGCTGTGGATGGAGGACAGCTTCCCCGTCACCGACATCCTAGACCAGACCCCGCAGATCCCCGACGCCTGCCAGTGGGCCGTCTTCCTGCGCAATCACGACGAGCTGACGCTCGAGATGGTGACCGACGAGGAACGCGACTACATGTACAAGGTGTACGCCCGCGACGCCAAGGCCCGCATCAACCTCGGCATCCGGCGCCGCCTGGCCCCGCTGCTGGGCAACAGCCGCCGCAAGATAGAGCTGATGAACATCCTGCTCTTCTCGCTGCCCGGCACGCCGGTGCTGTATTACGGCGACGAGATAGGCATGGGCGACAACTTCTACCTCGGCGACCGCAACGGCGTGCGCACGCCGATGCAATGGAGCCCCGACCGCAACGCCGGCTTCTCGAGGGTCAACCCGCAGCGGCTGTTCCTGCCGGTGGTCTCGGACCCCGAGTACCATTACGCCGCCGTCAACGTGGAGAGCCAGGAGGGCAACCTCTCGTCGCTGCTGTGGTGGATGAAGCGCGTGATAGCCATGCGCGCCAATTACAAATGCTTCGGGCGCGGGACCTTCGAGGCGGTGCGCTCGGACAATCCCAAGGTGCTGGCCTTCGTCAGGCGCCACGGGGAGGAGCTGGTGCTGGTGGTGGCCAACCTTTCGCGCTTCTCGCAGGCCGCCGCGCTGGACCTCTCCCGCTACGCAGGCCACACGCCTGTGGACGTCTTCAGCGGCAACGAGTTCCCGGCCATCGGCGAGAAACCCTACCTGATGACGCCCGGCTTCCACAACTATTACTGGTTCCAGCTGCGCAAGACCGATACCGGGACGGGACCGCAGGCGGACCAGCCGCCGCCGGAACTTAAATTCGAGGGCACCGACTGGGAAGCGCTGCTGGACGGGGGCGGGGCCGCCCGCCTGGGGCCGGCCCTGGAGGCTTACGCCCGCCGCTGCCGCTGCTTCACCCGCGGCGCGGCCTCGCCGCGCACCATACGCCTGGCCGAGCATTTCCACCTGCCCTCCGGCGGCCGCCTGGCGGTGCTGGAGGCCAGGCATTCGCAGGGCTGGATAGAGAGATACCTGCTGCCGCTGCGCTTCGTGACGGGCGAGGCCGCCGCCAAGGCCGCCGCCAAGTGGCCCCAGGCCGTGGTGGCCGCGCTGGAATTCCCCGGCGAGAAGGGCGTGCTGCTGGACGCCGCGCTCGACCCGCTGTTCCACGCCGACCTGCTGTCTATCTTCATCGGTAAAAAAAAGATCCGTTCGGGCCAGGGGGAACTGTGGGCTAACACCCTGCCGTCTTTCCGCAAAGCGCTGGAGTCGGCCCCGATGCCGGGGGAATCCCGCGTGCTGAAGGCCGACGCCAACGGGATCACGATAGTCTACGGGGCGCATTTCCTGCTGCGCTTCGGCCGGCGGCTCGAGGAGGGGATCAGCCCCGACCTGGAGCTGGGCGCGAGGCTGGGCAGGGACGCCGCGGGGCCCGGCGTGCCGCAAGTTTACGGCGGGCTGAACCTCAACCGGGACGGCCGCTTTCACGGCACGCTGGGCGTGCTGCGCGCCTTCGTCCCCAACCAGGGCGACGCCTGGGCGCTGATGGTCGACGAGGTCTTCAAGTATTACGAGGCGGCGCAATCCGCCCCCGCCGGCACCGTGCCGCCCGCCTACCCGGTCGAGCTGGCGCCCGTAGAGATGGCCGACATCCCGCAGCAGCTCGTGCAGCTGGCGGGCGCGGTGCCCTTCGAGGCCGCGGCCATGCTGGGCCGGCGCCTGGGCGAGGTGCACGCTGCGCTGGCCGCCGGCGCGGCGGCCCCGGAATTCTCCCCGGAGCCTTTCACGCGCCTCTACCAGCGCTCTATCTACCAGTCGGTTTCCGGCGGGATCAAGAAGTCCTTCCTGGCGCTGGCCAAACAGCTCAGGGACGCCCCGCCGCCCGAGGCCGAAGGCCTCAGGGAGCTCCATCAGGCGCTGCCGAAGCTGCTGGACCTGCTGAACTGCCTGATACAGAAGAAGTTCTCGGCCACGAAGATACGCATACACGGCAACTGCTCCCTGACGCAGGCGCTGTTCACCGGCAAGGACTTCGTGATAAAGGACTTCGAGGGGGACCTGGGCAAGCCCACCGGGGAGCGCCGCATAAAACGCTCGCCGCTGCGCGACGCGGCCTCTATGACGCTCTCCTTCTACTACGCGGCGCACGCGCCCTTCCTGCTGCCCGGCGGCCTGGCGCGCAAGGAACTGCCCGCCCTGGACGCCTGGCTGCGCCCCTGGTTCCACTACGCCGCCGGCTCGTTCCTGCGGGGTTATTTCGGCGCGGTCAGGCAGGCCGCGCTGCTGCCGCAGCCGCAGGAGGACGCGCTGGCCCTGCTGAAGGTCTACGCCGCAGAAAAAGCCGCGCTGGCGCTGGCGGGAGAACTGCAGGCCCGGCCCGACTGGGCCCTGGTGCCGGCGAAATTCCTGCGCGCCATCACTGACGCGCACGCCCCGCGCCAGGAGGCGGCCCAGTGACCCCGGGCACACCGCAACCCTGCGGCGCCTTCCCCGAAGGGGAGGGGACTTTTTTCCGGGTATGGGCACCGCGCGCCGCCTCGGTCGAGCTGCGGCTGGGCGACTCACCCGGGCCCGGCCTGAAAATGAAGAATACGGGCGGTTACTGGGAGGCGTACTCCCGGCGCGCCGGGCAGGGCACGTTGTACACCTACTCGGTGGACGGCGGCGAACCCCGACCCGACCCGGCCTCGCGCTCTCAGCCGCTGGGCGTGCACGGCCCCTCCGAGGTGGTCGACCAGGCCGCCTTCGCCTGGCAGGACGGGGCCTGGAAGGGCCTGCCCCAGGAGCAGCTGATCATCTACGAACTCCACCCCGGAACCTTCACCCGGGAGGGCGGCTTCGCCGGCGTGGAAGCCAGGCTGGACTATCTCAAGGCCCTGGGCGTGACCGCGCTGGAACTGATGCCCGTGGCGCAGTTCCCGGGCGAGAGGAACTGGGGCTACGACGGTGTTTACCCCTACGCGCCGCAGGCCTCTTACGGCGGGCCCGCCGGGCTCAAGCGCCTGGTGAACGCCTGCCATAAGGCCGGCCTGGCCGTGGTACTGGACGTGGTGTACAACCACCTCGGCCCGGAGGGCAACTACCTGGACGCCTTCGGCCCTTATTTCACCGACCATTACCGCACGCCCTGGGGCAGGGCCGTCAATTTCGACGGGGCGGACAGCGTGCCCGTCAGGGAGTTCTTCATCGGGAACGCGCTGTACTGGCTCCGGGATTTCCACGTGGACGCGCTGCGCCTGGACGCCGTACACGGCATCTACGACCTGGGGGCCAGGCATTTCCTGACGGAGCTGGCCGACAGGACCCGCGCGCTGGCCGCGGAGCGCGGCAGGGAACTGCTGCTGATCGCCGAGAGCGACCTCAACGACCCCAGGCTTATCCGCCCGGAGGAGGAGGGGGGCTACGGGCTGCACGCGCAGTGGTCGGACGATTTTCATCACGCGCTGCACTCGCTGCTGACCGGCGAACGCCAGGGCTACTACGAGGATTTCGGCGGGTTCCAGGCGCTGGTCAAGGCCTGCTCAGAGGCCTTCGTCTACGACTGGGCCTGGTCGCCGCACCGCCGGCGCATGCACGGCGCCCCCGCCGGAGGGCTGCCGCCGGCCAGGTTCGTGGTCAGCTCGCAGAACCACGACCAGGTCGGCAACCGCCTGCTCGGCGAGCGCCTCACGGCGCTGACCACCCCCAAACGGCTCAGGCTGGCCGCGGGGGCGGTGCTGCTCTCGCCTTACGTGCCGCTGCTTTTCATGGGCGAGGAGTACGGCGAGACCAACCCGTTCCTCTATTTCGTCAGCCACGGCGACGAGGCCCTGGTCGCGGCCGTAAGGGAGGGCCGCAAGAAGGAGTTCGCGGCTTTCGGCTGGAAGCAGGAGCCGCCGGACCCGCAGGCCGCCGAGACCTTCGAACGCAGCCGGCTGGACTGGAGCAAGCCCGGCGTCGGCAGGCACGCCGAGACGCTGGACTTCTACCGGCGCCTGATAGCGCTGCGCCGGGCCGAGCCCTCCCTGGGCCCGGTGGGCAGGCAGGACCTGGTGGTCAGGGCGAACCCCGAGAACCGCACCCTTTCGCTGTTCCGCCGCAAGGGCCGCAGTTCCACCTACACGGCGTTCAATTTCGGGCGCCGCGCCGCCGCGCGCACGCTGCCGCCGGGCCGCTGGGCACAGATCTTCTCTTCTGAGGGGGGGGCGGCGCCCCGCCACGCCCCGGCCGCCGCGGCGCTGCCGCCGGAAAGTTTCAAGGTTTTCAGGAGGACGGACTTATGACCAACCGCTATACCTGCGTGCACGGGCACTTCTACCAGCCTCCGCGCGAGAACCCCTGGCTGGAAGAGGTGGAACTGCAGGATTCCGCCCGCCCGCACCACGACTGGAACGAGCGCATCAAGGAGGAGTGCTACGCCCCCAACACCGCCTCGCGCCTGCTCGACGGTGAGGGCCGCGTCGCGGACATCGTCAACAACTACTCCCGCATGAGCTTCAATTTCGGCCCGACGCTGCTGAGCTGGCTGGAGCGCCGCCACCCCGGCACCTACAGGGCGGTCCTGGAGGCCGACGCGAAGAGCCGCGAACTGTTCTCCGGTCACGGCTCGGCGATAGCGCAGTGCTATAACCACCTGATCATGCCGCTGGCCAACGCCCGCGACAAGCGCACCCAGGTCCTGTGGGGCCTGCGCGATTTCGAGGCGCGCTTCGGCCGCAAGTCCGAGGGCATCTGGCTGCCCGAAACGGCGGCCGACCAGGAGACGCTCGCGGTCCTGGCGGAGCACGGCGTAAAATTCACCATACTCGCCCCCGGGCAGGCGCGGCGCGTGCGCAAGGCCGGGGACGAGAACTGGCACGACGTCTCGGGCGGGAAGGTGGACCCGAGGCGCCCCTACCTCTGCCGCCTTCCCGGCGGCGCGGCCATAACCGTTTTTTTCTACGACGGCCCGCTCTCGAGGGAAATTGCCTTCAACGGCATGCTCAACGACGGGGACGTCTTCCTCAAGCGCCTCACCGGCGCCCTCGACCCGAGCCCGGATGAGCCGCAGCTCTCCCACATAGCTACCGACGGAGAGACCTACGGGCACCACCACCGCCACGGCGACATGGCGCTGGCTTACTGCCTGCATAACGCCCAGGAGGACTCCTCCTTAAAGCTGACGGTCTACGGCGAATTCCTGGAGAAGTTCCCGCCGGCCTGGGAGGCCGAGATCTGGGACAACTCCTCCTGGAGCTGCGCGCACGGCGTGGAGCGCTGGCGCTCCGACTGCGGCTGCAACTCGGGCGGCAGGCCCGGCTGGCACCAGAAGTGGCGCGCGCCGCTGCGCGGGGCGCTGGACTGGCTGCGCGACAACCTGGCGCAGATCTACGAGAAGCAGGCCGAGGGGCTGCTTAAGGACCCCTGGGCCGCCAGGGACGCCTACATAGACGTCGTGCTGGACCGCTCCGACGCCGCGCTGGCCGCCTTCCTCGAACGGCACCTCGCGGGAGAGCTTACCGCGGAAACCAGGCTGAAAGCCGCGCGGCTGCTGGAGATGCAGCGCAACGCGATGCTGATGTACACCAGCTGCGGCTGGTTCTTCGACGAGATCTCCGGCATAGAGACAGTGCAGGTTATGGGCTACGCCGCGCGTGCCATACAGCTCGCGGCCCAGGCCTCGGGCGTGGAACTGGAGAACGCCTTCCTGGAACTGCTGGAGCGCGCGCCGGGCAACGTGGAGGAATACGGCAACGGCCGCAAAGTTTACGAGCTGTTCGTGAAACCCGCCGCCCTGGACCTGCTGCGCGTGGGAGTACATTACGGGGTCTCCTCGGTTTTCGAGCGGACCGAGGACGAGACCGACCTTTACTGCTACCGCATCAAGAAGCGGGCGCTGGAGATACTGGAGTCGGGCCCGCAGCGGCTCGGCGTGGGGATGGTGGACATCACCTCGAAGATCACCACCGAGGTCAACAGCGTCAGCTTCGTCATGCTCTACCTGGGCGGCTACAACACGCTGGGCGCCGCGCGCGAATTCATGGGGGAGCAGGCCTTCGACGCCATGCGCGAGAACATCAAAGGCGCCTTCGCCGCGGGCAGCCTGGCGGACATGACCCGCCTGATCGGCGAAAACTTTCCGAAAGGCAGCTACTCGCTGTGGCATCTGTTCAGGGACGAACAGCGCAAGGTCATAGACCAGATCTTCTCCGCGGCGCGCGAGGAGATGCTGGCCTCCTTCCGGCAGGTCTACAATCACCATTCCGCCATCCTCGACGTCACCGCCAGGCTCCACGCGCCCCTGCCGGCGGCTTTCGTGGCGGTGGCGCAGTCCGTGCTCAACGACGACATCTCCCGCGCGCTCAAGGCGTCCCCGGTGGACGCGGCCGGCCTGCGCCGCGCCTCGGAACTGATAGGGCGCTTCTCGCTGGCCGTGGACAAGTCCGCCATAGGACTGGAACTTACCGGCGCCCTCAACCTCCTGGCCGACGTCTTCGCCGCCGGGCCTGAGGACCCGGCCGGCCTGGAACGCATCACGGAGATCCTGGAGGCCGTAGCGCCGCTGGGGCTGGAAATGAACCTGTGGCGCGTGCAGAATATTTTCTTCAAGACCGGCCGCCCCCTGGCCGCCGCGAAGAAGGCGGCCGCGGCCGCCGGCGGGGCCGAAGCCGCGCGCTGGCTGGAACTCTTCGGCCGCGCCAGCGCCGACCTGAAAGTGAGGTTCGACTATTGATGAAGACGCCCCTGGCCACCTACCGGCTGCAGCTGCATAAGGACTTTCCCTTCTCCGCCGCGGGAGAAGTCGTCCCCTACCTGGCGCGCCTGGGGATCAGCCACCTCTACGCCTCGCCGATATTCAAAGCCAGGGCGGGCAGCCTGCACGGCTACGACGTTGTGGACCCGGCGGTCATCAACCCCGAGCTGGGGGGGGAGGAGGGCCTGCGCTCGCTTTCGGCGGTCCTGGGTTCGTCGGGGCTGTCCATCATGCAGGACATCGTGCCCAACCACATGGCCTACGACAGCGAGAACGCCATGCTGATGGACGTGCTGGCCAGGGGGCCGCATTCCGCGCACAAGGATTTCTTCGACATAGACTGGAACCACACCTACGAGAACCTGCGCGGCCGGCTGCTCGCGCCCTTCCTGGGCTCTTTTTACGCCGAGGCCCTCGAGCACGGCGAGCTGCGCCTGGCCTACGACGAGTCGGGGCTTTCCATCAACTATTACCGGCTCAGGCTCCCGCTGCGGATGGAGAGCTACATCAAGGTTTTCGGCGGGGACATCGCCCCCCTGGAGGCGGCCCTCGGCCCGGAGAACCCGGAGCTGGCCGCTTTCATCGGCACTGTCAGCCTGCTCAAGACCCTGGAGCCGGCGCCCGACAGCGAATATCCGGAAGGGCAGTTCCTGCACGCCCGGAAGATGCTCTGGACGCTTTACACCGGCGCGCCCCGCATAAAAGAGTTCATCGACGCCGCCATAGCCCGTCTTAACGGCAAGGCGGGGGACCCCGACAGTTTCGACGCGCTCGACGGGATAATTTCCACCCAGTTCTTCCGGCCCTCCTACTGGAAGGTGGCGGCCGA
>PHAL01000080.1 GCA_002840355.1 Elusimicrobia bacterium HGW-Elusimicrobia-3 | reverse complement strand
CCCCCCTCCCCCCCCCCCCCCCCCCCCCCCGAAAATATTTTTTCCGACGAGAAAAGCAAAAATTCCCGTTCGTGACTTTTGACCAACCCCTTGACTTTTCAAAACCGTTCTGTTACATTGTGACCAGAGTGGGGAAACTTGCAAGAACAATGGCGTTCCCGCGAGGGTATATGCAAACACAAAAAAAGATTCTTATAGTAGACGACAATCCCGGCATACTCGAGTGCCTGTCGTTAAACTTTGAGCGCCGGGGATTCGCGGTGGAAACCGCGTCCGAAAGTTCGGAAGCCCTCCACAAAATACACGAAGAAAAGCCGACCTTAGTTATACTCGATATTATGCTTCCCGGCGGAGACGGCGTTGATGTCCTCAAAAACATAAAAGAAAACCCCGACACCGCAACAATACCGGTGATGATGCTAACAGCCAAATGCCAGATATCCGACAAGCTCGCAAGCTTAAAAAACGGCGCGGATGATTACGTCACCAAACCTTTTATTATCGAAGAACTTATGCTTAAAGCCAAAAACATAATAGCCCGCTCCGAAGCCGCCCTGACCGCAAATCCACTGACGTCGCTCCCCGGCAGCCCCGCCATACGCGAACGAGTTTCGGAAATACTGCGTTCGTGCCGACGGTTCGCTTTCGCCTATCTCGACATAAATTATTTCAAACCTTACAACGATATTTACGGCTACGTAAAAGGCGATGAACTGATAAAGTTTACGGCCGACATCATACGCCGTGTCCTGGATATCCACGGCACGAAAGACGATTTTACGGGACACATCGGCGGAGACGATTTCGTATTTATCACGGGGCAGGACAACGTGGATGCCGCGGCCAGGGCCGTAATCGCGGCTTTCGACGCCGGCGTACCGCGGTTTTACGACGAGGAAACTCGCGAGAAAAAATACGTGAATACCCTGAATCGGGAGGGTAAAATCCAGAGATTTCCGCTCGTTTCGGTTTCGATAGGGGTCGTCACCAACGAACACGGCGAATTCACGCATTACGGCGAAGTCGTAGAAAAGGCCGCGGAGATGAAAAATTACGCCAAGTCGTTCGTCGCCGGCGAAAGCCGGTACGTCAAAGACAAAAGACGCGTGACGAACTACTGAGGTTTCGCCAAATATTGGCGGCGGGAGGCATTATGAAAGCGGGAAATGTTCTTATCGTGGACGACGAACCGGGCATGGTCGAGCTTCTGTCGGTAAACCTGCGCGGAAGCGGATACGACGTGGAAGTAGCTTTCGACGGGGAGGACGCTCTTGAAAAACTCAGGGGGGCAAAAAGAAAGGCGGACGTCGTAATACTCGACGTGATGCTTCCCAAAATAAACGGTTACGAAGTCGCCCGCCGACTCAAAGCCGACGACAAAACTTCGGGCATTCCCATAATTATGCTCACCGCCAAAGACCAGCCGCTCGACAAAGTCATGGGGCTCATTGACTGCGAAGCCGATTATTATTTTACGAAGCCCCTGAATATGAGCGATTTCCTGATACACGTCATGAAAGTTTCCGAGAAACACCGCCGCGCCTCGACAAATAACGAAGCCGCGCCGCTCGACAAGTGAACATCGTCCCGCAATTATTATCCATAAGGATAAAATTGGTCGGCGCGACATTCCTGATAGGATTGATCGCGCTCTCGGTGGGGCTTTCTTTCCGCCTTCGTTATACGAGAACTTTACTTGCAAAAAATTTCATCTCCAAAACGCACACCGTTATATGGGCGTTTTCCGGAGCCCTAAGCGACCACTGCATCAACTCGCCCCACCGCCTCCGGAATTTGGCAAAAATGATAATGGCCGAGCCCGATGTCGACTACGTGGCGTTTTTCGATAAGAACAAGGAAATCATAACGCAGGCGGGCAATTTTCAAAACAACCTCGGATTGCCCGCGTCGGACGACCCTAAAATCGTCCTCACCGACAGGCATCGCCGCATTTACAATGTCTCACGACCGATTTATGACGATACCCGTAAAGTAGCCGGCTATATAGCCGCGGGCTTCCCCACAATGTCTTACCACAAGGCGCTGGAAGACGACAAACGGAACATAGTCGTAACGTGGGGATTGGCGCTGCTGACGGTATTAATCGCATCGTATTTTATCCTCGGAAGGATAATAAGACCTCTTGAAAAAGTGAAAACCGCGATGATGAAAATCGGAGACGGCGATTTAACGGAGATTATCCCCGTGAGTTCGCGCGATGAGATAGGCGTCATCGCGCGCGAATGCAACGCGATGGCGATGAAACTCGCCCAAACATATCATAACCTCTCAGACGTCAATCAAAAACTCACCGAAATCAACGAGCGAAAAAGCGAGTTTCTGAGCACTGCGGCACACGATTTAAGAACCCCGCTGACTCTTATAGGCGGCTTCGCCGAAACTCTATCCAACAAAAATTTGAATCTGAGCGGCGCTCAAAAAGACAAATACCTTGATATCATCGCGTCCGAAACAAAAAAAATGGCCAAGTTCATATCCGATTATCTCGACATAACCAAAATAGAGAATGGTATGCATCTACCCGTAATGGCCAAGATAAATCCGGAAGCGGTGGCCCGCGAAGCTGCGGCCGAATTCGATTTTGAATCTGCCAAAGTCATATTCGCCATACGCTCCGAACCCGCCGTCGCCAAAGTAACCGCCGACGGAGAAATGTTGGAGCGCGTACTCAGAAACCTCATAGATAACGCGCTCAAATACGCGCCGCAGAATACCGCCGTCACACTTGAAATAACCCGCCGCGGCCGCGACACCGTTTTTTCCGTTTCCGATTCGGGCATGGGAATACCCGACGACTTAAAAGAAAAAATATTCGAAAAATTTTTCAGCGCAAACCGGGTCAATGCCCCAAAAAAGCAAGGCACGGGACTGGGACTTGCGATTGTCCGTTCCATTGTGCAACTCCACGGGGGAACCATACACGTCGAGGACAACCCTCCGCGCGGAAGCCGCTTTGTGTTTACCATACCCGATATCAAGTAGTGACTCCCGTCGGATACCAATCGGAAACAGCCCTCCGCCATATCAAAAATGCTATACTATTTGAGCTTATATTGAGGGGAGGTTTTATGCTCAAGCGTATCGTGTTGTGGTCGGTGGGGGCCGTAGTTCTGGCCGGAATACTTGTTATGGCGCGGGCGGGGTTTTTCGCCGGCGTACGGGTAGAAGAAAAAGAAGCCGGACCGTTCACGCTCGTTTACGCGCGGGGCAAAGGCGCCTACAAAAACGCGGGCGATGTGATGGACGCCGTTTACGAAAAATTGATTCTTGAAAAGATTGAAGCCGACACCGCTTTCGGTTATTACTGCGACAACCCCCGCAAAGTCGCTCCGGCAAATCTCCGGTGGATAGCCGGTTTCATCGTCGACAACGAGAAACAAGCCGCCGCGGCCAAAAAATATTTCAGAGTGGAGCGCTTTTCCAAAACTCCCGCGCTTGTCGCGGAGTTTCCGTTGAGGGGGAAACTGAGCATAATCGCGGGTATAATGAAAGTATATCCGGCAATCAATCATCACGCGAGGAAACGAGAATTACCGACGGGGCCGGTGATGGAAATTTACGACTCAAAAGCAAAAAAAATAATTTATATTATGTCGCTGGACCCCGAGTACGACCCCGTCAAGTCGCTTTACGATGAGAAGTCGCCGCGCCCGCCGAAAAAACAGTCCGTCAGACGGACAAAATAGCGAGGTTCGCGCGTGAATAAAAAACTGAAATCGGCTCTATGGATCGCAGCGGGCGTGCTCTGGACACTTTCGGTATTCGCCTTGAGGGGCGCGTTTGACGCGCGCAAAATGCGCCTGCTTGAAGAGGAGAAACGAATTCTTTTGATGTGGATGGAAAACCGGCACGGCACGGATTGGGCCAAGCGGGTTGCATCGTGGGCGGAACACAAAGCGGCCGACAGGGTCGAACGTTTCAAAAAATCGCCGGATTGACGCCGTCGCGCGGCCAGGGCGGGCCGCCGCGACAAATAAGCAGGGGCAGGCCGCTACCTGTCACTACACCGCTCAACGCGGGTATTTACCGGAAATAAAAATGAACTCTTACGAAAAAAAATGCGTCGACTTTCTTAAACGCCTCGTCTCCGCCAAAAGCTATTCAGGATGCGAGGCGAAGGCCGCCGCCGTCGCGGCGCGCGAAATGCGTCGTCTCGGTTATGACTCCGTAAGTTCGGATTCGTACAACAACGTCGTCGGCAGAATCGGCGACGGGCGGGGGACAAAAATTCTTTTCGACGCCCACACAGACACGGTCGGAATAGCCGACCCCGCGCTGTGGCGCTCTGACCCGTTCGTCCCGGTCATCAAAAAAGGACTGCTCTACGGACGCGGCGCATGCGACGACAAGGGCTCCGTCGCCGCGATGGTCTACGCCGGCGCGCTGCTTAAAAAATCGGCGAGGGCAGACGGTTTCACCCTTATGGTATCAGCGTCGGCCGGGGAAGAAATCGGCGAGACGCAGTGGCTCGATTTTATAACGAAAAAACTCAGGTTCATTCCGGATTTTGCCGTTATAGGCGAACCCTCGAACCTTAAAGTCATACGAGGGCACAAAGGCCGCACCGAATTCAAAATATCCGTAAGAGGAAAATCCGCTCACGCAAGCATACCCGAAAAAGGCGTCAACGCCGCTCACAGAGCATCCGAACTCGTGGGCAAAATCGCCGCGCTCAACAAGAAATATAAATCCGCCGCACTCGGCAAACCCGTGATATCAGTCACGGTCATGGAAACCACAAACGCCTCAATTAACACGATACCCGAAAACTGCGTTTTTTATATCGACAGACGCACCGTGGAAACCGAAACCCGACGGAGCGTTGAGAGGGAAATCCGCGCGATTTGCGGTTCGGTCGCAAAAATCGAATACGTGAAGCATTACAGCCCGTGGGTCATAAGCGCGGGCCATCCGCTTCTTAAAGCGTCCGCGCGGGCATTCACAGAGGCCTACGGAACCGCCCCCAAGGTCATTACCTGGCCTTTCTGCACCAACGGCTCTCATACGATGGGCGACAACGGCATCCCGTCGGTAGGATTCGGTCCCGGAAAAGAAGAACACGCCCACATAGCCAACGAGAGTATCGCTCTTGCCGATGTCATAAAGGCCATCGGATTCTACGCCGCGCTCCCAAAAGCCATCGCCGCAAGGGGATTGTTCCTCATTTGAAAAAGGGGAATACAACAATCCCCTAACCCCGACAAAGGGACACCTGTGATAATTCCCCTCTTATATCCCGCTACAAGGCAGCGGGATGCAAAAGACGCAAAAGGGGGATAGAGTTGAAAACTTCCCCCTTAACAAAGGGGGAATAAAAGGGGGTTGTTGCCCTTTCGTTAAAGGAGAACACTACAACCCCCTTACCCCCTTTGTTAAGGGGGAATACTTTAGGAATAGTTTAACCGGACACCTGTGATTTTTAACACATTATGTTTTTCGCGGTTTTTTTTTGATACTATACCCGCCAATGTGGATGGAAGGAGAACCTAAAAAATGAAAAACTTATCTTTTAAGGCCGCGGCGCTATCGTTGACGGCAGCGCTTTTTCTGACTTCGAACCCGTCCGGCATTTCGGCCTATGAGTCGCCGCAAACGCTCAAGTTGAAAAACGAGGCCGCCGCGATAGAATCGCAACTCGCCGCGAAACGTCGGGAACTCACCGAAGCGAACACTTCTATCGTCGAAAATTACACCGCGGCCGGCGCGTTTGAAAAAGCCGCCGCCGAAGCCGAGCGCAAAGCCAACGTCCAAAAAACCATGGTCGCCGTCAAGGTCGGATACGACACCGCAATGACATTATCGTCGCCGCCCAAAACGATAAAAGATTTTCTGCTGGGAAAAATCGTGGACGAAGTCAACTCCGCTTCGTGGGACATCAAATTCGAATATAAACTTGACAAACCCGGCGAACTATCGCCCTCGGCGGAAGACGCCTTCAAAAAGTCTCAATTCAGGGGGCAGGAAAAGGTTTCATGGGCGAAAAGCGACAAAGCGACGAGCCAAGGCAAGGAACTCGACGAGGGTTCCAACGAATATAACTATTTTATGTTCAAGGGTTTCGCCGAAGGACTTGCCGAACAGGGGAAAAATTTCCGCAAACTGCACGGCGATGCGAAAGCGCAACGCGGCAAAATAGTCGCCGAAATATCCAAACTCGAAACCGCGCTCGAAGGACGCAAGTCCATTCTCGGAGAACAGAAAAAAACCGATGACCTCTACGCTGCGATGAAATCGGATATGGAAAAGGAAAAAGCCGCCGAAGAAGCCCGCCAGGAAACCATAAGAAAACAAACGATAAACCAGATGAAAGACGGCATCACGGACGCCTCGGTCATAGATATGGGCCCCGAACTCGCCGAAATAAAATCCGTCTCCGACAAACTCATCGACAGCAAGGTTTCTTTAGAAACTTACGAAGCAGTCCGCTCGGCGGCCGGACTTCGCGCAGTGAACAAAAGGGGACCCGCATTTAAAACCCCTGCTAACTTATCCGAGGATGACGCATCCAAATGGCGTCGAGCGCAACAAAAAATCCTCGACGAAAAATACGCGCAATTCACCAAGCAGGTCGAAGCCATTTACGAGAATGTCTGCGCGGAATCCCTCAAACACCACGAAGAAGCCCGCGCGATAAATAAGGAACTCTACGCCACCGT
>PHAL01000016.1 GCA_002840355.1 Elusimicrobia bacterium HGW-Elusimicrobia-3 | reverse complement strand
CGGACTTATGCTCGGCGGGGCCTTTCCTGGCCGCGGCCAGCGCGGCCAAATTCTCGTTGAGGCGGGCCAGGAAGCCGCGGAAGGGGCCGTAGAGGAAGGCGGCCAGCACGGCCAGGCAGACCAGCGCCACGATGGCGCCGATATCCAGCGCGCGCGAAGGTTTCTCGGGCAGCGTGCTCTCCACGGAAATGGTGTCGCCCACGCCGGCGTCCAGGCCCAGCGCGTCGCTCACCAGCTTCTTGACCTTGGCTTCCTGGTCCTTGGCCACCGGTTTGCCCACGATGATCCAGATATTGACGCTGTCCACGCCCAGGCGCACCTGCCGCCTGGCGGCCTCGGCGGCCTTGGCCGCGCCGGCGTCCTTGGTCATGGACGTGGCCGCGGGCACGCCGGGTAGGATCAGCTCATCCTTATCGTCCCACTTGCGCACGCCGCTCTTGGGGTCGTCGGCCTTGCGGCTGACCTGCACGTTGACCTTGGCGGCCACCGCGACTTCCTTGGTGTTGAGATAGGACGAGATCATGGATCTCAGCCGCTCCTCGATCTGCGCCTCCAGGGCCGTCTTGCTGCGCAGCGCCTCCAGCGACTGGGCACGGGCCGCCGCCGGCGCCAGGAGGGCCGCGGCCAGCAGAGCGAAAATTAAGAGGTTCTTGCTTTTCATTATACCTGCTCCTTAAGACAACGCAAAAAAACGGGGCGCCGGCCCTGAGGGACTCCGGCGCTGCCCGCCTTTAATTCATCCGCATGAACTGGTTAACTTCCGTATTACCAGGATCAAGTTCCAGCACCCTCCGCCAGTTTCTCCTCGCGATATCCTTCTTTTCCATCGCCCAGTAGGCCGAGCCCATGCGGGTCAGGGCCGGTATATTGTCGGGCTCCAGCTGCAGCACCCGCTGCAGGGTGGAAATGGCCTGTATGAAGCGGCCGTTGCGTATGAAGTCCAGGGCGTCCTGCAGCAGCTGGTCTATGATCGTGATGCCCGGCAGGATGCGCAGCCCCGAGGCCGTCTCCGGGAATTCCCGGGTGATGAGATTATACAACCTTGCGACCGCTATGTCCCTCGGCCACCTCTGGCGGGCGTAGGTGATATAGAGCACCGCGTCGGTGTTCTTGTCCGCGTAGCGGTTGACGGACTTGCGCAGCAGGTCGTCGCGGCCGGCCTGGCCGGTGGCCTCGGGCAGGATGCCGCTCACCGCGCCCATCTTCAGCATGGTCTCCTTGATGGACGGGTCGGTGTTCATCAGCAGCTCGTCGGCCTTTTTGAAGGCCTCCTCGGCCTTGGCGTAGGCGCCGGAGCGCAGGTTGAGCCTGGCCTGGCGCAGCAGCTTGACGGCCTTCTGCACGTCCTGCTTGCTGGGCTCGGTCTTTTGGGGCGCGCCCTCGCCTTCTCCGGCGCCGTCCCCTCCGCCGCCGCCGCGGCCTTTCTCCCCGGCCTCGTCGGAATACTGGTTTTCCCTGTCGGCCAGCGGGCCGCGGGGCTCGCCCCACGCCACGAACAGTCCCAGCTGGTGGGAGCCCATGGTATCGGCCAGGCCGCTGAGCGGGTAAACGAAAGAATAATCCACGCGGTAGGAGGCGCGCCGGTAGCCGAAGCCGGCGGCGAGCGAGCGGTAGTCGCGCGAGCCCACGCTGAAACCGCCGCGGGCCTGCAGCCGGTCGCCGTAGGCCTCCCGCATAACCGGCACCTCGGCGCCGGTCTTGATCTTAACGTCCTGCCCGGACAGCGACAGGTCGGAGTTCCAGGTGAAGGTCTGGCGCTTGAGGGCCATGCCCAGGGTTATCTTGCGGTCCACCTTGTTGGCGTACTTGATGCCCAGGTCGGGCTCGTTGGCGTTCTGTATCGAAAGGCCGAAGTCAGCCCCTTCCCCGCTGTATATGGCTCCGATGTCGAGGCCCATGGCGGACATTTCGGTGGTGCCGTCCAGGACCGGGTAAAGGGGGTCGCTGCCGTAGGTTACGCCCATGCGCGCCAGCGCGAGGCCGGCCCACAGCCGCTCCTTGAGCGGGTAGGCCCAGGCTATGCGCAGGCGGGATTCGCTGTAGAGGCTGTCGAGGCTGAGCGTGTCCATGCCCACGGCCGCGGTGCCCCAGTAGGAGCCGCCGAAGGAGAGCGGCAGGCCGAAGGCTATGGCGCCGCGCGAGATGGCGCTGCCGTCGGTCAGGCCGAGATAGAGCTTCTGCTGGGCCAGCGCCGCCTCGTAGCGGGTGGCGCCGATGATGCCGGCGGGGTTGTAGAAAATAGAGGAGATGCCCTCGGACTGGGCGGCGTAGGCGCCGGCCATGGCCGAAGCCCTGGGGCCGGTCTCGACGTCCTCGAAGGCGGCGCGGGCCGGCGCCGCCGCCAGTACGGCAAGGCCCAGCAGGGAAAGGAGTGTCGTTGTCTTCATATAAGGTAGCCGTTTCATTTTGCCACCACCACGGTGCCGGTTATGACCTGCTCACCGACCTCTATCTGGTAAATGTAGATACCCCCCCTGACCATGGAGCCGCCCTGGTCCCTGCCGTTCCAGTACATCACGAGCGGGGATTCTGAGTCCAGGTTCCTGCGCACCAGCGAGCCCTTGATGTCGAAGATGCGTATCGTGATCTCCCCGGCGTCGGGATTGGTGAAATGGAACCGCGCGCGGTTGACTACCGGGTTCCCCTCCCCGGGGCTGAAGACGCGGGGCGTGACCTTTGTCAGCGTAAACGCCGCCGCGGCGGGCGCCGCCAGCAGGGTGGAAAGAAGCAGTGCGTTGAAGAGGTTGCTCATAAATTTTTTATCAAGGGCGAGCGTCATTTCGCCACCACCACGGTGCCGGTGACAACATCCTCCCCGGCCTCGACCTGGTAGAGGTATATGCCGCCCTTAACCAGCGTTCCCGCCTGGTCGCGGCCGTTCCAGAACATTATATTGGCGCCCTCCGACTCCAGGTTGCGGCGCACCAGCGCGCCGGTGACGTCGAAGATCCGGATAGTGACCTCGCCGCCGCCGGGGTTCTCGAAGTAGAACCGGGCGCGGTTGACTACGGCGCTGGGGTCGTCGGGGCTGAAGATGCGCGGCGCCACCTTGTTGAGCGTGAACTTGGAGGACAGCGTGGCCGCGCGCACCGCGAACTGGCCCAGCACGCGGGAGTAGGTGTAGATCTCGCCGGTCAGCACGTCTATCTCGCCGCCGAGCTTCACCCATTCCGCGCCGTTGAACCAGTAGATAGCCACCTGGCCGGCAGCGGCCGAGGTGCCGGTTCCGCCCTGCGGGTAGGCTATCGTCAGCTTTACGCCTTTCCTGTCCGAGGCCCGCAGGTCCTTTTCCAGGTCTGCGGCCGGCACGCCGGCCGACTTGATATTGTAGGACGCCAGGAAGTCGGGGTTGGATTCCTTTTCCACGGTGATGTCGAAAGCGTTGTTGGCCGAGACCTTGTCCATGACCTTGCCGGGGATCTTTACCCACGCGGCCCAGTCCTGGGGGTTCTCTCCGGGGCTCATGTAGTAGTAGTTGGGCACGCGGAGAGGGTCGGCCGCTTTGCTGGGCACTTCTACTATCAGCGTGGTGGCGCTGACCTGCTCGTCGTTGAGCTTGGTCTTGATCTTGATGAACGTGGACTCGTCCTCGTCCACGTCGCAGGTGAAGGCGGTGCTGCTGGCGGCCACGGCGGTGGAGGTGCTGGCGTTGCCGCGCAGCGAGAGCGCCTGCTCTATGATGTACTCCTTCACCTCGTCCTGGTACTGCGTCACCTGGGTCCAGGCCAGCGTGACGGTGGTGGAGGTGACCTCGGCCTTGAACGCAGGCGGTTCGGGCTGCTTCCTGTACACGACCAGCACGGCGGCGGTGGTGACGGCGGCGTTATAGTTGGCGTCGCCCGTGAAGTCCGCCTGGTAGACGAAGGTGCCGCTGGAGGACAGGGTCGTGAAGGTAGAGAAAGCCAGGCCCTGCGCGTTGGTAGTGGAGACGCGGGCCACGCCCTGGAAAGTGATGGTGACGGGCTTGCCGGGCACCGGGTAGCCCTTGGAGGTCAGCGTGGCCGAGGCGGCCACCACCTCGCCGGTACCGACGGAGACCTCGTAGCCGACGTCGTAGCCCACCAGGAAGGTGCTCGAGCCGCGCGAGGCTATCAGCAGCGAGGCCGTGTCGGCGGCGCCCAGGTAGACGGTATCGCCCTCGAAGCTGGCGGTGTAGAAGTAGTCGCCCGGCACGGCGGGCGCCGTGAATTCCACCTCCGCGGAACCGGTGGAGCTGGTCAGGGCGGTCGCGGTCAGCGTGGAGACCCCGTCGAAGAAGCTGAAGGTGACCGTCTTCGCGGCTACGTAGTCCTGCGTGAGGTCGTCGCGCAGCACCGCCCTGGCCCTGAAGACCTCGCCGGCGTAGGCCGAGACGTCCTGCGCCACGAGCGACACCGGGTAGCGCTCGGCGGTCAGCGTAGCCGTGCCCATGGCGGCCGAGAACTGCGCGTCGCCCGCGAAAGAGGCGGTAAGGTTATAGGTGCCGGAGGAGGACGGGGCCGTGAAGGCGGCGGTGGCCAGGCCTATGCCGTCCGTGTAGCCGGCCGCCGTGTAGGTGGCCACGCCGTTGAAGAACTCGAAGAGCACCGCCTTGCCCGGCACCGGCTCGTCGGTGGCGGTCAGCGTGCCGGAAGCCGTGAAGACTCGGCCCAGGTAGGCCCGGGCGTGCGCGACCGTCAGCTTGGTCTTGATGGCCCCGGTGCCGTCGTCTAGCATCACCACTACCGCGGCCGAGGAGAAGGCGCCGGCGTAGATCGGGTCGTCGTCGGCGAAGCGGGCGGTCAGCAGGAAGGTGCCGGTTGAGGCCGGGGCGGTGAAGCTCACGCTGGAGACGCCCAGCGCCGAGGTGGCCGCGGAGGAGACCTGCGTGTAGGTGGAATCGAAGAACTCGAACAGGATAGTCCTGCCGGAGACCGGCGCGCCGTTGAAGACGCTGTCGTTGACGTTGTCGGAGAGCAGGGCCGCGGCCGCGAACGGCTTGTTGGGCGTGGTCATCAGGCTGCCCGCCGTCAGCAGCGAGTCGCGCCGGCCCACGTTGACCACGTTGGCGGTGTCGCTGGAGGCCACGTAGAGCGTGTCGCCCGCGAACTCGGCCGTGTAGTTGTAGGTGCCGGTGGAGGCCAGCAGCAGCGTGGGGAACGAGGCGGTGGAGCGGCCGAACTCGTCCGTGTAGTCCTCGGCCTCGGCGCCCTCGAAGGCGAAGGTCACCGGCAGACCCGGCATCTGCACGCCTATGGAGTCACGCAGCGTGGCCTGCACCTGCAGGGGCTCGTAGATCTTTATGGAAAGGTTCTCCGCCGCCTCGAGCTGCGTGAAGTTGAGCGCTATGGTGACCGGCGAGGAGGAGTAGCTGCCCAGGTAGGTCAGGCCGTCGCCGGCGTACTCGGCCTCGTAGTAGTAGGCGCCGGTGGAGGCCGGCGAGGCGAACGCCGCGCTGGAGATGCCGAAGCCGTCGGTGGCCGCGGTCAGCGTGGCCCCGGCGAAGTAGAAGTTCAGCTGCTTGCCGGAGATGCCGGCCTGCGTGGCGGTGTCCACCAGGCGGGCCGAGAGTTCCAGCGGCGAGCCCAGCTTGGACGAGACCGAGGAGGTGACCATCAGCGTGGGCCTGGGGCCGACGGCCACGGTGCCGTCGGCGTTGCTGGCGGCGTAGCGGTCGTCCCCGTAGAAGACCGCGGAATAGGTGTACGTGCCGCTGGAGGCCGGCGCGGTCAGCACCACTTCGGCCAGGCCCTGGGCGTCGGTAGCGCCGACGGAGAACTGGCCCTCGAAATTGAAGTCGACGCTGAGCCCCTCTATGGGCAGGTTGGCGTTGTCCTTGATCTGCACGCGGGCCGTGAACGTGCTGTTGGAGGTGAGGTCCGTGACGTTGTAGGACAGCATGTTGGTGGGCCGCAGCGCCACGGTGAGCGTGCCGGTGCCTACCGAGGGCGCGTAGGTGTCGTCGCCGGCGAACGCGGCGTAGTAGTTGTAGGTGCCGGAGGAGAAAGGCGCGAAGAAGGAGGCGCCGGCCACGCCGGTGTCGGCGTCGGTATTGGCCGCGACGGTGCTGCCGTTGAAGTAGATCTCCACGTCGCGGCCGCCTATGGAACCGTTGGTCTTGAGGTCCTTCAGGGCGATCAGCGCCGTAAAGGAACTGTAGGACATGGCGCTGGTCGGGAACGTGACGATGGAAGCCGTGCGCAGCTTGACGGTGATGGTGCCGGTGGCGTTGCTGGCGGAATAGATGGAGTCGCCGTCGAAGTAAGCGTTATAGAGGTAGGTGCCGGAGGAGGGCGGCGCCGTGAAGGTGGAGGCGGCCACGCCGGAGTCGCCCTCGGCGTTGGTCATGCCGGCGCCGCTGAAGCCGAGGAACGTGAAGCGCACGGCCTTGTCGTCGAGCGTGGTGGAGAGGTAGTCGGTCAGCTTGGCCTTGACCTTGAAGCTCTCGAGCGCCTCGGTTTCCACGTCGTTGGCCACCAGCGACGTCAGCAGGCCCACCTTGACCATGGCGGTGGCGCTGCTGGGCGTGTAGGAATAGTCGCCCTCGAAGAAAGCCGTGTAATAATAGACGTCGGGGGCGCCGGGGCCGCTGAACGTGACCGTGGCCACGCCGATCTCGTTGGTGGTGGCGGAGCCTTCCTCGATGGTGAAGTTGTCCCGGTCCTTGAAGATGAACTTCATCAGCGTGTTGGGGACGAAATAGCCCTCCTGGCCTTCCCTGGCCGGGTCGGTGAGCGTGGCCGAGAGGACGAAGGGCTCGCCCACGTTGGCGTTGGTGTCGCGCGCTATGGTCCTGGTGAAGCGGGTGCTGACGGCCACGGCGCCGGTGGCCGACGAGACAGCGTAGACCGGGTCGCCGTGGAATTCGGCGGTAAAGAAGTAGGTGCCGGAGGAGATCGGCGCGGCGAACTGGGTCCAGGCCAGGCCCTGCGCGTCTGTTGCGGCGGTGCTGGTCTGGCCCTCGAACAGGAAGACCAGCTCTTTCCCCTCCACCGGGGCGCCGAACCGCACGTCGGAGAGGGAGGCGCTGGCTATGAACACGTCCATGGCGGTGGCGGCCGCGTCGAGCGGGGCCACGGCGGTGGGCCGCCGCATCACCTCTACCGTGCCGCTGGCCGTCCAGGCCGCGTAGGTGGCGTCGCCGGCGAATTCCGCGCCCAGTTCGTAATAGCCGAAGGTGCCCGGGGGCGTATAGGCCGCGGTGGCCACACCTACGCCGTCCGTGGTCCCGGCCAGCTGCGTCCCGTCAAGCGTGAACAGCAGCAGGCGGCTTTCCACCGGCGCGGCCGTGGCGCCGTCGGTGAGGGTGGCGGTGGCCGTGAGCTGTTCGAAGGGGTAAGCCGAACTGTCGGCTATGGCGATGGCCACGGGGCGCTGCAGCACGTCCACGGCGCCGCTGGAATAGCTGGTGTCGTAGACGGAATCGCCCTCGAAAGTGGCCTCTACCTGGTAGGCGCCCGAGGAGAGCGGGGCGGTGAAGGACGCCGCCGCTATGCCGCCGGCGTCGGTGACGGCGGTCACGCTGGTGCCGGCGAAGTGGAAGATCACGTCGCGGCCGGGGGCGTAGGCGCCCGTGTCCACCTTGTCGGTCAGCGTGGCGGTGGCCGTGAAGACGTCCAGGGCGTTGACCGCGATGGGCTCCAGGGTCAGCAGGGAGAGGCGCCGCAGCACGGTGACCGCGGCCGTGGAGGCCGCCAGGGTGTAGCGGGCGTCGCCGGCGAAAGAGATGTCCAGGCGCACGGCGCCGCTGGAGGAGGGCGCCATGAACGTGGAGACGGCCAGGCCCTGGGCGTCGGTTATGGCGGTAAAGCTGCTGCCCTCGAAGTGGAATACCAGGGCGCGCCCGGCGGGCTTGTAGCCGGGGGTCAGCACGTCGCGCAGCGCGGCGGTGGCGGTGAAGACCTGGGCGGCCCGCGCGGTCACGGGCTCGGCGTCTATGGCGGCGGGGCGCCGGTCCACGGTGAGCTGGGCCGTGGTGGCGGCCGGCAGGTAGCGCGCGTCGCCGGGGAAATTGATGGCCGCGTAGTAGACGCCGGTGGCGGCGGGCGCGGCGAAGGTGGACACGGCCACGCCGCCGGCGGCGGTCGGGACGGTGAACGTGCTGTTATCGAAGACGAAATTGACGGGGCGGCCGACTACCGCGGCGGCGCTGAGCACGTCCGTCACCGTGACGGTGGCCTTGAACACCTCGTCGATGATGCCGGCGATGTCCGGGGCCGCCAGCGCCAGCGGGCGCCGCTTGACGGTCAGCGTGGCCGAGGAGGCAACCGCGCCGTAAGTGGCGTCGCCGTCGAAAGCGGCGTCCAACCGGTAAGCGCCCGAAGAAGCGGGCGCGGTGTAGCGCACGGAGGCCTCACCGTCGGCGGCGGTGTAGGCCCCGGAACTCGTGACGAAGGTGAAGGTGACCAGGCGCGAGGCCACGGGCAGCAGGGTGGCCTGGTCGGTGAGCGTGGCGGTGGTCCGGAACAGCTCGTCTATCTCGGTCTCCGCGTCGGCCAGGGACAGCAGGGCCGGGCGGGCGGAGACGGTTACCGTACTGGTCTTGAGCGAGGGGTAGTAGGTGGAATCGCCGGCGAAGTTCCCCCTCAGCTGGTAGGCGCCGGTGGCGGCCGGGGCGGTAAAGTTATAAACGGCCAGGCCCTGGGCGTCGGTGACGCCGTTGCCCAGGTAGGTGCTGGTGCCCGCCACGAATTCGAAGGCGACGGTCTGCCCGGCCAGTTTCTGTGCCGGGTACAGGTTGTCGGCCAGGGTGGCCGAGGCCGTGAAGACGTCCAGCGCCCTGGCCGCGGCCGGGCTGACGGCCAGCAGCGGGACGCGCTTGTTGACCAGCACCGGGATATTGGTGGAGGTGGAGTCGTAGAGGGCGTCGCCGGCGAAGGCCACCGGCAGCTGGTAGGTGCCGGCGGCGACATCGGCGGCGTAGGTGGAATAAGCCACGCCCAGGCCGTCCGTCACGTCGACGAAAGGCTGCGACTGGAAGGTGAACGTGAGCGCCTTGGCGGGCACGGTGCTGGCCAGGTAGTCGGTGAGCGTGGCGGTGGCCGTGAGCACCTCGTTCATGGTCACGGTGACGGCGGGGCCGTTTATCCGGGTGGGATAGCGCAGCGAGGTTACGGTCCGGGTGGAGACGCTGGGGTTATACGAGGCGTCGCCCGCGAAGGAGACCTGCAGCTCGTAGGCGCCCGAGGACAGCGAGGCCGTGTAGCCGGCGGAGGCCTGGCCGGCGCCGTCGGCGAAAGCCGGCACCGTGCTGCCCTGGAACAGGAAGGAGAGCAGTTTGGAGGGCGCCGGGGCGCTGTTGACCGAATCATAGATAGTCCCGGAGGCGGTAAAGGCGCTGTTGATGATCACGCTAGGCGGGGCGGTAAGCGTGATGCGGCTGTCGCGGCGCGCCAGCGTGACGCTGCTGACATAGGTGACGGCCGGGTTGTAGGTGGCGTCGCCTTCGAACATGGTGTAGATGGCGTAGGTGCCGGAGGAGCCGTGGGCCGTGAAATTTGCCGCCGCCACCCCGTCGCCGCCGGTGACGGCCGTTCTGGTGCTGCCGTGCTGCAGGATGAACTTCATGGTGCGGCCGGCCACGGGGGCGGAGCTGACCGAGTCGTAGAAGGTGCCGGTGGCGGTGAACACGTCGAAGACCCTGGTGGAGACGTAGACGCCCGTGACATAAGCGTTCCGCTTGGTGACCAGCAACGGCACCACGGCGCTGGTGGAGGCGTAGGTGGCGTCACCGGCGAAAGAGCCGGTCAGCTGGTAAGCGCCGGCCGCGGCGGTGGCGTTATAGGAAGCGGTGGCCACCCCCACCCCGTTGGTGAGGGCCGAGGTGTTGGCCCCCCAGCTGAAGCTGAAAGTCACATTGCGCGTCGAGACCTGCAGCAGGCCGTTGTTGAGGTCTGTGAGGGTGGCGGTGGCTTTGAACAGGTCCAGGGCCGTGGCGGTGACGCCGTTGAGGGCGATGCCTGCCGGGCGCTGCAGGTTGGCGACCAGAATGGAGGAACTGCTGGGCGCGTATTTTTCGTCTCCGTCGAAGTAGGCGCCCACTATGTACGAGCCCGAGGAGGCGGGCGCGGCCCAGGTGGAGATGCTCACGCCGCCGCCGTCCGTGGCGCGGTAGAAGGTCGCTCCCTGGAAGAGGAAGCGCACCGGCTTGGCGCCGAGCGTTATGGCGTCCAGGTCGCGCAGGGTGGCCGTGGCGTAGAAGACGTCCAGCGCGCGCGTGGTCACGCCGCCGGGCGGCAGGATGCTGGTGGGCCGGCGCTGCACGGTAAGGGTGAGCGTGGACGAGCTGGGGATGTAGGCGTAGGTGCCGTTGAAGTATACCCCCACGGCGTAGGTGCCGGTGGCCACGTCGGCCGTGAAGGCCGCGGTAGCCACGCCCAGCGCGTTGGTGATGCCGGTCAGGGTTTCCCCCTCGAAAATAAAGTCCACTTCTTTGCCGGCCAGGTTAAGGTTATCTATATCCTTAAGGGTGGCCGTGGCTATGAAGACCTTGTCGGCTATGGCTGCGGCCGCTGCCGGGGTGACGGCGGTGGGGCGCATCGCGGCCGTCACCGTGGCCGTGGCGACATTGCTGGGGCCGTAGGCGGCGTCGCCGTCGAAGAGCGCGTCTATCCGGCTGGGGCCGGTCGACAGCGTCACCGTGAAGGTGGCCACCGCTATGCCGGAAGCGTTGGTCAGCTTGGTGAACGGCCTGCCCTCGAAAGTGAAGGTGACGGGCTTGGAGGCCAGCGGCACGGCCTCGTTCCTGAGCGTGGCGGTGGCCGTGAACACGCGCCCGAACATGACGGAGACGTCGGCCAGGGCCAGCTGGGAGGGACGCCGGAGGACGGTGACGGTGGCGGTGGAGGCCAGGCTGGGCGCGTAGGTGGCGTCGCCGAGGTAGAAGGCCTCCACCTTATAGGTGCCCGAGGAGACCGGCGCGCCGGTGGAGACATAGAGCAGGCCGCTGCCGTCGGTGGCGGTGGCGGTGAAGGTGGTGGTCTTGATCCAGTTGAAGGCCACCTTGGCGTACTTGCCGGCCGGCGTGTTGGAACTGACCACGTCGCGGAAGGTGGCGGTGGCGGTGAAGGCGTCGAATACGGAGAGGGTGATATTCTCCGGCACCACCACGGCGGCGCGGCGCAGCACGGTGATGGTGCCGTACGTGGAGGTGCTGGCGTAGGTGGGGTCGGCGCTGCCGTCGAAGTTGGCGTCCAGGCGCCAGGGCCCGGAGGAGGCGCCCGACTGGTACTGCACGAAAGCCTGCCCGGCGGCGTCCGTAGTCGCGGAAAGGGGCTCGCCCTTATAGAGGAACTGGATGTTCTTGCCGGGGATCGGGGTCACGCCCATGGTCAGCGTGGCGGTGGCGTTGAAGACCTCCAGCGCGGGGATGGAGCCGTTGACCACGGCGAGAGAGATCTCGTGCTTGGCGATGTTGACCACGGCCAGCGTGGCGGTGGCCTCGAAGATGGCGTCCCCGGGGAAGTTGGCGCCGAGGGCGTAGACGCCGGAGAACAGCGGCGACGTGTACGAGACGGTGGCCACGCCCACGCTGTTGGTGACCGCGGTCTTGGTGTTGCCGTCGAAGAGGAATTCCACCGTGCGGCCCTCTATCGGGGTGCTGGGGACGGCGCTATAGTCGCGCAGCGTGGCGGTAGCTATGAAGACCATTTCGACTTCGGTCTGGACGTCCGGGGCCGCTATGCCGGCCGTGCGCCTGCTGACCGTGATGGTGGCGGAGGACTCGCTGGCGAAGAAGGCCGAGTCGCCGTAGAAGTCCGCGTCCAGGCGGAAGGTGCCGGTAGAAGCCGGGGTGAAGGTCTTTACGGCCATGCCGGTCTCGTCGGTGAGCACCTGGCCCAGGTTCACGCCGTTGAAGGTGAAATCCACAGGCTTATTGGGCACGCCGGCGCCGCTGGCGGCGCCTTTGAGCGTGGCGGTGGCCGTGTAGAGCATGTTCACGGTGACGGCGCCGTCCGGCACGCTGAGCGTGGTGGAGGCCACGTTGACCAGCACCTCGTTGAGGTCGTCGGAATTGGCGGCGTAGGTGTCGTCGCCGGCGAAAGAAGCGGTGTAATTATAAGTGCCGGTGCTGAGCGGCGAGATATAGATCTTGTTGGCCAGGCCGTTCTCGTCCGTCAGGTCGGCGCCGGTGAAAGTGCCGGTGCCGGTGAAGACGAAGGTGATGGTGTAGTTCTCCAGTTTCTGGCCGAACTCGTCTATGAGCAGGGCCTGGGCGGTGAAGGCGCTGCCGGCCGGGGCTATTACGTCGGTGCCCGACACCGTGGTGTTGCGCTTGCGCACTATGACGGTGCGGGGCGTGTCGGTGACGTTGAAGGTCTGGTCGCCCTCGAAATAGACCGTGTAAGGGTAATTGGCCGCTACCGCGGGCGCGGTGAAGGTGGCCGAGACCACGCCGTAGGCGTCCGTGACGGCGTACTTGGTTTCGCCGTTGAAGACGAACTTCACCTGCGCGCCGGCTATCGGGGTGGAGACGCCCAGGTCGTGCGTGACGTCGGAGAGCGAGGTGGTGATGGTGAAAGAGCTGTTGGTGGGCGTGGTAACGTCGGCCGCGTTGAGGTTGGTGACGCGCCTGGAGACCGTCACCGTCCTGGTGTCGCTGGAGACGGCGTAGATGGAGGTGCCGGGGAAGGTGGCGGAGTACTGGTACGTGTTCGCCGTGGTCGGGGACAGGAAGCTCGTGACGGCCACGCCGCCGGCGTCGGTGGCCGCGGTTGCCGAGATGTCCGGGGACTTATGCAGGACATAGCTGACCGTCATGCCCGGTATCGGCGCCCCTCCCAGGTCCAGGTCGGTCAGGGTGGCGGTGGAGGTGAAATTCTCCTGTATATACACCGCGGCGTTCTCGGCCACCACCTGGGTGCGCCGCTTGACCACCTGCACGGTGTTGGTCAGGTCGCTGGAGGGTTTATTGTCCGCGTCTTCGGGGAACTCCGCCGTGTAGTTATAGTTGGCCGGGACATAAGGGGAAGAGTAGGTCGCGGTGGCCACGCCCAGCGCGTTGGTCATGGCGCTCAGGTTCACCGGGCCGTTGGTGCTGGTGAAGACGAAGTTAATGGTCTTGCCGGCCAGCGGCAGCGTGGTGGTGCCCTGGATAATGGTCAGCGTGGCCCTGGCGTCGAAATTGTTGCCGGCGGGGATATTGCTGACATTGTCGGCCGCCAGGCCGGTGGTATTCTTCTCCACTATCACGGTGCCGCTGCTGGTGAAGGGCATGTAGGCGGGGTCGCCGTCCGGGAAGCGGGCTATGTAAGTGTAGGTGCCCACCGACATGCCGGCGAAAGTGGCTTTTACTTTGCCGGCCGGACCCGCGGAGCCGGTGACCAGGGTTTGCGTCGTGACCAGGATGACGTCGAGGTCCTTGCCGTTCACTCCGGCCAGGCTCTGCGTGAGGTCGGCCAGCTTTACGGTGATATCTATCGGCATCTGGGCGCCCACGGTGAAAGGTTCCGAGTCCGGTATTATATAGGTAAGGCGCCGGCCCACGCGCAGCACGCGCTGCGGCTCGCTGCGGCCCCACTGCACGTACGAGGGAGTAGCGGCGAAATAATAATCTATCGGGTAGTCTCCGGCGGCCAGCGGGGAGCGCACGGTAGCCGTGGCTATATTGCCTGCGCCTACCGTGCCCCAGCCGGTTATGGCCCAGTTGCGCCCGACCGCGCCGCAGTCGGCGCCGCAGGGGATCGTAGAGACCCTGTACCGGATAGGATAACCGATCAGCGCGGCGTTGGGATTCTCCACGTACTGGCCGGGGTAGGCGGGCGGCCTGCCCCACCAGTCCACCAGGTTGCCGGCGATCACGGTGTCGGCGTCGGGGTAAGTCTCGGTCACCTGCGGAACGTCGAAATAGGCCGGGCTGCGGTTTATGGTCACTTTGGCGGTATAGGGGTCGGAAGTGAGAGTTCCCCCCGGCAGCAGGCTGGGAGCGTAGGTGCCGTTGCCGTCGAACCTGACTATCGCCGGATATATCCCGGTCACGGTTACGCCCGGGAAGGTGGCGCTGGACTGGGCCGTGCCGATGGAGTTGGTGACGCCCGTCCTGGTGGAGTTCCACAACACGAAGTTGGCCGTCACGCCCTGTATGCCCTCGCTGCTGAGCGTGTCCATCACGCGCGCCTGCACGTGGGTGTTCCAGAAAGTGTAGTACGGGGTCAGGCCGTCGTTGTTGAGTATGCCGGTGGCGCTGTCCCGCGGCAGGATGTTGGTGGGCCGCGGGATGATGTTGAGCGTCTTTCCCGAATCTTCCGGCCGGTTGGGGTTGTAACTGTTGTCGCCGTAGAAATAACCGTAGTAAGCGTAGGTGCCTGAGGAAACGGGCGAGGCGAACGTGGCGCTGGCTACGCCCAGCTCGTTGGTGACGACCGTCTGGGTGGAGTTCTGGAAGACGAAGGTCAGGCTCTGCCCGGCCAGGTTCAGGCCGGCCACCTGGCCGTCTGAAAGCACGCCCGTGACGGTGAAGCTGGACTGCACCGAGTTGGCGCGGAAAGCGTAGGGTTGATTGGGGTCCGTGGCCAGGCTGAACAGCACGGGCCGGCGGTTGACCGTCACGGTGCCGCTGCTGGTGCTGGCGCCGTAGATGCCGTCGCCCGGGAAGGCGGCGGTGTAGGAGTAGGTGCCGGTGGTCAGCGGCGCGGTATAGGCCGCCGTGGCCACGCCGAGGTCCGTCACGGCGTTTATTGTGGTGGTGCCGAAGACGATGGTGATGGTCTTGGTGGACAGCACCAGCGCGTTGCCGGCCTCGATGTCGCGCAGTTTGGCGGTGGCGGTGAACTTCAGGCCTACCACGGCGTCGGGCACGTCCAGCACCTCCAGCACGGTGGGCTTGAGCACCACGCCCAGGGTGGCGTAGGCCGTGGCGGGGTCGTAGAGCGCGTCTCCGGCGTAAGTGACCTTATAGGAGAAAGTGCCGGTGCTGACCGGCGCTATGAACGAGGAGACAGCTACGCCGGTAACGCCGGTGATGGCGCTCTTGGTGGAGACGAACACGAAGCTCAGCGTCTTGTCGGAGAGGGTCAGCGGGCCGTCCGAGAGCGTGGCCGAGGCGGTAAAGGTGCTGATGGCCGGCACGCCGGTCAGGTCGGCTGGATTGATGGTTATGGCGCGGCGGTTGACCAGCACCGAGGAAGTTTCCAGGGTGCTGTTGTAGAGCGCGCTGCCGGCGTACGTGGCGGTGTAGGAGTAGGTGTCGGTGGCCGAGGGCGCCGCGAACTGTACGCTGGCATAGCCTGTGGGGTCCGTGACCGCCGTCAGCGAGTAGGTGGAGCCGGTAAAAGAGAAGGTGATGGTCGCCCCGGAGAGATAGGTGCCCAGGTCGTAGTCGCTGAGCCTGGCGGTGACGGTGAACGTGTCCTTGGCCACGGCAGTCAGGATGTCCGAGGTCTGCAGGGCCGTGTTGCGCCGGCCGGGGAACACCGTCTTGACTATGGTCGCGGGGGCGTAGAGGGTGTCGCCGGCGTAGGCGGCCTGTATGGGATAGCTCATGGTGCTCGACAGCGCCACGTAGGAGGTGGCCGCGTAGCCCAGCGCGGTGGTGACGGCGGTCCTGGTGGAGCCGAGGAACAGGAAGGAGACCGTCTTGGCCTCTATCGCGTTGCCGTTGGTGAAATCCTTGAGCACGGCGGAGACAGTGAACGTGCTGCTGGCCGGCGGGTAGTAGTCGGCCATTTCCAGCACCGACGGGCGCCGCGTGACGGTGAGCGTCTCGCTGCTGGAGGTGCCGGTGTAGCTGGTGTTGCCGGCGAACGAGGCCGAATAGATGTAGGGGCCGGTAACGCCGGCGGCGGAATATATCACGCTGGCTATGCCGGAGGCGTTGGTGACGGCTGAAAGCGTGTGGGTGGCGCCCTGCAACGTGAAACTGACGCTCTTGCCGGAGACCGGTGTGGTCCAGTTGGTGTCCAGCAGGGTGGCCGACAGGGTGACGGAGGAGTTGGCGATCGCCGAGACCGGGCCCAGGTTCAGGTTGGAGGGCCGGCGCGAGACCGTGACCGTGGAACTGCCGGTCTGGGCCGAATAGTTGGTGTCGCCGTCGAACTGCACAGAGAAGCCGTAGACGCCCTGCGCGCTGACCGAGGAGAAGGCCAGCGTGGTAGCGACGCCGCCGGAGTTGGTGGCGGCGGTCTTAGTGGAGCCGTTGAAATAGAAATAGAGCAGCCGGTCGGCTACGGGATTGCCCTCGTCCGTAAAGGTCGCGCTCAGGTAGATAGAGTCCCAGACATACTTGCTGGAGGCGATGGGCGTGATTGTGGGCGCGCGCCGGTTGACGGAGATGGTGCCGGTGGAGGCGGCCGCCGCGTAGGCGTCGTCTCCGGAGAAATTGGCGAACCAGCTGAAGGCGCCGGTGCTGGCCGGGGCGGTGAAGGTGGAGGCGGCCACGCCGGCCGCGCTGGTGAGCTGGAAGGAGGCCGGGGCCGTGCTGAAGGCCAGGCGCAGCTGCTTGCCCCCCACCAGCGTGTTGGTGGCGCCGTCGCGGAACTCGGCCGTGGCCGTGAACGAGCTGCCCCAGATGGCGCTCTGCGGGAAGGCCGTCAGGTTGACCGAGCGCTTGGTTACCGTGACGGAGGCGGTACTGCTGTTGGCCGAATAAAGCGAGTTGCCGGGGAAGGTGGCGCTGTAGCTGTAGGTGGCCGCCACGCCGGTGCCGGGATAGACGGCGTAGGCGCGGCCCAGGGCGGCGCCCTCGCTGCCGGTGGTGGTGGACTGGGAGACGCCGTTATAGTTGAAGGAGATGGTCTGGCTGCTGATGTATTCGCCGGTGACACCGTCCTTGAGGTCGGCCACGCCCTGTATGGCGTCGAAGGCGAAGACGAAGCGCGGGTAGGCCGAGACCACCACAGGGCGCTTGTCCATGGTGACGGTGCCGGTGTCGTTGTCGGCCAGGTAGGAGCCGTCCTGCGCGAAAGAGGCGTAATACTCGTAGGTGCCGGTGGACAGGCCGCTGGCGTAGGTGGCCGAAGCCACACCCAGAGCGTCGGTGACGGCGGTCTTCTGCTCGCCCAGGAAGGTGAAGGTCACTGTCTTGCCGGCTACCGGCACCGGGGTGAAAGCGGTGTCCTTGAGTTCGGCCACGGCGGTAAAGCTGGAACTGATCAGCGCCGAGGTGTCCGAGGCCGACAGCGCCACGGGCCGGCGTTCAACGGTGACCGGCGCGGTGGAATCGGCGAAAGCGTAGCCGGAGTCGCCGGCGAAATAGTAGTAGCAGGTGGCGCTGCGCGGCAGGGCGCCGGAGGCGAAAACGGCAGTGGAGACGCCCAGGGCGTCGGTGACTACCGTGGCCGAGGAACTCTCAAAGATGAAAACTATGGCCTTGCCGGGCACGCGCTGCGCCGTGATGCCGTCATAGAGCACGGCCCGGGCCTGGAAAGAGGCGTTGACGTAGCCCTGGCCCATCTCGCCGGCCAGGCTCAGCGGGCGGCGGTTGACCGTAAGCAGCGCGCCGCCCGAGGAGGCCGCGTAGGTCCCGTCTCCGTCGAAAGCGGCCGCGAAAGAGTAGGTGCCGGAAGAAGCCGGCGCGGTGAAGGCGTATGTGGCTACTCCGGAACCGTCCGTAACTGCCGTCTGGGTGGAGCCAAGGAAGTAGAAGTTGATGGCCGCGCCCGCCACCGTGCTCGTTCCGTCTATCAGCGTGGCCTGGGCGTTGAAAGTCGCCTGGGCCAGGGCCGTCACGGGCGGCACCGCCAGGCTGGTCACGCGCAGGCCCACGCCTACGCGGCTGGTGGCTGTCTTGGGGCCGTAGACAGAACCCCCGTCGAAGGTAGCGTTGTAGTCGTAGAAGGCTACGGTCAGCGGGGCGGTGAATGTTACCGTGGCCACGCCCAGGGCGTTGGTCACGGCCGTTATGGTGGAGCCTTCGAAATAGAACGAGATCGTCCGCCCGTTTATAGGTAATTCAGTATTAAAGTCCTTAAGCGTCGCCTTGGCTGTAAAGGCTGCCCCAGAGGTGGCGTTGACGTCTTCCGTTACCAGCGAGGTCGTGCGCTGCGAGGCCAGCAGCGTGCCGGTGGAGGCGGAGGCGGCGTAGGTCCCGTCAGTCTCGAACCAGACATTGTAGACATAGGTGCCGGTGGCCGCCGGGACATAGAAGCCTGTTGTCGCGGAGCCGAGCGAGTCGGTGAGGGCCGTTTTCGTGGAACCGTTGAAGTGGAAAGATATAGTCCTGCCATCCAGCGGGGAGCCGTCGGGCGTCCAGGAGATGGCGGCGCGGGCCAGGAAAGAATCCGCCGGTTCCCCCATCACGCCGCTGGCCGTACCGTTGATGCCCGATCCCAGCAGCGAGGTGCGCGAATCCAGCGTGATGGTGTCGGCGTACTGCTGTAAATTGCCCGCGTTGTCGGTGACCTTTACATAGACCTGCTTGCTGCCGTCGCCGGGGGCCAGGACCCAGGCCGTGGTGGCCTGCGGCAGTTCCGGCTGGCTCTCGGTGCCGCCCAGGTTCCTGTAGGCCAGATTCTTGACTCCGGACTCGCTGTCGGCGTAGGTCAGGCCCAGCGTGACATTGCGCGAGGGCGTATATTCCGCGCCCCCGTTTATCGCTATGCCGCCGGTGGGCTTGGTCGTGTCTATCCTGAAAACGCCGGTATAGCCGTAGCCCACATTGCCGGCCGTGTCCTCTACTTCAACGTGCAGGTACCACTGGCCGGGGCTGCCTATGATGAAGCCGGAGGAGGCTGTATCATTGCCCGCTATGGCGCTGTCCCAGGCCTGCCAGCCGGTGGCCGGCCGGTCGGCCGAAGTGGTCCAGCGGTAGCGGACGCGGTTCAGTTTGGAGCCGCCGGTGTCGGAGTACGAGCCCTGCGAGCCGAGGCCGGTGTTGGTCCACGGGCTGGAGGAAGGGCTGAAGCCGGTTACGGTGGGGACGTTCCTGTCGTACCAGTAAGGGCCGTAGGTCTGGTAGCCGGACAGGGATACATCGTTGCCGTTATAGGACTTTACGTGCAGGTAATAGTTGCCGGTGGAGAAGTCCGATTTCGACATCGAGCCCGAGGTCCACTGCGTCTCGCTGCCGCCCCAGGTGTAGGTCGGCTGCTGCGTCCAGGCGTAGCGGTAATAGGCCACGCCGTTGGTGCCGAAGCCGGCCAAATTGTTGCAGGTCAGCGCGCCCGACAGCCAGGTGCCGGTGGACCTGTCGCAGCCGACGTTGGGCGCCACGGACAGCGTGTAACGCGAGACCGGCGCGGAGGGGCCGGTGCCGGCCTGGTTGTAGCCGGCCAGGGCGCGCTCGTAGAGGGTGTTGGGGTTCAGGCCGCTCTCCGTCCACTCGCTCGAGTTGGGGCCCGCGGAGCCTTTCAGTACGCCGCTGGCGTCGAAGATCTTGAAGCCCTCCTCCTGGTACTGGCCGGAGGAGTTGTCGGTCCAGCTCCAGCGGATGGAACTCTCGGACTGGGAGAGGCCGGCCGGAGCCGCCGGCGCCAGCGGCGGCGAACCGTAGCCCAGCGTGACGCTGCTTACGGCGGCCGTGTAGCGCGGGTCCAGAGTGGAGAAAAGCAGGCGGTACTGCGCGTAGCGGCCGTAGACGGCGGGGTTGCCCCCCTTGGCCACCGCGGTGAAGGTGCCCAGCGCCACGTCGGTGTCGTGCGCGCGGGCCTGCAGAGTTACGGAAGAACCCGCCGGCACCGCGTCGTCCCAGTCGGCGCGCGAGTAGAGCGAGCCGGCGGCGCCGCTGTCGTAGGTCTGGGACAGAAAGCTGCCGGCGGCGTAGCGGCGGCCCTGCTCGGTGCCGGCAGAGCCGAAGGCCGGCTCGGGGTAGGAGTAGGGCTGCGCTGTCACGTTGTCGAAAACGAATTCCTCCAGCGCGGCTCCGGCTGAGGAGGCCTCCAGGTACAGGTAAGGGCTGTTGAACGGCAGCGTGTTGGCGGCGGAGTAGACCTCGGAGCCGTCGAGCAGCACGCTGAACGAGGAGGCGGTGATGAGGAAATCCACGGCGTGCAGGCCGGCGGCCAGCGCGCCGGTGGCCAGCGTGGTCTTGGTGCCGTAGTCGCTGCGCTCTATGGAGTAGGACGGGCCGGAGGCGGTATGGTGCACGGCGACGCGCAGCCAGTCGTCCTGGTCGTAGGCGTAGGTATAGACGGCCTGGCAGAGGGTGAAGCTGGACCAGGAGTCGCCTGAGGCGCGGGCGTTGATCTCGGCGCGGTAGCGGCGGCCGGCGGCGAAGGAGTACTGGTTGGCGCTGCGCAGGCCGTAGTAGCGCGTGCCCAGCGGGCTGCCGAAGAGCATGCGCAGGCGGTTGGCCTGTATGTCGCGCAGGGAGCCGGCCGCCGGCGCGCCGGATTCTATGGTCACCCAGTTGGCGCCGCTGGGGGCCGAGCCGTTGGCGGCGTCGAAATTGTCGCCCATGACGAAGGTGCCGGGCAGCGAAGAGGCCGCGGCCGCGGCCGCGTTGCCGGAGTAGAGGTACAGCGGGTTGGAGCCGGGGGAGACCAAGGGGTGTTTTACCCAGATCTTGGTCGAGGCGGTGTTGAGCCCCGACTCTATGTAGTACGGCAGCGACGGCGAGTACCCGGCGACGGCGGCGGTGGTGAAGCGTATGTCCGAGCCGTCGGCTTTCATCCTGCCGGCTGCTATGGCGGCCTGGGTGTTGACCGTAACGGCGACGGCGTAGCCGGCCAGCCCGGCGGGGTTGGCCGAATCGACCGTCAGCTGGCGCCGGTAATTCCAACTGCCGTTGAACCACTCGTCGCCGCCCGGCGCGTCCAGCCCGGCGGCGCGGCCATAATGGTCCAGCGCCACGGCGTCGCCGGTGACGTAGGTGGAATTATGGGAGCCGGCGTTGAACTGGCCTTCGGTGTTCTCGGTGTAGACGGTCTGACCGGCAAGGTTGCCGGCTAAGAGCAGAAGCGGTAGCAGTAAAATTCTTTTCAATATCATATAAGCCGGCGCCGCTAATTGCGCCGGCCGCTAATGACCGTCACTGTAAATTATAACTTAAGAATAACTTGAGGACAATCAATGAATAATCAATGAATAATCAATGGACGAACAATGCAATCACCTTGCCACCAGCAATCCGGGGGCCAGGTTATTCCAGGAGTTTCTTGATCTTGCCCAGGAAGATCTCGGGCTTGATAGGTTTGGTGAAATAGAGGTCGGCGTCCTCGAGGTAGGCGGCGACCTGGTCGTTCTCGGAATCGCGTATGGTGTTCATGACCACGCGGGTCTTGCGGAATCTTTTCTGCGCCCGCACTTCTTTTACCAGCTCCAGGCCGGTCCGGTCGGGCAGGTTCCAGTCCACTATCAGCATATCCGGCGTGACCACCTCCAGCAGGTGGAGGGCGTCCTTTACGGTGCCGGCCGCCAGCGTCTTGTAGCCTTCCGGCTCCAGCAGCTGGACCATGATGTTTACGTAATCCTGTTCGTCGTCTACGATGAGTATCAGTTTCATAGGGACCCTCCCGGGTCAGACGGGCAGCTCGAAACCGAACCTGCTGCCCTTGCCGTAACTCTCGGCGAAGGCTCGCCCCCCGTGCGCCTCCACGATGCTCCTCACTATGTAGAGGCCGAGCCCCGTCCCCTTGGGGCCGATAGTCCCGGCGCGGCTGCCGGGCGCCTGGTAGAATTTCTGGAAAAGTTTGCCGAGGTCCTCGCGGGGTATGCCGGGCCCGGTGTCCTCTACCACCACGCGCAGCGCGCGGCGGCCGCTTATGTCCACGGGGCGCGCCTCGCCGCGCGCGGCGCTGCCGTCGCGCACCAGCGAGGCGGCGACCGTGATGGTCCCCCCCTCGGGCGTGAACTTGAGGGCGTTGGCGATTAAATTGGTCAGCACCTGCAGCATCCGGTCCTGGTCCAGCAGCGCCCGCGGCAACCTGGCCTGGATCTCAGTCTTCAGCTCCACGCCGGCGCCCCGCGCCTTCTCCCTGAAGAGGCGGACCACGGACTCTATCAGAGGCTCTATGGCGGCCGGCTTGCGGGAGACCTCGAACTTGCCTTTCTCTATCTTGGCCGCGTCCAGCAGGCTGGTGATGAAGCCTAGCAGCCGGCCGGAATTCTGCTTGACGAACGAGATGTTCTCCAGGAATTTCGGCAGCCTGGCCGGCCAGGAGGCCGGGGCCTTGGCGGCCTGGGCCACCTCGTACTCCATCAGCTCCAGGTAGGACTCGATGGCGCCCAGCGGCGACTTGAGCTCGTGCGTGACCGAGGAGACGAAATCTTTCTTGAGCTCGTCGAGCTCCCTGAGCCTGGAGACCATGCGGTTGAATTCCCGGTTCAGCGCGCCTACCTCGTCGCGGCGCCCGGTATCGCCCATCGCGCGGTTCAGGTCCCCCTCCCCGGTGGCCGAGAAAGCCGCGAGCAGCGCGCGTATCGGGCGGGTCATGCGGCCCGCGATCCAGAAGGCCAGCAGTGTGCCGGCCAGCAGCGCCAGCGCCCCCGCTTTCATCAGCGCTACGGCGGTGTGGTCCAGGGCGCGCCGCACGTTGCCCGCAACCGCCTTGTCGGAATAGCCCACCACCACGTCGTAGGGCCGGCCGCGCACCAGGACGCGCTTGCGGGAGAAGGAGACCCCCGCCTCCGCTTCGGGCCGGAGTTCCTCCCTTACCAGCAGCCGGCTGGAGTGGGTGCGCACGGGCGCCCCTTGGCTGGACAGGGGCAGCTGGCGCGGCGCCAGGCTCCGGTCCGTATGGGCCAGAATGTATTTGCCGTCGGAGACGTAGGCGGTGTCCAGTTCCTTTATGATGCGCTTGAGGCCCGCCGTATAAGTCATCAGCATGGCGTCGTCCTCGGCGGAGACGCTCTCCTCCGTGACATTGGCCAGCGACTGCACCGTGTTCTCGCGCGACTCGGCGGCCTGCCCCAGCAGCAGGGCCTCCTGGGCGGTATAAGCTATGGTCCCGAACAACAGCAGCGCCAGCAGCAGCAGGGCGTCTATGGCCAGCGCCAGCTTGAACTTGATGCTCATTGCTGCACCAGCCTGAACCCTTCGGCGCGCAGGTTTTCTATCCTGGCCTCGGAGGCGGCGATCTTCTTGCGGATATTGGTGACGAGCTGGTGCAGGATGTGCGTGATCTCGCGGTAGGAGCCGGAGTCGGGCCAGAGGGCGTCGCGGAAATCCGAGTAGGTGGCCACCGCGCCTTTCTTCTGCAGCAGCAGGTGCAGCACGCTGAATTCGGCCCTGGTGAATTTCAGCTCGCGCCGGCTCCCGCCCTCTTCCTTAATATAACAGCGCCGCCGCGGGTAGTCCATGACCAGCGAATCGCCGGGGGCGGCGGAGATGCCCCGGGCGGGGCGGCCGCCGCGGGCGAAGACCCTGACCAGCGCTTTGAGCTGCTCGGCCAGGATGCGGGGCCTGACCGGCTTCTGTACCACGTCGTGCGCGCCGAGTTCGAGCAGGCGAACCACGCGCTCCGGGGCGGCGCCGGCCTCGGCCAGCACCACGATGACGCGGGAGGCCAGCAGCGGGGAGAGCTTGGCGACGGCCTCCTCCGCGCCCAGGCCGAGCACGGCGTCGGTATGGGCGCCGTCGAGCACCACCACCCCGGCGCCCTTCTCCCGCATGGCGGCCCGGAACTCGGCCTGGTTGCGGGCCAGCGTGAGCCCCACCCCGCTCTCCGCGAACCTGAGCCGGCAGGCCGTAAAAAGGGCTTCGTCCCTGGTTAGCAGTACGGTTTCTAAGGTAGCGCTGGGCATATGGGTCGTCCGGGCGGGGCCGTCTTTATTCCCTGCCGGCTTCGCGCACCTGGATATAGCGCCTGGCCAGCAGCAGGCCCACGGGCGTCAGCATGGCCATGCCGGCCACTATCAGCCAGATCATCTGCGAGTTGCGGGGACCTTCCACCGGGCAGTAGCGCGCCAGCAGGAAGCCCGACATCGCGCCCACGAAGAACTTGGCGAAGAAGTACGGCAGCATGGACAGGGCCATGTAGGAGCCTTCCTGGCCCTTCGGGGCTATGGCGGCGGGGTACTCGTAAAGGCGCGGGGAATAGAAGGATTCGCCCACGGAGTAGATCACAACGCAGATGACGATGGCGACGTAGAGCGGGTGCACCGGGCCGGTGAGACCCAGCCAGGAATGGCCGATGAGGTTTCCCAGCCAGCCGTCGGCCAGGCCCTGGAACAGCGCCGGCGGCACGGCCATGAGGAAGACGGACAGCGCCGAGATGGTGGTGCCGATGATAACCGCTTTGTAGGCGGTGAACTTCTGCGTCAGCGCGCCTATGACCGGGGCCAGGATCACCACGATGACGGCGTTGAGCACGGAGAAGACCTGCCCTATCGGCGCGCCCTCGCCGAGCTCGCGGATGGCGAACTTGGGGAAGGTGTAGTAGAAGTGGTAGAGAATGAGCTTCACGAACACGACGAAGCCGAAGAAGGCCAGGAAGCGGTAGAAGGTAGGCTGAGTCCAGAGGTTGGAGAAGATCTTGAACCAGCCCTGCAGCGCGTCGCGGCAGGAGAAGTAGAACGCGCCCAGGAAGGATTTCTCCGGGTACAGGGAGACCTCCGGGTTTATCTTCACGCCCTCGTCCGTCACTTCGAGGCCGCCGCGCAGACCGAAGTAGGTGATGAGCAGGTTGGGGATGGTGAACAGCAGGCCCAGCAGGATGATGGTCTGGTAGGTGCTGATCTCCACGCCGACCACGGGCACGGTGTAGTGGCCGTACTCGCCCAGCACGGCGCGCACTTTGTCGAAGCTCCAGCCGGCTACGGCGAAGCCGACGTTCATCATGGCGTAATAGACGGAGAAGGCTATCGCGCGCTGGCGGGTGGTGGAGAAGCGCTTTACGGCGGCTACCATCACCGGCGTCTGCAGCGCCTCGCCCAGGGCCAGCGGCAGCAGGCCGAGCGGCAGCGCTATCCACGGCACCGAGAAGAAGGACATCACGAAGCGGGCCAGCACGCACAGGCCGAAGCCGGCCAGCAGCGATTTGCGGATGCCCACCGCGTCCACGAGCGAGCCTACCATCACGGTGAACAGCGTGAGCACCGAGGACCAGCTGGCGATCACGATGCCGGCGTTCTGGTCGCTCAAGCCCACGTCGGAGGAGAGCCACAGGCCCAGCGTGGACGTGCCGACCAGGCCGTAGGCCAGGATGGTCAGCACCTTGGTGCCGAAGATCAGCCACAGCTCGCGGACGGCGCCCCTGAGGACTAAAAACTTGCCTATAAAAGATTCTTCCTTAACTTCGGTCATTTGGTGTCCGTTTCCCCGTTGTCGAGCATCTTGCCGTAAAGCGCGTCGAACTCCGGCGCGAGCTTTTTGAAAGCCGCCATCACCGCCGGGTCGAAATGCTGCGGCTTCATCCTGTCGTCTCCTTCGGTGATGATGCGGCAGGCGCCGTCGTGATCGTAGTTGGGCTTGTAGACGCGGGAATTGCGCAGCGCGTCGTAGCAGTCGCAGATGGCGGTGATGCGGGCCTCGAGCGGGATCTCCTCCCCCTTCAGGCCTTTAGGGTAGCCGGTGCCGTCCCAGCGCTCGTGGTGGCACAGCGCTATGCGCCGGCCGAACTGCAGGTGCGGGTGGTCCCCGATGATCATGGCGCCGAAGGTGGTGTGCTGCTTCATCTCCTCCATCTCCCCGGCGGTCAGGCGGCCGGGCTTCTTGAGGATGTGGCTGGGGATATGCACCTTGCCCACGTCGTGCAGCGTGGCCTGGTTGCGGATGGTCTCGATGAAGCGCTCGGACTGGCCCAGCTCCCGCGCCACCAGCGCGGAATACTCGCCCACGCGCAGGATGTGGTTGCCGGTGTCGATGTCGTTGGCCTCGGCGGCGCGCGCCAGCGCGAGGATCAGGTACTCGAAAGCGTCGGCGTACTCGGCGGTGCGCAGGATGTTGCCGATGCGCAGCAGCAGCTCGGCCTGGTCGTAGGGCTTGGAGAGGAACTCCTCGGCCCCGGACTCCATGCCCTTCATCTTGTTCTCTTTGGAATCCAGCGAGGTGATCATGATCACCGGGACATGGCAGAGCTGCGGGTCGGCCTTGATGCGCCGGCAGACCTCGTGGCCGTTCATCACCGGCATGTTGATGTCGAGCAGCACCAGGTCCACGGACTGGGCGGCCAGCACGTCGAGGGCCTCCTTGCCGTTGAGGGCGGTATAGGTCTCGTAGCCGTGGGGCTTGAGCAGGGCCTCGAGCAGGTCCAGGTTGAAGTCCTCGTCGTCCACGCAGAGGATACGGCGCGCCCTGTTGTTCATTTGTCCCATTCTATCAAATTACTTTCTTCTCCAAAGCGGCAGGCCCGCGGCCAGCGTGAAGATCAGCGCCAGCGGGGCCAGCAGCCAGCCGTAGCGGGTATAGAAAGTTCCGCCGGCGGCCAGCCGCGCCTGCGCGACCAGCGTGCCCTCGGCGCCGTTGGCCAGCGTCGCGCGCTCGCGGCCCAGGCTGTCGACCACCTGCGACCTGCCGGAGGAGGCGGCGCGGATTATCCACAGGCCGGTCTCCACCGCGCGCGCGGCCGTCATGTCGGAGTGCTGCGTGTGCTGCAGGACGGTCCACTCCATGGGGTCGAGGGTGGGCGTGATGATTATTTCGGCGCCGGATTCGGCCATCAGCCTGCTGCCGTTCTCGAAGGCCAGGTCGTAGCAGATCTGCGGGCCGAGCAGCCCCAGCGGCGTGCGCACCGGCTCCGGCGCGCGGTTCCTGGGCAGGCCCCATTCCACGAACTGCACCGGGTGCATTTTTTGGTAGGTCCCGATCACCCGCTTGTCCCGCCCGAGGTGCAGCGTGTAGTTGGCGCGCCGCACGCCGCGCCGCCTGTCGGCGGGCACGCAGACGCCTACCACGGCTTCGGCCCGGGAGCCGCCGAGGCGCGAGGCGATGTAGGCCTCGTAGCTTTTTTCATCCGCGCGCGGCGGGTACACCGCGCATTCCGGCCAGACCAGCAGGTCCGCCCCGGCGGCTTCCGGCAGGAGGCTCAGCCGGGCCAGCTTGTTTATGTCGGAGCGCTCGGCCTGCACCAGCGCCGCCGTGAAGGGGCGCCCGGCGTCGGCCGGGAAAGTCTTCAGGCGGTGTTCCCCCCAGCCCCAGGCGGCCGCAACGGCGGCCAGGGCCAGGGCGGCGGGTAGATAGGAGCGGCGCAGCAGCGCCAGCGCCAGGGCAGCGTTGACGGCCACGATAAAGGCCGAGAGCCCGTAGACGCCCCATACGCTGAGCGTCTGGTACAGCCCCGGGACGGTGACCTGGCTGTAGCCCAGCACCAGCCAGGGGCATTCCAGCCACCACAGTTCGGAGCGGAAGTATTCCAGGCCGGCCCAGCAGAGGCCGGCGGCGGCGGCCAGGGCCAGCGCGCGCCTATAATTAAGCCCGCCGTCTTCGGCCAGGCCCCAGAGCCCGCGCAGCAGGGCCGCGTGCAGCGCCACCCAGAACGCGAAGACCGCCCAGAAGAACAGGGCCGGGAAATTCACCACGCTGGGCATCCAGGAAAGGGAGAGAGAGTAAAAGACCAGGCCGGCCAGGCCGCCCAGCCAGGCCGCGCGCCGCGGCGAGGCCGCGGCGGTGACGGCGCAGAACAGCGGCACCAGCGCCAGCCAGGCCGCCCAGCCCAGCGACAGAGGCGCGAAGCAGGCGGCCAGCAGCAGGCCGGAGAGCGCGGCCAGCGCCGGGCCTGCCAGTTTTTCCTTGTTCATCAGGCGGCTTTCTTCTGGCAGGTGTAGAGTATGTGGGCGGCGCCCAGCGGGGCCGAGGCGGGCTCGGTGAAGCCGGCTTTCTTTAACAGCACCTGCATCTCGTCCTCGGAGAGGCGCTCCATGAGCGGCGGGCCGCCGGCGGTTTCCCGCTTGGCCCACTCTATGACCGAGAACCTGGCGCCGGACTTGAGAGCGGCGGCCAGGGCGGACAGTAGGTCTGCTTTGTCGTCCACCTCGTGCAGGGTGTCGGCCATGAGGGCGAAGGTGTAGGCGGCTTCCGGTATTTCCGGCTTGGCGCGGGCCACCTGGTGGGCATGGATATTGAAGATGCCGGTGGAGGCGGCGCGCGAGCGGAGCTCGGCCAGCATCACGCCGGAGATGTCCAGCGCGTAGACCGCGCCCTTGGGCCCGGTCATGCGCGCGGCCGGGAAGGCGAAGTAGCCGGTGCCGCAGCCCAGGTCGAGGATGATATCGCCGGGCTTGATGCCGGCCTTTACCAGCGTCTCTTCGGGCGGCAGCTCGGCGCGCCGCTCGGGGCTGTCGAGCTTGGCCCTCTCTTCCGGGTTGAATACGTGTGCCATAGGGTCCTTTGTCCGCTACTTTCCGGCCGCGCCGCGCCAGCCGCTTATCACTTTGAGCGTGAGGCGGGCGCAGGCGAAGAAATCCTTGAGGTCCAGGTACTCGTGCGTGGTGTGCACGTCGCGCATGCCGGTGGAGAGCACGGGGGCCTTTATGCCGTGGCCGTACATGACGTTGCTGTCCGTGCCGCCGCCGGAGGCCGAGGGGCGCATCCTTATGCCCTCCTCCTTCATGGCCGCGGCTATCAGCGGCAGCACCGGGTTGTCCCGGTCTATGCGCAGGTTCGGGAATTTCTGCTCCAGCAGGAACTCGTAGCGCGGGGTGATCAGCCGGCCGCCGTCGCGCACCTTTATTTTTTTGACGGCCCGCTTCAGGCAGTCCTCCATGTGGCGGGTCTGCTTTCTTAGCTTGGCCGGGTCGTGGCTGCGGGCCTCGCCGGAGAGCTCCACCAGCGGCGGCACGATATTGATGGCGTTGCCGCCGTTGATAAAGCCTATGTTGGCGGTGGTCTCGCGGTCGATGCGGCCGAGCTTCATGCCGGCGATGGCGCTCGAGACCACCTTGATGGCGGAGATGCCCTTCTCGGGCGCCACGCCGGAATGGGCGGCGGCCCCGTAGACCTTGATGTCCATCTTGTCGGCGGCGGGGGCGCTGGTGATCACGTTCTCTATGCCCTGCTCGTTGTCGAAGACCAGGCCGTAGCGCGAGCGCAGGCCGCCGTAGTCCAGGTACTTGGCGCCCAGCAGCGCCATCTCCTCGCTGACCGTGAAGACGGCCTCTATGGGCGGGTGGGGTATCCGGTTCTCCTCGAGGGTCTTTATGACCTCCAGGATTATCGCGATGCCGGCCTTGCAGTCGGCGCCCAGGATGGTGGTGCCGTCGGAGGTGACCCGGTCCCTGCGCACGACGGGGGTCACCTTGTCGGCGGGGCCGACGGTGTCCATGTGGGCCGACAGCAGGAAAGGCTCGCCGGCCCCGGTGCCGGGAAAGCGGGCCGTCAGGTTGCCGGTCTCGCCGCCTATCTTGCGGCCGGCGTCGTCCACGCTTACCTCGGCCCCCATGAACTTCAGGAGGATGGAGAGGCGGCGCGCTATGGCGCCCTCCTTGCCCGACAGGGAGGAAATCCTGGCGAGCTCGCAGAACAGCTGGACCATCCGTTTTTCATTGATAGCCGGTGTCATATGACTATTATTTAAATTTTAAAGCGCGCATACAATGAGTATTTGCCCGCCCCCGCGTCGGCCGCCGGCCGAATTGGTATAATCGGTTTATGACTTTCAAGAAAAGATACCTGTTAATAGCCGCCGCGCTGGCGCTGGCCGCCTGCGCCCATCAGCGCCCGGCCGCGACGCAGGCCCCGGCCGAAGTACGCGTCCACTACGTCGCGCCGCAGCCCTTCAGGACCGCGCCGTTCCCCCCGCCGCCCGCCGCGGATTCCATGGAGCAGCAGGCCGACCTGGCCGGGGTGCTGGCCTGGCAGAACAAGCGCACCGCGGACGACTGCGCCCGGGCCGCGCGCACCGCCGACGAGACCTACGACGCCTACTGGGGCGCCAACAGCCCTTTCCCGGAGCCGGTGCCCGCCGAATTCAAAGCGTTCTTTGACCGCCTGTCGGCCGATTTCGAGGAGGCCCTCGACGAGATAAAGGCGCGTTTCAGCCGCCCCCGCCCCTACAAGGCTTATCCGGAGGAGGCCAAGCCCTGCATCAAGAAGAGCAAAAGCTTCTCCTACCCCAGCGGCCACTCCTCGGCCGCGCGGGTGACCGCGGCCGTGCTCAGCGACCTGGTGCCGGAGCGCCGCGCCGAGTTCTACGCCAAGGCCGACGAGATAGCGCAGGACCGCGTGGTGGGCGGAGTGCATTACCCCGGCGACATAGCCGCCGGCAAGGCTTTCGGCGACCTCTTCCACGCCGAGCTGCTCAAGTCCGAGGCCTACCGGAAAGACCTGGCCCGCCTGCGCCCCCTGCTGCGAAAATAGCCGCCAGGCAAATAAAAAAACCGGAGGCTGCCCTCCGGTTTTTTTATGGCTGGACGCGGTTTAACGGCCGCCGCGGCCTCTGCCGCGCCCGCGGCCGCCCCGGCCGCTGCCGCCGTTGCCGCGGTTGCCGCCGCCGGAACCCCTGCGCTGGTTGGAGACCTTCCAGCGGTCGCGGCCGGCCGTGTTCTGGCCGCCCCCGGGCTGCGCCGGCTGCTGCGGGCGGCCTCCCTCGAGGGCCAGTTCGATCTTGCCGGTGGCGGGATCTATCGAGGCCAGCATTACCCGCACCTTGGCGCCGGGCTTGAGGCCGTTGACCCGCAGCAGGCCCTCGGCGCCGCTGTCGCCCAGCAGGATGAAAGCGCCGCTCTCGATCACCGTGGTGACCGCGCCGTCCATCACAGTGCCGACCAGGTCTTTCATCAGCTCTGCGCGCATCACGTCCACCGATTTGTGCTCGGCGTCGGAGGCGGCGCGCTCGCGCTCGGAGCAGTGCACGCCGGCCTTCTCCAGGGTGGGCGCGGCGTGGTTCTCCTTGCGGCCTTCCAGCATCGCCTTGATGGCCCGGTGCGTCATCAGGTCCGGGTAGCGGCGTATGGGCGAGGTGAAATGCGAGTAGAAGCGCGTGGCTATGCCGAAATGTCCCTGCGACACCGGCGAGTACACGGCCTGCCGCATGCTGCGCACCATCAGCGAGTTGATCAGGTTGGACAGCGGGTGGCCTTCGGCCTGCCGCAGCACGTCCTGCAGCCCTTTCTGCACGTTGGCGCCGTGTATGTGCCCGGCCGACAGGCCCAGCTCGCCCAGCGCGGTGGAGAGGGCTTTCAGCTTGACCGGGTCGGGCGTGTCGTGCCTGCGGTGCAGGAACGGGCGCTTGGCATCGAAGAGCTCGGTGGCCACGGCCTCGTTGGCCAGCAGCATGAACTCCTCTATCAGCCGGTGCGCCTTCAGGCGCGGCCGCAGCGAGACGCCCAGCGGGCGGCCGTGCGGGTCGGCGTTGATCTTGTACTCGGGCAGGTTGAAGTCCAGCGCGCCGCGCTTGACGCGCAGCTTGTAGAGGACGTCGGTGAGGACGCCCATGCGGCGCACCGCCTCGTCCACGGCTTTCGGCACGTCGGGCACCTTGCCGCCTTCGAGCAGCGTCTGCACTTCCTCGTAGGTGAAGCGGCGCCATGAGCGGATCACGGTGGAGGCCAGGCGGCGCTTGACCACCTTGCCGGTCTTGTCGATGTCCATGAAGGCGGACATGGTCAGGCGCTCCTGGCGCGGCACCAGGCTGCAGAGATTGTCGGACAGGGCCGGCGGCAGCATGGGCACCACGCGGTCGGGCAGGTAGACGCTGGTGGCGCGGGCGTAGGCTTCCTTGTCGAGGGCCGTGTTGGGCTTGACGTAATGGGCCACGTCGGCGATGTGCACGCCCAGGCGCAGCAGGCCGCCGGGCAGCGGCTCCAGCGAGACGGCGTCGTCGAAATCCTTGGCGTCCGCGCCGTCTATGGTGCAGACGGGCAGGTCGAAGAGCTGCTCCCGGTCCTTCCAGACCGCCGGCTCCAGGCGCACGCCGAAGGCTTCGGCCTGCTCCATGACTTCCTTGGGAAAGGCCTCGTTGATGCCGCGCGCGCGCAGGATGGAATCGATCCTGGCGCTGACGTCGGCCGGGTTGCCCAGTATTTCGGTCACCACGCCGGAGGCGGGCTCGCCGCCTTCGGGCCAGCGCTTGACCTCCAGCACGGCGAAGACGCCCTCGGCCGGGACTATCCCCGGCGCGAAGCTGGAAACCAGGGCCGGCGGGGCGGAGCCCTTCTCGGGGAACAGGGCCCAGCTGGTCCTGACGCCCCTGAGCACGCCCACCATGGTCGTGTGGGCCCGCTTTATGACCTTAACGATCTCGCCGGCCAGGCGGCCGGACTTTTCCGGGCGTACCTTGGCCTGCACCCGGTCCCCGTCCATGGCCAGGTCAAGGCCGCGGCCGCGCAGGAAAACGTCGCCGGCCCCTTCGGTTTCGGAGAGCATGAAGGCGAAGGTGCCGTGGTGCTGTATAACCCCTTCCACAATAGCCTCGTGGCCCCCGGCGGCGGGGCGCCGCTCGCTTTTTTTCCAATGTTTTTTCATATCTTCCTTTTAGCGCAGGACTTCCCGCCCGTTTATCTTGAGGCTTTTGAACCTGGCGTAGGCGCCTTCGGGGTCCCCCCCGGCGAAACCGCCCACGAAGAACTTCTGCGACGGGGCGTCCGCGGCCGCGCTGGCGTCGAGGCGCAGCAGCGGCGTAAAATCCTTGCGGTTGAGCGCGTAGGCGACGGTGAAATAATCCCCGTCCCGCTCGAAGCGCAGCACCTTCAGCTTTTTGGGCAGCGGCGCCGGCCTGCCGCCCGGCAGGACTATCAGGTCCAGCGTGTCGTCGGAGGGGCGCGGCCCGTTCTGGCGCTGCACCACCAGTTTCACCGCGGCCGAGGCGTTGCCCAGCGACGGCCTGGCCGAGTCGCCGCCCACCCACACGCCGTAGGAGAAGCGCTTCATCTGACCGGGCGGGATCTTGAAATCGGCTTCCAGGTCCACCCGCCAGCGCCGGCCATGCAGGTCCCGCGAGAGTATCAGGCCGGGGCTGTAGCCGTCGGAAGGTTCGTCGCGGGTGTCGTCCTGCCTGGCGGAGAGGCGGTAGTAGAGCCCGCCGCTGTTCACCTCGCCGGCGCCGTAGGCGTCGTTCCAGCCGGTCCAGGAATCCCAGTCGTCCATGGCGTAGGCGCCCTTTTTGAACATGGCCGGGTTCAGGCAGCCGGCCAGCAGCAGGCAGGCCGACAGCGGCAGGAAAAATGATCTTAAGGCTGTCTTCACTGTTTTTTAGTGTCCAGCAGAATGGTCACCGGGCCGTCGTTGACGATCTCCACTTCCATGTCGGCCGCGAACACGCCGGTCTTCACCGGCACGCCCAGGTCGGCCAGGGCGGAGACGTAGCGCTGGTAGAGCTCGTTGGCCTCTTCGGGCCGCGCCGCCGAAGTGAAATCCGGGCGGCGGCCCTTGGAGGCGTCGCCGTAAAGGGTGAACTGGGAGACCACCAGGGCCTCGCCGCCGGTCTCCAGCACGGAATGGTCGAACTTGCCCTCGGCGTTGGAGAAGATGCGCAGGTTGGCGGTCTTCTCGGCCAGCAGCAGCGCGTCGGCCTCGGCGTCGCCCGCGCCCACGCCGAGCAGCACCACCAGGCCGGGGCCTATCCTTCGCTCCAGGCCGGGCGCGGTCACGCCTCCCCGGGCCACTCTCTGTATTACGGCTCGCATGCCTCTATTATAATAATTTCCCCGTAAATCTCCTATTGAACGGAGCCGGGTCCGGTTGTATAATAAAGGTAAGGCGGCGCGCTCCCGCGCCGGAAAGGAAAACATATGGTAACCGGACTTGTACTCGTTAAACTGATGCCTGGCAAGGAAAAGCAGACCCTGGCCAAACTGAAGGGCCTGACCACCGTGGTGCACATGTCGGCCGTGTTCGGCCGCTGGGACCTGGTGCTGGACATGGAAACCGACGACCTCCCGCAGCTTTCCAATATCGTCGTGCAGCAGATCCGCTGCATCCCCGGCGTGCTTTCCACCGAAACGCTCGTCACTACCTCGCTCTAGGTACCGTGAAGCGCCTCGTCCTCACGCTCTGCCTGCTGGCCGGCTCCGCGCCGGCCGGCGCCCAGGTCTTCCTGGGCGCCGAGGTGGGGCCGGACGCTTTCCTCAAGGGCGACTCCGCCCGCATCGACACCTCCGGCGAGGACGCCTTCGCCTGGGCGCTCACGGCCGAAGTGAGCAGTTCCACCCTGTACGCCGTGTTCGGATCCACCACGCCCGAGCGGGAGGCCCTGCGCTACCTGCGCGGGGGCATCTACCGCCAGGAGCTGGCCGCGCTGCTGCTGCTGTCGGAGCGGTCCGGCGTGCCGTTCAAAAAACTCGCCGAAGACCTGCCCAAGGCGGGCGGGCTGCGCGGCCTGGCGCGGCAGCACGGCGCGGACGCGATGGCCCTTTTCAAGGAAGCCGGCGCGCTCAAGGCCGCGGCCGACGGGCGGATGCCGCTCTTCCTGCCGGTTCAGACTTCCACCGCCCCTCCGGCCGAGGCGCCTCCCCCCGATGAAAAAGACTAGCCTGCTGCTCGCCGCCGCTCTGGCCTGCCTGGCCGGGGTCGCCCTGGCGCTGAAAGTGCCCGCCGGCGCCGCGGCGGCGGAACTGCGCCTGCCCGACGGCTTCCGCGTGCGCGCCGAGCTGGCGCTCACCAAGGAGGCCCAGTCGAAGGGGCTGATGTTCCGCGAGGCGCTGGCCCCGGACGGCGGCATGCTCTTCGTCTTCGGCGAACCCGGAGTGAAATATTTCTGGATGAAGAACACCTACGTGGACCTGGACATGGTCTTCCTCGACGCGGACCTGAAGGTGCTGCGGGTCTTCCACCGCGTGCCGCGCTCCGTGCCCGGCCAGCCCGAGGCCGAGCTGGCGCGGGTCTCTTCCCCCGCCGTCTGCGTGCTGGAACTGCCGGCCGGGGCCGCGCGGGCCCACCGCGTGAAGCCGGGCGTACGGCTCGGCATCTCTTTCCCCAAAAAAAAGTAGAACGGCGGGCCCGCGCCCGCCGTCCGCCGCCGCTTTGCCGGCGCTGCTACTTCCTGAAGAAGTAGTAGTGATGCAGGCGCGCCAGCCCCATTACGGGGAAGGCCGCGCAGCTCTTGCCCGACACCGGGATGTTCAGCACGGTGTGCCCGGTCTTGAGTACCTTGTTGTAGTTGGCCAGCACGCGGATGGTCCCGTTCGGGGCCGCCTCCACGGGCTTCTCGAGCACTAGCGGCGGGAAGACCGGGCGCGGGTGGTACTGCTTGGCCCCGCTGCGGAACTCCGCGGCGTGGTACTGGCCGTAATACCTCGTGGTGAACTTGCGGTTGACCGCGTCGGTGGGCGTGAAGGCCACCGTGACGGCGCAGGACTGGTGCGGCCCCAGGTCCCTGCCGGAGCAGCCGTCCCTGGTGACCTTGAACGAGGAGGGCAGCCCCGAGGTGTTGAGCTTGAGGTTCTCCCAGGTGCCGCCGCTGTTGTTGGTCACGCGCAGCGCCTCGTCGGTGGTCTGGCCGGCCGGCACCATGCCGAAATTGACGCGGTTGTTGAGCGCGGCGGAGTAGTTGAAGCGGCGCCACCACCAGGTGGAATAGGAATACTTGGAGTTGCCCTTGACCTCGATGTAGCTCTGGTAGTCCATCGCGCCCTCGTCGTTGGACGGGATGCCGAAGCCGGTCAGGTACTCGCGCTTTCCCCTGGGCGAGAAGCGCACCTTGAACGTGCAGCTCTTGCCCGGGGCCAGCGTGGCCTTGCTGCACTTGTCCTTTTCCTTCAGGAAAGGCGTTTCCGGGTCGAGGTTCTCCACCGTGCCGAGCTTGAGCGGGGCGTTGCCGATGTTCATCACGATGACCAGCCTGGAAGCGGTCTCGTACATGTACATGTCGCCGAAGTCGAAGGAGCGCGGCCAGACGAAGGCTACCGGCGCGGGAGGCGGAGGGGTTTCTTTCTGCTCCGTGGGGCCGCCTCCGGCCGAATTGGGCTCGTCCCCGGAGGCCGAGGGCTGGGCGGCCGACCTGCCGCCGCCGTGGGAACCGTAGGCCCCCGCCTCCATGCTGCGGGCGCCGCCGCCCGAAGACTCCGCGTAATCGGTGTCCTGGCTGGCGCCGCCGCCGGAGGACGCGCCGTATTCGGCGCCCATGCCGCGCGCCTGCCGCGCGCCGCCGCCGGAACGCGACAGGGCGCCGCTGCGCCCGGCCGAGAAACCGCTCCTGGAAGTATTAAGCCTGGGGGCGCGGTTGCCCGAAGAGGACGCGGCCCTGGCCGTGACGGCGGTGGCCCGCTGTTCCTGTCCCGGTGCGCCGGCGTACCGGCCGGCGGCCGTGTTCCTGCCGGCGGGCCCTTCCCCTTCCAGCCCCGCGGCCTGGGCGGCCGGGTCGAAATTGATGTCGTGGCGCACCTGGTTCATGAACTCCTGCAGCTCCTCCTTGGAGCGGGGCTTTTTCACCGGCCTGATCCCGGCCTCTTCCCCCGGCTCCTCAGAGGCGTAGTTCTTGTTCACTTCGCGGAACATGTCTATGGAAGAGCCCTGGTTGGAGGCCTGCCCCCTGGCGGCGGCCGAGCCGGGCGCGTATTGCGGCCCGGAGGCGAACTTGAAAGAGGCGTCGTTGCCGGCCGGCGCCGCGCCCTCCCCCCGCCCGCCCACGAAATAGTTTATCCCCGCCGCCAGCGCCAGCGTGAAAGCCGCTATGGGCAGGGCCGCCCGCTTCCAGTTTACAGGATTGCCGCCGTTCATAAAGCCTCCGTCAGATCCCCCGGAAAACCCTTAAATCGAGTATACACCATGAACCGGCCGGTTTCAAGGGGGCGGCCTAGGATATACTTTTATTTTTATGTAGAATAAACGCGATGGGCATATGGGACAACGCTTTTAAAATTCCCGAACCTCCGGAACCCAGCCCCGCTGAGCGGCAGCTGCTGAAGGAACTGGCGGTCAAGATCCGCGCCCGCGGCATGGCGGCTATAGCCGCTTTTACCGTGGAAAGCACCGCGCCCGTGCACGGCCTGGGCGCCCAGGGCCTGCAGATGCTGGAGCCGCTGGTCGGCGTGTTCTTCAGCAAGGCCAAACTGCAAGAGTACAAGGCGCTGCTGGAGAACAGGAAGGCCGTGGCCTATTTAGTAGAGCTGTTGAACGAAGAATCCCCCGCAAAGGAAGATACAGATGTCAAAAAAAGACCTTGAAGTCATCATAGCCACCGACTGCGGCAGCACCACCACCAAGGCCGTGCTGATAGAGAAGAAGGGCGACACCTACCGCCAGACCTTCCGCGGCGAGGCCCCGACCACCGTCGAGGCCCCCTTCGAGGACGTCACCAAGGGCGTGCTGAACTCCATCACCGAGGTGGAGGAGCTCTCCGGCCGCAAACTTCTCGACGGCGAAAAGATCATAACCCCGAACAGCGGCAATACCGGCGCGGACATCTACGTCTCCACCAGCTCGGCCGGCGGCGGCCTGCAGATGATGGTCGCGGGCGCCGTGAAGGCGATGACCGGCGAATCGGCCCAGCGCTGCGCGCTCGGCGCGGGCGCCATAGTGATGGACGTGCTGGCCTCCAACGACGGCCGCGCCGACCACGAGAAGATAGAGCGCATCCGCCAGCTGCGCCCCGACATGATGCTGCTCTCCGGCGGCACCGACGGCGGCAGCGTCACCCACGTGGTGGAGCTCGCGCAGTTCCTCAAGGCGGCCGATCCCAAGCCGCGCCTGGGCGCCTCCTACAAGCTGCCCGTCATCTACGCCGGCAACAGCATGGCCCAGGACAAGATCAAGGAGATCCTCGGCGACCGCACCGCGCTGATCATCACCGAGAACCTGCGCCCCACCCTGGAGCGCGAGAACCTGATGCCCGCGCGCCACAAGATCCACGACATCTTCCTCGAGCACGTGATGCAGCAGGCCCCCGGCTACCCGCGCCTGATGAAGATGGTGGGCGCCCCCATCATGCCCACCCCCGCGGCCGTCGGCACGATGACCGAGAAGTTCGCCAAGGCCAACAACTTCAACGTGCTGGCCGTGGACATCGGCGGCGCCACCACCGACGTGTTCAGCGTGTTCTCCGAAGTTTTCAACCGCACCGTCAGCGCCAACCTGGGCATGAGCTACTCCATCTCCAACGTGATGGCCGAGGCGGGCCTGGCCAATATCCTGCGCTGGCTGCCCTTCGACATCGAGGAGCAGGACCTGCGCAACCGCCTCAAGAACAAGATGATCCGCCCCACCACCATCCCGCAGACGGTGGAGGACCTGCAGATAGAGCACGCCGTCAGCCGCGAGGCGCTGCGCCTGGCCTTCGAGCAGCACAAGGCGCTGGCCGTGGGCCTGAAGGGCGTGCAGCAGGAGCGCTCCATCTCGGACGCTTTCGACCAGACCTCGTCGGGCCAGAGCCTCATCAACGTGATGAAGCTCGACTACGTGATCGGCTCCGGCGGCATCCTGGCGCATTCCCCCCGCCGCACGCAGTCGATGATGATGATGATAGACGCCTACCAGCCCGAGGGCATCACCCGCATGGCCGTGGACAGCATCTTCATGATGCCGCACCTCGGCGTGCTGGCGCAGATCAGCGAGAAGGCGGCGCTGGACGTGTTCTACCACGACTGCCTCGTGCGCATGGGCACGTGCCTGGCGCCCAAGGGCCTGGCCAAGGACGGCCAGGTGATCCTGGACTGGGAAGTGACCGGCTCCGACGGCAAAAAAGAGAACGGCCAGCTGCGCTTCGGCGAGATAGTGCACGTGCCGTTCGACGCGCCCAAGGCCAGGCTGGTGGCCAAGCCGGCCAAGGGCTTCGACATGGGCTCCGGCCCCGGCAACAAGGTGGAGGCCGATATCGAAGGCGGCGTGGTGGGCCTGGTGCTCGACGGCCGCGGCCGCCCCTTCAACCTGGCCAAGGAAGCCGGCAAGCGCCGCGACAACCTCAATAAGTGGTACAAGGCCATGGGGATGTACCCGGTCTGAACCCAGGCCCCGCTAGACGCTGCTTTTAGGAGATAACATATGGCTCACGCTTATACGCCCGGACTCAAAGTAATGCCCTGCACGATGTTCAGGAAAAAACGTCTGTTGCCGATCCCCGGCACGGTGCTGGCCAAAGAGGGGCAGCAGGTGGAAGCCCTGGACTTGGTGGCGAAGACCGAGCTGCCCGGCAAGGTCTTCTCCGTCAATATCGCCAACCGGCTGGCCGTGGCCCCCGAGGAAGTGAAGGGCTTCATGCTCAAAGGCGACGGCGACCCGGTGAAGAAGGGCGAGATCATCGCCGAGAACAAGCCTTTCTTTAAATGGTTCAAGACCACCGTGGAATCCCCGGTGGAAGGCACCATAGAGACCGTATCCGACGTGACCGGCCAGGTGCTGCTGCGCGAGCCCCCGAAGGTGCTGCCCATCAAGGCGTACGTGAAGGGCACCGTGGTGGAGGTCACCCCCGACTTCGGCGTCACGCTGGAGGCCGAAGGCACGTTCATCCAGGGCATTTTCGGCATCGGCGGCGAGACCAACGGCGAGATCGTCATCGCGGTCGGCAGCCCGGACGAGGACCTGGGGCCCGAGAGCATCAAGGACAATTACAGGGGCAAGATCGTGGTGGGCGGCCGGCATGCCAGCCTGTCCACGATCAAGCGCGCCGTCGAACTGGGCGTGCACGCCATCGTGGTGGGCGGCATCCACGACCGCGACCTGCGCCAGCTGCTGGGCTACGACATCGGCGTGGCGGTGACCGGCACCGAGCAGATCGGCCTCACGGTGATCGTCACCGAGGGCTTCGGCTCCATCCCGATGGCCGAGTATACCTTCAAGCTGCTCTCGTCGCGCAACGGCGAGCGGGCCAGCGTCAGCGGCGCCACGCAGATCCGCGCCGGCGTGATGCGCCCCGAGATCATCATCCCCGGCTTCCCGAAGAACGTGACCGAGTGCAAGAAGGACCAGGGCCGCGGCTGGATAGAGCCCGGCGACCCCATCCGCATCATACGCGAGCCGCATTTCGGCGTGATCGGCACGGTGAAGTCCCTGCCCTCCGAGCTGACCGTGATAGGCAGCGAGAGCCACGCGCGCGTGCTCGAAGTGCAGCTCGGCGGCGGCGAGGTGATAGTGGTGCCCCGCGCCAACATAGAGGTGCTGGAGAAATAATGCCGCCGCGGCCATATAATCAAATGCTGAAAACAAAGATCGCTTGCGCTGTAATGCTGTTCGCCGCCGCGGCGGCGCCACTGGCCGCCGAGCCCGGGTTCAACCCGGCCGGCTGGGAGACCAGCAAGGACTTCCCGCTGATCGGCTCGCCCGAGGCCAAAAAAGGCGGCGCCTTCCGCTCCACCTGGATGGATTATCCCCCCACGCTGCGGGCGCTGGGCCCCAACTCCAATACGATGGCCAGCCGGGACCTGCAGAACATGATGTACGAGGGGCTGGTGGGCCTGCACCCGGTGACGCTGGAGTATATCCCGGCCCTGGCCGACTACTGGAAGGTCTCGGCCGACAAGCGCACCTTCTCTTTCCATATCAACCCCAAGGCCCGCTGGGCCGACGGCAGCCCGGTGACGGCCGGGGACGTGGTGGCCACCTGGGAGTTCAGGGTGCGCAAGGACATCAAGGACCCGTACTCGTACATGATGTGGAGCGAGAGCTACGAGAAGCCCGTGGCCGTGAGCCCCAGCGTGGTCTCGGTGCATACCAAGACCCTGCACTGGCGCCTGTTCCTCTACTTCGGCAACATGACCGTGTTTCCCGCCAAGGAACTCAAGGGCCTGACCGGAGAGAAGTACCTGGAGGACTATAACTGGAAGACGTTCATGGGTTCCGGGCCCTATGAACTGAAGGCCGAGGACATCAAGAAGAACCACTCCATAGCCCTGACCCGCCGCGCGGACTACTGGGGCGCGAAGGAGCGCGGCAGCATAGGCCTCAATAATTTCGACAAGCTCTTCTGGCTGGTGGTGATGGACGACGAACTGGCCTTCGAGAAGTTCAAAAAGGGCGAACTGGACTGGTATTTCGTCAATAAGTCCCAGCGCTGGCTGGAGGAATGCGATTTCGAGAAGGTGCAGAAGGGCTGGGTGCAGAAGCGCAAGATCTTCACCAAGTCCCCGCAGGGGTTCTCCGGCCTGGTCTTCAATATGCGCAAGCCGCCGTTCAACGACCGCAATGTGCGCAAGGCCTTCGCCCTGCTCTACAACCGCGACAAGCTGATAGATAAACTCTTTTTCAACGAGTATACCTTCATCGACAGCTACTACCCGGGCAGCGACTGGGCCAACCCGGATAACCCCAAGATCCGCTACAACCCCCGCATGGCCAAGGTGCTGCTGGAACGCGCCGGCTGGAAGAACCGCAACAAGGACGGCTGGCTGGAGAAGGACGGCCAGGTGCTGGAGATCGAGTTCGAGTACGGCGACCCCAGCATGGGCCGCATATACAAGGTGGTGCAGGAAGATTTCCGGAAGGCCGGCATCAAGATGGAGCTCAAGCAGATAGACCGCAATACCCTGATGAAGAAGGTGGGCGAGCGCAACTTCACGCTGCACTCGCAGGCCTGGGGCGCGATGCTGTTCCCCAACCCGGTCAGCTCCTGGGGCGGCGACCTGGCCGACAAGAACGACAACAATAACCTGCCAGGCTTCAAGAACGCCGAGGTGGACGCGCTGTGCAAGGAATACGACCTGGCCTTCGACCGCAAGACGCAGCGGCGCCTCATCCGGAAGATAGACGGCATCATCTTCAGGGCGCACCCTTACGCGCTGGGCTGGGGCTCGGGCTTCAGCCGCGTCCTCTACTACGACAAGTTCGGCCACCCGGAGAAATATTTCTCCAAGACCGGCGACTACCGCGGCATGGCCTCGCTGTGGTGGCTGGACCCCGCCAAAGAGAAAGCGCTGAACGAGGCGATGGAGTCCGGAGCCAGCCTGCCCGTCGGGCAGGTGGAGCACCGGCCCTGGGACTGAGGTTTTAAACTATGCATGGAATGACAACCTACTTTCTGCGCCGTATTCTGCTGATACCGGTGACCTTCATAGCGATCACCTTCCTGGTCTACGCCGTACTGCGCGTGGTGCCGGGCGGCCCGATAGAGCAGGCCCAGCTGCAGATTAAGATGGCGATGATGAGCGAGGGCGGCGGCGGCGGCATGGCCAGCGCCCAGGCCGAGCTGCAGATCCCGGCCTCGGCCATGGCGGAGCTCAAGAAGTACTACCACCTGGACAAGAGCATCCCCGAGGGCTACGCCCGCTGGCTGTGGGGCATAGTGCGGCTGGACTTCGGCCGCTCCTACGTCTACAGCGAGCCGGTGCTGGACGTGATCATCTCGAAGTTCCCCATCTCCATCTACTTCGGCCTGATAGGCTACTTCGCCTCGTGGCTGATCTGCGTGCCGCTGGGCGTCAGCAAGGCGCTGCGGCATAAGACCGGCTACGACACCGCCACCTCGGTGCTGGTCTTCATCGGCTACGCCATCCCGGGCTTCGTGGCCTGCCTGATCCTGATGGTGCTCTTGGGCGGCGGCAGCTACCTCGACGTGCTGCCGCTGGGCGGCTTCCGGTCCGAGAACTGGGCCGAGCTCGGCTTCTTCGCCCGCATCTCCGACCAGCTGCAGCATACGGCCATCCCGATAGTAGGCTATATCATGGGCGGTTTCGCCACGATGACGATACTGATGAAGAACTCGCTGCTCGACAACCTGGGCGCCGACTACGTGCGCACGGCCTTCGCCAAGGGCCTGTCCGAGCGGCGCGTCGTGTTCGTGCACGCGATGCGCAACTCGCTGATCCCGCTGACCGTCGGGATCGGCCACGCGCTCGGCCTGCTGTTCGCCGGCTCTTTCCTTATAGAGAAGACCTGCAATATCCCGGGCATGGGCCTGCTCAGCTTCAACTCCGTCATCCAGCGCGACTACCCGGTGATCCTGGGCACGCTGGTCTTCCTGGTGCTCATCAGGCTGACCGGCAATATCTTCTCCGACATGATCTGGGCGCTGATAGACCCCAGGATAAGGTTCGGCAAATGACCCTGATAATAACACTCCTCGAAGCCGCCCTGCTGTTCGCCGCGGGCTACCTGTTCACGCACCGGGCGCTGCCCCGGCTTTACGTTAAAGCCGGCGAGCGCCTGGGCTTCGACATGAAGCTCGCCCCGCACTGGGAGAAGCGCATCGCGCGCTTCAAGACCATCAAGCGCGGCTACTACTCCTTCCTGATAGTGACCACGCTGTTCGTGATGTCGCTGTTCCTGGAGTTCATGGTGAACAACAAGCCGCTGTTCATCCGCTACAATTCCACGGTGGCCTTCCCGGCCGCGGCCGAATGGCTCGACGGGCTGCTGTTCTTCAAGGCCCCGCGCGCGATGGACCGCAAGGCCGACTATGGCCAGATCGGCGACGACCAGGTGGATTACCGCTTGTTCGCGGCGGCCCGCAAGGACCCCTCCGTCTTCGACGAGCAGTTGAAGTCCCTGGCCGGCGAGCTGGACGACATCCGCGTTCAGCTGGGCAGGAAGCCCGGCCCGGGGGCTACGCCCGAGGAGCGCCAGGACTACCGGGACCTGCAGGACATCGTGCCGGCCATAGAGGCCGACATGAAGATCCTGGCCGACGCCAAGGCCGTCTTCGCGGCCGGCAAGGCCTCCGTCCTGATGCCGGTATATCCTTATTCCCCGCGCGAGCACTTGCTCGACATGCCGGGGCGCCCCCCGCACCGGCCCGGCGCTACCCACCTGCTGGGCACCGACGACTCCGGCGCCGACGTCTTCTCGCAGCTGGTCTACGGCTTCCGCATCTCCATCACCTTCGCCATCGTCGTCGTGTCCCTGTCCTACCTCATCGGGATCACGATAGGGGCCTGCCTGGGCTACTTCGGCGGGCGGGTGGACATCCTGGGCCAGCGCTTCGTCGAGATCTGGTCCTCGCTGCCCTTCCTCTACACCATCATGAATATCGTCTTTGCTATCATAGCTATCGGTCTTATCGCCAAAGGCTTCATGATTGCTGGCTTTGACAAGCCTCTTATAGCGATGTATCACAAGATGATGAAGAAAAAATAAACACCTTTACTATGCGTATAATTCATAAAGAGGCTTTGGCATTTTCACCAAAGCCT
>PHAL01000015.1 GCA_002840355.1 Elusimicrobia bacterium HGW-Elusimicrobia-3 | reverse complement strand
CGGCCAGCAGGCGGGCGGCGGGACTTTCCCGCCCGGCCTCCAGCAGCGCGCGGGCCGCGTGCGCGTTGGCGATGGACAGGCGCCCGCGCAGCAGCGGCGGCTCGCCCGCGGGCAGCCCCGCGGCGGAGCGCAGCACGAAGAGCTGGAGCGCTTTCAGCGTGCCGGCTCCGGCCGGCGCGCGCGCGCCGGACAGCGCCCGCAGCGCGCGCCGGATGAAGCCGGGGTTGGAGATGTTGATCCAGGGGTTGGCCAGCAGCGAGGTCTCTTCGGGAGTGAGCCGCGCCGAGCGCAGGTGCGCGGCGGCCAGGGCCAGCCCTTCGGCGCAGCGGCCGGTCAGTTCCAGCGCCGCCGCGGCTTCGGGCCGCTCAGGTTTCATGCGCAGGTAAGCGCGAAGCAGCGCCGCCATGCGCTCAGGGCTGCCGGCGTTGCGGCAGGCCTCGGCGCGCATGAAGACCTCGTCCGCGGCGCCCGGCCTGAAGGCGCCGTCGCGCCGCCGCGAGTTGAAGATAGAATCGCCGCAGACCGCTTTGTTCTTCACTTGCCTCCGGCCGACGGGCGGAAGAAGTCGCCGCCCTTGTCGTCAACCAAAATGAAAACCGGGAAATCCTCAACGTCTATGGCCCAGACGGCCTCCATGCCGAGCTCCGGGTAATCCAGCGGTTCGACTTTCTTTATGTGGCGCTCGGCCAGCAGCGCGGCCGGGCCGCCCGGAGAGCCGAGGTAGAAGCCGCCGTGTTTTTTGCAGGCTTCGGTGACGGCCGCCGAGCGGTTGCCCTTGGCTATCATCACCAGCGAGGCGCCCAGGCCCTGGAAGAGGTCTACGTAGGAATCCATGCGGCCGGCCGTGGTGGGGCCGAAAGAGCCGGACGGCTTGCCCGGGGGCGTCTTGGCCGGCCCGGCGTAATAGACCGGGTGTTTCTTTAGATAATCGGGGAGCGGTTTGCCCGCGTCCAGCAGCTCCTTGAATTTAGCGTGGGCCAGGTCGCGCGCCACCACAATGCGGCCGGAGAGCGACAGGCGGGTGCCCACCGGGTACTTGGACAGCTGGGCGAGTATCTCCGGCATGGGCTTGTTCAGGTCCACCCCGGCGCAGCTGGAGCAGGAGGAGAAACGGGCGCGGACTTCTTTAGGTATCAGGTTGCCGGGCTCGCGGTCCAGCTCTTCCAGCCAGAGGCCTTCGCGGTCTATGCGGGCCAGCGCGTTGCGGTCAGCCGAGCAGGAGACGCCCATGCCGATGGGGACCGAGGCGCCGTGGCGCGGCAGGCGAACCACCTTGATGTCGTGGGCGAAATACTTGCCGCCGAACTGCGCCCCGTAGCCGATATGCCGCGAAGCTTCCAGCAGTTCCGCCTCCAGCGCCTTGTCCCTGAAGGCGCGGCCGCTGTCGCCGGGGTTGTCCGGCAAGCCGTCGAGATAACCCGTAGTGGCCAGCTTGAGCGTCTTGAGGCACATCTCGGCGGAGGTGCCGCCGATGACGAAAGCGATATGGTAGGGGGGGCAGGCCGCCGTGCCCAGCCACTTCATCTTCTCGACGAGGAAAGGCTTGAGATTCGCCGGTGTCAGCGTGGCCTTGGTCTCCTGGTAGAGCATGGTCTTGTTGGCCGAGCCGCCGCCCTTGGTGACGAACAGGAATTCGTAAGCCATGCCGGGCTTGGCGTAGATATCTATCTGCGCCGGCAGGTTGTCGCCGGAGTTGCGCTCGCGGAACATATCCACGGCCAGCGTCTGCGAGTAGCGCAGGTTCTCGCCGGTATAGGCTTCCCACACGCCGCGCGAGAGGGCTTCCTCGTCGTTGGCCCGCGTCCACACCTGCTCGCCCTTCCTGGCGACTATCGTGGCGGTGCCGGTGTCCTGGCAGAAGGGCAGCTCGAAATCGGCGGAGATGGCCGCGTTCTCCAGCATGCAGTAAGCCACGAATTTGTCGTTCTCGGAGGCCGCGGGATCGGCGAGGATGGCCGCCAGCTGCTCGTTGTGGGCGCGGCGCAGCAGGAAGGAAACGTCACGGATAGCTTCGCGCGCCAGCCGGGTGAGCGCCGCCGGCTCCACCTCCAGTATCTCGCGTCCCCCGTCGCGCGACACCACCACCCCCTCCTTGGACACCAGCCTGAACTTGGTGCCGCGCTCGGCCAGCTGAAAGAGCTCCGTGTATTTAAAATCAGCCATACTTTATTTCCCCTAACACTTATTTTAAATGGGGCAACTGCTGGAACTTCCGGGACGGCGCAGGGGGAGGTTTAGCAAAAACCCTCTCGGAGGCCGAGGCTTGCATAGCGCCGAGGCCGAGAGGGGGAGCGGCGAGCACGGTGTGCGAGACCGCGTTTTTTGCGCACCTCCCACTGTGACGGCCCGGGTGAGTATGGCGACTTCTTACCGCTTGGACAGCAGATTGGCCAGCAGGAACTCGCGGTTCATGCGCGCTATGTTGGCCACCTTCACGTCCTTCGGGCACACCGCCTCGCACTCGTACTCGTTGGTGCAGTTGCCGAAGCCTTCCTTGTCCATCGCCGCCACCATGTTCAGCGCGCGCAGGCGGCGCTCCGGCGCCCCCTGCGGCAGCAGCGCGAGCTGCGAGATCTTGGCCCCCGTAAAAAGCATCGCCGACCCGTTGGGGCAGGCCGCCACGCAGGCGCCGCAGCCGATGCAGGCCGCCGCGTCCATGGCCTCCTCGGCACGGTCCTTCTCCACGGGCGTCGCGTTGGCGTCGGGCGCCGCGCCGGTGTTCACCGACACGAAGCCGCCCGCCGTCATCACGCGGTCCAGCGCGCTGCGGTCCACCACCAGGTCCTTGAGCACCGGGAAGGTCTTCACGCGCCAGGGCTCCACCGTGATCACGTCCCCGTCGCGGAAGCGGCGCATGTGCAGCTGGCAGACCGTGGAATGTTCGTCCGGGCCGTGCACGTTGCCGTTGACCACCAGGCCGCAGCTGCCGCAGATGCCCTCGCGGCAGTCGCTCTCGAAAGCTATCGCGTGCTCGCCCTTCTTCATCAGCTCGTCGTTCAGGACGTCGAGCATCTCCAGGAAGGACATGTCTGGCGACACGTCCTTGACCCGGTAGGAGACCATCTTGCCGGGCTCCCTGGGGCCGTCCTGGCGCCAGACGCGTACCGTAACGGTGAAATGTTTGTTCTTTTTCATATGCGGGCTCCGGTTACTTGTAGCTGCGCTCGGCCATCTTGATATGTTCGAAGGCGAGCGGCTCCTTGTGCAGCGCGGCTTCCTTGCCCTCGCCCTGGTACTCCCAGACCGAGGCGTGGGAGAAATGGGCGTCGTCGCGCCGGGCCTCGCCCTCGGCGGTGCAGGATTCCTCTCGGAAATGCCCGCCGCAGGACTCCTTGCGCTCCAGCGCGTCGCGCACGAACAGCTCCGAGAACTCCAGGAAGTCCGCCACCTTCAGCGCCTTCTCCAGCGCCTGGTTCATGTCCCTGTCGGCCCCGGTCAGGCACAGGTCCTTCCAGAACTCCTCGCGGATCTCGGGGATCTTCTTGAGCGCCTTCTTGAGGGTCGCCTCCGTGCGGCCCATGCCCACGTCGTGCCACATCACGTTGCCCAGCTGGCGGTGCAGCTCGGAGGGCGTCTTGCGGCCCTTTATCGAGAGCAGGCGGCCGAGCCGGTCCTGGGATTCCCTGGCGGAGTCGGTGAATTCCTTGTCGAGCGTGGTGGCGGCGTCGAACTTGGTGGCGCCCAGGTAGCCGGGTACGGTGGCCGGGGCTATGAAGAAGCCGTCGGCCAGGCCCTGCATCAGCGCGCTGGCGCCCAGGCGGTTGGCGCCGTGGTCCGAGAAATTGGCCTCGCCCAGCGCGAACAGGCCCGGGATGGTGGTCATCAGGTTGTAGTCCACCCACAGGCCGCCCATCGTGTAATGGGGGGCCGGGTAGATGCGCATCGGGGCCTTGTAGCCGTTCTCGTCGGTGATCTGGTAGTACATGTCGAAGAGGTTGCCGTACTCCTCCTTGATCTTGTCGGCGCCCTTGCGCTTGATGGAGTCGCGGAAGTCCAGGTAGACGCTCTGGCCGGAGGGGCCCACGCCGCAGCCGGCGTCCACCACGGTCTTGGCGGCGCGGCTGGCTATGTCGCGCGGCACCAGGTTGCCGAAGGCGGGGTAGCGGCGCTCCAGGAAATAATCGCGTTCCTCGTCGGGGATCTCGTTCGGGGGGCGCTTGTCGCCCTTGGCCTTGGGCACCCAGACGCGGCCGTCGTTGCGCAGGCTCTCGCTCATCAGCGTCAGCTTGCTCTGGTGCTCGCCCGAGCGCGGGATGCACGTGGGGTGGATCTGCGTGAAGCAGGGGTTGGCGAAGCCGGCGCCGCGCTTGTAGGCCGCCCAGGCCGCGCTGACGTTGCAGCTGGCGGCGTTGGTCGAGAGATAGAAGACATTGGCGTAGCCGCCGGTGCACAAAAGGACGGCGTGGCCCGAATGGGACTCGATGTCGCCGGTGACCAGGTTGCGCACGGTGATGCCGCGCGCGCGGCCGCCTTTGACGACGATGTCCATCATCTCGCGGCGGGGCATCACGGTCACGGTGCCGGCCGCCACCTGGCGCATCATGGCCGAGTAGGCGCCCAGCAGCAGCTGCTGGCCGGTCTGGCCGCGGGCGTAGAAGGTGCGCGACAGCTGCGCGCCGCCGAAGGAGCGGTTGGCCAGCAGGCCGCCGTACTCGCGGGCGAACGGCACGCCGATGGCCGCGCAGTGGTCGATGATGGAGCCCGAGATCTGGGCCAGCCGGTAGACGTTGGCCTCGCGGGCGCGGTAGTCGCCGCCCTTGACGGTGTCGTGGAACAGCCGCCAGACCGAGTCGCCGTCGTTGGGATAGTTCTTGGCGGCGTTGATGCCGCCCTGCGCCGCTATCGAGTGGGCGCGGCGGGGGGAGTCGTGCAGCGTGAAGACCTTTACGTTGTAGCCCAGCTCGCCGAGCGAGGCGGCGGCGCTGGCGCCGGCCAGGCCCGAGCCCACCACGAGGATGTCGTACTTGCGGCGGTTGCTGGGGTTGACCAGTTTCAGGTTGAATTTATGGGAGTCCCACTTCTTCTCTATCGGACCGGCCGGTATGTTTGCGTCGAGTTTCATCGTTCCTCCCGTTTAGCGTATCACCACTACCTGGTAGCCGGCCTCGGCCGTCTTGAGGTCTATGTTCAGCAGGAAGTAGACCGAGATCAGCGCGAAGCCCAGCATCGAGACCGCCACCAGCATGCCGCCGATCTTGATGAAGGGGGTGTACTTGGGGTGGTTCACGCCGAGCGTCTGGAAGGCGCTCTGCATGCCGTGGCTGAGGTGCAGCGCCAGCGCCGCGGCGCCGGCGATGTAGATGGCCACGAAGAGCGGGGCCCGGAAGGCGCCGGTGACCATCTGGTAGAAGCCCATGGAGTGGTCGACGAAGCGGAAGGTAAGCAGGTGGTAGACCAGGTAGGCGAGTATCGCGGCGGCGGTGTAGAGCATGGTCGCCGAGCCTATGGTGCGGCCGCCCTGCCACTTGCGGGCCTCGTAGCCGCGCGGGGCGTTCATGAAATCCTCTATCCTCACCCAGACGCCGGTCACGATGTGGGCCAGGAAGATGAAGAGCAGGGCGATCTCCAGCAGCGGGGTGACCGGGTTGGAGAGCAGCAGCTCCACCCAGCCGTTGAAGGCGGCCTCGCCCCTGAACAGCAGCAGGTTCTCGGCCAGGTGGACCAGCATGAAGCCGCCCAGCAGCAGGCCGGAGACGGCCATGACGGCTTTTCTGCCTATGGAAGTGGTGATAAGACGTTTTATGAAAGTTATATCCATAATATAAATAATTATACTCCGGTTATTCGCGAATAGGGGTATCCTAAAAAATTAAGGGGGTTAAATCAAGGAGGATTTTGCCGGTTGGCCCGCGGCCTTTGACGGCGCCCCAAAAGGCGGCTAAATTTAATAAAATAAAGGCAAAGAACCTAAGGGGAGGCAGTACAATGAAAAGCGCTATTTTTTCGGCCATCTTATTCGCCGCGGTAACGGCCGCGTCCGCCTATGAGCGGATAGAGTTCAAGGGCCTGCTGCTGAACCCGGCCATGCAGAAGCCTGCCGCCGTGGCCGTCTCCGGCGGCACGGTGTACGTGGCCGACTCCAAGCTCAACGCGGTCTTCGTCTTCGACGCCGAGGGCAAGCCCGGCAAAAAGATAGAGGGCGGGCTGAAATCCCCCGAGGCCCTGACGCTTGGCGGCGGCAAACTGTACGTGGCCGACACCGGCAACTCCCGCGTGGTGGTTTTCGACGAAGAAGGTCGCCTGCTCTGGGCCTTCGGCAGCGACGGCGCCGAGCCGGGCCAGCTGAAGTCCCCCAAGGGCATAGCGTTCGGTCCCGACGGCCGCCTCTATGTCTCCAACACCGGCAATTCCCGGGTGGACGTGTTCAACGCCGACGGTATTTATCTCTACGGTTTCCCGGTGGCCAAGGCCGACGGGGTGACCAAACTTCGTCCCGCCAAGATCTCTCTCAGCCGCTCCGGCGATATCATCCTCTCCGACCCGGACAAGGGCGCGCTGCAGCGCTATGACCGGACCGGCAAGCTGCTCAAGGAGTACGCCCTCCCCAATAACGGCGCCGCCTTCGACAGGTACGGTTACCTGTACGCCATCAGCGCCAGGGACGGCAAGGTGATGGAGCTCTCCGAGACCGGCGAGAAGATCGCCACTTTCGGCACCAAGGGCAAGGGCAAGAGCGAGTTCCGCAACCTGCGCGACATCGCCATCGGCAAGGAAGGCACGCTGCACCTCTGCGACGAGGAGAACAAGAAGGTCGCCGTGATCAAGGTGATCACCTCCTACTCCGGCCCCCGCCTGCCCGAGGCCGCCATCCTGGACCGCTTCACCGTGAAGGGCCCCACGGCCAAGTTCCCCCACAAGGCCGACGTGTTCGCCGTGACCCCGGAGGGCAAGGTGGTGGCCTGGCTGCCCGAGGCCAGGGAACTGGCGCTGCTGGAGAACGGGACCAAGAAGACGCTGGTGAAAGAGGGCAAGCTGCAGGGGCAGCTGCGCTCGCCGCGCGGCCTGCTGGTGTCCCCGAAGGGCCTCATCTACGCCGCCGACACCGGCAACGACCGGGTGCAGATCTTCAACCCCGACGGCACGTACGACAACATGTTCGGCGGCAGCGGCTCCGGCGAGGGCCAGTTCAGGAACCCCTCGGCGGTGGCCGTCAACGCGGCCGGCAATATCTACGTGGCCGACACCAGGAACAAGATGGTGAAGGCCTTCAGCGCCGACGGGATGTTCCTGTTCACTATGGGGCCGCAGCTGGGCAGCCTCACCCTGGCCGCCCCCGTGGACGTGGTCTGCGACGAGAACAAGAACGTCTACATCCTGGATTCCGTGCTCAAGAAGGTCATAGTGACCGACGCCATGGGCAAGTTCCTGCGCGTCTGGGACGACTCCGGTAGCCTCAAGGACCCCGCCTCGCTGTCCTACGACGGCAAGGGCTTCTTCTACATCCTCGACAGGGGCGCTTACAGCGTGAAGATCTTCGACGCCGACGGCCGCTTCACCTCCAGCTTCTTCGCCAAGGGCCGCGGCGAGCGCGAGCTGTGGGCCCCGCAGTACATGGCCTTCAGCGACGACAAGATCTACGTCTCCGACCTGGAGGCCTCGCGCGTGGTGGCCTTCGACGTCAGCTACCTGCCAGAGGAGCCGACCGCCATCTCGGCCGAGGCCGGCGATAAGTCCGTGAAGCTCGCCTGGCAGGCCAAGGCCAACGCCTGGACCAAGGGCTTCAAGGTGTATCGCGCCGCCGGCGCCGACGACATGGAGGAGGCCGGCTCGGCCAAGGGGATGGCCTATGAGGACTCCGCGCTGAAGCCGGATACCACCTATTATTACTACGCCGCGGCGCTCTCGGTGCGCGGCATGCAGGGCGGCCTCTCCAGCCCCGTGGAGGTTTATTTCAAGGGGCCCGAGGCCCCGGCGCCGGCCCCCGAGCCCGAGGCCGCCGCGGAACGCAAGAACGTGGCCCCGATGGAGATCATCCCGTCGGCGCTGAACTTCATCTTCTCGGCCAACTACAAGTACTACATGAAGAAGCCCGTCGGCCGCGTGACGGTGCAGAACAACACGCAGAGCGACTTCGCCAACGTGAAGCTCTCTTTCTTCTTCAAGGACTTCATGGACTTTCCCAGCGACACCGTGGTGCCCGAGGTGAAAGCGGGCAGCAAGGTGGACGTGGACCTGGTGGCCACGCTCAACAACCGCATCCTCAACATCACCGAGGACACCCCGATACAGTGCCAGATGACGCTGACCTATTACCAGGACGGCGCGGAGAAGACCTTTACGCTCAACCAGCCGGTGAAGGTGCTCTCCAAGAACGCGATAGTCTGGGATAACGCGGCCAGGCTGGCCAACTTCATCACGGTCAAGGACCCGACCATCACCGCGTTCCGCACCCACGCGCTGCTGGAGAAGAAGAACGCCGAGGCCGGCGCGGCCCTGCTCGACGAGAACCTGCTGACCGGCCTGCTGGCCTGGGAGGCGCTCGGCGAGTACGGCGTCACCTACCTGGCCGACCCGGTGAGCCCCTACGCCGTGCTGAAATCCAGCAAGGAGCTGGTGCTCGACACCGTGCAGTTCCCCCGCAACACGCTCAAGTTCAAGAGCGGCGACTGCGACGACCTGACCGCGCTGTTCGCCAGCGTCTACGAGGCCAGCGGCCTGCACGTGGCGCTGCTGGACTTCCCCAACCACATCGCGCTGATGTTCGACACCGGCGCCACCGACGCCAGCCAGACCGGCGTGCCGGAGGAATACCTGATAAAGCACAACAACACCTGGTGGGTGGGCGTGGAGACCACGATGGTGGGCAAGAGCTTCTACGACTCGCTGGTGCACGCCGCCGACCTCTACCGCAAGATGGAGGGCGAAGTGCGCGTGATAGACGTGCGCGCCGCTTGGTCCGAATTCGAGCCGGTGACGCTGCCCGAGACCGAAGCCGACAAGTTCGCGTCGCCCGGCCTTACCGCCCGCGTGAAAGGCGCGGTCGCCGCGCTGCTGGACGCCCGCTACGCGCACCTCAAGAAGTTCTACGGGAACATCCTGCAGGACAACCCTGAGGACGTCGAGGCCCATATCAGCCTCGGCATCCTGCACGCCGAGCATAAGTCTTACGCGGAGGCCGCCGGGAGCTTCGAAAAAGCGCTGGAGAAAGAGCCTTTCAACGCCGGCGCGCTGAACAACCTGGGCAACCTGCGCTACAGCGACGGCAAATACGACGAGGCCAAGGAGTACTACTTCAAGGCCGCCAAGGCCGACCCGTTCGACGGCAATATCTGGCTGAACATGGCCAGGGTCTCCGCGAAGCTGGGCCGCAAGGACGACGTGAAGGCCTACGCCGACAGGGCGGCCAAGATAGACCCCGCGCTCAAGAGCATGGGCGACAAGCTGGCCAAGTAAGGAACCGGAGGTATCATGAAAAAATTAATAATCGTTATGGCGCTGCTGTTCTCGGTGAGCGCGCTGCGGGCCGAGCCGGCCAAGGACTGGAAGTCCTGGTACAACAACATGCTGCGCGGCCTGAAGTCCAAGGTGGAGCGCAAGTTGGAATCCAAACACCGCGTCAGCGCCGTGGCGGCCGTGCGCGGAGCCAGGCAGGGCGAGGACGCCAATGCCCTCTACTGGAAAGGCGGAATTTCCGACAAGGCCCGCAAGAAGCTCGAAGAAGAGAAGAAGCAGCTCACCGGGGCCGTGGAACTGGTGGTCAACGGGGACATGGAGGGCGGCCGCGCCGCGCTGAACAAGTTCCTGAAGGACAACCCCGAGAGTTTCTTCGCGGCCGACGCTAAAGAGGCGCTGGCCAATTTGCCCGCCCCCGAGGCGAAGCCGGCCGAAGAGAAGGCCTCAGAGGAAAAGCCCGCCGCTGCCGGGGCCGCGGCTCCCTCCGAACAGCCGGCCAAGCAGGAAAAGGCAGGCAAGTAAGTCTCGACCGTCAAATAAAAAACCCCGCTCGAAGGCGGGGTTTTTTATTTGACCCGGTCAGTCGTCCGTGGGTTCGTCCGGGGCTGGCTCGTCGGCCGGCGCCGGGACCGCGGCGGGAGCGGGCTGGGCGGGCTCAGCCGCGGGGGGCGGGTTCACCTTCCAGGTCTTGGCCGGTTCCTCCGGGGCCGCGGGGACTTCGGAAGAGCCGGTCTCGCCCGGCAGCCAGGTGCGGTCAGGCTGTACCGGCGGGCCGGAGAGGGGCAGTTCGGCGTCGCGCTGCTCCTTGGTCTTGGGCGGCAGCGGGGCCGCCGGCACGCCGGCCGCCTTCAGCCTGGAGTAGGTGTCGGTGGCCGAGCGCCAGAGCATCTGGCGCAGCAGCGAGTTTTCCTTGGCGCCGGGCGACAGGAAAGGGTACAGCGGGGCCAGCAGCAGGTGGAAGGTGGTCTTATTGGTCGCTTCGGTCTCCACGCGCAACGCCTTGCCGCCGGCGGCGAAATCCGCCGTCATGAAGTAGTTGACCCGCAGCGAGGCGGGGATGATGAAGATGAAGCCGGTGTCCACCAGGAAGGAGCGGAACAGGTCGCTGTAGGTCCAGCGGCCGAAAGTGGTCAACTCCACGCGGAGCGTGCCCTGGCCGCGGGTTTTGTCGTAGAGGCCGGCCCGGCCAAAGATCTCGCGCGCCTCGGCGACAAAAGCGGCCTCTTCGCCGTAGCCCACCGGCACCGGCTTGATCTTCTTGGCGGGGCGGGAGGCGGAGCCCTCGCCTATGGAATCCGTAGGGGCGCGGTAGGGGAAGTTGCGCCAGCCCACCTCGAGCTCGGCGAAGGGGACCACGGCCTTGTCCTCGAGCATGGCCATCGCCACGGAGCGGTCCACCCGCGTGTCGCCGGAATTGAAGGAGGCGCAGCCCCAGAAGGCCGGCAGTGCCGCCAGCAGCAGTATTAGTTTGATCTTTTTCATGCTTGGCCCGTTGCTGATATTGGTCATTATCAAAAGACGCTTATTTTTACTATATTATATTATACATTGGGTCTGAAACCACCGGGGAGCTATGGCGCATAAAAAAATAGAGAAGATAATAAAAGCCGAGGGCAAGCAGGATATCATCATCCGGCTGGCCCGCGTCGCCGACATGCGCCGCATACAGATGCTGTACGCGGAAGTCTACGGCGCCGCCTACCCGATACCGATCATCGCCGACAAAGACAAGATGCGCAGCGCCATCGAGAACGACGAATATTACTGGCTGGTGGCCGAATGCCAGGGCCGCGTGATAGGCAGCCTGGTCTACTCTGTGGACCTGCTGTACCGCAACTCCAAGGCCTTCGGCGCCGTGGTCAGCCAGGAGTTCCGCAAGCACGACCTGGCTTTCACCATGATGAAGCTGGTGCTCGACGACATCACCCAGACCAAGGACCTGGTGGACCTGGTCTACGCCACCACCCGCACCGCCAACCACGCCCCGCAGAAGCTCACCGAGAGCCTGGGCTTCATCAAGCTGGGCATCTTCCCCAACACGCACAAGGTGCAGGACAACGAAACGCACTGCCTGACCGCCTATTTCACCGATCGCGCCCTGCAGCGCCGCCGCACCACCCCTGTCATCATCCCCGAGATAGCGCCGTTCTACGAGATCGTCCGCCGCCAGATCAACCTGGAGCCGGCGCAGCTAAGCGAAGTCCGGCGCGACTACAGCGACCACAAGCAGAAGATCCCGCTGCTGAACTTCGAGACCATCACCGCGACGGAGTTCATAAAGCACCGCTGGAAGAAGACGAAGAGCAACAGCTTCTTCGAGAACATCTTCATGCCTTTCCACGAGCCCAATCTGATCCTGATCACTCCGGACCAGGGTACCGAGGTTTACATTACCTACAGCCAGAAGGACAAGTACAGCGTGATCGTGGGCGGCGTGACCAACGAGAAGAGTTTCGCCGTGGTGCTCGAGAGCGTGGCGCAGCAGGTCAGCCGGATGGACATGAGCTACGTGGAGGTCATCATAGACGCCTACTCCCCGGAGCTGCAGCGCGACGCGCTGGACGCGCGCTTTATACCGAGCGCCTACTTCCCGAGCGCCAAGCGCATGGAAGACAAGCGCTACGACTGCGTGGTCTTCTCGCGCACGTTCGACATCCTGGACTTCCGCAACGTCAGGATCATCTCGCTCTACAAGAATTTCCTGAACGAGTACCTGAAGCTCTGGCGCGAGAACTACATAGAGCTGGTTTTCGACTCCGAGCAGAAATAGGGGGAACCGTGGCCGATCTTTCAGTCGAGGACAAACTGCCGCCTTTCCATAAGCCGCTGAGGAGCCGAAGCGCCATGGACGCGCTGTTCGAAACGCCGGCTTTCGCTTATTCGCCCAAAACTTCCCGGGCTTTCCTCGCCGCGATGCGCGCCGCTCTGGACTTCCAGGGCCGCCGCGCGCCGGTGCTCAAGGCGCTGTACAAGGCCGAGGGCTTCTCGCCGGCTTCCGTCCGTACCGAAGCCGACATCCCCGGGATCCCGTACCTTTTCGTCGCGGCCCTCAAGGAGCGCGACCTGACCACGCTGCCCTATTCGAAAATAGCGCTGGAGCTCAAGAGCAGCGGCACCAGCGGCCAGCGCAGCCGCATGCAGCTCGACCGCGGCTCGCTGATGCGGGTGCGGCGCATGGCCTGGCGGGTGTTCGAAGGCCTGGGCCTGACCGACCTGGAGCGCGCGCACGACTATATCTGCTTTACCTACGACCCGGAGGTGGCCAAAGACCTGGGCACCGCCTGGACCGACAAGCTGCTGACCGGCTTCACGGCCAAGGGGGAGATCTTCTACACCTTCCGCTGGAGCAAGGAGAAGAACGACTTCTATTTCGACATAGACGGCGCCGTGGAGGCGCTGCGGCGCTTCGAGGCCGCGGGCTCGCTGGTGCGGCTGGTGGGCTTCCCGGCCTTCGCGCTGAAGCTGACCGAGGAGTTCAAGCGGCGCTACGGGCGCTACCCGAGGCTGAACCGGGACTCCTCCGTGGTCACCGGGGGCGGCTGGAAAACGCTGGCCGACGAGGCGCTGGACAAGAAGGTGTACCGCCGCATCCTCGCCGATAACCTGGGCGTGCCCGTAGCCCGCGTGCGCGACCTGTTCGGCATGGTGGAGCACGGCGTGCCCTACGTGGACTGCCGGCTGGGCAATTTCCATATCCCCAATTATGGCCGCGTGATAGCCCGGCACCCCGGCACGCTGGAACCGCTGGGTTTCAATAAGATCGGCCTGCTGCAGTTCATCACGCCTTACCTGGCCAGCTACCCGTCGCTGTCTGTGCTGAGTTCCGATTTCGGCCTGGTGAGGCAAAAATGTTCCTGCGGCCTGCCCGGCCCGGTGCTGGAAATAAAAGGGCGCGCCGGCGTGACCAAACTTAAGGGCTGCGCCATCAGCGCCGCGACGATGCTATGAAAATACACAACACCTATTTGTTCGGCAAGGTCTCGGACAAGTCGTCCTGGACGGCGGCCGAGATAGAGGACCTGGGCCGCAGGGCGCAGGCCGCCCGCGGCCTGCTGGCCGGGTTGCCGCGCGAGTACATTATCGAGACGCTGGCGAAAGCGGGGAAACTCTTCGAGAAGGGCGGCAAGTACCGCAAGGCGGCGCTCGCCCACCTCAAAGGCCAGATCTCTTTCTCGGCGCCGGTCATAGACAAGACCCTGGACGTGATACCGGAACTGCTCAACAAGCAGGGCCTGAACAAGCGCCTGAACATGGAACTGTTCCTGCCTTACGCGCTGGAAGCCTCGGTGGAGCGCCGCGGCTACGAGGGGCTTATCCGCGCCATGCCCAAGGGCGTGGTGCTGCATGTCGGGGCCGGCAACGTTTTCCTCGGCATACTGGATTCGCTGGTAATAGGCTTCCTGACCAAGAACGTTAATATCGTCAAGCTCTCCTCCTCCGGCTCCAACTTCATCAACCTGTTCCTGGACGCGCTCAAAGAGGTGGACGAGCGCGGCGCGCTGGCCGCCTCCGCGGCCGTGCTCTCCTGGAAGGGCGGCAGCCAGGGCCTGGAAGAGGCCGCGCTGCGGCACGTCAACGCCGTCTTCGTCTGGGGCGGCTACGACGCCGTGCAGGCCTACCGCCGCATAGCGCCTATCGACGTGCGCGTGGAGGGTTTCGGCCCCAAGACCAGCGTGGGCGTGGTTTTCGCCAGCTGCGTGGACCACGAGGGCATGGACAATGTGGCGCGCCGCGCCGCGCTGGACGCCTCGCTGTGGGACCAGGCCGCCTGCTCCTCGCTGCATACCCTTTATTTCATAGCCCCGGCCGCCCGCCATAAGGCGCTGGCCGCCGACTTCCTCAAGCATGCCCGCAAACATTTCTCGGCGCTGGCCGCCGACCTGCCGCCCGGCCGGCTGTCCCCCGACGAGATGGTGGAGATCAGCAAGGCCCGCCAGCTGGCCCGCGTTGACCAGGCCCTCGGCAACGCCGCCTATATCAGTTCCGCCCCCAAGACCGACTGGACGGTAATTTACGAGAAGGATCCCGTGTACCGCGTGTCGCCGCTCAACCGCGTGCTCTACGTTAAAACCGTGGAGAGCCTCGAGGAAGTGCGCGACCGCATTCTGCCGCTGCGCGGCTACATACAGACCGTCGGCGTGGGCGGCTCCATAGAACGCAAGCGCGTGATGGAGGTGCTGGGCCCCGCCGGCATAGCCCGCGTGGTGCGCCTGGGCAAGATGCTCGAGGAGTCCAACGGCTCGCCGCACGACGGCATCTTCCCGATGATGTCGCTGGTCAACTGGCTGCCCATAGAGGAGAAGCCCTCGCAGCTCGACCGCCTGAGCGAGCTGGTGGACCACGCCCGCAATCGCAGCCCGTTCTACAAGCGGCACTTCAAGGACGTGCCGCGCATAGTGTCCCTGGAGGATTTCCAGAAGGCGCCGTTCCTGGAGAAGCACCACGTGCTGGAGAATACTCCGCCCGACAGCGCCGACCTGCTGACCTCGAAGGTGCAGCGCGGCATCTATTTCGCCAGCGGCGGCTCCACCGGCCAGCCCAAGTACGTCTTCTACGACCAGCATGAGTACGACCATACCTGCCGTATGCTGGCCTTCTCGATGGAGGCCGCCGGCCTGGGCGACAAGGACACCATCGCCAATTTGTTCGTGGCCGGCAATCTGTGGTCGAGCTGGCTGTCGGTGGAGAAGGCCATCGCCTATACCAAGGCCATCTCGGTGCCGGTGGGCAGCGGCCTGCCGCTGGAGAACATAGCCGGCTACCTGCACGATTTCCGGGTAACCGCCGTGGTGGGCCTGCCCTCCTTCCTGGTGAAACTGGCCGAGTTCATCAAGGCCAACCCCAAATACAAGGTGCCGCTGAAGACCATTTTCTACGGCGGTGAATATGTCGGCCTGGAGATGGTGAAGTTCTTCAATAGCGCTTTTCCCGGCGTGGCCGTGCGCTCGGCCGGCTACGCCACCGCCGACGCCGGCGTGGTGGGCTTCCAATGCCCGCATTGCGTAAAGGGCCAGCATCACCTCTTCGCCTACAGCCAGTTCATAGAGTTCGTGGACCAGGATACGCTCGAGCCCGTAGCGCCCGGCGCTATCGGCGAGCTGGTGGTGACCGGCCTCACCAAGAAGCATATGCCCATCATCCGCTACCGCGTGGGCGACCTGGGCCGCTGGATACAGAAGCCCTGCCCCTGCGGCCGCAAGGAACCGATGTTCGAGATACTCGGCCGCTGCGACGACCGCATCCACGTCGGCGGGGCGCACCTGTTCGTCAACGACATACAGGAGGCGCTGGGCAAGGTGCCGGACCTGACCTTCAACTTCCAGGTGCTGATAGCCAAGAAGGGCCACAAGGACACGCTGGCCATACGCGTGGAGCTGAAAGACCCGGCCGCCACGGCCCGCGCCGGCGAACTAGCCGACCTGCTGTGGCGCGAGATCTCCAAGCATTGCGAGGATTTGCAGGAGAGCGTGCGCATGAAGTGGCTGGACAAGCCGGTCATAGAGGTGCTCAAGCCGGGTTCCATCGAGCGCATACAGCGCACCGGCAAGATACGCAAGGTAGTGGACAAGCGCGTGCAGGCCTGAGCCGCCGAACGCAAAAAGAAAGGCCCGGGAAACCGGGCCTTTCTTTTTTGCGGGGCGGGCAGGATAAAAAGAAAGCCGGCGGCTATGCCCCGGCCGCGGACTGGCCGGCCAGGTAGCCGGTGGAGAAAGCCTCCTGCAGGTTGTAGCCGCCGGTGGCGCCGTCCAGGTCCAGCACCTCGCCGCAGAAATACAGGCCCGGCTGCAAACGGGACTCCATGGTCTGCGGGTCTACTTCCTTCAGATTCACGCCGCCGCGGGTGACGGTGGCTTCGGCCAGCGGCCGCGGCTTGGTCAGGCGCAGCCTGAAATCGCGCAGCAGCAGGGCCACGCGGGCGCGCTCGGCGCCGGTTATGGAGGCGCATTTGCGCTCCCGCTCTATGCCGCAACGCCGCTCGAAGACGGGGGCTAGCGAGGCGGGCAGGGCCGCCTTGGCGTAGCTGGCGAACATCTTGGCGCCGTTGGCCGCGAAATAGGCCTGCACCTCGGCCGTCACGGCCTCGGGCTTCAGGTCCGGCCTGAGGTTCAGCGAAAGCTCGGTCTTTTTGCCTTCGGCCAGGGCGTCCACCGCCGCGCCGCTCATGATCAGCAGGCGCGGGCCCGAGACGCCGAAATGGGTGAACAGCAGCTCGCCCCTGCCCTCCGCCTCGGCCTTGCCGTCGGCGAAAATGGTCAGCCGGATGTCCTGCAGCACCAGGCCCTGCAGGTCCCTGATGAAAGGCTCGTCGGACTCCAGCGCGGTGAGGCCGGGGCGCGGGGTGACTATGGTATGGCCGCATTTGACGGCCAGGGCGTAGCCGTCGCCGGTGGAGCCGGTGCCGGGATATGACATGCCGCCGGTGGCGATGATCACTTTGGAGTAGAGCGCCCGGCGCCCGTCGGAGAATTCCACGCCCTCGATGACCCCGCCCCGCAGCAGCAGGGCCGAGACCCGCCCGGCCATGGAATTTACGCCGCCGCGGTTGGTGTAGCAATTCAGGGCTTCGAGCACGCTCTCCGCCCTGTCGTCGGCGGGGAAAACCTTGCCGTCGGGGTCGGCGCGCGTGGGCACGCCGAAGGATTTCAGGAAGCCGGTCAGGGCGGCCGAAGGGAAGACGGTGAAAGCGCGGTACAGGAACTTGCCCTTGGGGCCGAAGGCCGCTATGAAGCCTTTCAGGTCGGCGGTGTTGGTGACATTGCACCTGCCGCCGCCGGTGACCAGCAGTTTGACGCCGGGCCTGGCGTTGCGCTCTACCAGCGTGACGGCGGCGCCCAGTTCGGCCGCGCGGCCGGCGGCCATCAGCCCGGAGGGGCCGGCGCCCACCACTATGATGGGGGCGGCGGGCCGGTCTTTATTGTCTTTCTTCATCTGTGAAAATATAGCAATTATGGGGCCCTGTGAATAAAAAAGCCGGGTCGCCCCGGCTTTCTTACAAGCGCCGCGGCGCTTAAGGGAGAACGGTGTGCAGCGTGCTGGCGTTGATGTCCGTGAATTCGCCGCCGAGCAGGCCCTTCTTCTGGAGGTTCTTGATGACCATCAGCGGCATGGTGGCCTTAACATTGTAGACCATGTAGGGGATGGTCCACAGCTTTATCTGGCGCTCCTTGGGCAGCACGCGGTTGATCAGGATGAGCAGATTGTTGGTGCAGTTGTTCTTGATGGTGTGGTAGAACTCGCCCTCGCGGTCCACGGCGGCCTGCGTCATGGACTCGCGCAGCAGGGCGGCCTTCTGCGCGTGGTCGAGCAGCACCGGGTAGGGCACCAGGTGGCCCTTCTCCTCGTGTATGGTGCGGGCGGCGTATTCTTCCCAGGTGGAAAGGCTCCAGTTGATGCCGAAGGACCTCTTCAGGCCGGTCAGCGGGGAGAAGCTCTGGTCCACGCGGGTCTTGCCCTCTATGCTCAGGGCCAGGGCCATGGGCTCATGGCCGTTGGCGTCCTTCAGGCCGCCGCGCTCGAAGGTGAAGACCAGGAAGGAGTGGGCCGCCACGATCTCGGGCTTGAAGGGCTTCTTGATCAAATAGACGTTCTTGATGAGCTCGGGCCTGACCGTCATCGTGGTCCACTCGTAGGAGTCGGGAGCGGGCACCTCGGAGGAGGACATGCGCACATTGCCCATTACCAGGCGGCCGTCCTTGGCCTCGATCAGGGTGGCGGTGCGGCGGCGGGGCTGGTAGGGGGCGGGCACTATTTCGCCGGCCGAGGGCTCGTACTCTGAAATTTCTTTGACCTTGAGCAGCGAGAGGTCGTCGGCCTGCCTGGCCTGCGCTTCCACTATGACGGCCTTGCCGTCGAAGCGGCGGGCCTTGCGGTCGCTGAGGTCCAGCTTGAAGAGGCGGCCGTCCACCGTGTTGAGGAAGGGGCCGGCCTCGGTCAGCGAAACCACGCCTTTAAGAATATAGTTCACGCCCCAGCTCTTATCGGAGGGCAGCTGCAGGTCGGGCAGCTGCTGCTCCCTGATCTGGGTAGCGTCGAAGCCTTCGAGGGCTGAAAAATCCAGGTTCTGCGCGGCGGCGGGTACGGCTAAGGCTATGACCAAGAGGAAAGAGAGGTTCTTTAGCATGTATATATGATAGCGGTTGCAACGCCGTCATATCAGGTGCCAAGGACCCCCTATTTGCGGGCAAAGTTCCCAAAGGGCCCTGGGCCCTTTGGCCGCCCCCTTCACTGCTTTACGGTATAGCCTTTGGCCCGCAGGGTGGCGGCTACCTGGCCCAGGTCCAGCCCCAGGTGGCCGCAGCCGGTCTTTACCGTCATCTGTTTCCCGTGGGTCTCGCGCATCACGGGGTTCTTCACGCCCATGAAGCCGAGCTCGAACAGCACTTCTATGATTTCAGGGTGCTCGGTGGTGAGGTCGTACAGGGTCTTGTTCAGGTCAGCGGTCTTTTCAGCCATATTAAGCCAGCCTCTTCTCGCCTTCGATCTTCTTAATGTCGGTAATGTCCTGCGTAACTTCCAGCGAGCCCAGGTATTTACCCCCGGGGTCGCGCAGGGCGAAGTAGCGTATGTGTACCGCGCGGCCCTTCATGTTTATCCAGAATTCCTCGGAGTTTTTGGTGCCGGCCCTGAAGCCGTCGAGTATCTTCTGTACGGCGCCTAGGCTGGCCGGCGGGTGGCAGTTCTGCACCTTGCGGCCGATGATGGAGCGGGCGCGCAGGAAGACGCGCTCCTTGCCCTCGGAGAAGTATTTCACCGTGTCGTCGGCGTCCACGAAGGTCAGGTCCACCGGCAGGGCGTTGAGCAGGGCGGTGAGGTCCGTGACCGAGAGATTGCCGCTGGGCAGGTTCACCACGGCGCCGGAGAGGGAGCCGGTGTTCTGGGCGATATCGAGCGCCTCGTCCACGCCCTCGGGCGGGTCGATGAAGATATAGCCGGCCTGCGCGCTCTCGCGAAAGATCTCGGCCCAGTCGGCGGGCTTGAGTTTCTCGAGCGAGGCGGGGAAGAGGATGCTCTCCTCTTTGAAGATCATGCCGTCCACTTCTTCCAGCAGCGCGGCGGCCGCGGCCGGGAAATCGGCGGGGGAGGCGGCCAGCGCCGTCTTGAACAGGCCTCGCACCTCGTCGTGCTTGCCCCACATCACCTTGGACGGGCCGTAGAAACCGGCCTTCTCCAGGTACGGGAACAGCAGCTGCTCCTTGCGCTCGTAATGCTTTATCACGGCGCGCAGCTCCCCTATGATATTGCGCACCCAGTCGCCGCCTTTGCCGTCCTTCAGTGCGGGCAGCAGCGCCCGCGCGGACTCCACGCGGCGCTTGATCTCGGCGTTCTCGGCCTTGAACAGGGCTACGGGGTGGCGCGGGTCGGCCGGGTCGGCCATGCTCTTCTCAAGCGAAGAATCGAACAGCAGCGCGTGCACGTTGCAGAACTTCTTGATCTCCTCGGCGGGCACGCCGTCCTCGAGCAGCGACTGCTCCAGCTCGAAGATCTCCTTCGAGGTGACCGTGCCGATCTCGGCGAGGAATTTCTTCTTCGCGTCCTCAAGCGGCAGGCCGGCGTGCAGTTCGCCCAGTATGCCCTTTAAAATTATTTTCCTGTCCTCGTATCCGCCCATATTGCCCTCCCTGGCTCCGCTAACCCATGATACCAAAAACGGCTTTTTAGTTGGAGCGCCAATTACATATAATAAAAAGCAGTTAATCCCGCAGCTGGAGGACCAATGAGCGTGCTTTCCAAGATTCAGCTAGAAAAATACGCGGACGCCCTGATCTGGGGCCTGACCACCGCCCGCAGCACCGGTTTCAAGAAGTACGACAATGTGCTGCTGCGCTGCGACCTCGAGGCCCGCGAGCTGGGCGAGATCGTCTACCGCAAGCTGGTGCAGCGCAAGTACAACGTGATCTTCAACTTCCTGCCCACGCCCACGCTGGAGCGCGACTTCTACCAGTATTCCGACGATAAACAGCGCGGCCTGCTGGGCGCCTGGGACAAGGAGCTCTACAATAACCTCAACGGCTACGTGTTCATCCACGCCCCGGCCTCGCTGACCCACCTCAAGGGCATAGACACCAAGCGGCAGAGCCAGGTGGCCATAGCCCGCAAGCCGCTGTTCCGCATCCGCGACGAGCGCGAGGAGAAGGGCAAGTTCTCCTGGACCCTGTGCACCTACCCCACGACCGAGCTGGCCAAACAGGCCAAGCTCTCCATCAAGGAGTACGCCGCCCAGATCGCCAAGGCCTGCTACCTCAACGAGCCCGACCCGGCCAAAAAATGGGGCCAGATCTACAAGGACACCGTGGCCATAAAGAAATGGATCAACGGCCTGGGCATAGCGTCCATACGCACCGAGTCCGCCTCCATGGACTTCGAGGTAACGCTGGGCGAGCGGCGCAAGTTCCTCGGCGTCAGCGGCCACAATATCCCCAGCTTCGAGATCTTCACCTCCCCCGACTGGCGCGGCACGCGCGGCACCTACTACGCCAACCTGCCGGCTTTCCGCGGCGGCAACTACGTGGAGAAGATAAAGCTGGAGTTCAAGGACGGCCGCGCTGTAAAGGTCTCCGCCTCCGCCGGCGAGGACTACGTGAAGAAGATCATGGCCACCGACCCGGGCGCCAGCCAGCTGGGCGAGTACTCGCTGACCGACAAGCGCTTCTCCAAGATCGACCGCTTCATGGCGGACACGCTGTTCGACGAGAACCACGGCGGCAAGCACGGCAACTGCCACGTGGCCATCGGCAACTCCTACACGGACACCTTCACCGGCAACCCGGCCAGGCTGACCAAGGAGATCAAGGCCAAGCTGGGCTACAACGACTCCGCCGTGCACTGGGACCTGATCAACACCGAGGACAAAAAGGTGACCGCCACCCTCAAGAGCGGTAAAAAAGTGACGCTCTACGAGGGTGGCCAGTTCAAGTACTGAGCGAGCCTGTCTGAAAGATAAAAAACTCCCCGGCCAAAAACCGGGGAGTTTTTTGTCCACTCGGGGGGGGGGCTGACGATAACGGCGTTTATATTCTCTACATTTGAAGCTGATCCCGGCAGTATACGCTCGGCCGCGGCTAAGCCAACCTGCGCGCACTTTATACCGTCACCGTGAAGCGGCCGGCGCGATTTTAAGTCGGGCCGAAACGACGAGTACTGTCGACGCGGCAGTTATTTCGGAGCCGTCATTTTCTGGCCCCACTTATCGACTAAATAATTTCTGCCATCGTGCCATAGTCGCACAAATTCCCCCATCATCCCGTTGAAACCGGTTCCCAGGCGCCGGCCGCGGGCGTTCAGGATGTAGTGCCAACCTGGGCCCGTCACATCAAACATCTCCGCCCCGAGGCGCTTAATGGAACGACACTCTTTTATTGGCGTACCCTTGCCATTCCTGTCGATAAAACCACAAGGGCCCTTACCGAATTGGACAATAGCGACCCCATCCTCAAAAGGCATCGCGTCTCCATACTCTCCCGGAAACGCAACTGCCCCGCTGTGGTCTACGTACGTGTACTTGTAGTATGAACTGTCGGGGTTTGAACCGGGGGGGAGTCCTGGCACAGCGGCCAGACCTTCGGAGAACCGTATCCGGTTGAGGGGATGCTCATCGCCATCGAAGAGTCTTCCGGAAAAAATATAATACTCATAACCTCTTTTTTTTACCGCAGGAAATTCCAGGCCGGGCGCAGGGTTGCCGCTCTTATCTATAAAGCCGCATTTCTGGTCCTTGCAGAAAGAAGCCAGTTCCTCTGAAAAATCGCCGGCATGGTCGTAAACGGGCTCCAGCACGATGCGCCCCCGGCGGTCGAGGTACCCGAACTTGCCCTCGGCGGAGAACCGCGCCAGCCCGCCGGAAAAAGCGTGAATGACGCCGTATTCCGGTTCCGCCAGGTAATTCCCTTCCGGGTCTATCAGGCCGTATTTGCCGCCGGCCTTCACGATAGCGGACCCTTCCTCGAAGGAATCTGCCATATCATATTTCGCCGGTATAACCATTTTTCCGCCGGCATCGATGTACCCGCATTTTCCACCGAGCACCACCGCGGCGCGTCCTTCCGAGAAAGGGTCGAAAGCGGTATAGGTTGGTTTTATGACCACCTTTCCCCGCCTGTCGATAAAGCCCCATTTCTTGCCTTTTTTTACCGGGGCGCGCCCTTCCGAAAAATCGCCGGCCCTGTCGAAAGAAGCCGGCTTGATGACCTGGGCCCCGGCAAAGTCCACGTAGCCGCGTTTCCCGCCGGTACGCACCAGGGCGAGCCCTTCCCGGAAAGGCATTACCATATCATAAATGCCGGCGATGGCGACGGAACCGTCCGGGTAGCAGAACCCGGCTTTCTTACCCTGCACGCAGGGAGCGGGCAGGTACACCCTTACGGCCGCGGCGCGAGGGCTGTCCCAGCCGTAAGCGTCCAGGAACTTCTCGGCGAAGGCGGCTTTTTGCGCGTGGGCGACGGTCTCCAGCGCGAACAGGCGGGACAGTTTGGCGAAGGCCGCTTCCATCTCACCCTCTCTCAGAGCCGCGTTCGTTTCGCGCCGGAGCAGTTCATCGGCATAACGGCGCCAGCTTTCGGCCCTGGCCAGCGATATCTCCTTGTGTTTCGGCGCTACCGAGGCGAACTCCGCCCAGCCCGAAGCTATCCTGGCATAATCTGGGGAGTATTTCTCCAGGCGCAGCAGGACGTCGTATTTCTCCAGCGCGGCTATGTCCACACCGCTCAGGTCCAGCAAACCCGACGCCGGCCTTGCGGGAGACAGCGCGGGCATGCCTTTCTGCTCGGGCTCGAAAGAAACGCTCATCTCCAGTTTTCCGTCGAAATCGCGCGGCACTTCGCGCCGCTCCCAGTCCCTGACCAGCAGGTATTCCCCGCCGTGGACCATCAGCCCAGTTCCGGCGTCCACTATCCGCAGGTTAAGCCTGGAGACCCCGTCTTCGAGGTCCTCCAGCGTGCCGGTCACAAAGAAGGCCGCGCCGCTGAGCCGCCCCAGCTCCGCCACGGTGTTCTCGTCGAACAGGCCGCTGCGCTCCAGCTTCTTTTCGCGCAGCAGCTGTTCCAGCAGCCTGCGCTCCGCCACCTTTACGCCCGCGCCGGCCAGGTTGACCGCAAGCGCGTCGGCCGCCTTCGCCGACCCCAGGCCCAGCTTGCCGTCGTAATACGGGAAATCGAAAACGGCCACGGCCCCCTGCGCGCCGCCGCCGGCCGCGCCGCGCAGTGCGGCCGCCAGCTGGCCGGCCAGCTCGCGCGGGGTCAACACGCCGGAGCCCGCGAGGGCCGGAAGTAAAAGCGCCTGCAACAGGAATATGACCGACAAGGCGGACCTATACGAGATTTTCATTGTTATCCTTTGTTTGATAATGGTGCGGGGCATAGCGCGCTATCGTCAGCGCCCCCTCTCAATGGTCTCCGCGGCCTGCTTCTTAGCGGCCGACAGCTCGGCCGAAGTCATGCGCGAGGCGGCCTTTTTCATCAGCGCGACCCCGTCCGGGTTATCCTCTTTGGAAGTCACTACCGCCATCCACTTATAGGCCTCCCCGTAGTTGCGAGGCACGCCGTCGCCGGCGTAATAGGCCTCGGCCAGCCTCTGCATCGAAGCGATATCTCCTGCCGCGGCGCCCTTAGTCAGCCACTCGGCGGCCTTAGTCAGGTCTTTCTTTACCCCGTGCAGTCCGGCGCGGTATATCTGGGCGATGAAAACGCAGTCTTTGGGATCTCCGGTGGATGACAGGAGCTTGAGGGCCTCGGCATTGTCCGTCTTAACCCCTTCTCCCAGCATATACATGCGTCCAAGCTTGGAAGCGGGACTGGTAGCGGCCCCGATATCAGCGGCCTTCCGATACCAAGCCACGGCGGAGGCATAGTCGCGCTTGATATCAGTGCCGTAATAGTACATATCGCCCAACTTCTCGGCAGCCTCCGGGTCCCCCCTGTCGGCGCCATTGCGGTACCACTTCATGGCCGCTAGCCCGCTCTGCCGGACTCCGCGGCCGAAAAAAAACATGTCCCCGAGAACAAGGCATGCCCGGGCATGGCCGCCTTCAGCCGCCTTCAAGAACCATTGCCCCGCTTTGTTATTATCTTTAGGGGCGCCGTACATGGCGTAATAATAGCCGATACCGATCATGAAAGCCTTTTCAGAATCGCCCTGGGAAGCGGCGTCCAGCCAGTCGGTATATGAAAGTTCCGCAACAGCGGCGTCCCGCGCTTCAATAAGGTCCGGAACCACGGTGGGCACAAAAAGAAATGACGAAACCAGAAGAAAAGAACCTAATGTATTGTTTTTCAAAGCACCCCCCTGATACTGATCCCCGCCTATGGCCAGGGCTTTCGCTGCCCGGAGGTATACTATATTAATTTGCGGGGCCGGGTCACAAAAACAAGAAAACGCGGCGCGTAGGGAACGCCGGGGATTAGCGGCCCTTGAGCGTCTTCATGTATTCCTTGTTCTCCCTGTCCTCTTCGGTGACGTATTTTTTCACGGACTCGGCGGCCTTGGCCCTGGCTGAAGCCATTTCGGACTGGCTCATCTTCTTCGAGATGGAGGCCATCAGGTTCTCGGTCGTGACCTCGTTGCTCTTGGCGGTCAGCACCGCCAGCCATCTGTAGGCCTCCGTATAGTCGCGCTCTACCAGGTCGCCGGCGGCGTAAGCTTCGGCCAGGTTGTTCATGGCGAGGGTATTCCCGGCGGTGGCGCCCTTACTCAGCCATTCCACCGCTTTTGCGGGGTCGCGCGTGACGCCCTCTTTGCCCGAACTGAAGATGCTGGCTATAAATACGCAAGCGGAGTCGTTCCCAGACTCATCGGCTTTTAACAGGTGTTTAAGGGCGGTGGGATAATCTTGCTTGACCCCCTCTCCCGACATGTACATCAGCCCCAGTTTGTAATTGGCATCGGAGCTCCCCGGTTGTGCCGCTGCCAAACCGTACCATTTCGCCGCGGCGGCATAATCCTTTTTAACAGTTTTGCCGTAATAATACATGTCTCCGAGCTTCTCCTGCCCTTCGGCGTTCCCTTTTTCGGCGGCTTTCCTGTACCATTTGTACGCGGCGGCCTCATTAACAGTCATCCCCTTGCCGTAGTTGAGCATATCCCCCAATTGAATATAGGCCAACGGATTGCCTTTTTCGGCGGATTTCAGAAACCACTCCCCGGCTTTTTTGTAGTCCTGAGGGGCGCCGGAAAAACCGTGAAAATAAGCGATACCTACAGAATAAGCCTGAGTATGGTCTCCTTTCTCATACTCGGCGATCTTGACCTCGTAATGGTTCTTCTTCTCTATCTCCGCGGCATGGGCCTTGTACTCTTGCTCGCCGAGGCGCTGCGCGGACGCGCCGGGCGGCAAAGAAAAAGGCGCCGCCAGTAAGCAGGCGGCAGCAATCAGGATGGAACTGTTCGTTTTCATGATCAGCCTCCGGTAATTCAGATTCTATCTACCCCCGCAGCGGTACGGGCTTTTAACTTCCGCATGCGGGACACCTGCCCGTCCGCGGAATCTGCGTCCCCGCTTTTTTCGCGTTGATAGCGCCGCCCTTGCCTGAAGACTGACCCCGGCACGCATAAGCCGGGAGGAAATACCTGCCTGAATTCGCGAAATAAATTAGTATGTAATATAGTAAACAAAACAAGCGGCACTCACGCAAATTTTAAAAGACGCGCCATCGAAAGAAGGAAAAGGCGGGGGGGGGTGATGATAACGGCGCCTGTTTATCCCGCACTTCCGCCAGACATCGCGGTTAAAAGAATTGCTGTCCTTCTTTGTCGGGAACGAGGACGGAAGCCGCCGTGAAGACCAGCAGGGACGCCAGGATGCCGTAGAAACTGGCGTCTATGCCGGACAGTTCCTTGTGCCCCGTGAGCATAAGCGCTATGCAGGAGCCGCCGCCGGCCAGCATTCCCCAGAAGGCGCCGGCCGAGCTGGAGCGCCGCCAGAAGTAGGCGCCGAGCGTCGGCACGAAGAGGCCCGAGACCATGAAGGAGTAGGCGTAGAGTATGGCGTCGAGGACGGTGGTGAACTTGCCCGCCAGCACCAGCGCCAGCAGGCCGACGGCCAGCGTGGCCCACTGCGACAGGCGCATGCTGGCCCGGTCGTCCAGCCCTTTGATGAAATATTTCTCGAGGAGGTCCTTGACCAGGCTGCCAGAGGAGGCCATCATGCAGCTGTCGGCCGTGGACATGATGGCGGAGAAATAAGAGGCGATAACGATGCCGGTCACGCCTATCGGCAGGACGTCGCGTATCAGCATCGGCACGCCCATCTCAGCCTCGGCCCCGGGGAAAAGTACGCGGCTGCACATGCCGAGGAAGACCCCGGTGAAAGCCATGACGGGGTATTCAAAGATACCGGCTATGTACCAGGCCTTGCGGGCCTCCTTCTCGTCGCGGCAGGAGAAGACGCGCTGGTAGAGCGTCATGCCCACCAGCCAGATGGGGACTATGGTCACCATCCAGTTGAACAGCGTTTTCCAGCCGATATTGCCGAAGGAGAAGAACTCCGGCGGCAGACCCGCCCTGAGCGCGGCGAAACCGCCTATCTCATGGAGCGTGACCGGTACGGTTATGAAGGTCAGCCCGGTCAGCAGTATGATCCACTGGGCGGTGTCGGTATAGATAACGGCCTTCATTCCCCCTATGCAGGTGTAGGCGATAGTGACCACGGCTATGACCAGCAGGGAGAAGACGAGCGGCGAGAGCCCCCAGACCGGCTGGGTGAACATGGTGCCGGAGGCCAGTTTGGCACCGGCCAGTATCTGGGCGCCGGTGAAGCCGAGGTAGCCCAGCGTGGTTATCACGGCGGCGGCCGCGGCGGTACGCGGGCCGTAGCGCCAGCCGAGGAAATCGGAATAGGTGAACATCTTGTGTTTCATGTCCAGGGCTTTAAGGCGCGGTATGATGAAAACGGCGCTGAGCCAGGCCCCGATAAGCCCGGTGAACAGCAGCCAGGTGCCTGCGAAACCCATCATGAAGCCGACGCCGCCCAGGCCGATGGAGAACCCGCCTCCAACGTCCGTCGCCACTATAGAAAGGCCTATATGCCAGGCCCCCATGTCCCGGCCGGCCACGTAGTAGTCGTGGACGTCATTATTCCTCCGGAAATGATAGATGCCGATCCCCAGTACGGCCAGCATGTAAAAAGCGAAAATGGAATAGTCGATCAGGTGCATGTAGTTCCTGTCTTTTTTGGATTTTCCGGGGTCCGGTACCGAGCGCGGCTTAAGCCGCATCCCCGTTGCCGGCCCCGCGGGGGCGGCACTGGTATTATACTCAGGGAGCGCGGCGCGTTCAAGAGGGGGCGGGCGAATTGCAGCGCCGGGCCGGACTCATCCCCTGGCCAATTTTCCGCAAGTCTGGCCCCTTTGCGGGGCCTGACTTTTGTGCGCCGGGATTCTGCCCGCTCAATTCTTGAGCAGCAGTTTAAGCATGTTCATGGCGGGTTTCGTCAGGCGGGCGTCCAGCAGGCCGCGGCTGATGGCCATGGCCTGGTAGGAGCCGGTCTTGCAGCCGAGCTTTTCCAGTTTTCCGCAGATCTCGGCGGTGAGGCGGTTTATCTCGTAGGGCGAGGCCTGGGGGGCCCGGGCGCGGGGGAAAGCCGTGGCGGCCGTGCGGCGCGCGGTCAGTTCGTAAGCGGCTAACGCCGCGGATTGGCCCAGGTTCATGGACGGCTGTTTGGGCAGGGTGGGGATATTGATGACGGCGTTGCACAGCGACAGGTCTTCCTTGGTGAGGCCGGTCTTTTCGGGGCCGAACAGGATGCCGGCCTTTTTGACGCCGCGCTCGGCGATATAGCCGGCGGCGTCTTTAAGCAGGAGCACGTCCCGCTCGGGTTTAATCTGGTGCAGCGAGGAGGTGCCCAGCAGCAGGTCGCAGTCCGCGGCGGCTTCGGGGACGCTGCCGTAGATGCGCGCTGAGTTTATCACGTCCATCGAATTTATGGCCGAGACGGAGGCTTCCTCTTTCCAACGGAGCATGACCTCGGCCCAGTCGGATTCGAAAGGGCTGACGAGGGCCAGTTCGCCCAGCCCGAAATTGGCCATGGCCCTGGCGCAGGCCCCGATATTGTCGGGGTTGCGCGGCTTCAATAATATGAACTTGATCGGCGTGTTCATCCCGCTATAATACTAAAAGCGGGGCGATACTGGTCGCCCTTGCTCCCCCTCGATTGTTTTACCGGGGCGGCATATTTTGTATCGTTGAACTATAACGGACGGAGCCTTTAGGTTAACATGGAACTGATCATAAGCGGCCTGCGCGTGCCTGTTGAGAACGACGGGCACGACGAGTATTTAAAGGCCGCCGCGCTGAGGCTCAAGGTCCCCCGCGGGGAACTGGAGCTCGTCCGGATCTTATCCAAGGTCCCGATCTTCGGAGACCAGCGGCAGTTCTACTATGAGCTTTCCCTGGCTGTGCGCGTCCCGGCCGGTTTCCAGAACACGGAGGGGCTGCCCGCTTACGCTCCCAGGCCGGCCCGGGCCTATCCGCCCGCTCCGGGAGGCCCCCGGCCGGTGGTGGTCGGCTTCGGCCCGGCAGGCATGTTCGCGGCGCTGGAGCTGCTGGCGTACGGGCTGAAGCCCCTGGTCTTCGAAAGGGGCAAAAGTCTGGAAGAGCGCCACCTGGACGTGCAGCGGTTCATCGGCGCCCGCGTACTGGACCCCGAGTCCAACATTCAGTTCGGAGAGGGCGGCGCCGGCTCCTATTCCGACGGGAAACTTTTCTCCCGGATCAACAATTCTCCCTACGCCAGCCGCGTGCTGGAAACCTTTATCAAGTTCGGCGCGCCGGCGGAGATCGGCTATGCGAGCAAGCCGCACCTGGGCACCGACGTACTGCGCCGTATAGTGTTCAATGTGCGCAACTATATTCTCGCTGGCGGCGGGGAAATACATTACGGCGCCAAGGTGACGGATATCTTGGTTTCCGGCGGCCGCGCCGCGGGGGTGGTAGTAAACGGTGCGGAGGAATACGCGGCCGCCGGCGTTTTCCTCGCGCCCGGCAATTCGGCGCGGGACACCTTCGTCATGCTGCATGAAAGGGGCGTCAGCCTGGAGGCCAAGCCGGTTTCGGTGGGGGTTCGGCTGGAGCATCCGGCCGACAGGATCAACCTTATCAGGTACGGAGAAAAGTACCGCGGTTTTGCCGGTATCGGGGCGGCCACCTATTCGTTCAACTATACCGACCGCAAAGCTGGCCGCGGCGCGTACACTTTCTGTATGTGTCCGGGCGGCGAGGTGGTCAACGCCTCCTCCGAAGAGGGCGGCCTGGCGCTTAACGGGATGAGCTATGCGGCCAGGGCGTCGGCGTTCTCGAACGCCGCCATCGTAGTAACCTGCGGCCCCGCGGATTACGGCCCGGCCCATCCGCTGGCCGGAGCTGAATTCCAGCGGGCGATAGAACGCCGGGCTTTTCTGGCCGGCGGCGGCGACTGGCGGGCGCCGGCGCAAAATCTCCCCGACTTCCTGGAGGGAAAGCCTTCGGCGGTTTTAAATAACAGCTCTTATAAAATGGGATTGCGAAGCGCGGACCTGGCCGCCGTCTTCCCGGCCTTTGTGAATGAAACGCTGCGCGCCGCTTTTAAAAAGTGGGCCGTAGACTGCCCCCTGTTCGTGGCGGCCGACGCCCTGCTGATGGGGCCGGAAACGAGGACTTCCTCACCCGTAAAGATAATGCGCGGCGAAAACTTTGAATCGGTAACTCTGCCCGGGCTCTATCCGATAGGAGAAGGGTCCGGGTATACCGGCGGCATAACCAGCGCGGCCTCCGACGCTATCCGGGCCGTGGAGGCGGCGCGGCAGGCCGCGGTTTAGCCGGCGCTATTCCTCAAGGAAAGATTTCAGCTCCAGGTAGACGCCGTTCGTCCAGCCGAAGCCGTCCTGGCCGGGATATTCCCCGCCGCCGGCCTGCCGGCCCGCGAAGAGGCCCGCCCCGGGGGAGGGGACGCTGATGACTATGAGACTATTTTGTGGTAACGCGGATCCGTCCGGGCCCCGCCGCCGCGGCTACCAGTCCGTAGGTTTGTAATCTTTCAGGAACTTGCCCCACACATGCTCGCCGGTATTGATGCCGTCGATGATGGGGTCCACTATGCGCGCCGCGCCGTCCACGATGTCGAGCGGCGGGTGAAAGCGGTGCTCAGCCGTCTTGCGCGCGGCTATGTGGGCCGGGTCCTCGTCGGTCACCCAGCCGGTGTCCACCGCGTTCATATGTATGCCGTCGGCGTAATAGTCGGTCGCCGCGGTGCGCGTCATCATGTTGAGCGCGGCCTTGGCCATGTTGGTATGCGGGTGGCGCGTGGTCTTGAACTTGCGGTAGAACTGCCCTTCCACGGCCGATACGTTTACGATATGCTTGTCGCGCTCCGGGGTGCGCAGCATGAGCGGCTTCAGCCGCGCGTTCAGTATGAACGGCGCCACGGCGTTGACCAGCTGCACTTCCAGCAGCTCTACCGCCGGCACTTCGGCCATCAGCATGCGCCAGGAATTGCGTTCGCGCAGGTCCACCTGCTGCAGGTCCTGGTCCAGCCGGCCCTGCGGGAACAAGGCGCCCTGCGCCGTCAGCTCGTCGGGCAACAGGGGAACCTGCGACAGCGACGCCGCGTGAGTAAGCCCCGCGGTCTGGGCGGCCACGGGCGTTAACGCCGCAGCCAGCTCTTTCCCGCCGGCGGCCGGGCCTTCGGGCAGCAGGCTGTAGCCGCGCAGGCCTTCGTAGGCGCCCAGCAACCTGCGGGCGGCCTCGGGCAGGTCGCGCAGCGGGCCCTGCTCGCGGTCCATCATATGGCGGTAGAACTCGGGCGGCCGCCGCACGGTCTGGCAGGCGTTGTTGATGATGAAATCCAGCCGGCTGCGCGTGGCCAGCAGGTGGGAGCAGAAAGCCTCCACGCTGGGCGTGTGGCGCAGGTCCAGGCCGAAGATCTCCAGCCGGTGGCCCCAGTCCTTGAAATCAGGTTCGGCCGCGTAGCGCAGGGCCGAGTCGCGCGGGAAACGCGTGCTGACTATCAGCTGCGCCCCGGCGCGCAGCAGCTTTATGCCGGCCTGGTAGCCGATCTTGACGCGCCCGCCGGTAAGCAGGGCCACGCGGCCGCTCAGGTCGGCCGTTTCGGTGCGCTTGCGGAAATTAACCTCGGCGCAGGCCGGGCAGAGCTGGTCGTAAAAATGGTGCAGCTGGGTGTAGTTGGTCTTGCAGATATAGCAGTTCTGCTCCTCGTGCGCGGCGCCCGGAGGGGGGGCGTCGGAGGGGCGGCCCTCCCAGGCCAGCGGCGGGGTGACATTGGGAGTGGTGAACACGGACTGCCGGCGCAGTTTGCGTATGCCGGTCTCGTTGAGGGCGCTCTCGGCGCGCTCGGTGCGTTCGGCCTTGCGCCGGCGTGTGGCGGCCTTTACCAGCTGGCGGCGCGCGCGGGCGTCCGGCCGGGAAATTTCCCCGGCGGCCTTCAGCAGTCGCGTGCTCTCTTCTTCCGCCACGCGGGCCAGCAGGCCGCGGTCGGCGGCTATGGCCTCCAGCAGTTCGGCGGCGGCTTGCAGCTTGTCCCTGAAGCCCGGCAATTCATTGTTGTCTTTTGTCATCGTCACCCCTATATTTTACCTTTAATGGGCCGCGGTGAATTTGGGATAATATTAATAACATGAGCACACTCTTCGCGGCTTTAAAGACGGAGCGCGGCCGGCACGTGGCCACAGCGGTTTTCCTGGGCGGCCTGTCGGCCATGTTCCTGTTCTGCGGCTACGAGTTCATCCGCTCGCCCGCCGAAGCCATCTTCATGGAGCATTTCGGCGCCGAGTACAAACCCTACGCCATAGCCTGCGTGCCGCTGATGATGGCCGCGCTGATATACGGCTACGGCCGCCTGCTCTCCTCGGTCGGGGCCAAGCGGGCCATGGCCGTCACCATGCTCGGCAGCGCCGCCTTCTTCGCGCTGGCCTGGGCCCTGCTCGACGTGGCGGGGCGCTGGTTCGCCTTCTTCCTGCTGGTCTTCAAGGAATCCTACGTGGTGGTGATCTCCGAGCAGTACTGGTCCTTCATCAACAGCGTGCTCAAGGATGAGGAGGGCAAGATCTTCAACGGCCCCGTGGCGGGCCTGGGGGCCCTGGGCTCGCTTACCGGCGGCTGGCTGATAGGGCGCTACGTGATGGGCCTGGGCACGGACCTGTTCGTGCTGTTCGCGGCCATCATCATCCTGCCGGCGGCGGCGCTGTTCTGGATAGCCTACGGCAAGGCCGGCGAGCCCAAGCCGGCGGCCGACGAGGCCGGCGGCAAGAAGGGCCACCTGCATTTGAGCATCCTTAAAGAGAACCGCACGGTGCTGTTCATCGCCTTCATCATCTTCTCGGCGCAGGTGGTGGCCACCGCGCTCGACTTCCGCTTCACTCAGCTGGTGCAGGATTTCATCCCCGGCAAGGACGAGCGTACGGCCTACATGGGCAACTTCTGGATGAACGTGAACATCTTCTCGTTCTCCATGCAGTTCCTGGCCACGCCTTTCCTGCTGCGCTACATACCGCGCCGCGGCATCCTGACGGCCATCCCGGCGGTGCATATAATTTCCTGCCTGCTCTTGTTCATCTACCCGTCGCTGGCCCTGGCCTCCACGGCCTTCCTGCTGTTCAAGGGCATGGACTACTCCATCTTCAGGGCCTCGAAGGAGACGCTCTACATACCGTTCTCCTACGACACGCGCTACCGCGCCAAGCAGGTGGCCGACGCCTTCACCTACCGCTTCGCCAAGGGCGTGACCGCGGTGTGGGTGAGCGCCCTCAAGGCCTTGGGCAGCATCGCTCCCGGCTTCTACCCGGCGCTGGGCGTGATCTTCTCCGGGGCGTGGCTGGTAATGTCCTTCCCGCTCACGGCGCGCAGGGAACCCGGCCGGCCCTGAAGGCGGCAGTCAAAGAAAAACCCGGCCTGGCGCCGGGTTTTTTTTATCGGTAAGGCCTGTAGCCCGGCGGCGGGCCTTCGGGCGCGGCGAAGGTTATGGCGGCCGAGATGCGGTGCACCGTGCCCAGGTCGCCGAACGGGGAGAAAGCGTAATCCAGGCGGTAATCCGAGTAGCGCAAGCCGGCGCCTACGGAGAAGTTGCGCGCGCCGCCCAGGTCGCCCACCGCGCGGGTATTGAAGCCGGCGCGCAGCGCCAGGTCCATCTCCTCGTAGACCGGTACGTTCAGCTCGCTGCCCATGGCCAGGAAAGGCAGATTGTCGCGCGCGGCTATGATGTCCGCGGTGACGTTCAGGTGGTCGCCCAGTTTGGTCAGGGTGCCCAGCCTCACTATCAGCGGCAGCGGGGCCTCTTCCTTGTCGTAGCGCAGCGTGCCCATGATGTTCTGCGCCACCAGGCTCACGCGGAAGCGGTTCTCGAACATGTAGGGCAGGTTGAGGCCGATGTCGGCGGAGACGGTATTGTCGTCGGAGATGATCTTGGATTTGACCAGCTTGCCGGTGGCGCCCAGCACGAAGCGCTCCTCCGGGTCCTTGTTGAAGCCGGTGATATAGCAGGCGAAACCCACGTTCACGTACATGTCGAAAGGCGCGAAACTGCCCAGGTCGAGGCCGCTGGAGTCGGTCTTGTCTATCTCGCCGTAGTTCATGTACTTGAACGCCACGCCCCAGGCCCCTACGTCGCCGGCCGTTTCGGCGTAGGCGAAATAGTCGGCGAAAGAGCCCGACAGGTAGGGCGCGTGCATCAGCGCCAGGGAGTTCTGCTTGATGTGGATGAGCCCGGCCGGGTTCCAGTCCAGCGCGAATGCGTCGTCGGCCAGGGCGGCATAGGCCTCGCCCAGCGCCGCGCCGCGGGCGCCAGAGGCGATCTTGAGGAACTGGCCTGTAGAGGTGCCGGCCGAGGCCGCGTCGAAGCCGGCCCCAGCCGCCGGCTCGGCCAGCAACGGGAAGCAAAGCAGCAGCGCCGGCGCTAAAGCCGTTCGCAATGCCGTCAGTCCTCTCCCCGCCGTTTCTTTCATAATAGACCGTTTACCGCTCCAGCGCCACCTTGAAACTCTTCGAGGATTTCTTATCGCTGGTGCGGATGAAAGCTATGTAGACGCCGCTGGCCGCGGCGCGCCCGTCGTCATTGGCGCCGTCCCAGTGCGCCATGCCGTTCACGTCGGCCTTGAGGCTGCGCACCAGCTCGCCGAGGAAGGTGTAGATCTTCACCCTGGCCCCGGCGGGCAGGTTGGCGAAATGCATGACGTCGGAGACGGAGTTGGGCCGGTACGGGTTGGGATAGATCTTTACCGCCGCCAGCCCGGTGCCGGGGTTGGACTGCATCAGCTGGAAGGTGGAGAGATGCCAGGTCTGCCCCACCACCAGGTTGTTGGCGGTGTCCGACACCGAGGGCAGCGGCACCCAGATATTGTTTACATCATCGTGAAGGGCCAGCACCAGCCGCGAGCGGTCTATGCCCGGCGGCAGGTCCGCTATGCGGTACGGCAGCGTTATCGTGATGGCGCCCAGCACCAGCGTGGGGGGGAAATGGTTGATGACCAGCCCTATGCCGGTGGGGGTGAGCTGCGAGACGGCCGAGGCGGGCCCGGGCAGCGTGAAGGTGGACGGCGTGATGGTCAGGCGCGTGGAGCCGCCGATGGCGCCCGAAGGCAGCAGCACCGAGATGGTGCCGTAGGAGGTTTCCAGGGAGACCGTGGTCTCCTGCAGCGCGAGCGCGTTGCCCTGCGTGGAGAGCAGCGTGCGGGTGGAGCCGGCGTCCGCGAAGGCGGACTGTATGCCGCTTTGGCCGCGCGCCTGGATCTGCAGCCAGTACGTGGTGTCGATGGCCAAATCCGAGAAGGTGCAGGACAGGGCATTGATCAGGCGCGAAGAATTGATCACCGAGAAATCGGCCTTGGTGGAGGCCTCGACGTAGTAGACGGTGTGCGAGGAGTTGCCGTTAGGCTCCCAGCGCAGCGAGAAGCCGTCGGTCATCATGTCGAAGAAGGCTTCCGCCTTGGGCAGCGCGTAGGCGGTGGTTGGCCAGGTGAGGGCCGTGCCCAGCGCTATCGGCGGATCGGTGGCCACGCCGGTGCGGTTCAGGGCGGACACGCGCAGGTAGTAGCTGGCGTTGGAGACCAGCCCGGTGAAAGCGGCCGTGTTGGCCAGCGTGACCGAGGAGAGCACGGTGCCGGAGAAGTCTGTATTGGAGGAAATCGCGGCTTGGTAATACGTGCCCGCGAGGTTGCCGCCGGGGCCCCAGTTGGCGCTGAGCGCGTAGGCGCCGATGCCGGAGGCCGCCGCCGGGGAGGGGTCGTAGGCGTCGGTGGCCATGTCCGGGAACCTGACGGCGGGGATCGCGCGGCCGAGGCGGTTATAGGCCGTCACGCGTGTGTAGTACGTGGTGTTGGGGGCGAGGCCGAAGAAGGTGGCCGACGAGATCGCCGTCAGCGAGGAGGCCAGCACCGGGGCGAAGTCCTCGTTGTCGTCTATCTCGGCGAGGTAGCGCGTGTCCGCCGGGTTCCCGTCGGAGGTCCAGGTGAGCGTCATCGCGTCCGGGGTCAGGCCGAAAGCGCCCGGCAGCGGCGGGCTGGGCAGCGTGGCCGTGGCCGGGGTGGCGGCGTAATTCACGCGGCCTTCCATGTTGAAGGTGCCGGCCCTGAAGTAATAGCTTGTGTTGGGGCTCAGGCCGGTGATAGACAGGCGGTCCAGGCCTATGTTGAGCGTGGACGAGGAGAAAAGAGCGCCGTTAAAAACCGGGGAGGTGGAGGCCTGCAGCAGGTAGCTCTCGGCCGAGGTGGCCTGCGAGTCGTTGAGGAGCGGCAGCCAGTTGACGGTGACGCTGGAGCGGAAGACCCCGGCGAAGCCGAGCCCCGTCAGCGCCAGCGGCAGGGTCTGCTGATGATCAGGGTAGGTGTTGGAGTAGACCGTGGCGCCGTTATACAGCGCGCCGGCGCGGAAATAATAGGTGGTATTTGGCGAAAGGCCGGGGATGACCAGGTTTGAAATAGTGCCGCTGGGGCTGGCAGAGCTGGCCGCCACCGTGTTGAAGAAGCGGTAGACGGAGGCTTCAGCCACGTGGCCTTCCGCCGCTATGCCCGGAGTGAACGAAACGGCGGCGCTGGAGCTCCAGACATTGTCCAGCAGGACCCCGGCCGGGTTGCCGGGAAAGCCGGTGCGCGTAGATCCCAGCACCGAAAAATTAGGCGTGCGCTGCCAGTTCAGCGAGCCCAGGCGCAGGTAATAGGTGTTGTTGGGAGAGAGCCCCGTCAGGGTCAGCGACTGCTGGTATTCGCGGTACTCGTAGGTGGCAGAGGAGTAGACCGTGCCGCCGCTGAAATTAGTGGTGGAGCCCTGCAGCAGGTAGCCTTCGGCCGCGAAGGCCTGGGGCGAACCAGGCAGCGGGGGGAAAGTGGCGGTTATGGCTTGCGGCTCAGCGACGACATTTACGAAGCCGGCCGAAATAGGCAGCGCCAGCGTAACCGAGGAGAGCTGCGAGCCGTAGTTCGGGACATACGCGGTGTTGAGGCCCGCGGCCCTGAAGTAGTATGTGGTGTTCGGGTCCAGCGTTACTATGGTCAGCGAGTTCTGCGCCGCGCTATAGGTGGTAGCGGAGTGCACGGTCTCCCCGGATGAGAAGGTGCCGGTGGCCGCCTCCAGCCTGTAGCCCATGACTTGGGCAGGCGCCAGGGCAGTCCAGCTGAAGTTGGCTGAGCCGTCCGTCACGGTTCCCCGGGTCAGCCCGGTCGGGGCCGGTGAGAGGGTGGTGAAGACGCGCGTGGCCTCCACGTTGGCCAGGCCGGAGATGTTCAGCGTGCCGGCCCGGTAGTAATAGGTAGTGTTCGTCACGAGCGGGGTCAGCGTCGTGGAGGTGATAGCGGAATTGGCCGTGGTCCAGGGCACGGGGGAGGACATGGAGGGGGAAAGGGAAAGGTCCAGGCTGTAGCCCTCCGAGTCCTGGGCCGGCACGGCGCTGTCCACCGGAGTCCAACTGACGATGGCGCTGGTCTGGAAGACCTGCTCGCTGAGGCCGGAAAGCCGCAACGCCGGGGTGGCTGTGGTGATAGCGGTCGTATAGGCCGTAACCGCGCCGGAACTGCCGCGGGCACGTACCTTGAAGTTGTAGCTGGTGTTCGCGTCCAGGCCGGCGATGTCTATGGGGGAGCCCAGGGGGTTAATGTAGGGGGCCACGGTGTCCGCGCCGCCGTTGTTGTAGGCTACCTCGTAGATGGTGGCTTCGTGGTTGTTATTGGTGTTCCAGCCTATAGTGACTATGGCGGTGTGGGAGGACTGGGCCGAGAAGTATTCAGGCACCGAGTAAAGGCCGGTAGGCGCGGCCAGCTGTGTGATGGTGTACGTGCTCCTGTATCCGGCGTCCGTATCCGCGGAAGATTTGACCTGGAAGTAATAGGTCGAGTTGGCGTCCAGGGAGGTGTAGGTCACCGGGGAAACGGCCGGGCCGCTGGAAATTGTCCAGGCGAAAGTATTGGTATCGGATAAGACCCCTATGAACGGTGATACGCCGCCTGTCCAGGCAAAGGTGACGGCACTGGTGGTGACGGCGCCGACCGTGGGGGCGTTTACTACGGCGCGCACGGGGACGGCCGCTGCCAGCAGGCAGGCGGCTGCTATGGTAAGCTTCGCGCGCGATAGCATATAGATAGTCTAACAGAGACCGCTCAAAATTCAATGACTAATATGTTACAGGCAAAAGCCCCGGTTTGCACGGGGCGCGGTTTCTATTATATTATAATTTGAATTTAAAACCTGCCGGGAGCCTTTAAATGCAGTCCCAGAAAAAAACAGCGCGTAGTTTCGCGGCGGCCGGCCTGCTGCTGCTTGCCGTCCCGGTTTTCGCCGCCCCCGTGGCGGCCGCCCCCGGATTTTCCGTGTCCTCCGGCACCCCGCTGCTGACGCAGACACCTTCCACCGGGGCCGTGGTGGCGCAGGGCGGCAACTTCTCGCTGCCGCTGCCTGACGGCCGCACGCTCTGGCTGCTGAATAATATCTGGGCCGGCGAGCTGAAGGCCGGTGCCCCGGCCGAAGTCTGGGGCATAGTTGACGGCGGCGCCGCGCTGGCGCCCAGCACCTCCCCCTACGCCCAGGCAGGAGCGCTGGCTTACGTGGCCGAAGAGGGCGGCTGGCCGCTGCCGCTGCTCTCCGGGGATCTCCGGGAATACAGCCAGATACGCAAGTTCTGGCCCCGCGCCGGGCTGTTCGCGGACGGCAAGTATTATGTCTTCTACTCCATCATGAACAATTTCGGCCCCGGCCCCTACGACTATTTCCGGGTGGGCCAGGGCCTGGCGGTTTCCGGCTCCCCGGCCGGCCCCTACGCCAAGGCCCGCATGGGCACACGCTATTCGCTCTGGAACGACGTGGAGCCCTCCTTCGGCTCGGCCGCGCTCGCCGACGAGGACGGCTGGATCTACGTCTACGGGCGCGTGATGACCGGCCCCGGCGAATACGCGGCGCAGCTGGCCCGGGTGCGGCCGTCCGGCCTGGCCTCGCGCGCCAATTACGCCTATTACGCCGCCGACGCCTCTTCCGGTTCGTGGACGGCCGATATCGCCGAAGCCGCGGACGTGCTGCCGGGCCTGCCAGAAGAATTTTCCGTTTCCCACAACGCCCACCTGGGCGGCTACCTGGCGGTCTACTCGGGGCCCGACGGCTCCGCCAGGGCCCGCCTGGCGCCCGCGCCGTGGGGGCCGTGGAGCGCGCCGTTCACGCTGCTGGCCTGCGGTGCCGACGAGTACTGCTACGGCGCCAAGGAGCAGCCCGGCTTCGCCGGGGAAGGCGGAAAAAAGATCTTTTTGACCGTAGAGAAGAAGAACGCGCCGTACCTGTACGAGATAAAATTCAAATAGGGGACAACATGATCGAATACAACATACTCGTTATCAATCCCGGCTCCACCTCCGACGAAGTGAGCTACTTCCGCGGCGAGAAAGAGGTCTTCCACAAGACCGTCCGCTACAGCCCGGAGGACCTGAAGCCCTACGAGCGCGAGAAGATCACCGCCCAATTCGAATTGCGCAAGCGCATGGCGCTGGAAGCCCTGAAGGAGCACGGCGTGGACGTGAAAGAACTGCACGCCGTGATCGGCCGCGGCGGCCTGGTAAAGCCGATAGAGGGCGGCGTCTACGCCGTGGACGACGCGCTGCTGGCCGACCTTAAGGAAGGCGTGCTCGGCGACCATTCCTCCAACCTGGGCGGCATCATCGCCCACGACATCGCCGGCGTCAACGGCATCAAGGCCTTCATCGCCGACCCGGTGGTGGTGGACGAAATGCTGCCGCTGGCCCGCTACTCCGGCATGCCGGAGAACCCGCGTATCTCCATTTTTCACGCGCTCAACCAGAAGCGCTGCGCCCGCCACGCGGCCAAACAGCTAGGCAAGCCTTACGAGGAGTGCCGGCTGATCGTCATGCACGGCGGCGGCGGCGTGTCCGTGGGCGCGCACATGGGCGGGCGCGTGATAGACGTCAATAACGCCCTCAACGGCGACGGCCCGTTCACCCCGCAGCGCTCCGGCGGCGTGCCCGCCGGCGGCCTGGTGAGCATGTGCTTCAGCGGCAAGTACACCAAGCAGGATATGATGCTCAAGCTCAAGGGGCAGGGCGGCCTGGTGGCCTATACCGGCACTTCCGACTGCGTGGCGCTGGAAAAATACATCCTGACCGGCGAGATCAAGCCCGGCAGCGGCATCGACCCGGATAAAATGACCCGCGACGAGGCCCGCGAGGCGGTGGACGCGATGGGCTACCAGATCTGCAAGGAGATCGGCGCGCTGGCAACCGTGCTGGAGGGTAAGGTGGACGCGATAGTGCTCACCGGCGGCCTGGCCTACGACAAGGTGCTGGTGCCCGAGATCAAGCGCCGCGTGGGCTGGATAGCGCAGATCCTCTCGTACCCCGGCGGCGACGAGATGACCGCGCTGCGCACGGCGGCCGAGATAGCGCTCAGGCACCCAGAGAAGATAAAACGGTACTGATTTTCGGTCAACTTAAACTACTCCGGAGGAAAAATGAAATTCAAGAACTTTGACGAGCTTTTAGGCCTGGTGAAGGGCAAGACCAACCGCATAGTGGTGCCCGGCGCCAACAACGACGAGGTGCTGACCGCCTGCAAGATGGGCGTGGAGCACCAGATCATCTCCGGCGGCATCCTGATAGGCCCGAAAGCCCAGGTGGAGGAAATGGCGAACAAGGTCGGCCTCAAGCTCGACATCTTCGAGATCGTGGACAAGAGCGACTACGCCGAGATGTGCAACATGGCCGTCGAGCTGGTGCGCGCCGGCAAGGGCGACTTCCTGGTGAAGGGCCTCGTGGACACCAAGTTCTACATGAAGGCGATCCTCCGCAAGGACATCGCCGCCGTGGCCGAGGGCACCGTGCTCTCCCACTTCGTGCTGTTCGAGCTGTCCAACTACCACAAGCTGTTCGCCGTCACCGACGCGGCCATCATGATCACCCCGAACGTGGACCAGAAGGCCATGATCCTCAATAACGCCGTGGACATGATGCGCATGATGGGCGTGGAGCAGCCCAACGTGGCCGTGGTCTGCCCGGTGGAGAAGGTCAACGAGAAGATCCCGAGCACGCTGGACGCCGCCGAGCTGGTGAAGCGCAACCAGGAGGGCAAGATAAAGAACTGCACCGTGGAAGGGCCGTACGACGTTTATATCGCCTTCTCGAAGGAACTCGCGGCCGAGAAGGGCATCAAGGGCGCCGCGGTGCCGGGCAATACCGATATCGCGCTGTTCCCGAACCTGGACTCCGGCAACCCGGTCTACAAGTGTCTGAGCTTCTTCGGCGCCGGGATGAAGAGCGCCACCCTGCTGGCCGGTTCCAACATCCCCGTCATCCTGCCGTCCCGCACGGACAGCCCTATGACCAAACTGCATTCCATCGCGCTCGCCGCCTACCTCAAGGACAAGGCCGGCGTGCTGGTTAAATAAGGAGAATTGTATATGGCATGGGATTTTCTGAAAAAGATAGTGGGCGGCAAGGAGGGGCATGACAAGGCCCCGGCCCCGCAGGACCCGTTGATAACCGCGGCCACCGCGGGGACCAAGGCGCACGCGGCCGCCCCGGCCCCGGTGCCCCCCGCGGCTCCGAAAGGCGCGGCTCCGGCGGCTCCGAAGGCCGTTAAGGAGAAAGCGCCGGCCGACAAGACCGACGACGAACTGGCCGCCGAACTCGACAAGATGTCGCCGCAGATCCTGGCACAGGCCAAGGACCCGCAGATGCGCGCCATGATCATCGGCATCTACCGCAAGATGCTGGTGGCGGGCGTGGACGTCAGCGACGACAAAGAGGTCAAGAAGTGGATGAAGAAGCACCCCGAGGTGCTGCAGGGCGGCGAGACCATCAAGGTGGAGACCGTCCGCCGCGAGGAACCCAAGGTGGGGCGCAACGACCCCTGCCCCTGCGGTTCGGGCAAGAAGTACAAGAAGTGCCACGGGGAAGGCAAGTAACCCCCCGGACACAGAAATAAAAAACCCCGGCGCAGGCCGGGGTTTTTTATTGGTTTGAAGAACTTAGTTCCAGGACACCGAGGACTTGACCGGTTCGACCGGGGTGATGCCCTTGGTCATCCGCTCGTCGTTCGCGGTGAGGTCCGTGAAGGCGCCCAGGCCGTTGACGCCGTAGGTCCACACCGAGCCGTTGGTGGAGAACGGGGTGGAGACTATGTAGTTCAGGTCGGCCTGCAGGTAGGCCACCGGGTTATCGGAGGTGCCCACGTTCATCGGGTCGGACATGCGCACGTTCAGCGAGAACTTCCAGCCCCACTTGATGTTCATCGACAGGGGGCGGACGGTGAAGTTGGTGATGTAGTGGCCCTTCACGGCGTTGCTGCGGCCCATGGCGGGTTCCACGCTCTCCGTCGTTTTGTCGCCGCCGGTCAGGTCCTGCCCGTTATAGAAGTAGGAGACCGCGTACTTGATCTTTATGACGTCCACCTGCATCAGGTTGGTCACCGAGTAGGTGTAAACCACTTCCTTCTTCTTCCAGCCGCTGTAGTTGGCCCAGTTGAAGGAGAAGCCGGGGATGGCGCTCGCGTAGGAGCTGGAGAGGCTGGCGTCCGGCTTGCCGCTGTTTATCACGTTCCAGGCCTGCACGCCGCCGTTGACGATGGCCGCGCCGGCGACTTTCTCGGGGGCCCTCAGGGGCACCGGGAAGGCGTCCGCGTCGGTGAGGTCGGTAACGGTCTCCTCGGAGGAGACGGTGACCGCGCCGGTCTTGAAATAGGCGTCATCGGCGGAAACCTCGGAAGCCGAGGCGAAGGCCGAGAGCGAAACGCAGAGGGCGGCGGAAGCTAATATGATGTTCTTCATGTGGTTGTCTCCTTGTCCCTTCATACTAACAGTCTAGCTTCGCGATCGGGAATCCGCAAGTGCCTGAGGGCCCAGACCGGGCCTGGGCCTTCAGTACCAGCGCACCACGGGCACGTCCTGGCGCTCGTCGCCCACGGGCACGGGCTCTATGGCCAGGTCGTTATAAGAATGTTCCGACAGGTTCCCGTTGCCGTCCACCGACACGGAGTTGATGCCTATCTTGGGGTCGGTGCTGAAAGGCTTCACGTACTGCCACTTAAGATCGGCGGTCAGCGCGGCCACGGGCGAGTCCGCGGCGCCGATGTTCATCGGGTGGGACATCAGGGCTTCCAGCGACACCTTCCAGCCCCACTTCAGGTCTATGGCTTCGGGCTTGACCATGAAATTGGCGATATAACGGCCCTGGCGCGCCGAGCCGGGGATGGTAATGGGGCCGTGCAGGAAGGATACTTCATAAACGATGTCCACGGCGCGGCCCTGGATGAAGTTCTCCATAGTGAAGCGGTATTTGCGGGTCACCTTCTGCCAGCCGGTCACCTCGTCCCAGTTGTAGTCGAAGCCGGGAATGGCGCTGGCGTAGGCGGAGGCCAGGTCAGCGGCGGGGCGGCCGTTGGTGATGACGCTCCAGGCCTTGGCGCCGGCCATGATGATCAGGCCCGCGACTATCACCGAGCGGTCGTTCCTGTCGGCCTGGCGCAGGAGCGCGCCGGCCTCGCCCGGTCCGAGCGGGACCGAGAGTTCGCTCAGGAGTTCGGTCTTTTCGGTGAATTCCGGTTCGGCCGGAGGCTGCGCGAAGGCCGGCAGGGCCGTGGCCAGGGCGAGCAGCGCGAGGAATAATTTTTTTAATATCATTGTTTCCTTGGTCAGCGGCGCGGCGCTCGTAAGTGGGCGCGGGCCGGCTTTCATAAGGCTTGTTACGTCTATAGTTTAGCTGAACGCCAGGAAACCGCAAGCGCCCTAAGTCCCAGGCGGGCGGCGGTAAAGGGCCCACGCTGCTGGGCCGGTAGGCCCTTGACAAAAGTCAGGCCGGCCTTTATCCTATTCTATAGCTGACAGATAAGTGTATCCTGACAATAGTTTATGAGGAAGATACTTTCTGCGATGGTTTTCTTTTCCCTGGCCCTGGCGCCGGCCGCCCCCTTGCGCCTTGGCGCGGAGGAGCCGCAGGCCCCGGCGGCCGTAGCCGAGCCCCCGGCCGGCCAGGAGGGCCAGGTGCGGGAACCTAAATTGGGCCCGGACACCACCGTAGGCCGCGACATCTTTATCTTCAAGACCAACGTGGCCCAGCGGCCGGACGTTTCGGCCCAGGCCCTGCTGCGCGTGCTGGGCGTGCTGCCCGCGGAGCGGCTGCCCTTTTTCGTGGCCAGGAACTCCGGCAGGATCGTGCAAATGATAGCCGGCCTGGAAGCCGCTTCCGCCGAAGGGCGCATCACGCCCCTGGAATACGAGGCCATTACTGCCGAGCTCAGGGATTTCGAAGTGCGCACTATACAGGCCCGCCGCGAAGGCGGCCCCGGAACTCCCGGCGGCAGCGGCCGCCGCAACGCCGTGGACGCGCTGGGGGACGTGGTGGTGGCCGGCAAGACCGGGGACAAGGAGCGGAAAACCGCCGCGCTGGAGACGGCCGTAAGGGAAAACCCGGACAATCCCTCGGTGCAGGTGGCCGCCGCCAATTTCTGCAACGAGGACAAGAGCTTCGACAAGGCCGCGAAATTCGCCACCGCCGCGCTGGCGCTGGACGATAACGACCCCGACGCTTACAAGGCCCGCGCGCTGGCGCGCGCCTCGCTGGACGACCGCAAAGGCGCCATAGAGGATATCAAGAAGGCCATGTCCATAGACCCGCAGGACGAGTCTGCGAGGGTGCTGGCCGCGCTGCTGGAGAGCCGCAAACCTGTCACCACCCTCAAATCGGTAGCTTCCGTGGAGGACATCAAGCGCGCCCTGGGGGCCCAAGAGGATTCAGGCGACGCCG
>PHAL01000079.1 GCA_002840355.1 Elusimicrobia bacterium HGW-Elusimicrobia-3 | reverse complement strand
CATAACCGACCTCAGCATGCAGCGCGACGACAGCGGCGCGGGTACCGTCAAGGTAACGCTCAACGTCTCCACCGTTTTCCCCGCGGAGGGGGGTTCTGACATGAAAAGCTTCACGTCGCTCCTCGCCTGGCTGCTGATGGCCGCCGTGCTGGCCGTGCCCTCCTTCCTGTTCTATAACTGGTGGAGCAACAGCAAGAAGCAGGTTTCCGCCGAGATTTCGCAGGGCCCGGGCACGGTGCAGGTCTTCCAGCCCGAAGGCGGAGCGCAGGCCGCTCAGCCTGAACTGCTTCCGCCCGCCGCCGCTCCCGCCGCGCAGTCCGCCGCGGACAGCGCCGCCCCGGCGCAGAGGCCGCCCTCGGCCGCCGCCCGGGAGCCGGAGCCCGAGCAGGCGGCGCAGCCCGCCGCCCAGCCCGAAGCGCAGCTCGCCGCCCAGCCCGAAGCGCAGCCCGCCGCCCAGCCCGAGGCCGACCCCCAGGCGGCCGTCGAGAGCTCGACGGTTCCCAAGCCGGTCTCCTATTACGCCCCCAAGAGGGACAGGGACCCCACTTTTTCCCCGGACGATTATAAGCGCATCCGCGACGAAGCCATGCAGCAAGCGGAAGCGGCGCGCATGGCGCGCAACGCCGAACGCAACAAGCCCAGGGAGCCCGGTCCCGAGACCCGGGTGGTGCTGCAGGGCATAGTGGGCAACGCCGCGATAATCAACGGAGACATGTATACCGTCGGCCAGACCGTGCGCGGCGTCAAGATAGTAAAGGTGGGCGCGGATTACATCATCTGCGACTACAAGGGAAAGAAATTCCGCAAGGTGATGAAATAGCCGCTGGTCTTTGGTCGGGGCTTAACATATAATAAGTACTGGTATCCGCAACGGAGGCGTATTATGAAGATTATAAAAATTTTACTCGCGTTCACGCTGGCCGCAGAGCCCCTGCTCTTCCCGGTCGCTTCGCTTTACGCCCAGGGCAACTCGGCGGACAGGGACTTCGCCCAGGACCTGCAGGGGCCTGCCGGCGACGAGGGGGGGCCTATCCTGGACGGCGGCTCCGACTCGCCTCCGCCCTCTTCGATGCCCCAGGGCCAGATGCCCGGCTCCCCCATAGATTCGGTGCAGATCGGCGGCGCCCCCAAGGAAGCCCCGATGTACGAGGAGGCGGAGTCCATTTCCCCGCTGGACCGAAAGATCGGTCCGATCCGCCTCAAGGGCGCGCCCCTCTCCACCTTCCTGGACGTGGTTTCGGCCCAGTCCAAGGTCAACTTCATCATCACCGAGGGGGTTGAGGCCAAGACGATCACCGTGTTCCTGCGCAAGACCACCGTGCGCGAGGCTCTGGAACTGCTGCTGCGCGTGAAAGGCCTGACCTACCAGCGCATCGGCAAGAGCAACACCTACGTGGTGCAGAAGCGCTCCGTGGACATGCCCAACCTGATCACGAAGATCTACACGCTCAACTATATCCCGCTGATCCCGATCGCCTCAGTGGGCGAGGATATGGCTGCCATCACCTCCCAGGACGTTTCTACCGGCAGCAACCAGGACCAGGGCGGCCAGCAGCAGGGTCAGCAGCAGGGCCAGGGCGAGAAGGAAAGCCCGATCTCCATCATCAATATCGTGCGCAGCGTGCTGTCCAAGAAGAACGGCAAGCTGGCGGTGGACCCCCGCACGAACACGCTGATCATCACCGACGTGCCCGAGGTGTTCCCGCAGGTCGAGCAGATCCTCTCCGAGCTCGACAAGAAGGCCCCGCAGATCCTGATAGAGGCCCAGATCGTGGAGATCAACACCGACCGCATGAACGAGCTCGGCATCGAGTGGGGCGGCAGCCGCGGCGAGATGGCCTATTTCGCCGGCCCCGCCCGCCTGACCGACTACGGCCTGCGCCCGGGTTTCTACTCCGGCGACCAGTGGAAGATGTTCTTCCCCAACACCAGCGACGTGGGTGAGGCCTCCGAGGGCAGCGCCAGCGGCGGCGGCTCCATCGATCCGATCTTCTCCACCGGCCAGCAGAGCACCAAAGGCGTCTATTACGGCGTCTTCAGCCTCGCGCAGCTGCAGGCCATCTTCCGCGCGCTGATCTCCAAGGGCGAGGGCCGCTACCTCGGCAAGCCCAAGATCGTCGCGATGAACAACAAGACCGCCCTGATCACGATCTCCAAGGACGCGGCGATGGGCACGCAGAGCACGGTGTCCTCGGCCGGCGGCTCCTCCGGCGAGAGTTCCACCGGCGTCGAGCGCCGCCGCATCGGCCTCGTGCTCAAGGTGACCCCGCAGGTCAACAAGGAAGGCTATATCACGATGGTCGTGCAGCCCGCCTACGCGGACGCGGTGGCCTCGGCCATCACCGTTCAGGGCGAGACCGTCTTCGACCCGGTCAGCCGCGGCGCCTCTACCATGGTGCGCGTCAAGAACGGCCAGACCGTGGTCATCGGCGGCATGCTGGCCTCCACCGAGAGCAAGACCGTCAAGAAGGTCCCGCTGCTCGGCTATATCCCGATCATCGGCTGGCTGTTCACCAGCGTCAGCTCCAGGCGCACCAACACCGACCTGGTGATCTTTCTGACGCCCACGATACTGGTAGACTAATCCCGGCGCAGGCGCGCCCCGGGCTCCTTCGGGAGCCCGCGGCATTAGGCGGGGGAACGACTTACTATGGCCCATAAACTCCTTGGCGAAATAATGATCCAGGCCAAGTGGATCGACGAAGACAAGCTGCAGAAGGCGCTGAAGTTCCAGCAGCAGCAGGGCGGCCTGATAGGCGAGGCCCTCGTGAAGCTGCGCTACGCCACGGAGGAGCAGGTGGCCCAGGCGCTGGCCAAGCAGCTGGGCATCCCCTACGCGTCCAAAGAGAACCAGATCCTTAACCCCGAAAAGGGCCAGGGCCTGGAAAAGATGATCCCCGAGAAGTTCGCGCGCGACAACGCCGTGGTGCCGCTGTTCATCGAGAACAACACCCTGGCCACCGCCCTGACGGACCCGACCAACATCATCATGCTCGACAACCTGAAACTGGTGTCTGGCATGGAGATCACGCCGTTCATCTCCACCAAGGCCCAGATCCTCAAGGTCATCGACTCGTTCTATTCGGGCCAGACCAGCCTCATCGACCGCGTGCTCGACAAGGGCGCCGGCGAAGGACAGGGGGAATCCTCCGAGACCGACGTGGTCACCTCCGACGGCAAGCTGGACCTCGACAAGGTCATCATCGGCGATTCCAAGGGCGCGCAGTCCATCAAGCTCGTCAACGCCATCATCAAGCAGGCCATCGGCGAGCGCTGCAGCGACATCCACCTGGAGAAGTACGACGAGAAGGTGGCCCTGCGCTTCCGCATCGACGGCACGCTCTACGAGCGCAGCGCCCCGCAGTCGGAACTGTTCGACGCCATCATCTCGCGCGTCAAGATCCTCGCGAAACTAGACATCTCCGAGCGCCGCCTGCCGCAGGACGGCAGTTTCACCATCAAGTTTCAGAACCGCAACATCGAGACCCGCGTCAGCATCTGCCCCACCGTCTTCGGCGAAAAGCTGGTCATGCGTCTGCTCGACAAGGGCAACGTGGAATTCAACGTGGACAAGATCGGCTTCGAGGTGCGCCAGAAGGAGGACTTCCTGAAGGCCGCCACGGCCCCGCACGGGCTGATCCTGCTGACCGGCCCCACGGGTTCAGGCAAGACTACCACCCTCAACGCGGTGCTCAACACGATAAAGTCGCCCGAGATCAACATCATGACGCTGGAGGACCCCGTCGAAGTCAAGATGGAGGGCATCAGCCAGGTGCAGATCCGTCCCCAGATCGGCCTGACCTTCGCGGCCGGCCTGCGCTCCTTCCTGCGCCAGGACCCCGACGTCATCCTGGTCGGCGAAACCCGCGACAACGAGACGGCCGAGGCCTGCCTAAAGGCCGCCATGACCGGCCACCTCGTGCTCTCCACGCTGCATACCAACAGCGCCCTCGAGGCCATCCCGCGCCTCATAGACATGGACATCGAGGCGTACCTGCTGGCCAGCACGCTGCTGCTGGTGGCCGCGCAGCGCCTTGTGCGCGTGCTCTGCCCCGACTGCAAGGTGCCGTACCGGCCCTCGCAGGAGGAAATCGACATGTTCGCCCGCGAATCCAGGCTCGACCCGCTGCCCGACCTGACGCGGCTGACCTTCTACAAGGCCCGCGGCTGCCCCAAGTGCGTCAACATGGGCTACAAGGGCCGCAAGGCCATCTACGAGGTATTCTTCATAACCGAGGAGATCAAGCGCGTCGTCGTCAAGGACGCCGACGTGCCCAAAATGCGCGAGACGGCGCTCAAGAGCGGCGCCTGGGACCTGCGCGCCAGCGGCTGGCGCAAGGTGCTCGCCGGCGTCACCTCGGCCGAGGACATGCTGTCGATAACGATGACCGAGAGATAGGGGGCTTGAACTGACCCCGTCTTTCTGTTAGACTTCAATATATATGGGACGCTTCATCTACACGGTACAGGACGCCCAGGGCACGGTGACCACCGGCGCCGTGGACGCCGACGACGAAGACGGCGCGGTACAGACCCTCCAGACCAAGGGGCTCTTCATACTTTCCATCCAGGCCGAGGACACCAAGGCCAAGGGGATAATGAGCCTCAAGAAGATGGGCGGGGGGAGCATCTCCGGCCGCGAGATGGTCTTCTTCGGCGAGCAGATGTCCACGCTGATAGGCGGCGGCATCCCGCTCGTGCGCGCGCTGTCGCTGCTCTCCGAGCACGCCGAAAACAAGGCCCTCGGCGCCGTGCTGTCGGCCGTCACCAAGGAAGTATCGGCCGGCGGCGCCTTCCACAAGGCGCTCGAGAAGCACCCCAAGGTTTTCGACGATATCTGGGTCTCGCTGGTGCAGGCCGGCGAGGTCTCGGGCCAGCTGCCGGCCGTGCTGCGGCAGATCACCGCCTACAGCGAATCCCAGGAGAACGTGAAGTCCAAGATAGTCACCGCCGTCTCCTACCCGGCCGTGCTGTTCACGATGTCGATGGGCGTGCTGGTCTACTTCATCTTCTACATCGTCCCCGTCTTCGCCGACATCTTCAAGGACTTCGGCCTGACGCTGCCCATCATCACCCGCATGGTGCTGCTGGTATCGGCCATCCTGACCAAGTATTTCGTGCTGATGCTCGTCGGCGGCATCGGCGGCGTCTTCGCCTTCAGGGCCTACATCGCCACGCCGCCCGGCCGCCTGACCTGGAATCATATCCAGTTCAACCTGCCCCTCTTCGGCACGCTGATGAAGGCCATGGCCATCGAGCGCATGCTCACCACCATGGCCACGCTGATCCGCTCCGGCGTCAGCATCCTCAACGCCGTGTCGGTGCTGGAGGGCGCCTTCAAGAAGAACCTGATCTTCCAGGGCGCGCTCAAGCAGGCCAAGAACGACATCGCCAGCGGCCGCTCCATCTCCGAATCCTTCAAGAAGACCGGCATCTTCCCGCCGATGGTGACCGAGATGATGTGGATGGGCGAGGAGTCGGGCAAGCTGCCTGACATCATCGTGGTGCTTTCGAAGTATTACCAGGAGCAGATCGACCAGTGGCTGCGCCGTTTCTCGGCCATGATCGACCCCATCCTGGTCGTCGGTGTCGGCGGCATCGTGGCCGTCATCGTGATGAGCATCTTCATGCCCATCTTCCAGCTCTCGCAGATCGGCGCGGGCTAAGCCGCGCCCGGAGGCAAACATGAAATCCGTCAGAACAGGCTTTACGCTGATAGAACTGCTGGTGGTCGTGCTCATCATGGGCATACTGGCCTCGGTGGGCGTGCCGCAGTATCTCAAGACCGTGGAGACTTCCCGCGCCAGCGACGCCATCTCCATCGGGCACATGCTCTCCAACGCCTACCGCATGTACAAGATCGACCACCCGGCGGTCGGAGACAACCTCTCCGGCTACGTGACCGACAACTGCAATTCCGGCAACTGCCTGGATTCCGACAGGACGGCCTGCCGGTTGGTGCGCTGCAAGTACGTGGCCACCCAGCAGTGGGGTACCGGCCCCGGCGGCGCTTCCTCCTACGTCTACATGGTGGGCCCGGCCTCCTGCGGCGGCGGGGCGGCCTGCACCCGCCGCAACGGCGGCAACTCCCCGTACAACAGCTGGAGATATTCTTTCAGCATGGACGGACGCTGCACGGCCTCCGGCAGCGGCGTGCCTTCCTGCCCCAGGTTCTGATATGACAAGGCGCGGCAGACCCGGACAGACGCTGGTAGAGGTCGTGATGGCCACGATGGTCGCGGCCATGACCGCCAGCGCCGTCTTTTCCGTGGTGCTGTCCAGCTTCGTCTCCGACGCCAAGGCCGACAAGCGCGACGCCGCGGCCATGGCCCTGCGCCAGGCCCAGCAGGCGCTTAAGGTCTATGTCAGCGCCGCTCCCGCCGATCCCAATTATTCCCCGGGCGCCATCGTAGGCCGCTGGGCCGCGGACAGCTCCGGCAACTGGGCGCTGCGCAACGGCAGCCACGACATCTCCTCGCTGCTCGCCGGCACGCCGCTCGAGGGGGGGAGTTTCTCCTACACCGTGGCCAGCTACAACTGCGGTTTTGGCCTGGGCAGCGCGCCCAACAATGAACTGGCCTGCAAGCGGGTCTCGTTCCGGCTCACGTATACGGATTGAAAATGGAAAAAAGCAGAGGGTTTTCGCTCATAGAGCTGATGGTGGCGGTCTTCATCTTCAGTTTCATGGCCGCTTCCATGGCGACCATCTATTCCACCGCGCACCGGCACATGCTGCAGAATTACCGCGCGAACGCGGTAAAGACCACCATGCTCCTGGGCATGCGCGCCATCCAGAACAACCTGGCCTCCGCCACCCGCGTGGACACGCCGGCCTTCGGCGCGCAGGGCAACGTGCTGGATTTCGCCACCAACGTGGACCGCGTTACCGGCTGCTACCCGGTCAACCAGGCCGCCGTCGCCATCAGCCCTCCGGCCTGGCACCATTTCTGCATGGGCAGCGACACGGCGATGCCCGGCACGCAGGCGCTTTTTTATCACACGGCGCTCCTGCCGGGGTCGGCCGCCGCCTGCGGTCAGCCTGGCTCGCCGGTATGGAACGGGGTCTATCCCGTGCCGCCCGGCTCCTGCGGTCTGAATATGGGCGGCCAGACCGTGATAAAGCTCTCGCAGCACGTGGCTCCGCTCCCGGGGCAGATGCTCTTCTCCC
>PHAL01000078.1 GCA_002840355.1 Elusimicrobia bacterium HGW-Elusimicrobia-3 | reverse complement strand
TGGCGGGGCTGTGTCCTTTTTAACGTAAAAAGCATACGAGGAATAATCCGTGGAATTGCCCGCCAAATCTGTTGCCTGAATAAATATGAAATTGTAACCCTGCGCCAGATTTCCCCACGAAGCGTCAATATTCCAATCCGACGTATAGTGCGTCGTTTTTTCGGGAAGCGTCTTGGAGAATATTTGAGACCATCCCGCAAGTTCCTGACCCGACGGCAGGCCGGCGGACGTGGTGGACGCGTAAACTCTGTAATACGCATCCCGAAGACCCGCTCCGGACGACGGCGGCTCGTCGAAGAAGTCGACATCGTAAACTGTTCCGGACGCGGACCGCCATGCGACGTCGCCCGACTGATTTACCGCCGCGCGGGGTCTTTGGGTGTCGATTGTAATTTCCGACGACGCTGAAACGGAATAGTTGCCGGCGCGGTCAAGAGTTCTTACCTGCCAGAAATAAATGCCTCCGGCGGGAGATACGGCGGCGTATATCCGGTCGGCTCCGACCGCGGACGAATACGCTACCGTCGTAAAATCGGAAGAAGTCGCCACGCGAAGAACATAACCCGCGATACCCGACGGGCCGAAGTCCTGCGACGGCAGCCACTCAAATACCACGGTCGCCGACGATAACCTCGCGCCTGACCCCGGCACTGTCATTGCAACCGCCGAAGGCGACGTCGTGTCCACGGCGAATGTCCTCGTAGAAGAATAAGCCGAAAGATTTCCCGCTCTGTCCGAGGCGCGGACGCGCCACCGGTAGAGACCTTCGCCGAACGCCGCGGTATGAGAAGGCGCTCCGGTCGCCGACGAATATTCAATGTTTGCGAAGTCCGCCGACGTCGACGTCTCCACGACATATCCGCCGATTCCCGACGGGCCGACGTCCTGCGCCGTCCACGCGAAATTAACCGAAGCGTAGTTCGTCGCGTGATTATCGGACGGCGCCATCAACGCGGGCGCCGAAGGCGGCGACGTGTCGTAAACCAGCGCGTATGCTGAAACCGACTCCGAATAGTTTTCCGCCCTGTCTATCGAAACAGTGCGCCAGTAATAAGTGGCCGACTGTGCAAGCGCCGCGGACGCTTGCAACGCGTAAACATAAGAAGAGTGCGACACAGGAACGAATCCCGCCGAGGTGGATATTTCCAGACGATATCCTTTGATACCCGCTGGTCCCGAATCTTCCGAGGAACTCCACGAGAAAACCGGCAGATGATAATTCGTCGCGAAACCGTCGGCGGGAGAGGCAAGATTTGCCTGCGAAGGCGGAGTTGTGTCTACGGCGACTGAATACGCGGCGGAGTAGCCGGAGTAATTCGACGCGGCGTCCTGAGCGCGCACTTTCCAGTAATACGTGGCCTCCGTCAGAGACAGCGTCACCGACGGCCACTGCGACGCCGGCGCGGACGACGAAAACAGAATCACGGCGAAGTCATCCGAGGACGACACCGAGAGTTCATAAACAGTCGTGCCTCCGCCGAGGTCGGCCGCAATTTGCCACGACAGCGACAGAGCGGCCTGCGACGTCGCCGAGCCGTCGAGCGGCGAATACAGGGACGGCACGGACGGCGGGGTCGTATCTTTCTTGACGATAAAAGCGTTTTCGAGCGTCACCGTCCGACCCGATTCCGTTTGGGCGCGCACCGATATATAATGCGTTCCGCCGTCGACAAGTTCGTCGAAGCGGTCAATAGCCCAATCGTCCTCAAATAAATCGACGCCGGCGGAGAAACCCGGCACGGGAGCCCATCCGAGCGTCTGCGCCCCGTCTTTGAAAGCGTTATATTCAACGAATGAGAGGCGCGACAAACCGGCGGCGTAAACGTTTACGTCGTAAGTTCTCGCCGTGGAACCCGTCCGCCAGAATTGGTCGCCGCCGGATTCATTGTTGACGATTGAGGCGGGAGCCGTGTCCTTATTGACGACAAAAACGTATCCGGCGGCGGTGGTCGTGTTGCCGGCCGCGTCGTAAACTCTCATAAAGCAATAATTCGTGGACGCCGACGACATCAAATCAAACACCGCTTGCGGCACCTGATAGTCCGCCGAATACGAATAAGTCGCCGTCGCAGCCACCAGCGTCCATCCGACCAGTTCGGAAGCCCCGTCGTAGTCCGTCGACACCATAATGTCGAAGCCCGCTATTCCGGAGCCGCCGGCGGAATCGGCAAAATCCACGTCCACCGTCGGAGGAGTCGAACGCCAGGCCGCCTCGTCCCACGTCGAGTTTTTCGTAATCGACGGAGGCGTAGTATCTTTCCTGACTATGAAAGCGTCGGCAAGGGTTTCTTCGTTGCCGGCGGCGTCGAATACTCTGACCGAAACGCGGTTGAATCCTTCCAAAAGATTTTGGAAATCCATCGACCACACGGAAGTGTAATGCGTGGTATTCAGACCCGACAAGTCGCTGTGGTCGGTCCAACCCCACACTACGGCGCCCGAACCGGCGGAGGCGGTCGTCACGCGTGTCCGGAATTTAGAAAGTTTCGAGCCGCCCAAGTCGAAAAAGTCGACATCATAAATTGCGCCGGGGTCTTCTTTGCGCCACAGCGTATCGAAGCCCGCCGCGTGGTTATTGACGACAGAGGGTTTTGTCACATCCTTTAAAACGTAAAAAACATCGTAATATGTCGCGTGGTTCATAAGCGAATCTCTGACGGACACGCTTACGTAATTGGTTACGCCCTCCGACAGAAACGCGAAGGCCGGCGCCCACGATACGGCATAATCGGAATCGTTCAGATTGGAGAATATCGAAACCCAACCGTCGCCCGCAAGCGGCCCTGAAGCGGCCGTGTTCGTAGACACCGCATACCATGCGTCTTTGAGCAGAGAATGTCCATCGTTGAATTTAACGTCGTAGCCGCCGGATTTTGCCGCCGAACGCCAGACGTTGTCCGTGCCTTGCATTGCATCGGCTCCGGATATCGACGGAGGAGAGGTGTCCTTCTTTACGAAGAAAGCGTCCGCAAGTATAAACGACAGCCCCACCGCGTCGTATACGCGAACCGACACGTAAGCCGTTCCCGCAGGAATATTCGCCCAGTCGTCGCCGCTTATCGCCCACGACGAATCGTAGACACTCAGAGGCGTCCCCGCGTATATAGCCCTCCACGGAGTCAATTCATCCTCGTCCGCGTTGCCTCCGGCGGAACATATTCTGTATTCCGCGGTGGTAAGCCCGATGCCGATATCCAAGAAAAATACGCGCCATATCGCGCCCGGATTCGACGACAGCCACACTCCGTAACCGCCGGCCTCAAGATTTTCTACGGACGGGGACGATGTATCGACCAGAAACTCTCTCGACGCCGAATATGCCGAGCGATTGCCGGCGACGTCGACGGAGCGGATTCTCCATCGGTATCCGCCCGAATTATGCGCAATCTGCGTGGATGTTTCCGTTGTATAAAACGCGGACGAGAGTACGCCGAAATCGGCGGAAGTCGAGACCTCAAAATCATATCCCGCCACGCCCGAGGCCGAGTCCGACGAGACGCCCCATTCAAATGTAACGTCGGCGGACGAAATGAGCGACGCGTCTTCCGGAATACTCGCGGATGGAACGCTCGGAGGCGTCGTATCTTTAAGAACGTAGAACACCGCCCAGCTCGATGAGGCGTGGCCGAATCCGTCGAACGCGCGCACGGAAACATAGTTCGTGACCGCCTCCGCCAGAAACGAGAACGCCGGCGCCCACGGAGTGACGTAGGCGGCCTGCCCGCCCGTCGACGGCACGCTCAACGCGAATACTGTCGTCCACCCGCTAAGAGCCGTTCCCAAAACATCGGTCGAAGAACGGCTCACCAGATACTGCGCCGACGAAAGTCCGACACCGTAGTCGTAAAACGCCACATTGTACAGCGTGCCCGACGACGCCCGCCATACGGCGTCGCCTTCCTGCGCGGAAACTATCGACGGAGGAGCCGTGTCTTTCCTGACATAAAAAGCGTTGTACAAAACCGCGGATGTCGGCACCAGATCGGTCACCCTCACGTGCGCGTAGGATAGCCCCTGCGGCCACCGGTTGAAGAAATACGAATCCGGCTGAATCTGCCAGTTTTGAGTGTAACCGACAGCGCCGATATTCGCCGCGATGACCGACCACGTGGTTATCTGCACGCCTCCTCCGTCGGAGGAACTGGTGACGGATATTTCAAACTTGTCGAGATGAAGACCGGAATTCGACTGGAAGTCGACATTGAAGTATACGCCCGAGAGGGTATTGCGCCAGTTATCGTCGCCGGGCTGATTATCCGTGATGCCCGGGCCGGTAGCGTTTTTATAGACACTCATGACGTCGACGTAAACGGTGGAGAGGCCGGCAAGGTCGTAAGCCCTCGCGGAGATGTAGCTTGTGGCCTGGTTCGGCAGCTGCGCAAACGGAAGAGACCACGCCTCCGTGTAATGTGTGGCCCCGGACGGAAGCGCGATGTCCGTCCAGTTGATTATGTACTCGGCGGGATTTCCCGCCGACGGCGCGGCGCGGTACTGAACGCGGTCGAGACCCGAACCGCCGTTGTCGTAGAATTTCACCGCGACGGCGGCCACATCATTCTGCGAGTGGGCCGTCACGTCGGGTTGTTCGTCCGCGCATACCGGCGGAGTCACGTCTTTGCGCACGTAGAACAAATCGTAAAACGTCGTCCGGTTGCCCAACGCGTCGTAAGCCGTCACCGTCACATACGATGTCCCTTCGCCCAGCAGTTCAAAATCGCCCGCCGCAAAAGCAAACGTTTCATCGTGCGACGGCGAGGCGACGCCTTCAAACAGCGTCGAAGGCCCGGCCACTTGTTCCCCGCCGAAACCTGCCGCCGAGTTGACGAAGTAATATGCCGATGAGAGCCCCGATAGTCCGTCGTAAAAAGCCGCGGTCCATATGGCGCCCGGGTCGGCGGCAAGCCATGTGTCGTAACCGGCCTGAGTGTCGGTTATCGACGGGCCGAAGGTGTCTTTGAGCACGATGAACGCGTCGGCCAGAGAAGTCGTGGAGCCGGCCACGTCCCAAACTCTCAGGGTGATATAGTTTGTGCCCGCGCCGAGCATATTAAAGCCCGCGTTTACCGCGTCCGAATACGACGACTGCCCGAGCGAAGAGAATATATCCGTCCATCCGACGACAAGAGAACCGCCGCCGTCGGGCGCGGCGCGAGCCGACCACTGAGCCGTATCAAGCCCCGAATTATGCGCGAAGACGTCTTCAAAAGCTGCATTCCAAACGGCTCCGGGATCGGTTTTCATCCATCCGCGCGATACGTTCTCGTTGTCGATGATTCGCGGCGCAACGGTATCTTTGAGCACATAGAAAACCGAACTCGCCGACGAGGTGGAATTGGCGGGCAAGGCGTTATCGAACGCTCTTACGAAAATATAATTCGTGGCGCGGGATTCGAGCGCGGTCCAGACGGAAGAAGGCAATGCCCAGCTCGAAGAATAAACATCCGCATTTATTGACGACTGCGCCGTCGTCCATCCGGCAAGAAGAGCCGACGCGCCCCAAACGCCGGATGTCGCCGCCGCGACTTCAAAACGGGAAAGCTTGGAGCCGCCGCTGTCCGCAAAATATACTTTGTAGGCGGCGGTGGAGTTGGTTTTGCGCCACGCGGTGTCGCCCGTCTGCTGGTCGTTTATCGTCGGCGCGGTCGTGTCTTTTCTGACATAAAATATGTCCGAGAGTTCGCTTTCGTTGCCCGCTCCGTCGAGAACCCTTGCGGAAATATAATTGGCTCCCTGCCTTAAAGAATTCCAAGTGCCCCATGAAAGCGGCCAGTTGGCGGTGTAAAAAGTCGCCCCTGAAAGAATTTTCTCGTCCTGCCAGTCGCGCACGATTTCCCCGCTTTGCGACTGTCCCGTGGCGGCCTTCAGCAGGAATCTGTCGAGGCCGGAGCCGGACGACGGCGTGTCGTAGAAGTCCACGTCATACTGAGCCGTCGGCGTGCTTCGCCATACAGTGTCGTCGCCGGAGACGCGGTCGACTATCGACGGTACGGAGACGTCCTTGAATATTCTGAAAGCGTCCGTCAGTGTCACCGTCGAACCCGCGGCGTTCCAGCATCTTACCGACACATAATTAGTGCCGCCCTCAAGAAGAGCGGCAAAAGCCGCCTGCCAGTCGGCGGTGTACGACGGCGCGCCCACCGGCGGAGCGACTATATTCGTCCAATCAACCCGCGAATTTCCGCCGCCCGACGGAGCGTCGCGGACGGTATACTGAACCGCCTCAAGATTGGTGACGCCCGTCGCGTAAAAATTTACGTTATAATTCCGCGACGTATTTATCCATGTCACCGTCGCGGTGTCGAAGGCCACTTCGATTACCGGCGCGGCGGTATCTTTTTTGACATTAAACGCTCCGACGTAAGTCGTGACGTTGCCGGCAAGGTCGACCGCCCTCACGTCGACGCGGCTTATTCCCCCCGGAAGTTTCGCGAAGTCCACCGCAAAGTTCGTGACGTAATATGTCGTGCCGACCGACGTAGCCGTCGCGCTCCAATCGATAACCGTGCCTCCCGTGGAACTTATCGCGCGGTACAAAATATTATTCAGCCCCGACGACCCGGGCAATCGGCCGGCAGCCGGAGTGTCGAAAAAGTCCACGTCCCATATCGCTCCGGGGTTTGAAACCAGCCATCCTCGGTCGGGCGGCTCGTTTATTACACAGTGCGGAAGCGTGGTGTCTTTGAGAACCGCAAATGCGGCGAACCACGTTGTGGTATTGCCCGCCAAATCGTGCGCGCGAACCGAAACGTAGGAAGTGGCTCCGTCGGGCAGCAGCGCGAACTGCGAAGCCGTCAGCGGCCACGGCGACGTATACGCCGCCGCGTTTATGGACGCGACGCGATCCGTCCAATCCAGCAGAGTCGCCGCATTCGGTTCCGGCGAGGTGGAAAGCCGGACCTGAAACTTCAAAAGATTCGAGCCGCCGGAATCATTGAACTGCACGCCATAGGTCGTGCCCGACGAATTGCGCCAGGTAAAATCGCCGCCCTGAATCAGATTTGTAACGGTGGGATGAATCACGTCTTTCATTATTCTGAAAGCGTCTATCCAAGTCGTCACATTGCCGGCGAGGTCGGATGCCCTCAAAGATATGTAATTAGTCCCGTTCGGCAAAACGGCGAAATCGACTCCGATGTTATTTTCCATCGAAGAGGCCGTCCACGGAGGCGTGAATGCCGCCGCGTATGGCGAATAAGTGCTTCTTATCGTTTCCCACGACACTACGACGGCTCCGCCTTCCGACGGAGAAGCGTGCACCTTATAGACGACATCATTGAGACCGGACAGTCCGCCGTCGGCGAAATCGGCGTCGTACCCGCCGGACTTTAT
>PHAL01000014.1 GCA_002840355.1 Elusimicrobia bacterium HGW-Elusimicrobia-3 | reverse complement strand
CGCGCTCATGCTGCCGCTTCTGGGCGCCAGTTCCAGGCCGGGCTGCGCGGCGGGCTGGGCCGGTTTAGCCGAGGGAGCCGGGGCCGGAGCGGCCGCTGGTTTGGGCGCCGGAGCCGGGGCCGGGGCCGGCTTGGGAGCAGGCGCCAGCGTCGGGGCGGGCTGGGCCGCGGGGGCCGGCGCCGCGGCGCCGCTATCTATCTTCGGGGCGCGGCCGGCCAGCACGTCCCGGAGGGCGGCGGCCATCTCCATGCCGGTCTGGAAGCGTTCCTCGGGCTTCTTCTTGAGGGCCTTGTCGATCACGGCGAGGATGCCGGGCGGCAGGTCCTTGCGTATCGCCATCGGGTCCGGGTAGGGGTCGCTGGTGATCTGGAACAGCAGCGTGCCGATGGATTCCCCTCCCTTCCACGGGCGCTCGCCGGTGAGCATCTCGTAGAGGGTCACGCCGAGGGAGAACAGGTCGGCGCGGCCGTCCACCTTCTTGCCGGCTATCTGCTCGGGGCTCATATAGTACGGGGTGCCCAGCACGGTGCCGGTGGCCGTCTTGGAGGATTCGGTGATGCGCGCTATGCCGAAATCGCAGACGCGCAGCGAGCCGTCCTCGAGCAGCATGATGTTGGCGGGCTTGATGTCGCGGTGCACGATGCCGCTCTTGTGGGCGTAGCCCAGGGCGTCGGCCGAGAGCGCCACGTACTCCAGCACTTTTTCCACCGGCAGCAGCTTGTCCTTGGCCGTCCATTTCTTCAGGTCGTCGCCTTTGAGCAGCTCCATCGCGATGTAGGCGATGTCCTGCTCCTCGCCGGCGTCGAAGATCTTCACGATATTCGGGTGCTGCAGGTTGCCCGCGGCCTGCGCCTCGCGGAAGAACCGGTCCTTGAGGTCCTTCATCGCTTTCTCCTCGAGGCCTTCCTCGAAGCGCATCGTCTTGATGGCCACCGAGCGGTTTATCTTGGGGTCCACGCCGAGGTAGACTATGCCCATGGCGCCTTTGCCCAGTTCCTTCTTGATCTCGTAGCGGCCCAGCATCGGGGTCGCCGACGAGCCGGCCATCATCATCGTGGCCTCGGCGCCGCCGCCCTTGCCGCCCACGCCGCCGAACACGGCGCCGTCGGCCGCTTTCTTGAGCACGTCGATCTTTCCCTTGATGTCCTTGAACTCCGGGTCCTTGTTGGAGATATGCTCGTAGACCGCCACGGCCTTGTTGTACTGCCGCTTGCGCTCGAAGTCCAGCGCCAGGTTGTAGAGCGTGTCCTTCATGTTGTCGTCGAGCGGGCACAGGCGGAACTTCTCGAAAGCGAGGTCCAGCATGCCCTGGCCCTGGAAGGAGAGGCCCAGCATCTTGTTGGTCTCTATCTGCGAGACCTCTATCAGCTCCTTGCCCTTCTCGGTGAGGAAGAAGCGCTTGCTGATGACGAAGACGTAGCCGGCCACCAGCACCAGCGACGGGTACATGATCTTGAGCCAGAGGCCCTTGGAGGTGAACAGGAAGACGCCCGAGCCCACCAGCGCGGCGAACAGGATGCCCGCCAGCACGGCGCCGGAGCCGGCCTTGAGCCGGGGCAGCAGGAAGGCCGTGAACAGGCCGGACAGCAGGATCAGGCCCAGCTCGGTGGGGCCGGCCCATTCCGGCCGCGAGACGAAGCGGCCCGAGAGGATGTTGTCCGCCACGGTGGCGGTAAAGTCCACGGCGGACATGGCGCTGTCGGTCGGGGTGACGTAGAGGCTGCCCACGCCCTGCGCCGTGAGGCCGATGAGGACGATCTTGTCCTTGAAGGCCTCGGGCACGATCTTGCCGTTCATCACGTCGTAGAAGGAGTAATACTTGAAGGCCTTGCTCTTGTTGAAGGCCAGCAGCGCCGAGGAGGAGCCGTCGAGCGGCATGCGGCTCCTGCCGAACATGGCCTCCGAACCGGGTGACAGCACCACCTTGTCCGGGGCCAGGCCCAGGCGGACGCGCACGATCTCGGCGGCGAAGGACGGGTAGAAGTTCTGGCCGTAAGGGATGTAGGGGTATTCGCGGCGCACCGCGCCGTCGATCTCGCTGAACACGTTCACGTGGCCCGCGCCGGCCGCCGACGAGGCCAGCACGTCTATCGGGGCCGTTATGCCCGAGGCTTCCACGGCCGCGCCTTCCAGGACGGCCGCGTGCGAGATGGAGGGCGCCAGCAGCTTCATCCAGTCGGGCTCGGGCTTGGGCTTGGAGACCGGCATGCCGGTGTCGAAGAAGAGCGGCAGTACCACGTTGCCGGCCCCGGCAATGGCCTCGGCCAGCTTGGCGTCGTTATCCATCTCCCGCTTGGCCTGCTCCACGGCTTTCAGGAATTCGGAGTCCTTGCCGGTCTCGCGGATCTTCTTTTCGGCCAGCAGCTCGGAATACTTGGCCTTGAGCTGGTCGGCGATCTGCGTGCCGCCGTTCTTCTCGGGTTCGGAGAAAAGGATGTTGAGGCCGATGACGGAGGGCCTGGCCGGCTCGGAGGAGAGCCAGACCAGCATGTCGGCGATCTTGGACCGCGACCAGGGCCAGCGGCCGATCTTGGAGATACTGTCGTCGTTGATCTCGATGACGGCGATGTCCCCCCTGTCCGGGGCGGTGGCGCTCAGCCGGGCGCGGAAGTCGTAGAACTTGAGCTCGGCCGATTCCAGACCTGTCCCGGTGAAATAGAAGAACAGGGCGGCGAGCGTCAGGGCCGTGCCCCAGAGTATGTCGGAAAATATGAATTTGCGCACTTAAGGTTCTCCTTTAGAACAGGTCCCTCTCCCTGATGGATTGCGCCAGTTCTTCGAGGAAGCAGGCGTTGGCCATCAGGGCCAGGAAGAAAGCTATGAAGATGATGCCGGCCGAGCCGGCCAGCGTGCCGCTGATGCGGGCGCCCAGCGCCGCGTAGTATTCCATGCGGGCCTGGTTGCGAAGTTTGCCCCGCACCGGCGGGTGCACCTGCGCGGGCCTGGCCGGCGGCTTGACCTCCAGCGGGCGCCCTTCCTCGTCGTAGAGCATCTCGGACTGCGCGGCCATCAGCGCCTGCTGGTACTGCTGGTGGTTGACGGCGTTGGCCCGGCGGGCGGCCTCTGCCTCCACGCGCTCCTTGCGGTCCGTTATCATTTCCACCTGCGGGTTCGTGAACATCGCGAACATGGCCAGGTTGGCCACGAGGAAAAGGAATTGCGGGTTGAAGAACAGCGAAAAAACCTTTTGGGTGAGCGCGGCGGCCAGGCCCAGCAGGGCCAGCGCCCCGCCCACGGCCAGCCAGAGCTTTTCGGGGGTCACTTCGGCGCCGGCCTTGAAATAGGCGTAGGTAAGGGCCAGGCCCAGCAGGTAGGCGGCCACGGCGAAGGCCTTGAGTCCCCAGCCTTTGAAGACCGCCTTGGAGGCCGCGAGGTACAGGAACAGCGCGTAGACGACCAGGTTCGCGGAGGCGAACATGTTCTCCAGCCCCAGCCTGACGGCCAGGAAGGCCTTGGCCACCGTGTCGGTGCCGTGCGGGGCCGGGATATACGCGCCGCCGGCGTAGGCCGCGGCCGCGGCGGCCGCCGCGAACAGGGTGTAGAGGGGCGTGAACTTGTAGGGCTTCTGCCACAGGGCCCAGAGATAGAGCCCTGCGCCGGCGAGGGCCAGCAGGCCGGCTGTGACCGGGTTGGAGACGAACGGGGCGGAGAGGCTGCCGGAGGCGCCGCCGGAGGCGCCGGCCAGCACGAAGCAGCCGGTGCCGGCCATCGTCAGCGCCAGGTGCATGCCGGCCTTAAGGCCGTTATGCAGGGCCGCCAGCTGCAGCGCCGGCTTGGCGGAGGCGGGCCCGGGGTGTACACGAGGGGGCTCGGCGGCGGGGCGGTTATGGGAATCCCAGGGCTGCGGGGCCGCGGGCGGCGGCGGCGGCGCGGGAGGATGCGGCTGGGAGCTTTCCAGCGAGGCCACCGGCTCGGCGGCGCGGGCGTTCATCCTGGCCGTCACGTCGGGCAGGTCGAAGGTGGACTCGGCCGACACGCGCACCTCGTTGCCGTTGTCCGAGGCGTGCTTGGCGAATTCTTCTATGACCTCGCCGGCGGTCTGGTAGCGCTCCTCGGGCTTCTTGCGCATCAGGCGCTCTATCACGCGGGAGGCCCAGAGCGGGACGTCGGGGTTGATCATGATCACGTTCGGCACGGGCTCGCCGATGTGCTTGTGGATGACCTCTATGGAGGATTTCCCGTCGAAAGGGTATTTGCCGGTGAGGATATAGAAGTAGGTGGCCCCGGCGGCGTACAGGTCGGCGCGGGCGTCCACCGTGCCGGCCAGGCCCTGCTCGGGCGACATGAAATAGGCCGTGCCTACCATCTCCCCCGCCATCGTCAGCTGCTTCTCCTCGGTGATGCTGCGCGCCAGGCCGAAGTCGGCGATGCGCGGCACGTTGTCCGTGCCGACGAGTATATTGGCCGGCTTGATGTCGCGGTGGATGACGGACTTGGAATGGGCGTGGGACAGCCCCTGCAGCACGCCGGTCATGATCTCGGTGGCTGCCTTGACGGGCAGCGGGCCCGTCTCGTTGAGCATGTCCTGCAGGCTCTTGCCCTCCACGTAGGACATGATGATGAAATAGGCGCCGTTCTCCTGGCCGAAATTGTAGACGTGGACTATGTTGGGGTGTTCCAGCTTGGCCGCGGAGCGGGCCTCGCGCAGGAAGAAGTCTATGTTGCGCTGCTCGCGCGCCAGCTCGGCGGCCAGCAGCTTGACGCAGACGAACTTGTCGAGCGCCTCGTGGCGCGCCTTGTAGACCGAGCCCATACCGCCCTGGCCCAGCTTGCTGACGATCCTGCAGCCCGAGAAAACCGCTCCTAAGAGGTTGGGTTCAATTTCCATTGTCAGATACGCCTGTCCTTTACAAAGATGCTCCCCTTCCTGTCCCCGAGGTCCTTGGCGTAGCGCTTCAGCTCCGCCGCGCTCTCCACTATCTTCGCGTAATGGCGCTGGGTGCGCGGGGCCACGATGGCCACCGTCAGCGTCATGATCGGGAAATCCCGGGTCTGGTTCTTGCGGTCCATCGTGGTTATGTAGCCGCGCTCGCGGTCGGCCTCGCTGTAGAAGCCGGGGATGAGCCTGTCGAACTCCTCGGTGATGGCCTTGGCCGCGGCCTCGGCGGCGTCGGGCGAGGCCAGGTAAACGAAGTCGTCCCCGCCCACGTGCCCGACGAAATAGTCCTGGCCGCCCAGCGCCTTGGTCTTCTCCGCGAGCAGGCGGGCGATGCCCTTTATGACGTCGTCGCCCTTGGCGTAGCCGTAGACGTCGTTATAGGCCTTGAAATTGTCGGCGTCGACGTAGCAGAACGCGAACGGGATCTCCTCCGCGACGCGCCGCAGCACCTCCTCCTCTATGGCCGGGCTGCCGGGCAGGCGGGTGAGCGGGTTCAGGGCGGTGTCGGCGCTCTTGCGCTTGAGGATGCGGTTGATGCGCGCGCGGAGCTCGCGCACATCGAAGGGCTTTGTTATGAAATCGTCGGCGCCCAGCTCTATGGTGTTCACGCGGGCCTCCACCTCGGAGACGCCGCTGAGGATGATGATGGGGATGTCGCGGGTGTCCGGGACCTCGCGGATGCGCTTGCACAGCGCGTAACCGTCTATGCCGGGCATGCGCAGGTCCAGAAGGATCAGGTCCGGCTTGTTGTCCTTGAGGAAAAGCAGGACCTCCTCCCCGTGGTAGAGGGTGGTGACCGAGTAGTTATATTTCTTCAGGACGGCGGAAATGAGCAGGCCCACGCTTGGGTCGTCATCCACCACCAGAACTTTTTTTCCCTGCAAGGTGTCCCCCGGTGCTTCTCTCGGTTTACGCTTCTCTAATTATAAAAGATAGTATATTTAAATGCAAGGGACTGCCTGCCCTCCGGCCGGGCGGCCGCGGGCCGGGGTGTATGCAGTGTTTCACTGGCCCGGGCTTGCCAAAAGTCAGGATTATGCTATAATGTCAAAAAGGTTAAAAGTCGTAAAAATCACAACAACGAGGATGCTTCAATGAGACAGAAGATTTTTAGCACGTTCGAAGTGGCGAAGATGTTGGAACTCTCCCCCGGGACGGTGGCGAACTGGGTGGACGCCGGACGCCTGAAGGCTTTTACCACCCTCGGCGGCCACAGGCGGATAAAGGCCGAGGATATGAAATCTTTCCTGGAAGAGAATAAGATCCCGGTCCCCAAGGAGCTTTCGGATCGTATGGATACGGCCAAGAAGGTTCTCATCGTGGAGGACGACGTTCACTTCCTGAAAGTGATCGAGCGCTTCTTCAAGGTCTCCCGCAAGAGCTGGGAGGTCTTTTCCGCGACCGACGGGTTCCAGGCCGGTTCCCTCGTGGGCAGCGAGAAACCCGACGTCGTGATCCTCGACATCATGCTGCCGGACATCAACGGCTTCAAGGTCTGCGAGATCATCAAGGCCAGCGACAAGAAGACGCTGGTGATAGCGGTGACCGGCTACGACTCCGAGGACATCCGCAACAAGATCCTCGCGGCCGGTGCGGACGACTATTTCGTCAAGCCGCTCAAGTTCGAGAAGCTCGTGGAGCGCATAGAGGCCTGGAGCGGGGCCTGATAAGATAGGGGTATGGGTTAGGGAGGCGCACCTCCCGGCCCCCGTTCCGAAAGGAGCGGGGGCTTTTATTTGCGGCGGCTGTGTAACCTGTGATACATCCGGTCCTTGACAAAGGTCATGCAGGGTGCTAGAATTAAAACGTCAGGGCTGCCTCCCTCACCCTACCCCCCAAAAGGCAGCCCTGCCTATTTTTTTATAAGATAAACAAATGACCGGACGCATCAAGGCGATACTCGCCGCCGGCGCGGCGGCCGCGCTGGCGCTGGCCGCGGCGTATTCCGGGCTGCGGCGCTCGTACGAGGCCGGCCGCGACCGCCTGGATTGGCGCGACATCAACGCCCTCTCCTCGGCGCGCGGCCCCCTCGCCGCGGCCGCCGCGGTGGAGCGGCGACTGAAAGGCCACCCCAACGACGCGCTGCTCCACTACTACCGCGCCAGGCTCTATTACGAGCAAGGCCGCGCGGAAGAAGCCCTTGTTGCCGCGGACCGGGCTATCCGCCTGGGCTACGCGCAGGAGATCTCGTACCTGCTTAAGGCCCTGGTCTGGGGCCGTCTGCGGGGCGACTACGCGCGCCAGCGCGAGCTCGCCTCCAAGGCCCTCTCCTTCGATCCCACTTTCGACGATGCTTATCTCGCCCGGGCCGAGGCCGAATACGCGCTGCGCGACGACGCGGCCTGCGCGGCCGACGCGGCCTCCTATTCCAGCCTGCGCCCGAAGGAGACGGACGGGCGCGAGCTGGCCATGCTGTGCCTGGAGCGCGCCGGCGACCTGCGCGGCGCCGAGGCCGAGGGCCTGAGGATCGTAAAGCTCCGGCCGGACAGCCACGCCGCGTACTGGCGGCTGGGCCGCGTTTACGCGGACCTGGGGCTGCACGGGCGCGCGGTTAAGAATCTTTCCGAGGCCATACGGCTGAACCCCGGCCGGCCGGCCTATTATCTCGACCGGGCCGCCGCCTGCGCCGCGCTCGGGGATTTCGTCTGCGAGGCCCGCGACTACGCTGCGGCGCTCGAACGGAAGGAGCCGGCCGCCGACGCCGGCTACTACCGCCTGCTCGGCGCGGCGCTGCACCGCACGGGCGAACTGGAGCGCGGCCTGCAGGCCGCCGCGGCCGCCGTAAAACTGGAGCCAGAAGGCGCCGCCAACTACGAGCTGCGCGGCCGGCTGCGCGCGGAATACGGGGACCTCGCGGGCGCGCGCCGCGACCTCCGGGCCGCCGCCGCGCTGGATCCCGCGCGGGCGGGCGAACTGGCAGGCCTGCTTCCGGCCGGCGCTTCTAAAGAGCGGCAATAACTTATAAAATAGTCACCTCATGCAAGATCCGGCCGCGCAGAAACTTTCCCTCCCAGCCTGGCTGCCGCCGGCGCTGCTCGCGCTCGCGCTGGTGCCGCTCTATCTTTACTGCCTCCCCCCGGTGCTCCCCCCCTACCGCGACGCCGGGGAAATGGCCGGGGCCGCCTGGACGCTTGGCGTGGCGCATCAGCCCGGTTACCCGCTCTACATCATTTCGGCCAAGCTCTTCTCACTGCTGCCTCTGGGCAACCCGGCCGTATTCGTGTTCTGGCGCGCGGCGGCCGCGCATTTCTCCAGTTGGGCCGCGCTGCCGGCGGCGCTGCTGCTCGGTCTTAACTTTACGCTGCGCACGGTCTCCTCCGTGCCGGAGATGTACGCGCTCAATTTCTTTTTCGCCGCGGCGCTGCTGCTAACAGCCTCGCTGCCGGGGCGGGCGGCGGTCTTCCTCTCCGCGTTCCTGCTGGGCCTGGGGATGGCCAACCGTATGGACCTGCTGCTGGCGGCGCCGGCGGTGCTGATCCTGCTCTGGCCGTCGCTGCGCGCCGGGGGGTGGGCGCTGTTCTTCAAGGCTGCCGGCTTCGCTTTCCTGGGCTTCTCCCTGTACCTTTTCCTGCCGCTGCGCAGCGCCGGCTTGCCAGTGTTCGACTGGAGCCACCCCGCCGACCCCGCCACTTTCCTCGCCGTGATCACCCGCAAGAGCTACGGCTCTACGCTGGACCTGATCTCGCTTAACTACGCCCGGGGCGAGCTCTTTCTGCCGTCCCTGAAGTATTACGCCGGGCACCTGTGGCAGAACTTCAGCCTGGCGCTGGCCCTGGCCGCGGCCGGAGCCTGGCTTGAATGGCGCCGCGACCGGCGCCGCCTGGCCGCCCTGGCCGCGCTGTTCCTCTTCTCCGGGCCGCTGTTCCTTTTCATGGCCAACATGCCGCCCAACCCGCACGCGCTGGCTATCGTCGAGCCTTACTACCTGCTGCCCGACCTGACCGTCGCGTTCTGGGCCGCCGCCGGCCTGTTCCACCTCGCGGTTCTCTTCCCCCGGGCGCTGCCGCCGCTGGCGCTGGCCGCCGCGGCCGCCGCCGGGCTGGTCTGGCACAACGGGGCTTACGCCTCCGACCGCCGCTGGCTTTTCGCCGCCGAGGATTACGCCTCCGACGCGCTGCGCTCCGTTCCGCCGGGCGCGACGCTGGTGGCCAAGAAGGACGTGCAGCTTTTCTCCCTCTGGTACCTGCAGTCGGTAAAGGGCCTGCGTCCCGACGTTAGCGTGGTGGCGCAGGGGCTCTCCGGCGCGCCGTGGTACCGCGCGCTGCAGGGGCGCTACCAGCCGGGGCTGAGGCTCCACAACCTCAACGGCGGCGGCGCCGAGCAGTGGCGGGCTTTCGCCGGGGACAACCCCGGAGGCGTGTACGCCACGATGGACGCCGAGCTGCCGCGCGAGGTGCCCTCGCTGCCGAGCGGCCTCGTCAACGAGCTGTACCCGGCGCGCGGTTCCGCCCCCGGCCCGACATGGGAACTCTACTCGCTGCCGCGGCTGGACCGGCGCTACCGGGATTTCTTCGACCGGGACCTCGGCACCTCCTACGCGCAGGCGCTGCTGGCCGGCGCGGCGCGCCGCAGCGCCGACGGCGGCCTGGACCCCGCCTCGCTGCGGCAGCTGCGCCTGGCGGCCCTGCTGGACCCTGACCTGCCCGACGCGCCGCTGTTCGAGGGCTTCTATTATTCCTCCAAAGCCGACTGGCGCACGGCCAAAGGCTGCTTCCGCGCTTCGGCTGAGACTTACGAGCGGCTGCTGCTGCTGGGCGTCAAGTATTACGCGCTGCCGCAGCTGCGCCGCAGCCTCGAAAACGCCAGCGCCTACGCCTGGCTGAATTACGGCGTGGCCGCCGAGAAGACCGGCGACCGCCGCGCCGCCGAGGAGGCCTACACGCTGGCGCTGCGGCGCAACCCCGGCATGGCCGACGCGCATTACAACCTGGCCATACTCTATTGGAACCGGGACTGGGACAGGGTGCGCCGCGAGCTGTCGGAAACGCTGCGCGTCAACCCCGCCCACCAGCAGGCCCGGCGCTACCTGACCCAGCTCGGGGCAAGGTAGCCGAAACCCGCCATTCCGGAAAATAAAAAAGACCGCCGCGGCGGTCTTTTTTTATCGCCGGGCGCGGCGCTATTTAGGCAGGTAATTGTAGCGGAACTGGAACATGCCCATCAGGTCCCAGCCGCCCTTGAAGGTGAGGTAGGAGAGTTCGAAATTCAGTTTGAGCAGCGTGCCCAGGTGCAGGTTGATGAGCTTGGGAGACTGCGGCGCGCCCTGCGGCACCATGACCTCGAGGCCTATGGGCGAATCTTTAGTGGGCAGCCAGATCAGGCCGGCGAAGAGCATGCCGGTGGGGATGTTGACGGCGGCGGCGCTGTCGCGGCCGTTGCTGAGGTTGATGGCTTCCCTGGAGAGGAACTCGGAGAGGCCGTAGATGACCTTAGGCATGTCGCCGTCGGAGTAGCCGGCGTTCACCAGGAAATTAGGGTGCAGGCGCTTGGTCAGCGCCACGTAAGCGTTGGCGTAGGTGTCGGTGTTCTTGGAATCTATCTTGGTCGTGACCGACGGGCTGTTGAGCGAGGGCTGGGCCGCGTCGCGGAATTTAAGTATGCCCTGCACGCCGGCGGCCATCGCCGGGCGCCATTTCCCCTCCGTCTGCACCTGCATCTTGGAGTCGGCCGAGAGCAGCCAGAGGCCGACGCGGTCCAGGTAATTCTTCTTCTCTATCGTCCAGGCGTAGGAGTTCTTGCCGTAAAGCCGGCCGATATAGTACGCCGCGTTGAAATCTAGGCCGAGGCCTATGGCGTTGCGGCCGCGTCCCCGGTAGGCGGTGGGCATAAGCACTATGCCGCTAAGCGGAACCCTGCCCTCGCCGTAGGCGGCGGGGCGGGAGGGGCCGGGCTTGGCGGGGCCGGGCGCGCCCATCCCGGGCAGGGCCGAGGCCGGCTGTTCGGCCTGGGCCGGGGCCGCGGTGGAAGGCACGACGATGGCCTTATCCTCGGGGGGCAGGACTACGTTCTGCTGCGCCCGGGCGAAGCCGGGGGCGGCAAGGAGAAAAGTCAGGAGCAGTAGCGCGGATTTCATAAGAAGATAAAGGCCGCCAGCCTGGCGAGCAGGTTCGCTTCGGCGCCGGCCAGCACGTCGTCTATAATTATACCAAAACCCCCGCGGACCGACGTCTCGAGCTGCTTGATCGGCCAGGGCTTGAGGGTGTCGAGCGCGCGGAAAAAAATGAAGGCCGCAGCCAGGTTGAAAGGGGTGCGGTCCAGGAAGAGCAGCGCCGTCCACAGGCCGATGAACTCGTCGATGACTATGCGCGGGTCATCGTGGGTGCCGTAGATGTCGGAGGCCCGGCCGGCGATCCAGATGGAGAAAGGCAGGAAGGCCAGGCAGAAAAAAGCGAAGTTCTTCCCCTCCGGCAGGAAGGGGACCAGCGCCATCGCGAGCAGCGAGCCCGCCATGCCGGAACCGGTGAATTTTTTGAAGCCGGTGATGCGGGCCGGCACATAACTGACGAAGCCGCCGCTGGCCAGGAAGCGCACGGCGAAATTCGCGGCGGCCGACATCAGGGCTGCCGTCCCCGTTCGCTCCAGGACTTGTAGAGCAGGGCACGGTGGTTATAGAGGTAGATGGCGCCGCTGATAATGGTGAAGAAAGCCGTGGTCACGGTCAGCCACCAGGAGATGGGCTTGGCGAGACCCACGATCTCGGCCAGCGGGGCCGGGAGCCCGTGTTTCCTGGCCCAGACTATCAGCACCAGCAGCAGCATGATCGTGAAGGCGGTGATCAGCTGTATCGTGGTCTTGATCTTGCCGGCCGCTTCGGCTTTCATCACTTCGCCGTGCAGGGCGGCCAGCACGCGCAGCGTGGAGATGGTCAGCTCGCGCAGCAGGATCAGGAACACCGCCCAGAGCGGGACCGACAGTTCCTTAATGGAGGCGAAGGCCAGGAAGACGGCCATCACCAGCAGTTTGTCGGCGAAGGGGTCGGCGATGGCCCCGAACGAGGTCGTGGTCTGCGTGCGGCGCGCTATGGCGCCGTCCACGCCGTCGGAGATGCTGGCTATGGTCAGCAGGAACAGGGCCGCGATTTCGGTCCAGAAGGTCTGAGAGAGGATCAGCGCGAAGATGGCCAGGCTCAGGCCCATCCGGCCCATGGTTATGCGGTTTGCCAGCGTCATTTTTAGTTTTTAAACTCCAGGGTCTCCGCGCCCTTGGGCGGAGAGAATTTGAAAACAGCCGCGTCCACCGGACCGTTCTTTTCCACCGACGTCAGGCGGGTCTTTATGACGGTGCCTTCCACCGAGAGCTCCGCGCCGAGCGGGAAATAATCGGTGGCCGACAGGGTGAGCGAGAGCGAATAGTCCTTGCCGGACTTGGGGACGAACTTGACGGTGACCGGGGCGCCGTCTTTCCCCCCGCTGACGGTGGCCGTGTTCTTTTCGGTCAGCGCGGCGTAATTGCCGAAATCGAGTATGCCTGAGAAGTTCTGGTCCTGCGTGCGGCGCCAGGCGTCCCACGAGGCGCGCACCACCTGGTTGTCCTCGGGTTTGTAGATCCAGATGTCCTTCTTGTCTGTCACTACGATCTGCCTGGAGGGCTTGATGTGCTCGATGCGCAGCAGGTTGGGGCGGGAGTAGCGCAGTGTGCCCTCTATCGTCTGCTTAAGTCCGGCTTCGGTGAAATTCAGCTCCTGCGTGAAGTCCGCCTTGAGGGTCTGCAGGGCGGCGTCCCAGGCCTTGAGCTTTTCCAGCACGGACGCGGCGGGGTCTTCCGCCTTCTTCTCCGCCGGCTTCGCCGCGGTCTTCGCGGCTTTCGCCGGGGCCGCGGCGGGCGCGGCTTTCTTGGTTTCGGCCGCCGGCTTGGCGGCGGGTTTCTGCTGAGCCATGGCTCCCGAGACAAAAGCGAGGAGCAATACTGACGCTATTAAGTTATTCATTTCTGGTGAACTCCTTTTCCAGCGGCTCGTTATCGATCTCCGGCTGCGGCTGCGGGCCCGCGGCGGCGGAGGCCAGGTGGGACTCTATCTTGTCGAAGTAGATCTCCCAGCGGTTCGAGCCTTCCGGCTTGTGTATGAAGTTGTTCATCTCAAGTATGCTCAGAATGTTGGTGGCCCGGGCCGAGGAGCCGAAGTGGGCCTTCAGCAGGTCCTGCGAGACGCGTCGGCGCTCCATGACCAGGCGCAGCGCGGCTATCATCTCTTCGGAGGAGCTGCCCTTGCCGGTGCCGGCGGAGTCCTCGTCCTCGGTAAGCGGCATGTAGTTGGGCCTGGCCTGGGCCTTGGTATAGTCGGCCACGCGCCGGATCTCGTCCTCGCTGACGTAGGCGCCCTGTATGCGCGACGGCTTCTGGGCGTCGATCGCGAGGTACAGCAGGTCGCCGCGGCCTATCAGGGCCTCGGCGCCGGGGCAGTCCAGGATGACGCGGGAATCGGTCTTGGAGGCGACCTGCAGCGCCACGCGCGAGGGCAGGTTGGCCTTGATGACGCCGGTGATGACGTCCACCGACGGGCGCTGCGTGGCCAGCACCAGGTGGATGCCGACCGCGCGGGCCATCTGGGCCAGGCGCTGGATGGCGTCTTCGACCACGTTGCGGGTCTGCAGCATCAGGTCGGCCAGCTCGTCGATGACGACGATGATGTAGTATTCCTGGGGCTCGCCGTTCTCCAGCGCCCACTTGTTGTAGGAGGCGATGTTCTTGACGCGCGCCTTCTCGAATTTCTTGTAGCGCTTCATCATCACGCGCGTCAGCGCCACCAGCGACTTGGCCGCGTCCTTGGGGTCGGTGATGACCGAGACGCGGTCCGGCGTCTCCTTGGGGTCGTATAAGTAAGGAATGTCCTCGTAGAAGGTGAGCTCGAGGCGCTTGGGGTCGATGAACAGGAACTTGACCTCGTCGGGCTTGTTGCGGAACATCAGCGACAGGATCAGAGACTGCATGAACACGCTCTTGCCGCTGGCGGTGGCGCCGGCGACCAGCAGGTGCGGCATGGTCTCGAGGTTGGCCACGGCCACGGCGCCCTCGGCGTAGCGGCCCAGCGCGAAGGTGAGCGGGGAGCGGGCCTCGTTGAACTGCGAACTTTCTATGAGCTCGCGCAGCGAGACCTTGGCGCGCTTGTTGTTGGGGATCTCGAAGCCGATGGCGGACTTGCCGGGGATGGGCGCGATCACGCGGATGGCGCCGGCGGACTTCATGGCCAGGGCCACGTCGTTGCAGAGCGAAACGATGGAGCTGATCTTGACGCCGGGCGCCGGGGTGACCTCGTAGCGGGTAACGACGGGGCCGGGGTACACGCCGGAGACGTGCACCTCGATGTTGAAGCTCTTGAAGGTGGTCTCCAGCTGCAGGCGGGCGGAGTTGATCTCATCCTCGGCGGGGCCTATCAGGCCGTCCTGCTTGGCGGGCGGGTCCAGCAGGTCGGCGCCGGGCAGCTTGAAATTCTTGAAATAGGGGTCGGCCAGCTTTTCCTTGGAGGGGTCCGCCTTGGCCTCGGCGGCCGGCTTGGGGGCCGGGGCGGCGGGCTTCTGCGGCGCGGCTTCCTGGGCGCGGACTATCTTCATCTCGGGCCTGGGCGCGGGTTCGGCGGCAGGCTTCGGCTCCTGCGCCCGGATCACGGGCGGCGCCTCGGGGATGGGTTTGGCCTCGTAGGGCGGCGAGCCGGCCTCTTCCTTCTCCGCTATCACCTTCAGTTTCGCGTTGAGTTCCCTGCGGGCGGAAAGCCAGTTGCGGTAATCGTCCACCGCGGCGGCGCTGACGGTCTTGAGCAGCTTGCGCCACGAGATCTTGAAGAGCAGCTGCAGCCCGGCGAAGAAGATCACCGCCGCTATCAGCCCGGCCCCCAGCTCGCCGAACATCCGGAACAGCACCTGGTGCAGGAAGTAGCCCAGCCAGCCGCCGGCGGCCTGCCAGCCGTGGAAAGTGGTGTTGCGCAGCAGTTCCAGCAGCGCGGACATTGAGCCCAGCATCAGCAGCGTGCCGGCTGTCAGCGTGAGCACGCCTTTATGGGGCTTGTTGAGGTTGACCAGCAGCGCTACCAGCCCGTAGAGGAAGATGAACGGGAACAGGTAGGCCGTATAGCCGAGAAAATCGGTGAGGGCCCCGGAGACGGTGTCGCCCACGATGCCGTGCGCTTTGGAACTGAGCAGCACCCAGATGAGCCATATATTAAAGGAAAAGGCGCCCAGCCAGTACAGGACATGGGAGAAGGCCGAGGACTTTTTTTTCCCCTGGGCGGAGGCTCTGTTCTTAGCTGGGTCGCGCATGGTAGGCGCGCGCGCCTCGCGGCGCGCGCTATTTTTCGGTCAGTACTACCCTGAAGTTGAGTTCCTTGGGGTAAAGTTCCACCTTCCCCTGCGCCGCCAGCCAGCCGAGGGCCAGGTACAGCGAAGAACTGGAAAGGTGCAGCTTCAGCTTCAAGTCCCAGGATGAGGCGTCGCCGCCGGAGGCCTTGACGGCTTCAAGGAGGTTCCCGGCGGTCTGCGCCAGCGTGTCGGTGAATTTAGCGGCGTCCTGCATGTTACCTCTTAACGGCGAACAGGTCGCCGTTGGGTTCCACGGGTTTGCCGTTCTCCTGCACCACCTTCTCGATGACGCAGTTGAATTCGGCCTTGATCTCGTTGAAGACCTTCATCGCTTCGATGACGCAGATGACCTGGCCTTCCTTAATGGCGTCCCCCTCCCTGACGTAGGGCGGGCTGGACGGGCTGGGCGCGCGGTAGAAGATGCCCGACATGGGCGCCTTGATGGTCTCGCCGGCGTGCGCCGCGGGGGCCTGGGCCCTGGAGGCGGACTTGCCGGCCGGGGCGGCGCCGGCGGACGGGGCGAAAACGGGGATCTGGTGCACGGCGTTATTGTGTTTGCGCACCAGCTTCACATAGGTATTGTCTTTGGAAAATTCGATGACTTCCAGCTTGTTGGAGTTCATGAACTGATAGAACTTCTGTACCTGTTCGAAAGCGGTTTCCTGGGGTTTTGCGGTTTTTTTCATGTTGAACCTCCGGAGATATCCCGGCCCCCGCGCAAGCGCGGGGGCCGGATACTTTCTTACTTCTTTAATGCGTCCTGCAGCAGCACGCGGCGGGACAGGCGGTACTTACCGTTGTTCACTTCCACGCACTTCACTTCCACTTCCTGGCCCATCTTGAGCACGTCTTCCACGCGGTTGATCCGCTTGGTGTCGATCTCGGAGATGTGCAGCAGGCCTTCCTTGCCGGGCAGCACTTCGACGAAGGCGCCGAAGTCCACTATGGACACGACCGTGCCTTTGTAGGTCTTGCCGACCTCCACGTCCATGCTGAACTGCTCGACGAAGTTCTTGGCCGCTTCCAGGCTGGCTTTGTCGCAGCTGGAAATAAACACTGAACCATCGTCCTCTACGGCGATCTCGGCGCCGGTGCGCTCCTGGATGCCGCGGATATTCTTGCCGCCGGGCCCGATGAAGGCGCCGATCTTGTCGCGGGGGATCATCAGCTTGACGATGCGCGGCGCGAACTCGGAGATGTCGGCGCGGGGCGCCGGCATGGCCTTTTCCATCAGGTCCAGGATGTGGTTGCGGCCGCGGGTGGCCTGCTCGATGGCCTGCTTCATGATGTCCATCGGGATGCCGGTCGCGAGCTTCACGTCCATCTGCAGCGCGGTCACGCCCTGGCGGGTACCGGTGATCTTGAAGTCCATGTCGCCGTAGTGGTCTTCCAGGCCGGCGATGTCGGACAGCACCGCGAACTTGGAGCCGTCGGTGACGAGGCCCATCGCGATGCCGGAGCAGGCGGCCTTAAGGGGCACGCCGGCGTCGAACATGGCCAGCGAGCCGCCGCAGACGGTGGCCATCGACGAGGAGCCGTTGGACTCCAGGATGTCGGACACCAGGCGGATGGTATAAGGGAACACTTCTTCGCTGGGCAGCAGCGGCGCGAGGGCGCGCTTGGCGAGGTGGCCATGGCCTATTTCGCGGCGGCCGGGGCCCCTGTCAGGCTTCACTTCGCCCACCGAGTAGCTCGGGAAGTTGTAGTGCAGCATGAAGCGGTCGAAGGTCTTGCCTTCCAGCGCGTCGAGCATCTGCTTGTCGTCGGAGGTGCCGAGCGTGGCCGTCACGAGGGCCTGGGTCTGGCCGCGGGTGAACACGGCCGAGCCGTGCGTGCGCGGCAGGAAGCCGGGGTCGATGTTGATCTCGCGGATCTCGTCGGTCTTGCGGCCGTCGGTGCGGACCATCGTGCCCAGCGTGATGCGGCGCCAGATGGTGTAGAGCACGTCCTCGAAGACGGTCTTGGCCTGGTAGGAGGCCGTAGCGTCCTCGGGGTATTTCTGCGTCATGGTGGTGTAGGCCTCGACGCGGATCTTCTCGAGGGCCTTCTCCATGGCGTGCTTCTCGGGCTTGGAGGAGAGGATCCTCTCGACCTCGGCCGTGACCATCGCTTCCACGGCGGCCTTCAGGTCGGCCTTGATCTCGGGGGTGGCGACGGCGGTCTTGGCCTTGCCCACCTGCTCCTTCATCTTGATCTGGAGCTGGCAGAGCTTTTCGAGCTCGGGCTTGGCGGTTTCCATCGCGGCGATGAGGTCGGAGTTCGGGAGCTCTTTGCAGCCGCCCTCGACCATCAGGATGCCGTTGAGCGTGCCGCAGATGACCATTTCCATCTCGGCGGTCTCGCGCTGCTCGTTGGTGGGGTTCATCACGAACTTGCCGTCGATCTTGCCCATGCGCAGGGCGGCCACGGGGCCGTTCCACGGGATATCGGAGATCATCAGGGCCGCGGAGGCGGAGTTGATGGAGATCACGTCGGCGTCGTTGACGCCGTCGAAGGACATCACCATGTTGACCACCTGCGTCTCGGTGTTGTAGTAATCCGGGAACAGCGGGCGCACGGCGCGGTCGGTGAGGCGGGACGCCAGGACTTCCTTCTCGCGGGCTTTGCCCTCGCGTTTGAAGAAGCCGCCGGGGATCTTGCCGGCCGCGTAGGTGCGCTCCTTGTAGTCGCAGCTGAGAGGAACGAAAGAAGGCGGTGTGTCCTTGGCCTTGTTCGCCTGCTGCGCGGTGGAGAGCACAACGGTGTCGCCGATGCGGATGATCACGGCGCCGCCGGCCTGCTTGGCGATGGCTCCGGTCTCGAATGAAATGGACTTATCCCCCACCTGGGCTTCCAGGCGGAGCGGTTTAGGATAATTTGTCATTTGTTATTTCCTTAAGCCTAAAGCTTTGATTACCTTCTTGTACTCTTCCCGGTTGTTGGCTTCCAGGTAGGAAAGAAGGCGCTTGCGCTGCGAGACCAGCTTGGACAGGCCGCGTTTGCACGCGTTGTCCTTGGGGCTGGTCAGGCTGTGCTTCGAAAGATACTGTATGCGCTCGGTCACCAGGGCGACCTGCACGGAGGTGGAGCCGGTATCGTTGGGTTTAGGGGAGAATTTCTCCGCTATTTCTCTGATTTTGTTCTTGGTTAATGCCATTGTATATACACTCTCTCTTTGTAGTTAGGTTGTGTTCCTTTTGTCGTTTCTAATTATATTAATTACTTACCTCTCTAGTCAACGAAAAGCCCCCCGCTGCCGGGCTCCCCCGCTCCGCTGCGCCGGCCCCGAACTTTTAGTGCGGGGTTTAATTTGTTATTATTTGCTCCTATTCGAGCTCCGGAGGCAGATATGCAGAAGAACAAGATCTACGCCAACAAGATAGCCGCTTTCCTCGACAAGGAGCCGCGCGATTTCACCCGCCCCGACCTGGTCCGCTACATCAAGGCCCACGGCATAAAGATGGTGAATTTCCGCTACGCCGCCGGCGACGGCCGCCTGAAGACCCTCAATTTCATCATCAACGACGAACGCTACCTGGACCGCATCCTGTCCGCCGGCGAGCGCGTGGACGGCTCGAGCCTGTTCAAGGGGATGATAGACGCCGGCTCCAGCGACCTCTACGTGGTGCCGCGCTACCGCACGGCCTTCGTCAACCCGTTCTCGCAGGTCCCGGCCGTGGACATCCTCTGCTCCTTCTATACCGCCGACGGCAAGCCTTTCGCCGGCGCCCCCGCCGAGGTGCTGCGCCGCTCGGAGGCCGAGTTCCGCAAGGTCTCGGGCCACGATTTTTACGCGCTGGGCGAGTTGGAGTATTACGTCATCGCCCCCAAGAACCCGCTGTACCCGACCGGCACCCAGAAGGGCTATCACGAGTCTTTCCCGTTCGCCAAGTGGGAGGGCCTGCGCACGGAGGCGATGGCCGCCATCGCCGAGGCCGGCGGCCGCATCAAGTACGGCCACGCCGAGGTGGGCTTTATACGCGCCGAGGAGTCGGAGATGGCGCAGCAGGAGATAGAGTTCCTGCCGGTGCCCGCCTCCGAGGCGGCCGACCAGCTGGCCGTGGCCAAGTGGATCCTTAACGGCATCGGCCACAAGTACGGCGTGGTGATCTCCTTCGCGCCCAAGATCTCCATCGGCCACGCCGGCAGCGGCCTGCACGTGCATACCTGCCTCTACAAGAACGGCAGGAACGCGATGATAGACAAAGGCGTCCTCTCCGCCCCGGCCCGCAAGACGATAGCCGGCTTCATGGAGCTGGCCGCCCCGATGACGGCCTTCGGCAATACCGTGCCCACCTCCTATTTCCGCCTGGTGCCGCACCAGGAGGCGCCCATCAATGTCTGCTGGGCCTACCGCAACCGCTCTGCCCTGGTGCGCATCCCGCTGGGCTGGCTGAACGCCTCCTCCATGGTTAAGGACGCCAACCCCGGCTCCGCGGCCCCCGCGGTGGAGCAGACCCAGACGGTGGAGTTCCGCTCCGCCGACGGCTCGGCCAACCTGCATTTCCTGATGGCCGGCCTGTGCGTGGCCGCGCGCCGCGGCTTCGAGCGCAAGGACGCGCTGGCCTACGCCGACAAGTACTTCGTGGACAAGAACGTCAGCGACAAGGCTCACGCCGGCCTGCTGGAGAAGCTGCCCAAGCTGCCGGCCTCGTGCTGGGCCTCGGCCGAGTCCCTGGAGAAACACCGCGACGCCTTCGAGGCACGCGGAGTCTTCCCCAGGCAGGTCATCGACGGCACGATAAAGCGCCTCAAGAACCACGACGACCGCAATCTCAGCGAGCGCCTCTACGGTAAGGAAGAGGAAATAAAGAAGCTCGTGGAAGATTACCTGTACTGCTGATGCGCTCCCGCGACTTCGTTCCCAACGAAAGGGCCAAGTGGTTCATCCTGGCCGGCTCGGCCGCGGCCGCGCTGCTGGCCGGCGCGCTGTACCTGGCCCGGCCCTGGCTGCCCTCCTTCCCCGAAGAGCCGTCCGTGGTGGTCTCCAGCGGAACGATAACCGGCACGCTCGACTCGGTGCTCAAGGCGCGGGGCCTGGGCGACGCGGACCGCGCCAGGATCTCCCGGGCCATGTCCAAGGAGCTCAACCTCCGCCGCCTGCGGCCGCACGATACGTACGAGCTGACGGTCTCCACCTGGGGCGCGCTCGTGTCCCTTGCCTTGAACCGCGACCTCAAGACCTACCTGCTCTCCCCCTCCGAGACCGGCGAGTACGGCGTCTACGTGCAGGACGTGGAACTCGCCGAAGCCTCGGGCAAATTATACGGCGAGATCAGTTCCTCGCTGTGGGAGTCCATGACAGCCGCCGGCGTGCCGCCGGCGGCCATCCTGGACTACGCCGACATCTTTTCCTGGTCGGTCGACTTCCTCACCGAAGTCCGCGCCGGGGACCGCTGGGCCATAGACTGGGCCTACAAGACGGACCCGGCCGGCAAGGTGGTCTCGCAGAAGATCTCCGCCGCATTTTACGACGGGCGCGGGACCGGGCGCAAGAACGCGGCGGCCTGGAAGGACAGCTATTACGACGAGAACGGCGAGTCGCTGCGCAGCATGTTCCTGCGCGCGCCGCTGCATTACCGCCGCATCTCCTCCTATTTCAGCAACCGGCGTTTCCACCCGGTGCTGAAGTACTACCGGCCGCACCACGGCATAGACTACGCCGCCCCCCGCGGCACCCCGGTCTCCGCCGTGGCCGACGGCACGGTGACGTTCGCCGGCTGGAAGGGCGGCAACGGCAAACTGGTCATGCTCAAGCACGGCGGCGGCTATTCCACGACCTACGGCCACCTGTCGCGCTTCGCCAGGGGCGTGCGCTCCGGCCGCCGCGTGGCGCAGGGCGACGTAGTCGGTTACGTGGGCTCCACCGGGCTCTCCAGCGGGCCGCACCTGGACTTCCGCATCAAGCAGCACGGGAAGCCTCTGAATTTCCTGAAAATAAAGTACCGCTCCAGCGGGGGCGTGAGCGGCAGGGCGAAGGCCGTGGTGGCCGCCGCTATCGCCGGGCTCGGGGACTGACCCGGCCTACTTCAGCAGGCTGTAGAGGAAGGGCACTACCTCTATGGTGATCAGGATTATTATTATTATTTCCAGCCAGTGGCTGCGGCGGGTGTTCACCTCGCCGTGGAGGATCTGGCTGATCTGGGCGAGCGTCTCCATCTTGCGGGAGATGCTCTTTTTCCAATCGTCGAAGTGGAATTCCATCGCCGAGGCCCTGAAGACGGTGGCCAGGTAGGGATCGCCTACGGTCTTCAGCGAGTTCTCCAGCCGCCCCAGGAATTCCGAAAATTCCATGTACTTGCTGCTGGAGTCCTCCGCCGCGGCGTCGTAGAAATTGCGGAAGATGTTGCCCACGCTCTCGCGCTTCTGCTCCATCGTGTCGTAGAGCTGGTCCAGCTTGCGGTCCAGCATCTCGTCGTAGTAGCGGAACTCGAGCAGGTGGGTCAGGGAAAATTCCAGGACGTCGGCGACGTCCCGCTGGCCTTCGGGTTCTATCAGCAGGGCGGAGTTCCAGTCTATGATGGCCAGGTCCGAGCGGGAGTACTGCGTGGCGCTCTCCACGAGGAAGTTGCGGTGGTCGTCCACGAGCAGCTCTTTGGGCTCGGCCAGGATGAGCGCCGCCACGTCCACCTTGCGGATGAAGGCTTTCGGGTCGTCGGAACCGTCGGCTTTTTCGATGATATAGGTGATGTAGTCTTCGGAGATCTCCCAGTCCGCCGGGTGGGACAGGGCCGGCATGATGCGGTTCTTCAGCGCGTCCTTGCGCGACACGGCCAGCAGCTCTATCTCCTCCGATTTCTCCAGGTCCGCGGCCAACACTACCAGGTCGGTCCAGGAGGTGCCGGGCGGGATGGGCAGCTCTATGGTGACGGTGATGACGCCGTAGTTCCAGATGCGGGAGAAAAGCCTGACCTTGTGGCTGGCGCCCGCCAGGGAGAGCATCTCCTCGCCGAGCTCCGTCTTGAGCGGGGATTCCTTGATGATGATGGCGCGGCGCGTGTCGGTAGGGAACTTCAGTCGCGGCCCTTTGGCCTGGTCGCTGAGCAGCTGCTCGGCGCGCGGCAGCGAGATCTCTCCGGCCACGTCGAAAACCCGGTGCACCAGTATCGTCCCTTTCTGTATTTCCGTAGCCATAGTGTTCTCCCCCCGCCCGTGCCGGACTATTTGCCGGCCAGTACCGTCTCTACCGCTTTAAGTATGGAGTCGTCGTACTGGGGATCGTAACCTTCCCAGACGTCGTAGACCTCGTGGCCCTTGTCGAGCAGGTAGATGTAGGGCACGCCCTGGGTGCGGTAATTGCGGGAGATCCCCTTGCCCTTGTAGGCCAGCGGGAAGGTGGTGCCGAAATCCTGCGCGAAGTTCTTGGCGGCCTGCGCGCTGTCCTGCACGCAGATGCCGACCACGCCGAGGCCGGGCCCGTGCGAGGCGTGGACTTTCTGGATGAACGGCGCGGCCTTGCGGCAGTAGGGGCAGGTCTCCGTGAAGAACATCACGAGCACCGGCTTGCCGGCGTAGGCGGCCAGGTCTATCTCGCCGCCGGCGGCGTTGGGCAGCTTGAAGTAGGTTTCCTTCCTGGTGTAACCGCCGTCGGCCCGGGCGGCCTGGACCTGTTCGGCCTGCGGTTCCGCCTGCGCGGCGGGCTGCTCTTTTTTGCCGCAGGCGGCCAGCAAGAGGGCCGAGGCTGCCAGCGGAATCATGAAGTTCTTCATATGGGGCTCCTTTGGAAAGCTGATAAAACGTCTCCGACTATTTTATTACTTTTCGCAGCTCGTCTAAAATGAAATTAGCGGCGCAGGCCCTTACGAACTGGCGCCCGCCCGGGAATTTACGCCGGAACACTTTGGTGCCCCGCCCGCCGGCCAGGCCGAAATAGACCAGCCCCACCGGCTTGCCGGCGGAGCCGCCGTCCGGCCCGGCTATGCCGGTCACCGAGTAGGCGTAATCGCTGCCGAAAGCGCGGCGGGCGCCCTCGGCCAGCTCCCGCGCGCACTCCGGCGAAACGGCGCCGTGCTTCTTCAGGGTGGCGGGCCTGACGCCGAGCAATCTGGTCTTGGCCGCGTTGGAGTAGACCACCGCGGCCCCGTTGAACCAGGCCGAGCTGCCGGGGATGTCGGTAATAAGCTCCGCGGCCAAACCGCCGGTGCAGGACTCGGCGCCGGCCGCGGTCCGGCCCGCGGCCTTCAGCCGGGCGCCCAGCGCCGAGGCCGGGGTGGCTTCGCCTTCGCCGTACAGGTGAACGCCCAGCAGGCGGCGGCAGGCGGCGGCTGCTTTTTCCACCGCGCCGCGGGCGTCGCCGCCGAGGATGATGAAATCCACCGTGCCGGGCCCGGCCAGGATGGTGAAGCGCAGGTCCTTATGGCGGCGCATGACCGGGCGGAGCAGGCGCTCGGCCTGCGTTTCCCAGAGGCCGGCCGCGCGCAGTTTTACCTGCCGCAGCCCCGGCAGCTTGAAAAAGGAGCGGAGCTCCTCTTCGAGGAAATTCGGGAACATCGGCTCCCATTCGCGGCGCGGGCCGGGCAGCAGCACCAGCATCTTGCGGCCGCGCGTCAGCACCTGGCCGAAGGCGGTGCCGTGGGTGTTCTCCAGCGTCTTGGCGCCTTCCACTATCAGGCACTGGTCTTTGAAATTGGGCGGCAGCAGCTTGAGCCCGTAGTTGAAGGAGAGGATGCGCTCGCAGGCCTTGGAATGCACCAGGCGCCGGCCCAGCGCGGCGGCGGCCGCCTGCCGCGTGACGTCGTCGAAAGTCGGGCCCAGCCCGCCGCAGGCCAGCACCAGGTCGGCGCGCCGCAGCGCCCCTGCCAGGCAGTCGCGCACGGCCTCAAGGCTGTCCCCGGAGCTCTGCTCGCGGATTATCTCGAAGCCCAGCGGCGAGAGGCGCTCGTGGAAGAGCGGTACGTAAAGGTTGAGTTTGCCGGCCAGCAGCTCGGAGCCGGTGCAGACTATTTCGGCTTTCCCCGTCATATTATAAGATTAGCATAATGGCGCGTTTATTTGACACTCCGGGGCGTATTTGGTAGTTTTGACCGGTGGGATATGGAGGCAACGTGATCAAAGACACTCTCGCTAAAATAGAATCCGCTATCGCCAAGGTGCAGGCCGGCGACGCCAAGGAAAAGGCCGAGCTGGTGGCCCTGCTGGGCCGGTTGAAGGCCGAACTGGCAGAGCTGCCGCCGTCCCGTATCGACGAGGCCCGGAGCATCGGCTACTTCACCGAGGCCGCCGCGCACGAAGTCACGCGCGGCAACGCCAGCGTGCAGCTCAAGAACCTTTCCATCTCCGGCATCTCCTACGCCGTGAAAGGCTTCGAGGCCTCCCACCCGCAGATGGTCTCCGTCGTCAACGAGATCTGCATGATACTGGCCCGCATGGGCATCTAGCGATGGAGGCCGGAGGGACGGACCATGAGAGCGATATTCCTGGCGGCGGTATTGTGCGTGACCGCTTTTGAGGGCGCTGCGGCCATACTGCCGCCCAGGGCCGAGAAGATCCCTTACCGGCTGGAGAAGCACGGCCACGCGCGCGTGGACGATTACTACTGGCTCAAGGACCGCAAGAACCCAGGGGTGATAAAGTACCTCTCCGACGAGAACGCCTACGCCGCCGCGGCGATGGCCCACACCGAAAAATTCCAGGCCGCGCTCTTCGACGAGATGAAGGGCCGCGTGAAGCAGGACGACTCCACCGTGCCGTTCAAGTACGGCGAGTACTATTACTACAAGACCTATAAGGCCGGCGGCGAATACCCGATCTACGCCCGCCGCCTCGGCTCTCCCGAAGGCAGGGAGGAGGTGCTGCTGGACGTCAACGAGCTGGCGAAGGGCAAGCCCTACTGCGCGGTGCTGTTCCCCGCCATCCGCCCGGACCACGCCATGATAGCCTACGCCATGGACACCGGCGGGCGGCGCTTCTACGACGTGTATTTCAAGGCCCTCCGCACCGGCGAGACGCTGAAGGAAAAACTTGAGAAGACCGCCGGCAACATGACCTGGGCCGGGGACAACAGGACACTGGTCTACGTGCGTCAGGACCCGGAGACGCTGCGCTGGGAGCGCGTGCTGGCCCACGAGCTGGGCGCGGCCGCCGACCGCGAGGTCTTCTTCGAGGCCGACGATACGTTCGAGGTCACCGTTTCCAAGTCCAACACCGAAAGGTTCATTTTCCTGCGCTCCGGCTCCACGCTGTCCACCGAGTACCGGCTTCTGGAGGCGGACCGGCCCGCCGCCGCGCCCCGGCTCTTCCAGGCCCGGCTGCCCAAACTCGAGTACGACGTGGAGGACGGCGGCGGCAAGTTCTACGTGCTCAGCAACGACGGGGCCCGCAACTTCAAGGTGTCCGTCTGCCCCTCCTCCGCCACGGCCAGGGAGAACTGGGCCGAATTGGTCCCCCACCGCGAGGACACGCTGGTGGAATACATGGACGTGTTCGAGGACTGGCTGGTGCTCAAGGAACGCCGCAACGCCCAGGGCCGCTTCCACGTCTTCGAGCGCGCCACCGGCAGAGAGAGCTGGATAGACTTCGACGAGCCCGCCTACATGACGGAGCTCGCCGAGAATTTCGAGTACAGGACCGGCGCCTTGCGCGTCAGCTACGAGTCCATGACCACGCCCGACTCGGTCTACGACGTGGACCTGCGCACCGGCGCCAAAAAACTGCTCAAGCGCCAGGAGGTGCTGGGCGCCTTCAAGCCGGAGGACTACAAGGCCGAGCGCCTCTGGGTGCCCGCGCGCGACGGGGAGCTGGTGCCCGTCTCTATCGTCTATAAAAAAGGCCTGGACCTCAAGAGCGGCAAGAACCCCCTCTATATCTATTCCTACGGGTCCTACGGCTACAGCTCCGACCCGTACTTCAGCTCGGTGCGGCTGTCGCTGCTCGACCGCGGCTTCGTCTGCGCCATCCCGCATATCCGCGGCGGCTCCGAACTGGGCCGGCGCTGGTACGAGGACGGCCGGCAGCTGAAGAAGAAGAACACTTTCTACGACTTTATAGACGTTACGAAGTTCCTGATCAAAGAGGGCTACACTTCCCCGCCCCACATCTACGCCGAGGGCGGCTCGGCCGGAGGCCTGCTGATGGGCGCCGTGGCCAACCTGGCCCCGGAACTGTACCGCGGCATCATCGCCGCCGTGCCCTTCGTGGACGTGGCGACGACCATGCTCGACCCGGACATCCCGCTGACCACCTCGGAGTACGACGAGTGGGGCAACCCGAACGTGAAGGAGTACTACGAGTACATCCTCTCCTACTCCCCGTACGACAACGTGGAGCGCAAGGCTTACCCGAACCTGCTGATCACCACCGGCCTTAACGACTCGCAGGTGCAGTACTGGGAGCCGGCCAAGTGGGCGGCCAAGCTGCGCGACCTCAAGACCGACGGCAACCTGCTGCTGCTCAAGACCGACATGGACACCGGCCACGGCGGCAAGTCCGGGCGCTTCGAGTCGCTGAAGCTGACCGCTTTCGAATTCGCCTTCATGCTGGACCTGGAAGGGATAAAAGAGTGAAGCTCTCCGACGTCAAGCGCCGCAACCGCATCATCGGCATCATCGGCACCGCCGTCCTTTTCCAGGCCGGCGGCCTTGACGCCCGCCTGCGCGCGGTCGGCGGCACCCTCTTCTCCTTCACCGTCCTCGTCCTCCTCTTCTTCCTGGTCCCCATCCTAATCGAATCCCTCGAACGCAAGTTCACTAAGTAACCGCAGGAACGTTCCCCGCTCGCTCATAGAGCGGGCGATTTCATGGGTCTGTTTATGTCCCGGTAATCTCTGGCGCAAAATCGGCGTCGCGCACACCGTGCGCGCGCCTGCCGCCCTCAGGCTCGGCGCTTACGCAAGCCTCGCCTTCCGGGGGGCTTTTGCTAACCCTGCCCTTACGGTCTCCGCCAGATTCACGCATGAGGCAATCAGCTACGGAAGAACGACAGGCTGGCGAGGGCATGCCCTCGCCAGCCTCGCGACTGCCTTTCGGCCCCGACTGGGCTTCTCGCGGGTCAATTCCTGGTGTTGCTGGCCAGCCTTCCTTTATATTATTGCCCCTTGGGCTCGGCATTTTGTATCATTATGGAAAGCCCTCCCAACAGGGTTTCCGCCCGTACCCGCGGGCCAGACAGCCAAAGACAACAGGAGTCAAAGAATATGCCCAAAACGGCCGTTAAATCCAAAGCTAAAGCATCCAATTCCGTAAAAATTTCCAAGAAGGTGATATATTTCTTCGGCGGCGGCAAGGCCGAAGGCAAAGCGTCGATGAAGAACCTGCTGGGCGGCAAGGGCGCCAACCTCGCCGAGATGGCCGGGCACCCCGACCTGCGCCTGCCCGTTCCCCCGGGCTTCACGCTCACCACTGAAATTTGCACCTACTACTGGGCCAACAAGCGCTCCTACCCCAAGGGCCTTACCCAGGACGTCGAAAAGAACATCCGCAAGGTGGAAGAGATCACCGGTAAGAAGTTCGGCGACGCCAACAACCCCCTGCTCGTTTCCGTCCGCTCCGGCGCCCGCTCCTCCATGCCGGGCATGATGGAGACCATTCTGAACTGCGGTCTCACCACCGAGACCATCCCGGGCCTGATAAAGCTCACCAACAACCCCCGCTTCGTGTACGACTCGTACCGCCGCCTGATCATGATGTACTCCGACGTCGTCATGGAAAAGGCCGCCGGCATCGAGCCCGCCGACGACCAGGGCATCCGCAAGCAGCTTGAGCGCATCATGCACGACATGAAGGCCAAGAAGGGCGCCAAGTCCGACACCGACCTCACCGCCGAAGACCTGAAGGAGCTCTCCATCCTCTTCAAGGCCAAGGTGAAGGAAGTCATCGGCAAAGAATTCCCCGACAACCACATGGACCAGCTGTGGGGCTCCGTCGGCGCCGTGTTCGCCTCCTGGATGGGCAAGCGCGCCGTCTCCTACCGCCGCATCGAAGGCATCCCCGCCGAGTGGGGGACGGCCGTCAACGTGCAGGCCATGGTGTTCGGCAACATGGGCGAGAACTCCTCCACCGGCGTGGGCTTCACCCGCAACCCCGGCACCGGCGAGAACGCCTTCTTCGGCGAGTTCCTCGAGAACGCCCAGGGCGAGGACGTGGTGGCCGGCATCCGCACCCCCCACCCCATCAACGAATCCAGCCGCAACGAGCAGTCCAAGCACCTCAAGTCCCTCGAGCAGCTGATGCCCGCGGCCTACAAAGAGCTCGCCGCCATCCGCGCCAAGCTCGAGAAGCACTACCACGACATGCTCGACATCGAGTTCACCATCGAGAACGGCCGCCTGTGGATGCTGCAGTGCCGCGTCGGCAAGCGCAACGGCCTCGCCGCCGTGCGCATGGCCCTCGACATGCACAAGGAGCGGCTCGCCACCAAGGAAGAAGCCGTGATGCGCGTTTCCCCCGACCAGCTCGACGAGCTGCTGCACCCCATCCTCGACCCGAAGATGGAGCTCGGTACCAAGCCCCTCGGCAAGGGCCTCCCGGCCGGCCCCGGCGGCGCCGTCGGTATGATAGTTTTCACGGCCGAAGAGGCCGTTAAGTGGAAGAAGGAAGGCAAGAACGTCATCCTCGTCCGCGAAGAGACCAACCCCGAAGACGTCGAAGGCATGAGGGCGGCGGAAGCCATCCTCACCGCCCGCGGCGGCATGACCTCCCACGCGGCCCTCGTGGCCCGCGGCTGGGGCAAGTGCTGCGTCGTAGGCTGCGCCGACGTGAAAATAGACCTGAAGGCCCGCACCCTCAGCCTGGGCGGCGCGACCCTCAAGGAAGGGGACTGGATCTCGCTGAACGGTTCCCGCGGCTTCATCTACACCGGCAAGATGGCCCTCGTCGAGCCCGGCGAAGTCACGATGACCATGCTCCAGGACTTCCTGAAGTTCTGCAATTCCATCCGCGCCCTGAAGGTGTGGACCAACGCCGACACCCCCGCGGACGCCACCCAGGCCCGCATGTACGGCGCCGAGGGCATCGGCCTCTTCCGCATAGAGCACATGTTCTACGGCAAGGGTTCCGACCAGGCCCTGTTCCAGCTGCGCAAGATGATCATGTCGAAGAACCTCGAGGAGCGCAAAGCCGCCCTCAACGACCTCTTCCCCTACATGAAGAACGACCTGAAGGCCACCTTTAAGGTAATGGAAGGCTTCCACGTGACCGTGCGCCTGATGGACCCGCCCCTGCACGAGTTCGTGCCGCACCAGAAGGAAAAACTGGAAGAACTGGGCAAGGCCCTGGGCATTTCCTACGAGGAACTCGAAGCCCGCGCCACCGCGCTGCGTGAGAGCAACCCGATGATGGGCCACCGCGGCGTCCGCCTGGGCGTCACGTACCCCGAGATCACCGAGATGCAGGCCCGCGCCATCTTCGAAGCCGCGGCCGAGCTGCATAAAGAAGGCGTGAAGGTGTTCCCCGACATCATGATCCCCGTGGTCTCCCTCGAGAACGAGGTCAAGAACCAGACCGAGATCATCCACCGCGCGTACGCGGAAGTCATGAAGGCTAAGGGCGTGAAGGTAAAGTACATGGTCGGCACCATGATAGAGATCCCCCGCGCCTGCCTGATGGCCGGCAAGCTCGCCGAGACCATGGAATTCTTCTCCTTCGGCACCAACGACCTGACCCAGATGACGTTCGGTTACTCCCGCGACGACTCGGGTCCGTTCCTGAACGACTACGTCAAGAAGGGCATCATCCCGGTGGACCCCTTCCAGACCATCGACCAGGACGGCGTGGGCGAGCTGATCAAGATCACCGTCGAGCGCGGCCGCAAGACCCGCAAAGACCTGAAGATCGGCATCTGCGGCGAGCAGGGCGGCGAACCGGCCTCGGTCGCGTTCTGCCACAAGGTGGGCCTGACCTACGTGTCCTGCTCCCCGTTCCGCGTGCCGATAGCCATCCTGTCCTCGGCCCAGTCGCAGATCAGGAACCCGAGAAAGAACAAATAAGTGGTTCGCAGAAAGTACAAGTACTTCCCGATGGTTATTTCCGCCCCCTCCGGGGGCGGAAAAACCGTCGTGCGTTCCGGCCTGCTGAAGCTGAACCGGAAGTTCGCTTTCAGCGTGACCTGCACCACGAGGGCCAGGCGTCCCGGCGAAACGGACGGCAAGGATTACTATTTCGTGACGGTGCCGCAGTTCCTTAAGCTCAGGGCGGAAGGCAAGTTGCTGGAGTGGGCCAAGGTGCACGGCAACTATTACGGCACCCCGGTCAAGTCGGTGATGGCGGTCCTCGGAAAGGGCCGCATCCCGGTTATGACGATAGACGTGAAAGGCGCCCGCTCGGTGAAAAAGCTGTTCCCGGAGGCGGTCACGGTGTTCCTGCTGCCGCCGGACCTGAAGACGCTGGTGCAGCGGCTGCGCGGCCGGGGCGAGGCCCCGGAGAACGTCGCGGTGCGGCTGGAGACGGCCCGCTCGGAAATTAAAGTGGCGTCCGGCTTCGACTACCTGGTCATCAACGACAGGCTGCCCGAGACGATACGCGAGGTGGCGGCTATAGCCGAGCTCGAAACGCTCAAGACCGCCAGGAACCTGGACAAGGTGCGCTCGTTCGGCACCCAGCTCGATAGGAAAGATTTATAGTTTAACGGAGGTTCAAAATGACGACGCATGCAAAGCCTGTTATAGAGAAAGAGGCCGACCTGGAGCAGCTGATCTCGGACTACGGCCCGTCCAAGTACACCGATATCGTGCGCGCCATGCAGTGGGCCCGCCACCTGCGCCGCCAGGAGGATTCCCGCGGCATGACGATGGCCGAGCTCATCGACCGCTCCCTGCTCGACGTGGTCAGCGGCAAGGTCCAGGTCCCCGAGATCGAAGAGGCCGTCAAGAAGGACCAGGAGATCGAGGAAAAGCTCTCCTCCAAGCGCCCCGACGACGCGAAGCGCGTGCGCAAGGACACCAAGGACGAGAAGCCTTCCAAGGACTAAGCATGAAGTGGCAGCTCGCTGAAACCGCGAAGGACCTGGCAGCCTATATCAGGTCTCTCGACGAGGATCTGGCAGAGCCGCCGCCCGCGGGCGCCGTTGTGACGGCGCCCGCCCTTTCCCGGGCCGGTAAAACGGCCAAAGCCGCCGCCGTAACCCCGGCTCCGGCCGCGGAACCCGCAACTTCCCCCGCCCCCCTTATGCCCTCAAAAAAGACCGCCAGCATGGACGAACTCGCCGAACAGGTGAAGGCCTGCCGCCGCTGCGGCCTGGGCTCCGCCCGCCTCAACGCCGTCTTCGGCGTGGGCAGCCGCAAGGCCAAGGTCGTCTTCGTCGGCGAGGGCCCCGGCTTCCAGGAGGACCACAAGGGCGAGCCCTTCGTGGGCCGCTCCGGCCAGCTGCTCGACAAGATCCTCGAGACCGTGCTGGGCCTCAAGCGCTCGGACGTCTATATCGCCAACATCGTCAAGTGCCACCCGATGAAGAACCCGTCGGACCCGGAGTCGCACGGCAACGACCGCCCGCCCACCCCCGACGAGATCGCCGCCTGCCGCCCGTACCTCGACGAGCAGCTGCGCGCCATCAAGCCGGACTGCATCGTCACGCTCGGTTCCGTGCCGACCAAAGTGCTGCTCAATACCGACAAGGGCATCTCCCTGATGCGCGGCCGCGCCTACGATTACCCGGTAGAGATAGTCCCCGGCCGCCCCGTCAAACTGATCCCCACCTATCACCCCGCGGCCCTGCTGCGCAACCCCAACCTCAAACGCGACACCTGGGAAGACATGAAGATGCTCAAGGTCTTCCTGGAAACTGGTAAAATAAGCTAGCGAAGCCACGCGGCCCGCTCGGATTATGCTGGCTGAACTCTCTTTCCCCATACCGCTGCGGCGGACTTTTTATTACCTGCTGCCCGACGAGCTGGAACTCCGGGCCGCTCCCGGCCTGCGCGCCGTGGCGCCGCTGGGCAAGCGCGCGGCCGCCGTGGGCGTGATCCTGCGCGTGCTGCCCGAGAAAGACGCCGACCTGAGCCGCTTCAAGGAACTCAAGTCCGTCACGCGCCTGCTCGACGAGGACGCGCTGTTCCCCGAGGACGCGCCGGCGCTGGCCGCCTGGATGTCGGCGCGCTGGGGCTCGCCCCACGGGATCTGCCTGGGCGCGTTCTACGCCCACGCTCCGGCCGAGCGCCTCGCCCCGGCGCCGTCCGAACCGCCCCCGGCCGGCTTCCCGCCGCCGGAACTGCCCGAGCTGAAGAAATTCATGGAAGCCCTCTCCTCGTCCAGGGAGGGCGGCTACCTGCTGCGCCTGGCCCCGCTCGAGCGCCGCGAGGCCGTATACCCGGCCGTCTTCGCCGCCGCGCTGCGGGACGAGGCCGCGCAGGGCCTGCTGCTGGTGCCGGACCTCAACTTCATACCCCCGCTGGCGGCCGCGCTCGAGACCGTCTTCCCGGGCCGGGTGGGCGTCTGGCACGCCAGGCTGACCCCCAAGAAGCGGGCCGAGGCCTGGAACGGCGCCGTGGCCGGCCGCTATAAGGTGGTTATAGCCACCCGCACCGGGGCTTTCCTGCCGTTCAAGGACCTGCGGCTGGCCCTGATGGACGGCGAGCACGAGGAAGTGTACCGCCAGGAGGAGGCCGAGCCCTTTTACCATACCCGCGAGGTGCTGCTGCGGCGCATGCGCGCGCTGGGCGGCGCGGCCGTGCTGGCCAGCCCAACCCCGTCGATAGAGGCCTGGGGCGCCGCCGCCGCCGGAGAACTGTGGCGCTTCGACGCCGTGCCGGCCGCGCGGCTGGCCGGGCCGGGGCCCGACGTGCGGGTGCTGGACATGACGCAGTACCCGGGCGATATCCTGGCCCGCCCGCTGGCCGACAGCCTGCGCCGGGCCGTGGCCGCCGGAGGCCAGGCGCTGGTGATAGCCGCGCGCAAAGGCTACGCTTCGCGGCTGTTCTGCGCCAACTGCGGCTGGATGGCGCGCTGCGCCGACTGCGGGCCCGGCATGACCCTTTTAAAGACGGCCGAGGCCGGGCCGGTGCTGCTGTGCCGCCGCTGCGGCAAGAAGGAGCCCAAGCCCGTAGTCTGTCCCGCCTGCGGCGGCCGTGTGTTCCGCGATCTGGGCGCCGGCACGCAGAAGACGCAGGAGGCCATCGCCCGGCTGCTGCCCGGTTCCAGGATAGCGCGCTTTGACGGCGACGTGCTGCGCGGCTCGCTGAAGACGATGCGCGGCGAGCTGGAGAGCTTTTCCAAGGGCGAGGCCGACGTGCTGGTGGGCACCCGCATAGCCCTGCGCGAGCTGGGCGCCCCGCGCCTCAGCCTGGCGGCCTTCATAGACGCGGACTCGGACCTGTCCGGCGCGGATTTCAGGGCTTCCGAAAAATCCTACCGCGCCTTCTACGGCGCCTGGCGGCTGCTGGGCGCGCGCGGCGAGCTCTTCATTCAGACCAGGGAGGCCGGGCATTACGTTTTCTCGCGCCTCACCGAGATGGATTATCCCTCGTTCGCCGACGGCGAACTGGCCGCCCGCCGGGATTTCTTCTACCCCCCCTTCTCCCATATCCTCAAGGTGCGCCTGGCCTCGGTGGACAGACGCTCGCTGGACGCCGCGGCCGCGGACCTGCTGGCGGCCCTCTCCTTCCTGGGGAGCGGCGCCGACGAGGGAGAGATCCTGGGGCCGGTCACGCCGCAGGGGCAGGAGAAGCGGCGCTTTCACAGCGAGTATTACCTCGTAAAGGCCGGCTCGGAGCGGACCGCCGCGCGCTGCCTGGAGCGGGCGCAGGCGCTGCCGCCCCGGCCCCGCGTCAAGTATTTCGTTGAGGCCGACCCTTACGGCTTCCAGTAAACCCGGGGGCAAGGCCGCTCCTAAATTAATATAATTCAGAGATGAACACTGACGAGATCCTTAAAGAGGTCACCCGCGGCGCCGTTGACGTAGTGGGCCGCGAGGACCTGGCCAAGAAACTTTCCTCGGGCAAGCGGCTGCGCATCAAGTTCGGCGCCGACCCTTCCAGCCCGGACCTGCACCTCGGCCACAGCGTGGTCATGAGCAAACTGCGCCGCTTCCAGGACCTCGGCCACACGGCCGTCCTGATAATAGGCGATTTCACCGCCCAGGTGGGCGACCCCTCCGGCCGCGACCTGACCCGCCCCGTGCTGGACCAGGAGACCGTGGCCAAGAACGCCAAAACCTACACCGAGCAGGCCTTCAAGGTGCTCGACCGCGAGAAGACCGAGATCCGCTTCAACAGCGAGTGGCTCAAGCCCTTTTTCGCCAGCCCCGCCGTGGGGGTTTCCGATTTCGTCAATATCGCCAAGAGCGTCACCATCTCGCGGCTGCTGGAGCGCGAGGACTTCCGCGCCCGCATGAAGGCCGAGACCCCGATCAGCCTGCTGGAGATCCTCTACCCCATCCTGCAGGGCTACGATTCGGTGGCCGTGAAGGCCGACGTGGAGCTGGGAGGCCAGGACCAGATCTTCAACCTGCTGATGGGCCGCGACCTGCAGAAGCTGCACGCGCAGGAACCGCAGGCCGTCATGACCATGCCGCTGCTCGTTGGCACCGACGGCGAGAAGAAGATGTCCAAGTCCTACGGCAACTATGTGGGGCTCAACGACCTGCCCAACGACATGTTCGGCAAGGTGATGTCCGTCTCCGACGCGTTGATGTACTCGTACTACGAGCTGCTGACCGCCGAGGACCTGGCCGCCGTGAAGGCCGAGCACCCGATGGAGGCCAAGAAGCGCCTGGCCGGCCTGATCACCGCCCGCTTTCATGACGCCGAGCAGGCCCAGGCCGCGCGCCAGCATTTCGAGCAGGTCTTCTCCCGCAAGGAATTGCCCGAGGAGATGGAGACCTATCGCGCCGAGAAGCCCGGCAAGCTGTCCTACCTGCTGGTGTCGGCCGGCCTGGCCAAGGGCATGAACGAGGCCCGGCGCCTGATAGACCAGGGCGCCGTGCGCCTGGACGGAGAGAAGGTGACCGGGGATATCGTCTTCGAGCCCCGCGCCTGCGTGCTGCAGGTGGGGCGCAGGCAGTTCCGTAAAATAGAAAAATAAGGCGGTGGTCATTATGAAACTCGGCCTGAAACTCTTCGCTTTGTCCCTGCTCCTCGCGGCCGGCCCGGCCGCGTCCCAGCAGCCCGACGACGGAGACTACCGGAAGATGATGGAGCAGATGATGAAGTCCGGGAACAATTCGCAGGCCCGGGCGCAGTCCTGGGACGCCCGGCTGAAGGTCATTTCCGGCACCGTGATGGTGAAGACCGTGGACGGGGACGAGTGGTCCAGGATCACCGGCGAGATGCCGCTGGACCCCAACGACATGGTTAAGACCTCCTCCGACGGCCTGGCCGAGATCTACCTCGACGACAAGGGCGCGATCTCCCTGGGCCGCAATACCGAGCTGGAGATCTCCTCGCTGGAGCAGGAGGACGCCGTGTTCTCCATAAACTTCGGCTCGCTCGTGGCCAAGATCAAGCATTTCCTCAACGAGAAGCACAGGCTGAAGGTGCGCACCCCGTCGGCGGTCTGCGCCGTGCGCGGCACCGAGTTCGCGGTGGAATACTCGCAGCTCAGCAAGGAGTTCTCGGCGGGCGTCTTCGACGAGGGGCGCGTGGCCGTGACGCAGGAGGATGACTCCGGCGGCACCCCGCAGGAATACCTGCTGGAGAAGAATAACGAGATAGTTTTCAGCCCGGCGCAGAAGCGCCTGCGCGTGACGCCGCTGTCGCGCATGGGACGTCACCGCACCGCCATCTCCAAGCTGCGCAAACGCCTGCCGGCGCTGAAGGGCTGGAAGCCCCGCTCCCTGGAGCGGCGCGCCGCGCTGCGCGACCAGGCCCTCAAGCGCAAGGTGATACGCAGGCAGCTCAAGAGTTCCTCCGTTCCAGCCGGAAAAGCCGCCCGCTCCTCCAAGGCCAGGGCCGCCGCCCGCGCTAAAGCCAAAGCGAGGGCCAATGCCGCGCGGCAGCGGGCGGCGAAAGAGATGAGGGAGGAGGAATAGTTTTGCGCCTCTTCGTCGCCTCTTCCTTCGAGCCCGCTTTCACGGCCAGCGTGAAGGCCATCGCAGACTACGCCGCCGCCAACGCCGGCCGAGGCGCCGTGAAGTGGGTGGCCCCGGAGAATTTTCACCTGACCTACGCTTTCCTCGGCGACCTGCCCGGGGCGGAGCAGGCGGTGAAGGGCATCGACGCGGGGCTGGCCGGGCTCAAGGCTTTCGACGTTTCGCTGGGAGGTTTCGGGGTGTTCCCCTCGGCCCGTAGGCCCAGCGTGCTGTGGGTGGGCATCGGCGAAGGCGCGCAGGAGCTGCGCGCCCTGGCCGACAAACTGGCGGCCGGCCTGGCCGAGGCCGGGCTGATGTTCGAGAACCGCTTCGAGCCGCATGTCACTATCGGCCGGGTCAAGGGCGAGCTGCCCGACAATTTTACGCGTCGCGTGGCTGACTTCGCCCCCGCCAAAAGGGCGCGCAGCCGGGTGGCCTCCGTGGAACTGATGGAGAGCGCGCTGACCCCGGCGGGGCCGGTTTACAGGCAGGTATACTCGCGGTGTCTGTTATGAAAAAACTTAAAATCATCCTTATCGTCATGGCCGTGGGCCTGCTGCTGCTGTCCCTCTATTTCTTCTGGCCGGGCGCCCCGGTGAAGGTTTCCATCCCCGAGGGCGCCGGCGCGGGGCAGGTTGCCGCCGAGCTCAAACGCAGCGGCGTCATCCTGAGCTCCACCTGGTTCAAGGTGCTGGTAAAGCTCACCGGCACCGGCAAGCGGCTGATGCCCGGCGACTATTCGCTGCGTTCCGGCATGTCCGCCGAGGAGGTGCTGTGGAAGCTGACGCACAATACCTACGTCAGCAGCATACGCGTGGTGATCCCCGAGGGCTGGCGCATGGAGCAGGTCGCCGAGCGCCTGGACGCCAACGCGGTCACTTCGGGCGCGCAGTTCCTGGAACTGGCCCGTGCGCAGAAAATGGAGGGCTATCTGTTCCCTTCCACCTATCTGCTCACGAAAAATATGCCGCCACAGGAAGTTATAAATTTGCTAAAATCTGAATTCGACAGGCAAGTGCGGCCATTGTTCTCTAAAGGTTTTCCGGAAGGGCTGGACGAGAAGAAAGTCCTGATAATCGCCTCCATCGTGGAGCGCGAGGCCATGGAAGACAGCGAGCGGCCCCTGATAGCGGCGGTTTATATCAACCGCTACCGCATAAGGATGCCGCTGGAAGCCGATCCGACCACGCAATACGCGCTGGGTTACTGGAAGAAGGCCCTTACGTACAAGGACCTGAAGTTCAAGTCGCCCTATAATACCTACGTGGTGGGCGGTCTGCCGCCGGGCCCCATCTGCAGTCCCGGCCAGAGCTCGATAGCGGCGACCCTGGCCCCGGCCAACCTTGACGCGCTGTACTTCGTGTCGGACCGCAAAGGCAAGCACATCTTCAACTCCAGCTTTAAGGAGCACCTTAAGGCCAAGCGCAGGGTTGAGCAGGCGGCAAAGGAAGCCAGCCGTTAAAAATTTGGGCGTGTAGCTCAGTTGGGAGAGCGCCTCGTTCGCAACGAGGAGGTCGCAGGTTCGATCCCTGTCACGTCCACCAAATCAAAAAGCCCCCGCAAGGGGGTTTTTGATTTGGTCCCCGGGATGGAGTGCCTGCCGCGTTGCGAACGAGGCGCAGACCGAGAGGGGTCGGCAACGAGGTGAGGCCCGGCTTTAGAGCGAAGCATAATTATGCTTCGCGTCCGGGCCGCAAGGGCGGAGGCAATTTTTACAGCGAAAAATTGCCGAGCCGGGGCCGCGGAAAACCGCTATGCGGTTTATCCGTGGCGGACAAAGCTTCAGAGGCCCTTCCCGGGGCGAGCGCAGGAGCCGTGACCGATCCCTGTTGCGCCTATTTATACCCGCTCATCTTCGCGAAAATAATTGGTAAAATCTAGTATAACCCGCGGCGCACAGGAGAAACTATGGCTGACTATTTCCCCCTTAAAGACCAGACCCGCTTCGAGTATAAATTTACCAGCACCGAGTTCGAAGGCACGGCCCGCGTCTTCATCGACATTCTCGAGGTCAAGAAGAAGGCCGCCAAGCTGGTGGCCCAGACCAGGATGATCTTCGAACTGCGCGACTCGCACACCACCGAGTACACCATCACGCGCGACGCCAAATGGCTGACCACGGCCGACGGCGTCATCGTAGGCGGCCGCCGGGAATTCCCCATGCCCCCTAAGGAAGGCGCCAAGTGGGACGAGTCCCCGGACGCCAGCGAGATCGTCTCCCTCTCCGACAAGGTCTCGATCAAGGCCGGCAAGTTCGCCAATTGCATGAAGATCGTCACGATGCTGGCCGGCGGCGACGCCGGCAAGTCGGTGCGCTATTACGCCCCCGGCGTCGGTTATATCCTCGAGGAGTACAACGGAGAGGACAAGACCTGCGAGCTCGAGCTCGTGGCCGTCTCCAAGGTTCCCGAAGAGAAGAAGAAGAAAGGCAAGAAATAAGCGCCGCGCGGCGGCGCAGTCAGACGAGGCGAACATGGCCCTTATAACCATCAAAGAACTGCTCAACAGCCCGGCCCCCGCGCCCGGCGCCGTGGCGCGCGGCTGGATCAAGACCCGCCGCGATTCCAAGGCGCTCTCCTTCGCCGAGCTCAACGACGGCTCCTGCCGCGAGAGCCTGCAGGTGGTCTTCTCCTCCGAGAACGGCGACTTTTCCGCCGTGCTGCCCTCGCTCGTCACCGGCGCCGCCGTGGAGATAACCGGCGACCTGGTCGCCTCCCCCGCCGCGGGCCAGAAGTACGAGCTGCAGGCCAGGGCCGTGAAGATACACGGCGGCTGCGACGCCGAGAAATACCCGATACAGAAGAAGCGGACCTCCGACGAGTTCCTGCGCACGGTGGCCCACCTGCGGCCCCGCACCAACAAGTACGCGGCCATGCTGCGCGTGCGCTCGGAACTGGCCTTCGCGATACATTCCTATTTCCGCGACAACGGCTTCACCTACGTGCACACGCCCATCTTCACTGCTTCCGACGCCGAGGGCGCCGGCCAGATGTTCTCGGCCACCGCCTTCGACCTGACCAAGCTGGCCGGCATCCCCAAGACCGAAGCCGGCGAGATAGACTTTTCCCGGGACCTGTTCGGCAAGAAGGTCGGCCTGACGGTGTCGGGCCAGATGGAGGGCGAGGCCCTGGCGCTGGCGCTGGGCAAGATCTATACCTTCGGCCCCACCTTCAGGGCCGAGAACTCCAACACCTACCGCCATTGCGCCGAGTTCTGGCAGATAGAGCCCGAGATGGCTTTCTACGAGCTGGCCGACGACATGGACCTGGCCGAGGATTTCATCAAGACGATAACGAAGGGCGTGCTGGACAAGTGCCCTTCCGACATCGAGCTGTTCGCCAAATACGTCGAGCCCACCCTGATGGACAACCTTAAGAACATCATGGAGAACAAGTTCGAGCGGCTGCAGTACACGGACGCCGTGCGGCTGCTGGAGCCCGAGAACGCCCGCTTCGAGCTGAAGGTCAAGTGGGGCGTGGACCTGGCCAGCGAGCACGAGCGCTTCCTGGTGGAGAACTATTTCAAGAAGCCGGTCATCATGTACAACAAGCCCAAGGAAGTGGCCTCGTTCTACATGAAGCTCAACGACGACGGCAAGACCGTGCGCGGCATGGACGTGCTGGTGCCCCGCATCGGCGAGCTGGTGGGCGGCAGCGAGCGCGAGAACAGGCTGGACGTGCTGGAGCGGCGCATGAACGACCTGAAGATGAAGGTGGAGGACTACCAGTGGTTCCTCGACCTGCGCCGCTACGGTTCGGTGCCGCATTCGGGCTTCGGCCTGGGCTTCGAGCGGATGATGATGCTGATCACCGGCATCTCCAATATCCGCGACGTGACCGCGTTCCCCCGCGTGCCCGGCTACGCCGAGTTCTAGGGCCCGCCCCCGGGGCGCAAAAAAGGCCGGACGCTTGTCCGGCCTTTTTCTTTTCCGCGCCGTTGTTTTACAGGCCGCCGGCGCGCAGGTGCGCCTCTATCCCACGCACTATCTTGAGATTAGCGCCGAAATCGGCCGGCAGCGTGGGGAGCAGCGGGCGGGAATTTATCTTGATGCCGCAGCGCCCTTCTCCGGCGTCGGACAGGGTTACGGTTATCCTGCTGCCCAGCGTGAGCAGGTTCAGCGGCGTGAGCGTCTCCAGCCTGCCGCCCTCCGGGTCCCTGAGCGTGACCCGGCTGCGTCCCGCCTGGCTGAGGTAATGCTCCGCGGCGGCGAAGAGCCGCTCCCGGGGCAGGGCGCTGTCGAAGGTCCTGGTCTGCGAAACGGAATAGATGTCCCCCGCCGTGCCCGGCCCGGCGGCGCGGCGGGCCGCGATCACCTGCGCCGTACCCAGTATCGCGGCCAGGACGGCGCCGTAGACCAGCGCCTCGGCGGCGGAGCGGGCGAGGCTGGTGTCGGGGGCGATGCCCATGAACAGGGGCAGCAGCAGCACCAGCAGGAAGAGCAGCCAGCTCAGCAGCAGAGTTTTAGCGTAGCACTTTATCATATCCCCTCCCGGCTATCTTCAGTTATCCTATAAAATTCTGGCCCGGCGTCTTTTGAGCGAGGCCAGCACCCCGGCGGCGGCCAGGGCGGCGAAGATCCAGACCCCGGCGCCGAAGGCGTCGGAAAGCCCCTGGTAATTGTCAGGCCCGAGGCGCACCTTGCCCACGAAGAGCGAGAAGAGATCCATCACCACGGCCATGCTGAACATCTGGCCCGTTACCCGCATGGTGGCCAGCGTGGCCGAGGCAACGCTGTAGTGCCGCTTCTCCACCGAGCCCATGACGGCGTTGGTGTTGGGCGCGGCGAACAGGGCCAGGCCGAAGCCCATCACGCCCAGGCCGGCCAGCACGCGCCAGAGCGGCAGGCCCGCCTCCGGCCAGGCGAAGAACAGCATGCCGGCGGCGGTCAGCCCCATACCGAGTGAGGCGATAAGGCCGGGGTCGTGCCTGTCCGACAGCCGCCCGGCCCACGGCGAGAAAGTTACCATCAGCAGCGGCTGTACCACGAGGATGAAGCCCGCTTCCCTTGGGGCCAGGCCGCCGGCGTACTGCAGGTACAGGCTCAGCAGGAAGCCCATGGCGAAAGTGGCGCTGTAATTGAGGAAGGCCGCCAGGTTGGAGAAGGCGAAGACCTTGTTCTGCAGGAACAGCCGCGCGTTGAGTATCGGGTGCGGCGCCAGTGTTTCGCGGTAGAAGAAAGCGCCAAGGGCGGCCGCCCCGGCCAGCACCGTCAGGCCGCCGGCCGGAGTGGTGACGGCGGAGAGGCCGTACATCAGCCCCGCCAGAGCCGCCGCGTAGAGCAGCGCGCCGGGCAGGTCGAACCGTTCACCCTCCGCCCCCTTCCATTCGGCGCCGGCCAGCTTCGCGCGCAGCAGCCAGAGCACGAAGAGCCCCACCGGCACGTTGAGCAGGAAGATGGCCCGCCAGGACACGTACTGCACCAGCAGGCCGCCCAGCGAAGGGCCGAGCGACAGGCCGGTGTAGACCGCGGCCGAGACCCAGCCCAGCGCCTTGCCGCGCCGCTCCGGCGGGAAGACCGAGGTGAGGATGGCCACCGAGGTGCCGAAGATCATGGAGGAGCCGGCGCCCTGCAGCACCCGCCCCGCCAGCAGCTGCGCCGGGGTGGCGGCCAGGCCGCAGAAGAGGGAGGCCAGCGTGAAAATGGCGAAGCCGGCGGTGAAGACCCGCTTGCGGCCGAATATGTCGGCGGCCCGGCCCATCGGCACCAGCAACGCCGCCGAGGCCAGCAGGAAAGAGAGTGAGACCCAGCCCATGGCCATGGCGTCCAGGCCCAGCGCCGGGGCCATGGCCGGCAGCGCAATATTTACCGCCGACAGCATGAACGGCGTGGAGAACGACGCCAGCACGGTGATCAGCAGCACGGTATTCGGATTGACCATCGCTATATTCTATAATTTTAGACGACACGGTCTACGACGGAGGACTTATGCAAAGGGAAGAAGCGCTGGAACTGCTGCGTGCGCACGTTAAGAACGCCAACATGGTGAAGCATTGCCTGGCTTCGGAGGCCGTGATGCGGGCCCTGGCCGCGCGGCTGGGCGGAGATCCGGAGCTGTGGGGCCTGGCCGGCCTGCTGCACGACTTGGACGTGGAACTTACCGAAGGGGACCCGGCGCGCCACACCCACGAGGCCGGGCGCATCCTCCGCGAGCGCGGCCTGCCCGAGCCCCTGGTGGAGGCCGTGCTGCTGCATAACGAGGCCGCTCACGGCGGCAGGCGCAGGTCCGAGATCTTTCACCGGGCGCTGGCGGCCGCCGAGACCATGACCGGCCTTATTACCGCCACCGCCTTGGTCTACCCGGACAAGCGGCTGGCCAGCGTGAAGGCTTCCTCGGTGACCAAGCGCATGAAGGACAAGCGCTTCGCCGCCACCGTGGACCGGGGCATTATAATGGAATGCGAGCAGCTGGGGCTAAAGCTGGACGAGTTCGTGGAGCTGGCGCTGGGCGCCATGCAGAAAATATCCTCCGAGCTGGGCCTCTGATCATTTCCTTATGAGCCTGTTCACCTTCGCCAGCAGGTCCCGCGCATCATAAGGCTTGGTGACTATCCCTGAAAATTCCGCGTCCAGCCGCCTGCGGTGTATCTCCCTCGGGTCGAGCGCGGTGAAGGCTATTATCGGGGTTTTGGCGGAGCAGGGTACCGCGCGCAGCGCCCTTACCGCTTCCTCGGGGCGCATGTCCGGCAGCAGCAGGTCCAGCAGTATCAGGTCCGGGTTTTCCTTCGCCGCGACCGCAGCCCCCCCGGCGGCGGTATCGGCGGCCAGAACTTTTATGCCGCTGGCGGCGAGGCGCATCTTAACGAGCGCAGTATGCTGTTCTTCGTCATCGATAATAAGCACTTTGTTCATTTCTCCCCCCTGATCTGCGAGATCTTTTGCCAAAATTCATCCTGGTCCCTGAAGTCCTCGGGATAGAGCAGCGCGGTTATCGGCACAGGCTTATCCTGGCTCCCGGTGATCTCCCGCAAGCCTTCCCCCATCAGGAAGGAGGCCTTGGCGCATTCCTTTATCCCGGAATTCTGTATCAGGATAGTGATATCCCCCTCTTTCCCTATCAGCATGGCGTTCGAGCTTCTGAAGCGGGCCTTGATGAAGTTTACGGCATTCGGGACCTCGCTGGCCGGCAGCAGCGCCGTAAGGGTGCATATCGGTCTTTTCCCGCGGGAAAATTCTATCTCCCTCCTGACCAGGTGTTTAGTCGCCTCGGCGAAGGACAGCCTCGGCAGCCGCATGAAAAAGCTGCAATTCTTCCCCGCCTCGCTTTCGGCCCAGATGCTGCCGTTGTGCATTTCCACTATCCCGCGGCTTATGGCCAGGCCCAGCCCCGTGCCTTTGATTTCGCTGCCGCTGGAACCGCCGAACTTTCCGAACTTGTTGAAGATCTTGGGCAGGTCTTCCGCGTCTATGCCCTGGCCGGTGTTTGTAACGCCAAAAAGAGCGTCCCCGCCCGAGAGCCGCAGCGACAGGTCTATCCGCCCTCCCGTGGGCGTGAACTTTATAGCGTTGGAGAGCAGGTTCATAAGCACCTGGCGTATCTTGTCCCCGTCGCAGTAGCATAGGACCGGCGTCGGCGGCACCTCAGCGGCCAGCTCCGCGCCTTTCTCGGCGGCCAGCCGCGAATGCTCCGCGCAGGTCTCGCGCAGGATACTGGCCAGATCGGCTTCCGCGATGTACATCGGCATGACGCCGGCTTCGATCTTCGTGATATCCAGCAGCGCGTCTATCAGGCGGTTCAGCCTGCCCGTATTATCCAGGCCCATTTTCAGTATCTCGCGCTGCTGCTCGCTGATATCGCCGGTAGTGCCGTCACATACCAGGGCCAGGGATTCCTGTACTATGGTCAGCGGGCCGCGGAGTTCATGCGAGGCCATGGAAATGAAGTCGTTGCGCGCGCGCTCCAGGAGCTTCGCCTGGGTCATGTCGCGTATCATGACCAGCCTGCAGTCTTCCTTCCCCCATTGTATCTGGACGCCGTGTATCTCGACCGGGACTTTCCTGCCGTCGCGGCGCAGCAGCTCCGTTTCCGTGGACCCTTCCCCGATGATCTCCATCGGCAGCGGCGTGGCTACTAACTCCGCGCGCGGCAAGCCGAATATGTTTTCTGCGCTGCGGTTGACAAAAACTGGAGTGCTGGCCCGGTTGACCACCAGGAACCCCTCCGGTATCTTCTCCAGCAGGTCCCGGAGGCGCGCCTCTCTTTCGCGCATCCTGCGCTCTATTCTTTCCCGCTCTATCGCGAACCGGATAGAATAGTTCAGCCCTTCGGCCGTGATCTTGCCCTTGACCATGTAGTCCTGAGCGCCTTTCTTTATTATCAGGGGCCCCATATGCTGCTCGTAGAAGCCGGTCAGTACTATGATCGGGCAGTTCCGGGCGGCGCGCTGAACCTTGTGCAGGGTCTCCGGGCCGAAGGAGTCGGGCAGGTTCAGGTCAAGGAGGATAACGTCGGCCCGCTCCTCGCGGTATGCGGCTACAGCCTTGGCGAGCGTGTCGGCCTGGCGCAGGGAGAAAGTCGGATTGCTGATGGAACCGAATAGGCCCTCTACCGCCTTCGCGTCGAAGGGGTTATCCTCTACCAGCAGGACTTTTATGCTTTTGTTCTGTTCCGGCATTTCTTTGCGGCGCGTGGTGGGCGCCAGTAGCCGCGGAGAGCTGTCTCCCGGCCGAATTCACATAATATTTAAGATCCCGAACCCTAGAGTTAGGTTAATATATAAAAAGGGCAGGGGCAAAGCGTATTACTACGTATCCGGTATATGAAAAAACCGCCGGTTTCCCGGCGGTTCTTTCTGCGGGACAGGAGCCCTTTACTGGAAGAAGTACAGCGCGGCGTAGTACCGGTAGGTGTGCTCGCCGACCACGAACGGCTCGTCGAGCTTGGTGACCTTGGCGGCTATGAATTCCTTCTTGTTCTCGAGCAGGAACTTCTTGTAGTCGGCCACCTTGGCCGCCATGGCGGCCTCGTCGGCCGCCAGCTTGCCCTTGAAGCCGAGCAGCCGGCCGATGTAGACCATCGAGAAGGAGGCGTCCTTCTCCACCAGCGTGACGGAGTTGGTCAGCAGGTCGAAATCTATGTCGTCGCCGTTCTTGAGCTGGCGCAGCTGGACCTCGTGGTCCGCGTTCTCGTCGCCCTGGGTCAGGTAGTACACGTTGAAGGTGGGGCGGAAGATCTCGTTCTTGATCATGAAGGCCGCGACCGGGGTCAGGCCCTGCTTCTCGAGCGCCTCTATGAGCATGTGCTGCTCTTTCTTCATCGCGTCGGCGCTGAGGGCGTCGTAGTTCATGCGGTCGCCGAGGAACATGCGCACCACTTTGCCGTCGGGAGATTCGTACTTGAGGATGCCGAGCTCGTGCTTGTACTCGGTGGAGACGACGCGCATGCCGAACTTCTCGAGTATCGGTTTCCACATCGCTATGAATTCCTGGAACTCGGCCTCGGTCTTGGAGTGGCTGATCAGCTGGCTCCGGGAGGCGGTGGCGAAGAGGTTCATCTTGGTGAGGTCGCCCGAGACATGGCCGCATTTTTCGGCGGCAACCTGCTCCAGGACGGGGGCCGGCGCTTCTATCTTGGAAGCTTTCACGTCGGCGGCTGAGAGGCCGTTGAGTTCGGCGGCGTTGAGGGTTGCGGCGCTAAGGAAAGCGGCCGCGGCGATGGCTAATCTTTTCATCAATTCTCCTCCTGCTGGTCTGTGTCTGCTGTATTAATTCTACATCTTAGCGCCGGAGGAATAAAGGCCTTAGGACCCCGCGTCTTCTGGGCCGTAAGGCCTATGACGTTAGTCAACCGCGCTTGCGGCGCGCGGCGGCCCGGTGCTCCTTCCATTTGCCGAAGGACTTGCCGCGCGACTCCAGGCGCAGGATGAAGGCCTCCATGCGCGGGCCGATGACCGCGGCCGGCTCCCCGGCCAGCGGCGTGCCCGGCAGGGGCATGAAGGCGTGCGTGTGTATCATGGCGCCCAGGGCGGCCAGCTCCGTCATCATAGCCATGGAGGCGTCTTCGTCCTCGGGGGTCTCGCCCGGCAGGCCGAGGATGAAATCCATGTACGGGGTTATCTTATGCGCCTTGCAGAGGCGCGCCGCGTTCATGATGGCCTCGGGGCCGTGGCCCCGCCTTATCGCCCTGAGCGCGGCCGCGGTGGCGGTCTGCGCCCCTATCACCAGCCTGCGGTTATAGGCGTATTTCTTGACCAGCGCCAGCGTCTCGGGCGTGACATGCTCCGGCCGTACCTCGGAAGGAAAGGACCCGACGTAGATGCGCCCGCCCCTGGCCTCGGCCAGGTCGTGGGCGCGGCGCATGAATTCTTCCAGCGCGGGCAGGTTCAGGGCGCGGCCGTCGGCCGAGCCGTAGGCGAAGGCGTCCGGGGTTATGAAGCGGATGTCCTTGAGGCCGCGCGAGAGCATGGCGTCCATGGCGCTCAGTATCCCCGGCAGCGGGCGGTGCCGCTGGCGGGCGCCGAACAGGAAGGAGGTCTGGCAGTAGGTGCAGGCGAACGGGCAGCCGCGGGTGATCTCTATGGGTCCGAAGAGGCCGTAGCGCTCCGAGACCGCCGGATAGGCGCCCAGATCGGCCCTGGCGCCCTTTATAACTCCGGGCGCCGGCGCCCGGCCGGTGTCCAGCGCGAGCAGCAGTTCCGGGAAAACCTTTTCCCCCTCGCCGGCCACCGCGTAGTCGAAGCCCAGCGCCAGCGTCTCTTGCGGCTCGGCGCTGGCATGCGGGCCGCCGGCCAGGAAGACCGTGCCGGGATGATCCGCCCGCAGGCGCGCCACCAGCTCGGCGGTTTCCTCTTTCTGCGAGGTGAAGAAGGAGAAAGCCGCCACAGTGATGCCGCGCGCCGGGCGCGCCAGGGCCTCGCGCAAGGCCGCCGGGGTGTTCGGGAAAACGGCGTTAACGTTCTCGAGCGGTTCTATGGCGCCGGCCAGCGCGTTGACGCTGCAGCGGTTCTCGCGGCTGTGGTAGAAGACCAGGTTAAGCATCGGCCTGAGGCTGCCGCGGCTCCGGCGCCGGCTGCGAAAGGAGGAGGTTGTAGGCGCGGGCCATGGCGAGGCCTATCCAGGGCAGGAAGACGAAGGTTTTTAGCGTCGCGGCCGCCACCGTCCAGGGTTTTAGGACCAGCGAGGCTGACGGGGTGTTGAACGGGCCGGTCACCACGTAGATGTCCGGCACCAGCGCGGTGATGAGCAGCGCCAGCGTGAAGACCGGGAACAGGCGGGTCTTCCAGCCGTAGGTTATGGCGGCGCTCAGGCGGAACGACTCGCGGATGCCGGTGCGGCGGTCCACCACGGCGTATTCGCTGAACATGAAGGTCAGGTAGATGATGATGCCGGGAATTACGAGCAGCAGCGCCCCGCCCATGGCGGCCAGGGACAGCAGTACGCTGATGGCCACGGCGCGGTGGTAGACCGGGAAGGCGCTGAAAATGTCGGCGTAGCGCGCCCCGCCGCCGCGGGCTATCTTGATATAGACGAGGTTCATGCCGGTGGCCAGCGGCGTGACCACCAGCAGCATGTACGGGGCGGCGGCCAGCAGAGAATGCCAGCGGTGGATGATGTAGAAGGAGCCGGCGGAGAAAAGGGCCTGCGTCAGGATCACGGGGATCAGCAGCGGCAGCGCGCCGACATAGTCGTCCCAGGCCAGCGTGAACCAGCGCAGGGACTCGCGGTCCTTCTCAAGCTCTTCCACGGGCCTCCTCGTAAAGCTCGCGGGCCTTGTAGGAACTGCGCACCAGCGGTCCCGAGAGCACGGCACGCAGGCCGGCGGCCCGGGCTTTCTCCCCCCACCTGGCGAATTCCTCTTCGGTGTAGTATTTCCGCACGGGCCGGTGGGCGTTGGACGGGGCGAGATACTGGCCGAGGGTCAGCAGGTCGCAGCCGGCGGCGGCCAGGTCGGCCAGCGCGCGCTCCAGTTCCTCCGGTTTCTCTCCCAGGCCCAGCATTATGCCGGATTTTGTGAGGATGTCGGGGCGCAGGCGCTTGGAGTTGGAAATTACCGCCAGCGAGCGGCCGTAGTCGGCGCCGGCGCGGGCCCCGGAGTAGAGGCCGGCCACCATCTCGAGGTTGTGGCCGAGCACGTCGGGACCGGAGGCCAGCACGGTCTCGAGGGCTTTGACGTCGCCTTTGAAATCCGGGATCAGCGGCTCGGTGCGGATGCCTGGCGAGAGTTCCTTGATCAGCCGGTTGGTCTCGGCGAAGTGGGCCGCCCCGCCGTCGGGCAGGTCGTCGCGGGTGGGCGAGGTGAAGACCACGTATTTGAGTTTCCAGTCCCGGCACAGCTCGGCCGCGCGGCGGGGTTCACCCTGATCGGGCGGCAGCGGCGGCAGTCCCTTGGCGACGGCGCAGAAGCCGCAGTTGCGCGTGCAGATGTCGCCCAGTATCAGGAAGGTCGCCTCCCCGCCGGAGAAGCACTTGCCCTTGTTGGGGCAGCGGGCCTCGTCGCAGACGGTGTGCAGCGCGCGCGCCTTCAGCTGGGCGGCCGTGCCGGAGGCGGCCGTGCCGCGCAGGTCGGCCTTGTTGCGGCGCACCTCTTTTACTATCCAGTCCGGGTAGGAGGGCATTATTCCGTTATCTTCAGGTGCAGTTCCTTGAGCTGCTTGTCGTCGATGACCGAAGGGGCGTCGCTCATCAGGCAGGCGCCGCTGGTGGTCTTCGGGAAGGCGATCACGTCGCGGATGGAGTCGGTGCCGCAGATGATGCCGACCAGGCGGTCGTAGCCGATGCCGATGCCGCCGTGCGGGGGCGCGCCGAAGTCCATCGGGCCGACTATCATGCCGAAGCGCCGCTGCACGGCCTCCTTGTCGTAGCCCATCAGCGCGAAGATCTTTTCCTGCATGGCGCGGCTGTGGTTGCGCACGGAGCCGCTGCCGAGTTCCACGCCGTTGAGGACCAGGTCGTACTGGCAGGAGCGCACGTTGCCGGGGTCGGTGTCTAGCTTGTGCGCCTCTTCGGGGAGCGGGGCGGTGAAAGGGTTATGGGTGAAGGTCCAGTTGCCGCTCTCGGCGTCCTTTTCCAGCAGCGGGAAATGGCGCACCCAGAGGAAGGCCCATTTCTTGAGCTGGGCGGGCTTGAGGCGGGCGATCAGCTCGTTGCGCAGGGCGCCCAGGCAGGGGGCGGCCACGGCGGGTTTGTCGGCGGCGATGAACACGGCATCGCCTTCTTTCACCTCCAGCCGCTCCTTCAGCGCGGCCTGCTCGGCCTCGCTGATGAACTTCAGCGTCGGGGAGTCCCACTTGCCGTCCTTGAAGCGCAGCCAGACCAGGCCTTTGGCGCCGAGTTTCTTGACCAGGTCGGTCAGCTTGTCCATGTCGCCGCGGCTGAAAACGGCGGCGCCCTCGCCCTTGATCGCGCGCACCACGCCGCCGCCCTCTAGCGCGCCGGAGAAGACCTTGAATTCGGAGGCCTTGAAAATGTCTGAGCAGTCCTTGATCTCGAGCGCGTAGCGCAGGTCGGGCTTGTCGGAGCCGTAGCGCAGCATCACGTCGGAGAATTCCATTTCGGGGAACGGAGCGGCTATTTCCTCGCCCAGGTGGGTGAAGACGGCCTGCATCATCCCCTCCACTACCCTGGCCACGTCCTGTTCGTCCACGAAGGACATCTCCAGGTCCACCTGGGTGTGCTCGGGCTGGCGGTCGGAGCGGAGCTCCTCGTCGCGGAAATTGCGGGCCAGCTGGAAGTAGCGGTCCATGCCGCTCATCATCAGCACCTGCTTGAACTGCTGCGGGCTCTGCGGCAGCGCGTAGAATTCGCCGGGGTTGTTGCGCGACGGCACCACGAAGTCGCGCGCGCCCTCGGGCGTGGAGCGGGTGAGCATGGGGGTCTCGACCTCGTTGAAGTCCAGGCCGTAGAGGTAGTTGCGGATGACCTGCGAGAGGCGGCTGCGCAGGACCAGGTTCCGGGCCATCTTCGGGCGGCGCAGGTCGAGGTAGCGGTACTTGAGCCTGGTCTCCTCGGAGACGCCGGCGTGCTCGCCGAGGTCGAAGGGCAGCGGCTGGGAGGGGTTTAGGACGGCGATCTCGGCGGCCTCGAGCTCGATCTCGCCGGTGGGCATGTTCTTGTTGGCGTTGGCGCCGGGGCGCAGGGTGACCTTGCCGGTGACGCGCAGAGCGTACTCGCTCTTGGTCTCCTCGGCGGCGGCGAAGACGGGGCTGCCGGGGGCGGCCACCACCTGGGTGACGCCGTAGAGGTCGCGCAGGTTGATGAAGAGCACGCCGCCGTGGTTGCGCTTGCTGTCGGCCCAGCCGCACAGCGTGACGGTACTGCCGGCGTGGGCGGCGTTGAGTTCGCCGCAGGTATGAGTGCGGAGGGCGGTAGCTTTTGAAGAGTTGTTGGTGTTTGTCATGGTTTGCTCGTAATTAGAGTCTGCAAGTTGTTGCCGGCGCTTTCCTGGGCGTCGTCCCGCGCGCCCTGGAAGATGGAAACCCTTGCGTCGGTTTCCCCCCGCCGGGCGGGGCCCCCCCTTCCGCAAAGGGCGCGCGGGACGACGCCCAGGACGCCCTGCGCGGGAGGTCTCAAACCTTCAAGAGCTGCTTGAGGGTCGAGGGGACGGAGTCGAAGGGGACCAGGGTCTGCTCGCCGGCCTCCTTCAGGGGCTTGACGGCGACTGTGCCGTCCCGCATTTCGTCCTCGCCGAGGATCAGCGCGTAGAACGCGCCGCTCTTGTCGGCCGAGCGCATCTGCGAGCGCAGGCTGAGGTCGAAATTGGAAAAGTCGGCACTGATGCCGGCGGCGCGCAGCGCGGAGAGCAGGGCGTAGGCCTTGCTGGCGGCTTCCTTGCCGGCGGCCACCACGAAAGCCCGCGTGGAGCAGTCGGGCGCGGGCTTGTCCTTGAGCAGCATGGCCAGACGGTCCACGCCCAGCGCCCAGCCTATGGCCGGCGCGGCGGGGCCGCCCATGGATTTCACCAGATCGTCATAGCGGCCGCCGCCGCAAACGGCGTCCTGGCTGCCGAGGGCGCTGCTGCGCACCTCGAACACGGTGCGGGTATAGTAGTCCAGGCCGCGCACCAGGCCGGGGTTGACGTTATGCGGCACGCCGGAGATCTTCAGGAGTTCCTGGACGCGGGCGAAATGTTCGGCGCAGTCCGGGCAGAGGGTCAGTTTGGGGGCGGAGCCCGCCAGCCACGGGCCGTCGATCTTGCAGTCCAGCGCGCGCAGCGGGTTGCGCTCTATGCGGCCGCGGCAGGGCTCGCAGAGGCGCTCCGAACAGCCGCGCAGGTAGGCCAGCAGCGTCTGCCGGTAGTTCTTGCGGCATTCGCCGCAGCCGAGGGAATTCAGGTCTACGGAACAGTCCGTGAGGCCGGCCCGCTCCAGCAGGCGCACCAGCATCGTGATGCTCTCGGCGTCGGCCAGGGGCGAGGCGTTGCCGATATGCTCGGCGCCGATCTGCTCGAACTCGCGGAAGCGGCCCGCCTGGGGGCGCTCGGCGCGGAACATGTTGCCGATATAGAAAAACTTGGCGTTTCGGCCGCTCTGGTTGATGTTCTGCTCTATGTAGGCGCGCACCACGCCCGGAGTGCCCTCGGGGCGCACCGCCACCTCGCGGCCGCCGCCGTCGGTGAAGGCGTACATCTCCTTCTCCACGATATCGGTGGTTTCGCCGGTGGACTTCACGAACAGCTCCTTGAGCTCTATCGTCGGGATGCGCAGCTCCTGGTAACCGTAAAGGGCGAAGACCTCCCGCGCCGCGGCCTCGATGGCCGCGAAGCGCGCGGAGTCCGGCGGGAGGATGTCCCGGAAACCCCTCAGGGAATGCAGCGCCATCAGTCGCTCCCCGCCATGGACTGCAGGCGGGCCTGGTTGAGGATCACCAGCTCGCCGCGGCGGTAATCGATGATGCCCGCGCGCTTAAGGGTGTTGATGGCGCGGCAGACCGGCACGCGCGTGGTGCCCAGGTACTGGGCCAGCTCGTTCTGGTCTATGGCCATCTTCACCGGCTTCGTGTGCTTGTCCTTGGAGAGATCCAGGATGGCCTCGGCCAGGCGGCCGAGGATGTTGTGGAACAGCATGGACTCCATGTCCTTGTTGGCCTTGTGCAGGCGCTCCACGAGCGTCTGCAGCAGGTTCAGCGAGAAGTCCGGGTTCTCGATGATCAGGCGCTTGAAGTTCTTCTTGGAGATCACCAGCACCTCGCTGTCCTCTGCGGCCTGGGCCGAGGCCGAGCGCACCTTGCCGCCCAGCAGCGACATCTCGCCGAAGAAATCCCCCTTCTTGAGGTAGGCGAAGGTCTTTTTTTTGCCGCCGCCTACGGTCGTGAAGATCTTGATGCGGCCGGTCTTCACGATGAAGAAATTATTCCCCAGGTCCGCTTTCGCGAAGACCATCTGCCCGGCCGCGTACTGCTTGAGCCCGGCTATGGAGAAGAGTTTCTTTAAGTCGCTGTTGCTGAGGTCTTTGAAGAATGATATTTGTTTGAGCACGGAAGATACCATTTACTTGGTCTCCTGCATGGGCATGCCGCACTTGGGGCACTTGCCCGGCTTGTCGGCCTGCACGCATTTCATCGCGCAGGTGTATTTCTTGCCGGCCCTGGCGGCCTTCCTGGCGCCGGTTTTCTTGTCCTTGGTCATCGCGGGGCCGTGGCCCTTGTGTTCCTTGGCGGCGGCTTGCTGTATCTGCTTGACGGCCTCGGGGGTGGCGGCGGTTATCGTAACCTTTATGCCTGCCTCGATGTTCTCCACCTTGGTCTGAGCGCCGGTCACCGTGGTGGGGCAGCCGGGGCATTTCTCGGCCTTGGATCCGTAATGGACCATGGCGAGCTCCTGTATCTGGGCGGCGGTCTCGGCGTCTTTGGCCGTAACCGTGGTCTCCACGCCGTTCTCGATATTCTTGGTGGCGGTCACGGCGCCCTTGATCGTTTCCGGGCAGGTGACGCCGCCGCATTTCTTGCCGGCCTGCTCTTTCTTGTGCATCGGGCAGTCGCCGCAGTCGCTCTTCTTGGCGCTCTTCATTTCGGCGGCGGCGGGCTTTTTGTCGCCGGGGCAGTTGCCGCAATGGGCGAAGGCGGCGCCGGCGCCCAGGGCTAAAGTTATGATGGAAAGCAGAACGGTCTTTTTCATATTCGTCTCCTGTTAGATACTGTCTGTCCTTTATAATTATATAAATTATGCGGTCGGGTAAACCACGGGCCGGCCATGGTGTTGACGGAGCTCCTGGAATTTGGGATAATGATAACAGTTATCAATATGGCGAAGAAAACTCCCCCTCACAGCAAAACCTGCGACTGCCAGGCCTACCGCCGCAGCCGCCGCCGCGAGGCCATACTGGAGGTGCTCTCGTCCGAGAGCGGCCATTTGAACGCAGAGCAGGTACACAAGGCCGCGCAGCGCCGTATTCCGGGCATCGGCATAGCCACCGTCTACCGCGCGCTGAAATGCCTGTGCGGCTGCGGCAAGGTCTCCGAGTTCATCCCCGCCGACGGCGTGGCCCGTTACGAGCCTGCCGGGGAGCGCGCCCACCACGACCATCTGATCTGCACCGCCTGCGGCGCCTTTATCGAGGCCGTGGACCCCGAGATAGAGCGCCTGCAGGAGCGCCTGGCCGCGCGCCATGGCTTTGTCATCGCCAGTCACCGGCTGGAGATCTACGGCCTGTGCCGGAACTGCGCGAAAAAGAAGTAGGTATATATTTTTTAAATTTATAATGATAATGACTATCACAATCATTATAGAGACGGTAAAAAAGGAGAACCACAGCATGAAAAAGAACATGAAGAACAGGATGATGGCTGGAGCGGCAGTGTTCGCCGCCCTGGTGGCCGCGGGGCCCGCGCCGGCCAAGGCGGACCCCCGCTCCTACGTCTGGACTTACGAGTACATGACGGTGCGCGAGGGTCACGCCGAACTGGAGTATTATTCCACCACCGAGGTGGCCGACACCGACGCGCCCGAGACTTCCTCCTGGAAGCACCAGGTGGAGCTGGAGTACGGCCTGACCCCGAAGACCGACATAGCGATGTACCAGAACTTCAAGCAGAGCAATACGCCGACTTCCAAAACTTTCAGTTATGACGGGATGAAACTGCGCCTGCGCCACCGCCTGGCCGAGAGGGGCGAGCTGCCCGTGGACGCGCTGCTGTACGGCGAGTATGTGCGCAATACCGACTTGTCGGCGCAGGGCGCCTTCGAGGGCAAGCTTGTGCTGGCCAAGGACCTGGGCCGGCTGAACCTGGCCTATAACCAGGTGGTGGAGTTCCCCCTCGAGCGGCTCGCCGCCGCCGAGCATCGCTTCTCCGCCGGCGCCTCGTGGAAGTTCTCCGGCAGCCTCAAGGCCGGGCTGGAAGCCACCGGCGACTACAAGGCCAACGCCTACCACGCCGGTCCGACCGTGCACCTGCGCGCCAGGGATATGAAAGTGTGGGCCAACCTGGGCTACCTGGCCGGCCTGAACTCGGACAGCAAGGACGCGCAGACCCGCCTGATCGTGGGCGTGCCTTTCTAAAACAGCTCAGGGGCCGGCAACTCCGGTCCCGGAAAGAAATGGAGATGAATATGGAACAGAGCAAGATCGTACTGCTGGAAGTGGGCGGGATGAGCTGCGGCGGCTGCTCCGCAAACGTTAAGCGGATATTGGACTCCCGGCCCGGGGTGGAGTACTCCTCGGTGGACCTTTCCGGCGGCCGGGCAGAGGTCGGTTACCGTCCCGCGGAAACGGGCCCCGAGGCGCTGGCGGCCGCCCTGGCGCGCGCCGGTTACGCCGCGTCGGTGCCGCCCGGAGGCGGCGCCGTATGAAGCCGCTGGCGCTGGCGGTGCTGCTGCTGTGCCAGGCCGCCCCGGCGCTGGCCGCGCAGGCCGCCCCGAGGAACTATTTCCTGGAGTTCTATATCCTGCATATACTCGGGGTGATGGCCCTGCTGTCGCTGGCCTCGGAGCGCGCTGAAAAAGCGGGCTACCCTTCAGCCAGGCTCAAGCTGGCCTGGAACTGGATCCTGCTGGTAAGCTTCGCCGCCTGCTGCGTGACGGGGCTGGCGCTGTTCCTGCCCGTAGGCAAGCCTTTGTCCAAACTGCTGTTCCGGCTGCATGTATGGACCGGCGCCGCCTGCTGCTGGGCCGGGCTCTACCACTCGGTCCGGCGTATGCGGGCCATGCTGCCCTCCCGCCGGGCCGGTTAAGGCCGGTCCGGCGGCAGGCCGCGCGTCACTTTTTGTCTTCGGGCTTTCCGCCCGATGCCTCTTTCATCTGCATCCCGCACTCGGGGCAGCGGCCGGGTTTATCGGCCTGCGCGCAGCCCATGGGGCAGACGTACTTTTTAGCGGCGGAGACCTTTTTCTCCTCCAGCTTCATGCCGCATTTTGGACATTTGCCGGGCTTCGCCCCCTCGTAGTCGCCCATCGGGCAGGCGTAGACCTTCTCCGGGGCGGCTTTCTCGGCGTATTTCTGCGGGTTCTTAACGAAGGACTTGTCGCAGCCGGCGCAGCAGAAGTAGTAGACCTTGCCCTTATAGGACATCGAGATCGTGTCTTCGGCCACCTTTAACTTCTCGCCCGTAACCGGACAGACGGCGTCCTTGCCTATCTCCGCCTCGGTAACCTTCCTGGCGGCAGGGACTTCCTTGCCGGGTTTAGCGTCGGCCGCTTTCCTGGCCGCGGGCCGGGCGTGGTCATGGCCTTCGTGGCCTTTCTGGCCGTAAGCGGCGCCCGCCAGCAGCGGGGCGGCCACAATGATCGCTATCAGTGCTCTCTTCATATCTCCCTCCTTGCTTAATGGCCGCCGCAGCAGGATTCTCCGGCGTCTTTGTCGTCGTAAAGGTCCTCGCCCGGGCAGCACAACCGCTCCTTGTCGGCCGCCACGCGGCCGCAGCCGGGGCAGATTAATTTCGCGTTCCTGGCGGCCGCCTTCATTTCGGCCGCGAACTCTTTTTTCCCCGCCATCTCGCACATATGTTTTTTGTTCTCTTCGGTCATCGCGTACCTCCAGTTCTACTTCAAAGCCCTTTCAATGTCCCCGATCAGGTCCTCGGAATTCTCTATGCCGGCCGACAGGCGCACCAGCCCGGAGGTGATGCCGCGCTTAAGCCTGTCCCTCTCCGGTATGGCCGCGTGCGTCATCACGGCCGGGTAGCAGGCCAGCGATTCTACGCCTCCGAGGCTCTCGGCGAGCGAGAAGATCCGCAGTCTTTTGAAGAAGCGGTCCGCGGCGGGCCGGCCGCCCTTCAGCTCGAAGCTGACCATGCCGCCGAAGCCGTCCATCTGCCCGGCAGCCAGGGCGTGGCCGGGGTGGCCCTCCAGGCCCGGGTAGAACACCTTTGAGACAGCGGGGTGGCGGGCCAGCAGGGCGGCTATCTCGAAGGCGTTGGCCTCATGGGCTTTCATTCTCACCGACAGGGTCTTGATGCCGCGCAGCGTCAGCCAGGCGTCCCAGGGCCCCGGGACTCCGCCGGCGGCGTTCTGGTAGAACTTGACCGCCTCGCAGACGGCCTTGTCTTTTATCGCCATCAGGCCGCCTATCACGTCGCTGTGGCCGCCCAGGTACTTGGTGGAACTGTGCACGACGATATCAGCGCCCAATTCGATGGGCCGCTGAAAATACGGCGTGGCGAAGGTGTTATCCACCGCCAGCAGCGCCCTGCCTTTATGGGCTATTTCGGCCACGGCCGCTATGTCGGTGATATTGAGCAGGGGGTTGGTGGGCGTCTCCGCCCAGACCAGCCGGGTATTGCGCCGCATGGCCCGCTTAAAGGCCGCCGGGTTCTTCGAGTCAGCGTAGGAGACTTCCAGCCCCCACTTCCGGAAAACCTTCTCGAACAGCCGGTAGGTGCCGCCGTACAGATCGTCGCCGGCCACCACGTGGTCGCCCTTCTTCAGCAACCCGCCCACCACCGCGGTTTCGGCCGCGAGGCCTGAGGCGAAAGCCAGGCCGTGAGCTGCCCCTTCTAGCGCGGCTATGCAGTCCTCCACCGCCTTGCGCGTGGGGTTGCCGGAGCGCGAATATTCCCACCCCCGGTCTTTGCCTATGGCGTCCTGCTTATAGGTGGAGGTCTGGTATACCGGCACGTTCACCGAGCCGGTCTGCCTGTCCGCCGCCTGGCCGGCGTGTATGAGTTTTGTCTCGAATTCCATCATCTTCTCCCTTCTGTTCAGCGGTCCGCCCGGATTATCGAACCGAAACCGTGATCGGCCAGCCAGTTGTCGTTGAACATTTTAGACAGGTATTTGTTGCCGCTGTCGGCTACGATGGTGACTACGCGTTTTGGCGCGGCGCTCTCCCGGCAATAACGGAGCGCGGCGGCCAGCAGGGTGCCGGAGGATGACCCCGCCAGCACGCCTTCGGCCCGCAGCAGTTCGCGGGCCGCGGCGAAACTTTCCGCGTCGCCTATGGTGTAAGCCTTGGTTACGCGCGACAGGTCCGCGATGGACGGGACGAAGTCCTCGCCTATGCCTTCCACGAACCAGGAGCCGGCCTTGCCCAGCGTCCTGTCCTTGACGTAGCCGGCCAGCACCGAGCCAGCCGGGTCGGCCAGGATAAATTCCGTCTCCGCGGAGACGCGCGCGAAATAACGGGAAAGCCCGGTCACGGTGCCTCCGGAGCCCACGCCGCAGACGACGGCGTCCACCTTGTGTTCCATCTGCTCCCAGATCTCCGGACCGGTGGTCTTTTCATGGGCCTCGGGATTGGCGGGATTGCCGAACTGGTTTATGTAAAAACCGCCGGGGGTTTCCTTCGCGATACGTTCCGCCATCTCCTGGTAATACTCCGGGTGGCCCTTCTCCACGTCGGAGCGGGTGATCACTATCCGCGCGCCCAAGGCCCGCAGGTGGGAGATCTTTTCCTGGCTCATCTTGTCCGGGATGACGAGGGCCAGCTTATAGCCCTTCTGCGCGGCCACCAGCGCCAGTCCCAGCCCGGTGTTGCCGGCCGTGGCCTCGACCAGCGTGGAGCCGGGACGCAGTTTTCCCTCCCTCTCGGCGGCGGTGATCATGGAAAGGGCGATGCGGTCCTTGATAGAGCCGCCGGGGTTCTGGTTCTCAAGTTTTAAAAATAGTTCGCATCTGCCGGTGTCCAGCTTCCGCACCTTCAGCAGCGGCGTATTCCCGATGAGGTCAAGCACAGTGTCCGCTTTTTGCATAGATGTTCTCCCAAAAAAGAAAGTGTCTTTTCCGCGCTGCCTGTCCTATCGTTTATTTATAAGTTTCTTTTGTTTCCCCGCAGCTCGGCATGGCCGCGCCGAAATACGGGTTCTTTATCTCTTTGTCCAGGCTGAGCCAGTCCGCGCCTTTGTTCCCGTCAGCCATCGGACAATATTGCCGGTACAGGGTCTTGCCGTAAGGGTTGAACGCCCTGGTCAGGCCGATCATCGCTCCGGACGTTTCCTGAAAAGCCTTTCGCACTTCCTCCATTGTCTTGTAGTGCGGCACATGCTGCAGGGCATTGGTCAGGGCGCCGCTGTACTTCATCCAGGCATTGTGCGATTCGCCGGTAAATACGGACATATTGATTTTCGCCAGCGCCGCTTGCATCTTCCCCGCCGCGTTCTGCGCCGCCGCCAGATCATCGGCCGCCAGGGCATCCTTGAAGTTCAGGTACTCGGTATAAAGGGGCTGCAAGGCTTGCCTGGCTTTCCTGCTGGCGGCCGCCGGCTTGATCGCCGCCCGCGAAGCGGTGTCCGACGTGGCCGGTGCAGGCGTGCCGCCATGTTTATGGCCCGTCATGGCGGGGCCGCCGGCCTGGTTCATCATGCTGGGCTTGCCGGCCAGCTGGGCGGCCGCGTCGATGCTGAAAGTCCCGTTCACCGCTATTTCCTCGCCCTTGCGCAGGCCTTTTTCTATGACGAAAGTCTCTCCCAGCGCGGGGCCCAGGGTTACCTCGCGCATCACAAAACTGACGCCCTTTTCCGAGCTGCTTTTCACGTAGACCACCGAACGCTTCCCTGTCCACATCACGGCGGTCTTGGGGACGACCAGCCTTGTGGACTTCCCGGGCAGGGTGGCCGCCGCCGTGCCCGAGGCGAACATTTCCGGCTTGAGCTTGAACCCGCTGTTAACCGCCTCCACCCGGGCCTTGGCCACCCGCGTTTTAGGGTCCAGCACCGGGTCGAGGTATGAAACGGTCCCCCTGAACGTCTCACCCGGCAGGGAGGCGATGGTAAAGGTTATCCTGTTTCCCTTTTTGATCCAGGCCAGGTCCGACTCGTAGACGTCGAAGAGCACCCATACCGTGGACAGGTCGGCGATCTCGTAGATCGCCTGCCCTTTGCGGACATAATCGCCGGGGTTCACTTTCTTCTGCGTGACATACCCCGAAATGTCGGCGTGAATCTCGAATACGTCAGTGGAGGTTCCCGCCTGCAGCATTTGCTCTATCTGGTCGTCGGAGAATTTCCAGTTCTTCAGTTTCTCCTTCGAGGCCGCGAAGAGTTCCGGCTGGGTGTCCTTGATCTTCCTGGCCTCGAACAGTTCTTCCTGGGCGGCGACGAGGTCGGGAGAGTATACCGACGCTATCACCTGCCCCTTGGTTATGAACTCGCCGGTGAAGTTGACCATCAACCTTTCCACCCTGCCCGGGATATGCGAGGACTGGGAGTATACGCGGCGCTCGTCCGCCTGCACCTTGCCGTTCAGCCGTACCGATTTTACGGGCGCCGTGGTCCCCGCCAGAGCGGTCTCGACGTCAGCCAGCTGCATGGCGGCGGGAGACATGCTGACCGCCATGGGGTCCGTCCCGCTATCCCCGTCTTTTTCCAGCGGGATAAGGTCCATGCCGCAGATAGGGCAGTCACCGGGTTCGTTCCTGCGGATCTGCGGGTGCATGGAGCAGGTCCAGATGGTCTCCACGGCCAGCTCCTCCCCGTGCCGGTGCTCGTCGGGCATTTTATCGCCCGAGCGTCCGAAGATCAGCCAGCCCAGCAGCAGGCTCGCCGCCAGGGCGGCCGCGATCGCGCTTATCTTCTTAATGGTCAGTTTCATTTTAGTGTCCTCGCGGCCAGGTAATCGAGCCTGGCTAAAGCCGTCCGGTAGCCGGCTTCGGCGGCGGCTTTCATCTTTTCATGCTTCAGGAGCAGCTGCTGCATGCGCAGCACTTCCTCGAACTCCCTGCCCGAATTGCCGTAAGCGGAGAACAGGAGATTGAGCGCCTGGTCCGTCTCCTGGCTCTGCAGGGTGTGCAGCCGGAGAAGTTCCAACTGGCGCTGCAGCTCGAACCAGGCCAGTTCATAGCCGGATTCCAGTGAATTGGCGTATTCCTTTTTCTGCAGGGCATAGGTCTCGCGCATCAATCGCGCTTCATTGACCGAAGCTCTGTACTTGCCCCGGAATAGCGGGAGGCTTATGGAAACCATGGGCATCAGGATATCCTTTCCATTGTCGGGCAGGTCCATATCCGTCCGCTTGCCTACCGCCACGTAATCCAGCCCCAGGCCCAGTTTCGGGTACCCTTGCCTGCGGGCGGAGAGCAGGGACGACTCGGCGGCCTTTTCCTTCGCTTCCAGTTCTTTCAGCAGGGGGTTCTGCGCCAGCAGCAAGTCCTTCGGCAAGCTCTCCGGAGCGGTTCTTTCGTCCAGGGAATCGTTTATCTCCACCGCCGCGGCTGCGTCCCGGTCCAGCAGTTTGTTGAACGCCGACAGCAGCGGTTTCTCCCTCAGGCCGAGTATACTGAGCTCCGTGACCGCGTCCTTGAGCATGATGTCCACCCGCAGCACGTCCACCATGGGGCTCGCCCCGCTCTTGAATTTGGAGTTGGCGATGGCCTTGTAGGATCGCAGGATATCCACGTTCTTCTGTTCTATCTGTTTCCACCTGTGCAGTTCGTACAGCGAATAGTAAGCCGCGGCGACCTGGTAGTACAACTTGTTGCGCGCGTCCAGGAAAGCCTGGTGTTTGGCTTCCGCCAGCAAAGCGGCGGCATTGCCCTGCGCCTTAAGCGTCCCGAACCAGGGGAACATCTGGGTAAGAGAAAATCTGGCCCGTTGCGGTCCCAGGCGGGTTTCCACCGGGGAAACGAAATAGCCGAAGGACAGGACCGGGTCGGGGAGGGCGCGCACCTGGGGCGTCTTCTGAAGCGCCGCTTCGAAGTCCTTATATTTGGCCTGGAGGCCCGGGTTGTTCTTCGCCGCCGCCTCTAGATACTCGGCGGGCACCTGGGCGTGTCCGGCCGACAGCCCCAGGACCAGGACAAGAAGGGGTCTTATGATAAGTCTCATGATCGGCTCCTACCCAGCTTTCGCTCTTCCCTCAGGCAATAGAGTACCGGGACGATGAAAATACTCACCAGGGCGAAGGCCATGCCGCCGAACGACGGGATGGCCATGGGCACCATCACGTCCGCCCCCCGCCCGGTGGAGGTCAGCACGGGCAGCAGGGCGATCATGGTGGTGGCGACCGTCATCAGCGCCGGTCTTATCCTTCGCTGCCCTGCTTCTACGACGGCTTGCCTGACTTCTTTTACATTGCCGGGCTTGTTGCGTTCAAAGCTCTGGTCCAGGTAGGTGGCTATCAGCACGCCATCGTCGGTGGCGATGCCGAACAGCGCTATAAAACCGACCCAGACCGCTACGCTCAGGTTGACGGTGTGCATCTGGAACAGCGTCCGCATGTTGGCGCCGAAGACGGAGAAATCAGCGAACCAGCCCTGGCCGTAGAGCCACAGCATCAGGAAGCCGCCGCTGAACGCCATGGCGACACCGGAGAACACCATCAGGGAAGTGGTGACCGAACGGAACTGGAAGTAGAGGATGAGAAAGATGACCGCCAGGACCAGCGGAACGATGATGGAGAGGCGTTTCTCCGCCCGCACCTGGTTCTCGTAGCTGCCCGAGAACTTGTAGCTTATCCCGGCCGGAACGCTCAAATCTCCGGAAGCGATCCTGTCCTCTATGGTCTTCTGCGCGTCGTTGACCACGCTCACTTCAGAAAAACCGCTCCTTTTGTCGAACAGGACGTAGCCTACCAGGAAGGTGTCTTCGCTCTTGATCGCCTGGGGGCCGCGCAGGTATTCGAAATCCACCACCTGGCCGAGGGGTATCTGCGCGCCGGTCGGTGTCGGCATCAGTATCTTCGCTATCGAGGCCGGGTCGCCGCGCAGTTCACGCGGGTAGCGCACCCTGACCGGGAACCGCTCACGGCCTTCGACGGTGGAGGTTATCTGCATGCCGCCTACGGCCGTCTCTATGGTCTGCTGCACGTCCTCCACGCTCAGACCGTAGCGCGAGATCTCCGAGCGGTCGATATTGAGGTGCAGGTACGGTTTTCCCACTATCCGGTCGGCGAAAACGGCCTCGGCCTTTACCGAGGGTACCTGCTTGAGTATTTCTTCCAGCCGCAGCCCGAAACCCTCTATGGTCTTGAGGTCGGGCCCGTACACTTTTATCCCCATGGGCGCGCGCATGCCGGTCTGGAGCATTACCAGCCGGGTCTCGATAGGCTGCAGTTTCGGCGCGGAGGTAACGCCCGGGATCCTGCTTACCCGCACTATTTCCTCCCAGATATCGTCGGGCGATTTGATGTGCGGGCGCCAGTTGCGGAAATAGTCGCCGTTGGCCGCCGGCACCAGTTCGCTGGCGGTGACGCCCCGCTTGAGGGCCTCCTCGTTGGTAACCGCCTCGCCGGAGGCGAGGATATAACGGTTTTTCCGGTCCGTTTTGAACCTGGCGCGGTGTCCCTTTTCATCCAGCATGTATTGCGGCCGGTAATTGATGATATTCTCGTACATGGAGATAGGCGCGGGGTCCAGCGCGGACTCCACCCTCCCCAGTTTTCCCACGGCGAGCTCCACCTCCGGGATATTGGTCAGCAGCATGTCCAGCTGCCCCAGCACCCGCCGGTTGTATTCGATGCCGGAATGCGGCATGGACGTGGGCATCAGCAGGAAGCTGCCCTCGTTAAGCGAAGGCATGAACTCCTTGCCGATGCCGGGGAAGGCGCGGCTCAGGCCGGACCAAAGGCCGGTATTTCGGACGTTCAAGCTTGTTATATCGAGCCCTTTGGCGACTAAACCGAAAAAGGAGTTGAACCCAAGCCAGGTCAGCGCGCCGAAGAAGATCAGAAGCGACGGCAGCAGAAGGAACCTGGCCTTATGTTCCAGGCACCAGGTCAGAATGGGTTTGTAGAAGCGCTCCAGCAGCGTGAATCCCCCCAGGATAGTTCCCACCAGCAGGGCTACGAATACCATGTTGAGCATCAGGCTTTTGCCGGCGCCCAGCGGCAGCCAGTACTTTGCCAGCAGCCAGAGCACGCCGGTGAGGACAATGAGTATTTCGGCTCGGGCGAGCGCCCACCGCCCCGCCGGCTCCAGCTTCCGGCGCAGACGGGGATCGACCCGTTCGTAGACTTCAAAGACTTTGTACAGGCCCGCTATGCCTTGCGGTCTCCAGCCGCCGTTTTCTTTCAGCAGTCCGGCGGCTCCGAACGCCAGCAGCATCATCCCCGCCCAGGTCTGACCGAGGATGAGCGCGGCAAGGCCCAGCGGCAGCAGCGCGATATTAATCGACCGCTGTATCTTTTTGCTTTCTATCCTCGCGCCGAAGAACCAATGCGCCAGGGTGGGCAGGATGAACAGCGAAACGATAAGGGCGGCCGTCAGGGCGAAAGTCTTGGTGAAAGCCAACGGGGTGAACAGTTTCCCCTCCGCCGCCTGCATCGTAAATACGGGGATGAAACTTACTATCGTGGTGGAGACCGCCGTAAGGATGGCCGAACTTACCTCGGCGGCTCCGTTGTAGATAGTGTCTATAAGTTTCTGCCCGGGCGGAGCCTCGTCGAGGTGTTTGATGATGTTCTCGGAGAGTATGATCCCCAGGTCCACCATCGTCCCGATAGCGATAGCGATGCCCGACAGAGCCACTATGTTGGCGTCGACGCCGAAATAGCGCATGGCGATAAAGACCATCAGCACGGCGATAGGCAGCAGGGCCGAGATAAGGAACGAAGCCCGCAGGTTGTAGACCATTACGATGACCACCAAAATGGTGATCAGGATCTCCAGCGACAGGGCTTCTTCCAGCGTGCCCAGTGTTTCGTAAATGAGCCCGGAGCGGTCGTAAAAAGGCACTATCGTCAGCTGGCTTTCCACGCCGTTGGCCATGGTCTTTTTCGGCAGGCCGGGGCTGATCTCTTTGATCTTGTCCTTGATATTGTTGATGACCTGCAGGGGATTGGCGCCGTAGCGGGCTACCACTACGCCGCCCACCACCTCCGCGCCTCCTTTATCCAGCAGGCCCCTGCGGGTGGCCGGCCCTAAAGTCACGACGCCGATGTCCTTGATGCGTACCGGGACGTTCTGGCTGACCGCTACTACCGCTTTCTCGATATCCCCAACATTCTTGATATAACCCAGGCCCCTTACCAGGTATTCGGCCTGATTGATCTCGATGGTCTTGGCGCCCACGTCCCTGTTCGATCTCTGTACCGCCTGCATGACCTTGTGCAGCGGGATATCGTACGCCTTCAGCGCGTCGGGATTCACGTCCACCTGGTATTCCTGCACGAAGCCGCCGATGGACGCCACCTCCGACACGCCCTCCGTGGCGTTCAGCCCGTACTTGACGTAAAAATCCTGAACGGAGCGGATCTCGTGCAGGTCCCAGCCGCCGGTGGGGTCGCCGTTCCTGTCGCGCCCCTCCAGGGTGTACCAGTATACCTGTCCCAGCGCCGTGGCGTCCGGTCCCAGGGCCGGTTTGACCCCTTCCGGTAGCAGGTCCGGGGGCACCGAACTCAGCTTTTCGAGGATACGCGAACGCGACCAGTAGAATTCCACGTCCTCCGAGAAAATAATGAAAATGCTGGAGAAGCCGAAGATCGACGAACTCCTGATCGACTTTACTCCGGGGACTCCCAGTAAATAGGTGGTCAGCGGGTAAGAGATCTGGTCTTCGATATCCTGCGGGGACCGCCCCGGCCACTGGGTGAAAACTATCTGCTGATTCTCGCCGATATCCGGAATAGCGTCCACCGGCACCGGGTCCGACGGCAGAGCGCCCACCCGCCAGCCGAAAGGGGCGGTAACGATACCCCAGGATACAAGACCGGTCAGGACCAGGACGGTGACCAGTTTGTTCTCCAGGAAATATTTTATGGCTTTGTTGATCATAAGCCCGCTCTTTGCCGCGTCATTAAGCCTCAGTTCGCCAGTTTATGGGCCAGGCTGTTGAGGGCCGGCATGTGGTAGAGGAACACCGCGGCCAGCGTCAGCAGGTAGGCTATGCCGGCGAGTATAGCCCCTTTGGCCAGCCGCCGCCCGTTTGCCGTTATTCCGGGGTCCCGCAGCGCCATCACGCCGAAAGCCACGGCTAGGGCGGCCTTTTCCACCCCGAACAGGTGCACGAAAGACAGCAGGCCCATCGCGAGCGCAGCCGCAGCCAGTTTAGTGGACATTGTGTTCTCCCTCAGTATTTATATTCCCGCCCGCCGCCTTATCTATTTCACAATCTTTGCAGGGGCAAATGTTCTTCTTGCCGGCCTCATGCATGCATTGGCACATGTATCTGGAGCAGTCGCCGCAGAGGCGCGCTACCGCCACAGGGTTTATCAAGCTCGCCGGCCTGGCCAGCTGCGTCACCACTTTCCGGGCCAGCTCGCGCCTGGGGCCGTTCTCCAGGGCGTTGATGTTGAAGGCAAAGGTGAAGATATTGAAGATGATGAAGGCCGTGAGCGCGGCGGCGGCCGGTATCGGGTAGAGCACGAAACGGCGGAAGGGGCCGTGGTACTCGTTGAGGGCGCGGGCCGCGGCGGCAACCCTGGCGGCGAAAAAGGGAGACGGTTCTACGGGCGGCAAGGCGCGCAGGCCGGCGTCGGCGGCCTTGAAGCGCCGCAAAGTCTCCGAGCAGGAGGCGCAGGCTTCCAGGTGGGCCCTTACGGCTTCCTTGTCCTTTTCGTCCAGTTCTCCGTCCAGGAAGGCGGAGATTTTGCGGGAGATCCCGCCGCAGTCGTCAATGGGCATAAGTTTGTCCTCTTATACACTTTAACGCAAAAGCGGTGAAAAACTTGCGATCCTTCGTTCTAATTTCCAGAGGTATAGCTTCCCGGGAGCGAGTCGAGAGCCCTTCTCAGCGCCGCCTCTACTTCCGCCGCGACCGGTTTGACTGCCTCGTTGTCTATACTGCCCATGGAAGCCGAAGGCCTGATCATCGCCACCGCCGTTCGCCCGGCCTTCTCATATACTATCGCGTTGCACGGGAGTAGGAGCCCGATATTCTCTTCCGCCTGCAGGGCCTTATAGGCGTTAGCCGGGTTGCAGGCCCCGAGTATCACGTAGTTCCGGAACTCTACGCCCAGCTTCTCCTTGAATTTTTCCCTGAGGTCTATCTTGGTCAGTATGCCGAAGCCTTCCTTCTTCAGAGCGGCGGTAAGCGCTGCCACCGCCTCCTCAAAGGGCAGCGTCATCTCTTTAACGAATCCGTAATTGATCATAACCCCTCCCCCCGATCTGTAAATATGGCGGAACACGGAGCGATCGCTCCAGGCATGAATATATGCTGAAGTCCCCCATAGGTAATACTGCAATTTAACGGGTTCCCGGTCAACTTTCGTCTTTCAAACCGCCCTGCAGGGTGCGGCGGGCGCGGAAGAGCAGGGATTCCACGGAAGGAATGGAAAGCTCCATGATCTCGGCGATCTCGGCGTAGGAGCGGCCTTCGTAGGCCCTGAGTATCAGGGCCAGCTGCTGCGCTTCTGGCAATTGGGCCAGTACGGCGGCCAGGGTGCCGCTGGCCTGGGCCGCCTCATAGATGGCGTCCGGGGTTTCGCCCGGTCCCGCAGCCGGCTCTCGAGCGGGCGGTGCGGCGTCCAGGCTGCTGGTGGGGGCCCTCTCAGCACGGCTTTTGAGCCTGCGGGCCCGGTCCACCGCCAGGTGGTAGGCGATCTTGTAGAGTATGGTGGAAAGTTTGGCGTCCGGCCGCAGGCCCGGGGCGGCCTTGTAGAGTTTCAGGAAGGCTTCCTGGGCTATGTCCTCGCTCTCGGCGCGGTCTTGCGTATAGCGGTGGAGGAAATTGATAAGGGGCCCGGCATGTTTTTCTACGATGCGGGTAAAGGCCTCCTCGCTGCCGGCGTTGAACTCTGCCAGCAGGTCGAAGTCCTCGGTTGGCCTTGCTTCTTCTTCCCCCATGGCTTTATTTTACTTATTTGCCGGCTCTTTTTCGGCCGTTGTCAGATGCCGCACGGCCGCCGAGGCGCAGGCCATGCCGAAGGCCCCGGTCACGAAGCCTGCCGTACCCAGCACCACGCTCTTCTTGGTGCAGCTCTGGAATTCGTTCTCGCCCTGCGGGCACAGGCAGCCGGCCTTGCAGTCGGTAGCCTCCATGGACTCGTGAGGTTTCATATGGGGTTCCAGCGTGCAGACGGCCTGTATGCCGAAATCCCCCTTTTTAGGGAAGTTGTATTTCTTGCGCAGTATGTCGCGCACGGCGCGGGCCAGGGGGTCGCCTTCGGTGCGGCCCAGGTCCATGAGCCGTACCTGTGTAGGGTCTATGCGGCCGCCCGAGCCGGTGGAGACCACCAGCGGCAGGGCCTTTTCGCGGCAGTAATTTATCAGGAAACATTTAGAGGTGATATGGTCTATGGCGTCTATCACGAAATCCGGACGTTCCGCCATCAGCGCGTCGCAGGTCTCGTGGTTGAAATAGTTGGCCACGCCGTCGATCCTGGCCTCGGGGTTCACCAGCCGCAGGCGTTCGGCCAGCAGCAGCGCCTTGGGCCGGCCGATGGTGCCGCTCAGGGCCTGCAGCTGGCGGTTGAAGTTGCGTATGCAGACCGTGTCGAAGTCTACCACGGTCACGCGGCCCACCGCCGCGCGCGCCACGGTCTCGGCGGCCCAGGAACCTACGCCGCCGCAGCCTATCACCATCACGTGCGACCGGCGCAGTTTCTCCATGCCGGCGGGGCCTACCAGGCGCGCCATGCGGTCGAAGCGGCGCTCCGGGTCCTCCATCTGCGAATAGTCCATGCCGATCTTTATTTCCATATTTACCGGTCCGTAACGGGCCAAAGGGCCCTTGAAAAATGCGATACCGTGAGCTAGACTATAATCGGGGAAGGGGTTCCACCCCAAGCAGGCAGTAGCGGTAACAGTTGGAACCCTGGCAGAGGGCGGACCAAGCGGGTCCGCCCCGCTTTTATGCCCTTTCGGGGGCCGGTACGGCCTGACGGGGGTCCTGCACCATAGAGGCGTTCCACAGCCCTTCCGAGCGGGCCACGAAAGCGGTGGCGCTGATATCCCCGTAGACATTGACCGCGGTGCGGCTCATGTCCAGCAGCCGGTCCACGCCCAAAATTATCGCTATGCCCTCGGCGGGCACGCCGAACATGGCCACGATGCCGGCCAGCAGCGGGATGGAGCCGCCCGGCACGCCGGCCGCGCCAATAGCCGTGATCACGGACATCACCACTATCACCGTCATCTGCACCAGGTTCAGGTCTATGCCGAACACCTGGCAGAGGAAGATGGCCGTCACGCCCTCGAAGATGGAGGTGCCGTTCATGCACATCGTAGATCCCAGCGGCAGCACGAAGCCGGCTATCTTCGGGGGCACGCCGAGGCCCTGTTCGGCGGCGTCGAGCGCGGTGGGCAGCGTGGCGGAGCTGGAGCTGGTGGAGAAGGCCGTGACCACGGCCGAGCGCACGCGGGCAAAGAAGAGCGCCGGGGAAATGCCTACGAGCAGGCGCAGCACCAGCGACAGGTTGACCACGGCGTGGAACAGCAGCGCCCCGAGCACCACCAGCATGTAGCCGCCCAGCGGCAGCAGCAGCGCGAAGCCGAAGCGGGAGGTGACGCCGAAGATCAGCGCGGTCACGCCGTAGGGCGCCAGGCGCATGGCCATGCCCACGATGGCTATTACCGCGTCGTTGAGGGATTGCAGCAGGTCCAGCATGGGCTTGGCGCGGGCCGCCGGGATCAGCGTCAGGGCCGCGCCGAACACGATGCCGAAGAAGATGATGCCCAGCATGTCCCCCTCCACGGCGGACTTTACCGGGTTGCGGGTGACGATGTTGACGAAGGTGTGCACGCCGAAGCCCCCGCCGGAGGCCGAGGCCAGCTTGGCGGAGGCGTCCCCGGCGTAGGTGGCCATCAGCTCGGCCTTCACGGGCGCGTCGATGGCGTCGCCGGGCCTGAGCACGCCGACGAAGAACAGGCCGGTGGCCGCGGCCAGGAAGGTGGTGGCCAGGAAATAGCCCACGGCCTTGCCGCCTATGCGCCCCACCCGCCTCAGGTCGCCCAGGCCGGCCACGCCGAGAGCTATGGAGGCGAAGACCAGCGGCATCACTATCATGAATAGCATGCGCAGGAAGACCTGCCCCAGCGGGCCGGCCACGTAATGGTTGACCCATTCCGTAAAGGGGTGATGTCCGCCCAGCAGGGTGTTGGCCAGTATGCCCAGCGCCGCGCCCAGGAGCAGGCCGGCCAGTATCTTGGTGTGGAGTTTGCCGCCGAGAGATTTTGCCATGTTTACCTCTTAAAAGTTCAGACAAGTTTACAAAATAAGCCCGCCGTTAAAAAGCGCCGCCGGCTTTTTGATAGAATAAACTAAACAATTTTCAGGGGGAGCGTATGGCCATATTCATAGAAAAACCCATAGTCGTGCCGGCCGCGGGCAACAAGCCCAAGATCATCGAGGAGTATATCGGCCGCGCCAATTCCAAGACCACCACGATCAGCGTGGCGCGGATGGTCAGCCCCGGGGGCTGGATAGAGCCGGAGCAGAACCCGCTGTTCACCGAGTACACGCTGGTGCTGCGGGGCCTGCTGCGCGTGGAGACGCAGAACGGCACCTTCGACGTGCGGGCCAAGCAGGCCCTGATCATGGAGCCCGGCGAGCGCGTGCGTTATTCCACCCCCGACCCCGAGGGCGCCGAGTATATCGCCATCTGCCTGCCGGCCTTCTCCTACGAGACGGTGCGCCGCACCGGCGAGACCCGCAAGCCCTACTGAACCAGCCCCTATAAAACGGAACAGGCCGCCTTGCAGCGGCCTGTTCTTTTTTTGCGCGGCGTTCAAGCCATCTTGTTGGGGATCTTCACCGTCCGGCCGGCCACGAAGAAATTCTCGCCGCCGCGGTGATGCACGGTGCGGGGATCTTTGACGGCGCCGTCCACCCAGGCTTTCACCACCTTGAAGATGAACAGGTTGTATTTCCCCGCCAGGCGCGCGTCGTGCAGCCGGCATTCCAGGCTGGCGTAGCATTCCTTTATCAGCGGCGCCCGCACGAGGGAGGCGGGCTGCGGCGTCAGGCCGAACTTCTCGAACTTGTCCGCTTTGGCCCCGGAGACATTGCCGCAGGCCACGGCCTTGGCCGCGATGGCGAAGGTAGGGATGTTGATCACGCATTCCTTAGAGGCCTTGACCAGCTTGAAGGTGTGGCTGCCGTCGCCGATCACGCAGCCGACGAGCGGCGGGTCGAAATCTATCATGCTGTGCCAGGACAGCGTCATAACGTTGGCGCGGCCCTTATAGGCCGAGCTGAGCATGATCACCGGGCCGGATTCCAGCAGTGAGTAAACTTTGGCTAGCGGGTAGTTCTTCTTCATTCTCCCTCCTATTTAGTCCACGGCAGGCGCAGGCGCAGCGTCAGCAGCGCGTCGCCGGAGAACAGCCGCGTGGAAATATTCACGCAGACCGCGAACACGGCGGCCTGGTAGAGTATCCCCCACCACACCTGCGCTACATTGCCCATCATCACGTTCTGCGGCGCCATGAAGGCGTGAGTGAACGGGATGGCGTAGAGCAGCAGCTTCAGGCCGAAATGGGCGGTGCTCATGTCTATGAAGATCGGCAGCAGGTAGGCCAGCATCAGCGGCATCATCAGCGGGGTCATCATGGTCTGTATGCTTTTCACGTCCTCGGAGAGGATGCCGAGGATGAAGGCGATGGAGAGCGCGCAGAGTATGCAGAACATCACCGACAGGCCGACCAGCAGGTAGCCCGGGCCGCTGATCATCACGCCCAGCGCGGCCAGCGCGGGGCCGGCGGCGGCCACGGCCACGGAGGGGTCGGCGCCCAGGCCGGTGACGCCGGCCATGAAAGAGCGCATGCCCAGCATATAGGCCCCGGAGAGCGCGGCGGCGATCAGGGTGGCGGCGGCCAGCTTGCTCATCACCAGCAGGCGGCGGTCCAGCGGCGAACTCAGCAGCGTCTCGAGCGTCTTGTTCTCCTTCTCGCTGGCCACGGCGGTCATGATCATCTGGGCCGAGAGGATGACGATGAAGAACACGGCGATAGGGAAGAAATAGGACTGGGACTGGATGAAGCCGATGACCTGCGACAGAGAGACCTCGGCGGTGAGGCCGTTGATCACGGCGAATTCCCTGGGCGGGGCCGGGGCGCGCAGGAAGTCGGGATCCAGGCCGGGCAGGCGCAGCTCCATCAGGTAGGCGACGGTTTCCCTGGCGGCCGCCTGCTGCGTGCGGCGTATCTGCGAGGCGGCGATAGCCGGCCCCAGGCCCGAGGCCTGCCGCCTGAAGCGGGAGTAGTAGTCTATGTTAGAGGTCTTACCCGCCCTGACGGCGGCCTGCAGGCCGGCGGGAATGACCATGAAGGAATTCTCGGCGGCGTACTCGGGCGCGGCCATGGCGGCGGCTATGTCACGCTGCGGGGCGGCGCTGGGTTTGGTCCTGGTACCGGCTATAGCCTTTATCAGGCGGGCCGACAGGTCCGAGCGGTCCAGGTCCAGCACTACGACGCCGTTGCGGGCGGCCGAGGACTTGTTGTGGCTGCCCACGGCCTTGCCAATAACGTGGAAGACCAGCAGCGTGACCGCTATCGTGATCACCAGCTGCGCGGTGAGCAGCTCCTTGATCTCTTTTTTCAGCAGGACGAAGAAGATGTTCATTGCGTGAGTTTTATGAATACCTCTTCCAGGTCCTCGGTGGCGAACCTGGCCTTGAGCGCGGCCGGCGTGTCGCAGGCCAGCATACGCCCCTTGTTGATGACGCCTATGCGGTCCGAGAGGAACTCTATCTCCCCCATGTTGTGGCTCGAGATCAGGAAAGTCATGCCGCCGGCGGCCAGCGCCTTGATGGTCTTGCGTATCTCGTAGGCGTTCACGATGTCGAGGCCGCTGGTGGGCTCGTCGAGGATGGCCAGGCGCGGCCGTATCATGACGGCTCGGGCGAGCAGGAGTTTTCGGGCCATGCCCTTGCTGTAGGTCTTGATCTTGTCGCCGAGCCGCGCGCCCAGGGCGGACAGGCGTTCCCCCTCGGCCGCGGCGGCGCGGGCTTTAGGCCCGTCCTTCAGGAAGACCATGGCCATGAAGTCCAGGTACTCGCGGCCGGTGAGGTTCTTGTAGGCGCCGGCCTCTTCGGGCAGGTAGCTGATAGTCTCGCGCACTGCGTGCGCGTCGCGGATCGTGTCCAGGCCGAACACGCTCACGCTGCCCGCCGTCGGGGTGAGGATGGTGGCTATCATCTTGAGCGTCGTGGATTTGCCCACGCCGTTGGGGCCGACGAGGGCGAAGATCTCGCCCGGGGCCACGCTGAAATCGAGACCGGCCACGGCCTCGAAGTCCTTATATTTCTTGACCAGTCCTGTGATCTCCAGCGCTCGGGTCATGGGTTCCTAGGGCGCGGCCTTTACGGCCGGCTTTCTCTTTTTCTTCGGCGCGAGGCCGGGCAGGGCGGCCGGGTCGGGCGGCGCGGTTTTCGCCGCGGGGCAGATGGTCCTGAGGGCCCGGGCTACGGCCGGCAGGCGGCGCAGCTCCGGCTTTACGGCGGCCAGCGCCCTGGCGGCGGCCGTCTTCTGCCGGCAGTCGCGCGAACGGAAAACTTTCCACAGCGCCGTCTCGGCGGCGGCCGCTGCTTTGCCGGCGGCGGTCAGGGCCGCGGCCGCGGAGACGCGCACCTCGGGGTCGGCGTTGGCCAGGGCCTGGATCACGGCGGCCAGGGCGCTCTTGTCAGCCGGCGCCAGCCTGCCCAGCGGGAAGACGGCCAGGTTGCGGGTTTCCGGGTCAGCGTCGCGCGTGGCCTCCAGCAGGGCCGCTACGGTGCCGGCCGGCAGGGCGGCGGGGCTGGCGACGGCGTAATTGCCCAGCGCCGAGGCGGCGGCCCGGCGCACCTTCAGGTCCTCGTCTTTGAGCGTTTCCAGCAGCGGCGCGGCCGCTTCCCGCGGCGGCGGGAACATCAGCAGCAGCGCCAGCGCCGCGGCTTCGCGGGTGCCCGGCTCGGGCGAGCGCAGCGCGGCGGCCAGCCATTTCCCCTCGGCCCGCCCCGTCCTGACCAGGGCCAGCAGGGCCGGGCCGGACTCCTTGCTGCCGGCGGCCGCGGCGGCCTTGGACAGCACCGGCAGCAGGCCGGAGGGCAGGGTGTTCATTATTTCCGGCGTGAAGGCCGCGAGCGCGGCGCCGGCATTCTCCCTGACCGCGCCGTCAGGGTCTTCCAGGGCGGCGGCCAGGGCTTCCAGCGCCTCTTCCGGCGGCGCCGGCATGGCGGCCAGCAGCGCCGCGGCGCCGGCGCGCGAGCGCGGGTTGCTATATTCGAGAGCGCACCTAAGGCCGCGGCCTTTACCTCGGCGTCTGAACTGGACGCCGCCCTGGCCAGCGCCGGCACGGCTTTCTCGGCGGCCGGGCCCAGTCGGCCGAGCGCATAGCAGGATTCCAGCGCCAGTTCCCGGCTGCCTTTTTCGAAATTCGCGGCCACGGCCAGCACGCCGGCCTCCCCCTGCGCGGCCAGTATCTCCGGGGCTTTACTTCTCAGCAGCGGGTCGGGAGAGAGCAGGGCGCCGGCCAGAGCCGGGGCCGTACCTTTTAATTTAATCAGTGTCCGTTCGGCGGCGGCTGAAACGAAAGGGTCCTCGTCGCCCAGCGCCGCCATCAGCTCGGGGGCGGCCCGCCGCGCCTCGGGGCCGATATCCTCCAGCGCCGTTACGGCGTAGGCCCTGTTCCGGGATTGCTTGCCGGCCAGGGCCTTGCGCAGGCGCGCGACTATTTTGAATTTTACCTTCGAAGGTTCGCCCGCCGCCGCTTCCAGGGCCGAGGCCCTTACCAGGGCGTCATCGGCCAGCAGTCTTTTGCCCGGGGCGGCGCAGCCGGCCAGCAGCAGCGCGGCCGTGGCGGCCGCAAGCGACAGGGTTTTCACGATATAAGGATACAAAAATTAACGCGGCGCCCGCCAAAAAACAACGCGCCCGGGGCTGCCCCCGGGCGCGTTCTCTTAAGCCCGATCTGTTAGTCGAAGGAGAGGGTCCTGGAAGCCGCTTCCACCGGCTGTATGCCGCTGGTATCCACGTCCCTGACCTCTATCTCCTCGGGGGCCGCCTTCTCGCCGGCCAGCCTGGGGATGGTCGCGGAGATCTCCGAGATCTTGGTCACGTCCTCGCCGCGGCCGCCGGTCTGCTCGTAGGTGGCCATCGTCGTGCAGCCGGCGGGGCTGTCGAGGAAGTCCTCGTCGCCGCGCACCAGGATGCCTTCTATCTTCTTTGTGCGGGTGTTGAAGACCGGAGAGCCGGAGTTGCCGCCGAAGGTGTCCAGGTCGGCCACGAAGTAGCCGGCTTTGGAGAAGTCGCGCACGGTGGCGCTGCCGGCCAGCTTGACGGGCAGGCCCACCGGGTGGCCGATCACGAAGATGCCGTCGCCCTTCTTAAGGGCGGCGCCCCTGTTGACCGCCAGCGGCTTGCGGCCGGAGACCTTGCGGTCGAGCTGTATCAGGGCGTAGTCCGCGCCCAGGCGCTGGCCGGCGGGGAAGGGCGAGCCCGGCTCGCCGCCCAGGAAGCGCTTTACGACCTTGGCGCAGCCGTAGACGTTGGCGGAGGGCACGGTGGTAACAGCCTCGGCGCCGGCGCGCATAACGCCGTAGCCGAAGACGAACTTGGTGTCCAGGCACTGGGCCTCGGACTTGATGCAGTGCCCGGCCGTCAGGATCAGGTCCTCGCCCACCAGCGAGCCGGAGCAGAAGGCCCCTATGGGCTGCTCGCGGAACTTCTCATCGGGGCAGAGGTTCAGGCGGTCGCCGAAGTTCATCGTGGTCAGTTTGAAGTCTGAGCCTTCGGCGGTCACGGAAGCGGACTTCCACATGGAGACCACGGAATTGGCCACGGCCTGCATGTCGCCGGACATCTGGAAGAAGTCCTTGCGGTCGTCTTCGCCGTAGATGCTCTTGCCGCTGGCAAAGGAGAGGACGGGCAGTATGAGCACGCCGGCCGCAGCTATCAGAGTGTTCTTTACGATGTTTTTCATAACTCCTCCAAAACCGAGCATTCGCTTCTGCTATGTTATACCCCGCGGGTTGACGAAAGTCAAAGGTCGCAAGGCCTAGCTGGCGGGGCCCGTAGGGCCCAGGAGGAATTAGGTCTTTGGGGTCCGGTGCTATATCCAGCCGAGGTAAAGCCTGACGGTGTGGGCGTCCACGGCCCGCAGGGCTATATATGAGGAAATGATAAGTATAGCGGCGGCAGCCCAGCCGGCATAGGGCCCCGGCTGCCTGCCGGGCATGTTCCAGGCGTGGCCCTCCCAGGTCTGGCCGGCGCGCAGCCAGGAGGCGAGGCAATAGGCGGAATAGGCGGCCAGGGCCAGCAGCGGATAGCCGAGATAGTGGGCGGGTGAACGCAGCCAGGGGGGCAGGTTGTACTGCCAGGCCGCGCCCGAGGCCTGGTTCCAGAAATTCCAGAGCAGGCCGGCTATCAGGCCGGCGGCGGCCAGGCGTATCGCCCTGGCCGGCAGACCCCCCGCCACCTCGCGCAGTACTGAGGGCAGGCCCAGGCGCATGTTGAGGGGCTCGGTGAGCAGGAAGAAAGCCGGCACGGCCAGCGGCCAGGCCTGCCGCGGCGCTATCAGGGCGGCCAACAGCAGCGCAGCGCCGGCCGCCAGCATGGCCGGCTGTGCCCGGGGGCCCGCCTGGAAAGGCCGGGTTTTGAGACTGCGCAGGAAATTGAACAGGGACAGCAGGTCGGCCGTGATAAAGATGGACGGCAATACCGCGGCCCAGGCCAGCAGCCTGCCGGTCCAGCGCAAGGACAGGTCGGAGGACTGGTTGATATATGTCCAGGCTTCCAGGCGCAGGTTCAGCAGTTCCGCTATGACGGCCAGGCCCGCGGAGCAGGCGGCCAGCAGCAGGAATTCCAGCGGGGCCGAGAGCAGCGGCGAGCGCCCGGCCAGGCGGAAGAGCAGGAGGTCGGCTATCAGCAGGTAGGTCCAGGAGATAGCCGTGAAGAACTGGTTGTGGAAAGGCTCTATGCCCGTAAACCTGCCGCCATAGGCCATGAACAGCAGGAAAATGGCGAGGTAGAGTGAGGTCTTGGCCCTGGCGTCTTCTCCGAACATAAAGGAATGATAGCAACGCGGGGCGCTGGAAAGCAACAGAAGGCGGGGAGGTTTCCCTCCGCCGCCTTCCGTTCCCTGCCTGCGCTTAGAAGTTGAACTTGTAGCCTTTCAGGCCCAGTTCCTTCTGCATCGCCAGCACTTCCTGCTGGGTTTCCTTGTTGAGCGGCACGCCGCGGTGCTTGCGGTACTGCCAGGTGAGATATTCCTTTTCCCCGGCGGTGTAAATGCGCTTGGCGCCGGGCATCTTCTTGGAGGCCCGCAGCTCGCGCAGTATGTTCCCGGCCGTGCGCTTGAACGAGCGCAGCGGCACGAAGTGCTCTATGTCGATGGCCAGGAAGAAATGGCCCAGCGGGTACGGCACCTTGTTGCCCTTCTTGTCGTAGCCGAGCAGCTGCTTCATGTATGCGCCGTCCTGCAGCGCGGCCGAGAGGATCTCGACGACGGCGCAGTAGCCGTAGCCTTTGTAGCCGCCCAGGTCCTCGCCCACGCCGCCCAGCGGCGTCAGCGCGGCCGTGCCCTTGATCAGGTCGTTCAGCACGGCGCGCGAATCGGTCTTGGACCCGCCGGCGGCGTCTATCACCCAGCCCTTGGGCATGGCCTTGCCCAGCTTGGCGTAGACCTCTATCTTGCCGCGCTGGGTTATGGAGGTGGCGCAGTCGAGGAAGAACGGGAACTTCTCGTCGGTAGGCAGCGTGAACGTGAGCGGGTTGGTGCCCATCATGTTCTCGACGCCGAACGTCGGGGCCACCGAAGGGCGGGCGTTGGTGCCGGTGATGCCTATCATGCCGGCCTTGGCGGCCAGCAGCGTGTGGTAGCCGGCTATGCCGTAATGAGTGGAATTGCGCACGGCCGTCATGCCGAGGCCGAATTTCTTCGCCTTCTTCATCGCCAGTTCCATCGCGCGCACGGCGATCACGTGGCCCATGCCGTTGTGGCCGTCTATCACGGCGGTGGTGGGCGTTTCCTTGACGATCTCGAACTTGGCCTTGGGCAGCTGTATGCCCTGCTTGATCCGGTCGTAGTAGATCGGCTTGAGCCGGGAAACGCCGTGCGAGTCGATACCCAGCTTGTCGGCCGTTATCAGCACGTCGGCGCAGACCGCGGCGTCCGCGGCGGGCACGCCTATGCCCTTGAACACGTCGCGCATGAAGCGCTCCATCACGTCGAACTTAACCCACTTCGAGCCTTTTTCTATTTCCATATTATCCTCCGTAAGATCTTTAGCGTCCCTTCTCTATGATGTCGGCCAGCGCGGCCGCCGCGCCCAGCCCGTCGGGGATGCCGGCCTTCGCGAACGCCTCCGCCATCGCGGCCAGGCGGGCGGGTTCCCCCGTGAGATTGCGCACCGCGGCCGCGAGCTCCGCGTCGAAGTCCGGCCCTTCCTGCAGGCACATCGCCGCGCCCGGCCCGGCCAGCGCCAGCGCGTTGTGGCGCTGGTGGTCGCCGGCCGAAGAGGGCAGCGGCACTAAAATAGAGGGCTTGCGCAGGTGCGCCAGCTCGGCCACCGTGCTGGCGCCCGAGCGGGAGATTACCAGGTCCGCCGCCGCGTACAGGACCGGCATATCCTCGCGGTAGTCGAAGACCTTCAGCCCGGGCGCGCCGTCGAGGCCGGCCTCGGCGTAGCCGACCTGCACCGCCTCGAAATTCTTGCGGCCGGTCACGTGCACGGCCTGGATGTCGCCCTTCAGCGCTTTGGCGGCCGCGATGAAAGCGGCGTTCAGCCGCCGGGCGCCCTGGCTGCCGCCGAAAACGAGTACCGTGAATTTCCCCTTCTCCAGGCCGAGGGCCGCGCGGGCCTCCGCCTTGTCGGCGGCGGCGCGGAAGGCCTCGCGTATGGGGGTGCCGGCCAGCGCCGACCTGGCGGCCAGCGGGTTGTCCGCCACCGGCAGGCCCAGCGCGGCGCGGTCGCAGAACAGCCCTGCCAGCCTGTTGCCCAGGCCGAACCTGGCGTTGGATTCGTGTATGTAAACGGGGATACCCGCCAGGCGCGCCGCCAGGGCGGCAGGGAAAGCCACGTAGCTGCCCGTGCCCACCACGGCGTCGGGCCTGAAGTCGGCTATCATCCTGCGGGCCAGGGCCAGGGAGCCGAAAAACTTTATCAGGAAAGCGGCGTGGGCGAGCGGGTTGAGCGAGCGCGGCAGCGCGGTCATATCCAGCTCGGCGTAGGGGAAGTCGGCGGCCTCCAGCGCGGGCCGGGCGATGTCTTCCTTCTTGACGACGAAGAGAGTCTGCCAGCCGCGGCGGCGCAGTTCCCCCGCCAGCGCGAAGCCGGGGTAGAAATGGCCGCCGGTGCCGCCGGAGGCTATCAGGACGCGCCGGGCGGTTACCATCGCGACCCGCTCCTGTGCGCCGAGATGTTGAGTATCAGTCCCACCATTATCATCGAAGCCCATATGGAAGAGCCGCCGTAGGAGAAGAACGGCAGCGGTATGCCCTTGGTCGGCACCAGGCCGATGGCCATGGCCAGGTTGAAGAAGGCCTGCAGCGTTATCACGAGCGTCAGGCCGAGCGCGGCGGCGGAGGTGTAGAGGCTGGGCGCGTTGCGGGCTATGCGCGCGCCCTTGACCAGCAGCGCGGCGAAAAGCGCGGTGATGAACAGGCCTCCCACGAGGCCGAGCTCCTCGGCCACGACGGGGAAGATGAAGTCGGTGTGCGGCTCGGGCAGGTACATCAGCTTGAGCTTGGAGGCGCCCAGGCCTTTGCCGAACCAGCCGCCGGAGCCCACGGCCAGCAGCGCCTGCACCAGCTGGTAGCCGGTGCCGGAGGCGTCGTCCCACGGCGAGAGGAAATTCTTGAGGCGGGCCAGGCGGTACGGCTTGCGGATGAGCTCCTCCACCAGTATCAGCAGGCCGGCGCCGATGGGCATCAGCAGGTAGCGCAGCTTCAGGCCGGCCGCGAAGAACATCATGCAGGCCACGGCGAACAGGAGCGCCGGCGTGCCCAGGTCCGGCTGGGCGGCTATCAGGCCCAGCGTCAGTACTACCACGCCCACCGGTTTGGCCATCTGTTTGAGGTCCGTGTTGAGGCGGCTGGCGCTGCGGTCGAAGAAATCGGCCAGGTAGAGCACCAGGACGATCTTGGCGAATTCGCTGACCTGCAGCTTCATGAAGCCCAGCGGTATCCAGCGGCGGACATGCGCCACCGGCGGCATCAGCAGCGTTACGACCAGCAGGACCAGCGTGACGATCACGGCCGGCTTGATATAGGGCCGTATGCGCTCCAGGTTCACTTTGGCGGCGGCCATCATCAGGGCGAAGCCCAGCAGGATATAGAGGGCCTGCTTCTGCGTGTAGAACAGCGTGTCGAGCCCTTTGTTGGCGGCGTAGAGCGCGCTGGCCGAGAACAGCGAGACCAGCCCCAGCATCAGCAGCATGGCCACTATGAAGAACACCGGGTAGTCCATGTACTTCAGGCTGCGGTTATGGATGATGTTATAGGCCGGTTTTTTCCGTCTCGAGGAGAAGTCCATTATTTAAGCGTCCCCACGAAGGCCTTGAACTTGCGGCCCCGGTCTTCGAAGTCCTTGAACTGGTCGAAGGAGGCGCAGGCCGGCGAGAACAGGGCTATGTCCCCCCGCTCGCCCAGCTGCAGGATCTCGCGGCAGGCCGTTTCCATGGTGAGCGCGGTAATTACCGGCGCGGCGCCAGCCAGCTGCGCCTCTATCACGGGGGCGTCGGCGCCTATGGTCAGCACGCCTTTGACGCTCTTCTTTATGAGCGGCAGCAGCGGGGCGTAGGGCAGGCCCTTGCCCAGGCCGCCGAGTATCAGCCAGACATTGCGCCGGCCGCCCAGCGCTTTGAGGGCGACCACGGTGGAGTCCACGTTGGTGCCCTTCGAATCGTTGACGAAGGAGATGCCGCGCACCGTCCGGACGGGCTCTATGCGGTGCTCCACGCCCTTGAAAGCGGCGAAAGCCCGGCGTAGGGCGGCGGGGCCGGCGCCGCAATGCAGCGCCATCAGGCCGGCGCACATGGCGTTCTCGAGGTTGTGCGCGCCGGGCAGGGCCGGCGGCCTTGCCGAGAACTCGCGGCCGGCGGCCTTGAAGAAAAGCCTGCCTTCAGCCGCCCAGGCGTTGAGCTTGCCCCCCGAGCGGGCCGACGAGAAGAAGAGAGGCTTCGACGGGCAGCGCCGCGCCAGCTGCCTGCAGTACTTGTCCTCGTAATTGAAGACGCAGCAGGCGCCAGCGGCCTGCGAGCTGAACACTTTTTCCTTGGCGGCCACGTAGGCGGCCATGCCGCCGTGGTGGTCCAGGTGGTCCGGCGTGATATTGAGCACGCACGCGGCGTCGGGGCTGATGCAGGAACTGTCCTCGAGCTGGTAGCTCGAGAGTTCCATCACTACCGCGTCGCCGGGGCGGGCCGCCGGGGCGGCCGCGGAGGCCGGTATGCCGACGTTGCCGCAGACCACGGCGCGGGCTTTGGGCCGCAGCGCGGCGTTCATGATAGCGCCGAGCAGCGTCGCGGTGGTGGTCTTGCCGTTGGTGCCGGTCACGGCCAGCAGGCGGCCGGCCCGCGAGAAGGCCAGCGCTATCTCTATCTCGCTGAAAATGGGGATCTTTTTCTTCTTGAGCGCACGGATCAGCGGGCTGGCGTGGGTCAGGCCGGGGCTTTTCACCGCGAAGGCGCAGGCATAGGCCGCCGGGCTGTGCCCGCCGGCCTCCACCTTGACGCGGCGCGAGAGGCCCTTGAGCCGGCCCTTGAGCTCAGCGGCTTTCTTCTCGTCGGAGAGCAGCACGGCGAAGCCGCGGCCCGCCAGCAGGTTGGCGCAGGCGACCCCCGATTTGCCGGCGCCGATCACCAGCGCCCGCCCGTCCTTGAATCTTTCCGGTATGAACATCAGCGTATCTTCAGCGAGCTCAGGGCTATGAGCATCAGCATGATGCCGACTATCCAGAACCGCACGGTGACCTTGGACTCGGCTATCCCCTTGAGCTCGAAATGGTGGTGTATGGGCGCCATCAGGAAGAGCCGCTTCTTGTTGCGCAGCTTGAAGGAGCCCATCTGCAGGATCACCGACAGCGTCTCCACCAGGAAGATGCCGCCCGCCACCGGCAGCAGCAGCTCCTGCTTGGTGGCTATCGCCGCGGTGCCGATGGCCCCGCCGAGGAAGAGCGAGCTGGTGTCGCCCATGAAGACCTCGGCCGGGTGCGCGTTGTACCACAGGAAGCCCAGGCAGGAGCCTATCAGCGCGGACAGGAACACCGAGATCTCGCCGGCGCCCTCCACGTAGATCAGCTTGAGGTAGGAGGCCCATTTAACGTTGCCGGCCGCGTAGGCGATGATCACGAAGGTGAGCGCGGTGAAGACTATGGTGCCGGCCGCCAGGCCGTCGAGGCCGTCGGTGAGGTTGACCGCGTTGGAGGAGCCGATGATCACCAGCATGGCCAGGGCGGCGTACAGGAAGCCCAGTTCCAGCATCAGGCCCTTGGTGTAGGGCACGAACAGCGAATTGGCGAACTGGGCGTTGGGCGGGTCCACCGCGAGGTAGCCCACCACGCCGATGGCGGCCAGGAACTGCAGCGAGAATTTGAACCGGGACGACGCGCCCGCGGGATTCTTCCTGACGAGCTTGGTGTAGTCGTCCATCCAGCCGGCGAAGGCCAGCACGACGGTCACGAAGAGGAGCAGCAGGATGAAGCGGTTGTCCATGCGGGCCCACAGCGCGGTGGAGACTACCAGCGTCAGGAAGATCAGCAGGCCGCCCATCGTGGTGGTGCCGTGCTTGGCCAGGTGGGTCTGGGGGCCGTCGGTGCGCTGCACCTGGCCTATCTTGTAGGTGCGCAGCTTGGCGATCAGCCACGGGCCGAGCAGGAGGCTCAGCAGGAAAGAGGTTATCAGCGCGCCGCCGGCGCGGAAGGTGATGTACTGCAGTACGTTCAGGGGGCTGAAGAAATCTTTTAACAAGTGCGCGTAGTAGAGCATGGTCTCCTCTGAAAAATCGGGCCGCTTCTATTGATATCTATATTTTAATATTTTTTGAGAGGCTTGTATGTTCCCCCCTGTGCTTCCCCAAAGACCCAGTGGGGCCTGGTCCTTTCTGCTCATGCGGGCCGGGCGTCCGCCCCGATATAATATAGACGTGAAATATATTACCGCTTTCTCCCTGCTGCTGCTTTCGCTTTTCATTGGCCGCCCCGCCGCCGCTTTCGACCTGCAGAGCCTCGGCGCGTCGGGCCTGCCCGAGGCGCCGGTGCCCGCCGCGGCCAGTCCCGGCCGCCCCGCCCCTAAAGAGTGGACCGTGCTGGTCTACGTGAGCGCGCGCAACAATCTGGGCCTCGAGGCTATCAAGGACGTCAACGAGATGGAAGCCGCCGGCTCCACCTCGCGCGTCAACGTGGTGGCCGAGATGGGGCGCATCGTCACAAAGCCGGTCTTCAATCCTTTCTCCAGCGTGCAGGAGCCCGTCCCCCCGCAGGCGGACTGGACCGGCTCTCGCCGTTTCCTGATGGTAAAGGACGGCGACCCGCTGCGCATCAATTCCCCGGTGCTGGCGCATTTCCCGGACGCGGACATGGGAGACTGGAAGCACCTGGCCGAGTTCATAGCCTGGGGAAAGGCCAACTACCCGGCCAAAAAATACCTGCTGATAGTGGGCGGCCACGGCAGCGGCTGGCGCGGCGTGAAGCCTCCTCCCGGCGCGGCCAAGGGCATCTCCTACGACGAGCCCTCCGGCCACCATATCTCGCCCGAGGAACTGGCGCTGGCCATCAAGGCCGGCGGCGGCGTGAACGTGTACGCCTCGGACGCCTGCCTGATGCAGACAGCGGAGGTCGTCTACGAACTGCGCGGCTCGGCCGAATACGTGGTGGGTTCGCAGGAGACCACGCCGGGCAGCGGCTACAATTACGAGGTCTTTCTCAACGCGCTGGCCGCGAATCCCGCCGATCCGTTCACCGCGGCGCAGGCCATCATGAAGGGTTTCTCCGAATTCTATTACGGCACGCAGAAGATGTCTGTGACGATGTCCATCGTGCGGCCGGCGGCGGCGGCGGAGCTCGCGGCGGCGATGGACAGGTTCGCCGGCCTGGTGCTGGCTTCCCCCGCGGATATGAAGCTCTACCACGAGAAGAAATGGGGGCTGCGCTCCTTCGACGACGAGGACGCGCGCGACCTCTACCAGCTGATGCAGCTCTACTACGACAATACCGGTACGCCGGCGGTGAAGGCGGCGGCCCTTGAGGTCATCAACGTGCTGGCGCAGCGCGTCGTGCTGCGCAACGACGCGCTCGGCTACAAGTCCAAGAACGCCAACGGGCTGTCGGTCTATTTCCCCCTCTTCTATATGAACTACAAGCCCAGGTACGAATACCTGAACTTCTCCCTGGCCACCCGGTGGGACGAGATGGTGAAGGCGGTGATGGAGTCCAAGAAGTAGGCAAAGCGCGGGCGCAAAAAAACCGCCGGGAGGTCCCGGCGGTTTTTCTTTGGGCCGCTGGCGGCCTACAGCCCTTCGACTATCCTTTCGAACTTCATCGAGCGCGACGCCTTTATAAGGAAGGTGCCCCGGCCGGCCTTGATCAAGCCGCGGGCCTCCTCGAGCCAGCCGTCGAGGGTCTCGGCGTAGACCAGCGCTTTGCCGCCTGCGTTTTGATAGGCGTCCACGGCGGGCTGCATTTCCGGGCCGGCCAGGAAGATGCGCTCCGCGCCGGTATGGGCCAGGGCCGCGCCCAGGTCCGCGTGGTAATGCGCGGAGTGCCTGCCCAGTTCCTTCATGTCCCCCATCAGGATGTAGAGCGGCCGCTCCATGGCGGCGGCCTGCTTGATGGCCGAGGCCGCCGACTGCGGGTTGGAATTGTAGGCGTCGAGGATCACCGTGGCGCCGTTGATCCTGAGCTCCTGCAGCCGCATGGGCGGCGGCGTATAACTTTCCAGGCCCTTGGTTATGGCGGAGAAATCCAGGCCGGACGAGAGCGCGGCGGCGGCGGCCGCGGCGGCGTTGAGGTAGTTGTGGCCGCCGGCGTGTGGCAGGCGCACCTGGTGTATGTCCCCGCCGTCTTCGAGGCGCAGCGTGTCGCCTTCGAGCACGCGCAGATCGGCCCCGGGGTCGCGGCCGAAGGTCATCTTCTTGAATTCGCGGCCATTGAGGCGGGAGAGGTAACGGTCGTCGTAATTGTAGACCAGCGTGCCGCCGGGAGCCAGGCAGGCGGCCAGTTCGGTCTTGGTCTCGTAGATGGTCTCCAGGTCGCCGAAGTACTCCAGGTGCGACGGGCCGATATTGGTGATGATGCCGCAGGTGGGGCGGGCCACTTCCCCTATCTCGGCGATGTCGCCGCGGCGCGAGGCGCCCAGCTCGAACACGCCGAACTTATGCTCCGGCCCCAGTTCCAGCAGGGACAGCGGCAGGCCGAACTGGTTGTTGAGGTTCCCGGCGTTGCTGCAGGTTTCCCCGGCCGTCGAGAAAATACTGCGCAGCATCTCCTTGGTGGTGCTCTTGCCGTTGGAGCCGGTGATGGCCACCAGCGGTATCTGGAAGCGCTGCCGGTGCCAGGCGGCCAGGGCCTGCAGCGCCTTCAGCGTGTCCCTGACCACTACCACGGCGGCGGGCAGGTCCGTCAGCCCGGCCACGGCGTCCTCGCGCGCCAGCCAGCCGCTGACCCCCACCGGGAGGGTCTGCGGCAGGAAATCGTGCGCGTCGTAAGAGGCGCCTTTGAGCGCCCAGAAGAAATCCCCGGTCCTGAGCCGGCGCGTGTCGGTTACGAAGGCGTTGAACGGGGCGGCAGGGTCGCCTTTGAGCAGTCGCCCGCCGGCAGCCCGCGCCAGCGTGCCAAGATCGATGTTGAGGTTCATAGGCCCAGTTTTTTCCTTATCGCGGCGGCCGCGGTTTCGGCGTCGCTGAAATGTATAGTGCGGTCCTTCAGTATCTGGTAGTCCTCATGGCCCTTACCGGCTATCAGCACGATGTCGCCCTTGCGGGCCTGCAGTACGGCCTTTTCTATGGCGTCGGCCCGGTCAGGCAGCACCTCGTAATTGTCGTACTTGTCCGTCACGCCCTTCTCTATGTCGTCGATGATGGCCAGCGGCTCCTCGCTCCGCGGGTTGTCGCTGGTGATGATGGCCAGGTCGCTCAGGGCGCAGGCGACGGCGCCCATCGGGGCGCGCTTGGTGCGGTCCCGGTCGCCGCCGCAGCCGAAGACGGTAATGATGCGGCCGTGCGGCAGCAGGCGCAGGCCCGACAGCGCGCTCTCCAGCGAGGCGTCGGTATGGGCGTAGTCCACGAAAACCCTGAAGTCCTGGCCGGCTTCAACCCGCTGCAGGCGGCCCGGCACGTTGAGCAGGGCGGCGGCGCCCTCGGCGGCCGCTTTGACGGGAATACCCGCCGAGGCCGCGGCCGCTATGGCCCCCAGGGCGTTGTAGACGTTGTGGCGGCCAAGCAGGTTCAGCCGCACCCGGATCTCTCCTTCCGGAGACCGCAGCGTGAAGCGGGTGGCGTCCTCCAGCATCTCTATATCCTCGGCCTTGAAGTCTGCCTCGTTCTCTATGGCGAAGGTGACGGCCTTCACCTTCCCCCTGAGGCGCTTTACCAGCCAGCCCGCGCGCTCGTCGTCGGCGTTGATGACGGCCCGCTTCTCCTGCTTGCTGGAGCGCTCCAGCAGGTCGAAGAGGCGCGCTTTGGCGCGGAAATAACTCTCGCGGTCCTTGTGAAAGTCCAGGTGGTCGCGCTGGAGGTTGGTGAAGACAGCGCAGTCGAAATCCACGTCCTCGACGCGCCCCAGGGCCAGCGCGTGCGAAGAGACTTCCATTACGGCGGTCAGCGCGTCGGCCGCCACCATTCTGGACAGCAGTTCCTGCAGCGTGTGGGCCAGCGGCGTGGTATTGGCCGCAGGGGCCAGCACGCGGCCGTCCACGCGGTAATCTATGGTGCCTATCACGCCGGGGCGCGAGCCCGCCAGGCGCAGGATGTTCTCCAGCAGGTAGGCCGTGGTGGTCTTGCCCTTGGTGCCGGTGATGCCGAAAACCTTGAGCCGCCGCGACGGCCGCGAGTAGAGGTTGGCCGCGGCCCTGGAGAGGGCGGCCGGCAGGTCCGGCGCGGTCAGCAGCGCGGCCTCCGGGAAGGCGGCGCGCAGCTCTCGGGGCGTTTCGGCGGCGGAGACCACGGCCGGGGCGCCTTTCTCCAGCGCCTGCCGTATGAAATTCGCCCCGTCGGTCCTGGCGCCCGGCAGGGCGAAGAACAGCGCCCCCGGCGCGGCCAGCCGGGAGTCGTTGACGACGGCGCTGATGTCGGGATCGGGCCCGGCGTGCCTTACGCCGGAATCTGCCAGTACCTGGGATAGCTTCATGGCTAAATGATAGAAAATTTACGGGCGGTCAGGAATACCGGTTCAGTCGGTGATCCTGGGCGCGGGCTGCCGGCCGGAGTTTTTGGGCATGGGGGCGTCCGACTTCAGTCCTTTGTGGTTTATGATCTTGGCGGCTATTTCCCTGAAGGCCGGGGCGGCGGTCTCGCCGCCGTAGGTGAGGCCCTTCGGGTTGTCTATCACCACCAGGATCGTGTACTTCGGGTCGGCCACCGGGAAGAAGCCGGCGAACGAGGCTACGTTCTTGCCGGTCAGGTACTTGCCGGTCTTGGGATCTATCTTTTTGGAAGTGCCCGTCTTGCCGGCTATGGCGTAGCCGGGCACGGCCGCGGGTTTGCCGGTGCCTTTCTCCACCACCGCGCGCAGGATCCTCTTGACCCGCTCGGAGGTCTCCGGCGAGACCGCCTGCCTGATGACGGTGGGCTCGTTGACGAAGACCTCTTCGCCGTCGGACTCGGTCACTTTTCCCACCAGGCGCGGCGCGTAAAGGCGGCCGCCGTTGGCGAGCGCGGAATAGGCGTTGAGCACCTGCAGCGGCGTGGCGGCTATGCCGTGCCCGTAGGAGCCCACGGCCAGGTCTATCGGTTTAAAGCGGTCCAGCGGGCGCAGCAGGCCGGCCGACTCGCCGTAGAAGCCCAGGCCCGACTTGGCGCCGAAGCCGAAGGCCTTGGTGTAGAGGTAGAAATCCTTGAGGCCCAGCTTCAGGCCGATCTTGGCGGTGCCGATATTCGAGGAGCGCTCTATTACGCCGGAGAGGCTGAGCATCTTGTCCGGCTCGTGGTCGTGCAGGATGATGCGCGGCGTGAAAGCCCAGGCCCCGTTCTCGCAGTAGAAGTAGTCGCTCTCCTTTACCACGTCCTTCTCCAGCGCGGCCGCCAGCGTTATGGCCTTGAAGGTCGAGCCCGGCTCGTAGGTCCACTCCACCGGCTGTATTTTCTCGAGGTCGCTTGGCCAGGTGGCCATGGCCAGGATGCGCCCGCTGCCGGGCTCCTGCACCAGCGCCATGCCCAGCTCGGCGCGGTTCTTCTCCACCGCCCGCCGCACGGCCTCCTGGGCGAAGTACTGGATATTCTTGTCTATCGTCAGGTGGATGTCGCGCGGCAGGGCTACCTTCTCTTTGCGGTCCTCGAAGATGATGCGGCCGCCCGCGTCGCGGATGACCTCGCGCTTGCTGACGTGCCCGCTGAGCACCTTGTCGTAGAGCAGCTCGATGCCGGCCAGGCCCTTGTCGGCCCGGGTGACGCCGATGATGTTGCGCGCCAGGTCTCCGGACGGATAGTACCTGCTCTGCACGGGCTCCAGCGTGACGCCCTTGAGCTTGAGGGCCTTAACAGCCTCATAGGCTTTCCGGTCCAGACCCTTCTTGACCGGGACGAAGTTCTTGTTCCTCTTGTATTTTTTGCGCCAGGACGGCGGCAGCTTCAGCACCCGGGTCAGTTCGGAGACCGCGCGGGCGGGCTCTTGCAGGTCTTTCTTGAACAGGCCGGCTTCCCAGGTGATGATCGACTCGGCCAGGAGTTCCCCGCCGGCGCCGAAGACGCGGCCCCGGGGGCCGATCTCGGAGACGGTGCGCTGGAACTCCTTAGAAGCGGTCGCCGAAAGCTTTTCGTGACGAAAAGTCTGGAGCCAGAACAGCCTGCCAGCGATCGCCAAAGGCGCCAGCGCGGCCAGCGCGGCGCAGAGATGTATTCTTGACTTTAGAGTTGGCGCTATCATGGAGGGCTGCGGCCCGGGCGAAACCCGAGTCCCCGTAGACGGGGATCCTGTCGAACATGTCCCTGAAGGTCTTTGTTTCCGCCATTTTCACTCCCGGCGGAGGCTCGGTCTAGGAGGCTTTGTTATGCCTGAAAAGCCTGGCCAGCCAGCCCCGGCCCGCGTTCTCCGCCTCCGGCCTGCCGTCGAGGATGACGATAGAGCCGGGTTCCGGATAAACCATGCCGAGGCGGCTCGCCTCGGCCTCCAGTTTCTCCGGAGACAGGGAAACCTGTATCTCTTTCTTCAGATAAGTATTGGCGTTCTCGAGGTCCTTGATCTCACGGCGCAGCTTCTCGATGTTGTAGCCCAGCCGCACCGCCTGCAGGTTCTGCCAGGCGAATACGAAGCCCGCCGCGCAGATCACGCCCAGCGCCGCCAACCTCAGGTTCCTAGTCTTCTTAAGCATTGTTGCGTCCCTTTGTAAAGCGTCTACTCCATGCTGAACAGCTCTATCCTCTTTATGCCGTGCTTCTCCCACAGGTAGAAGATCTTCGTCGGGCATACCGAGGCTTTGAGGCCGTTGAACTTGGCCCTCGCGGTCCTGCCGTGCAGGATCTTGTTGAACTTCGCCCCCACCTTAAGGATGTTCTCAGGATACATGCGTCCCCCTTATGGCTACAGCTTTTCTATTACCCTCAGCTTCGCGCTGCGCGCCCTCTTGTTCCCGGCTATCTCCTCGTCGGAGGGCTTCACCGGCTTGCGCGTGACCAGCTCCCACCCGCCCATCTTGGCCATGATGCGGAACGTTTCCTTGACGATGCGGTCCTCCAGGGAATGGAAGGTTATGATGCCTATCCGGGCCCCCGGCTTGAGCAGCGGCAGCACTTTCTGTATGCCGCGCGTGAGATTGTCGAATTCGTAGTTGACCGCCACCCGCAGGGCCAGGAAGGTCTTGGTGGCCGGGTGGATCTTCTCCCCCCGCGCCGGGGCGACGCGCTCTATCAGCGCGCTCAGCTCGGCGGTGGTGTCCAGCGGCTTTACCCGGCGGGCCTCCAGGATGGCGCGCGCTATGCGGCGGGAATGGCGCTCGCCGCAGACGCGGATGAGGTGCTCGATCTGCTCGAAGGGCCACTGGTTGATGATCGTGTAGGCGGTCAGCGGGTTGTCGGGGTTGATGCGCATGTCCAGCGGGCCGTCGTGCTTGAGGCTGAAGCCGCGCGACGGCTTGTCGAGGTGCAGCGAGGAGATGCCCAGGTCGAACAGCGCGCCCGACAGCGAGCTGATGCCTTCCCTGGCCATGATCTCGTCGATATTGGCGAAATTGCCCTGCGCGATCTTCACGCGGTCGCCGAAAGGCTTGAGCTTGGCGGCGGCTACGCCGGCCATCTCCGGGTCCCAGTCTATGCCGAGCACCTTGCCCTCGGGCGGCAGCGCGGCGAGCAGCCGGGCGGTGTGGCCGCCCATGCCCAGCGTCGCGTCTACGTAGGTCCCATTCTTCTCCGTGATCAGCAGGTCCACCACCTCTTCGGCCAGCACGGAGACGTGTATGTATTCCGTCATAGGTCGAAGATCTTGCTGAACTTTTCGAACGAGGGTTCCATTACATTTTTCTTGTACTTTGCCCAGGACTGCGCATCCCATATTTCAGCCTTATTGCCCACGCCGCGTATCAGTAGCCCCTTTTTGAGGGAGGCGTAAGCCTTCTGATTCTGCGGTATCAGTATCCTGCCCTGCTCGTCGAGCTGCGCGTCGCACGCGTTGCCGAAGAAGAAGCGCTTGAAAGCCCGCTCCTCCTCCTTGTTCTCCGCCTTGAAGATCTCCATGTTGTTGGCGATCAGCTCTTCCCACTTCGAGGGCAGGAAGATGTAGAGGCAGCGGTCCAGCCCGATGCTGAGCATGAAATAGTTCTTGTCCTCTTTGCGCAGTTCCTCGCGGAAACGCGCGGGGATGAAGACGCGGCCTTTGGCGTCCATCGCATATTCGTATTCCCCGTAGAGCGTGCTCATGTTTACTTTAAATCTGTTCTTAGCGTTTATCCAGTATACAACATTTTAAACCACAAAAAAACACTATTCACCACTTTCCACCACTTGGATTATTAGTATATAGCATCACCCCCCCCTTGTCAATAGCCGGGGTGAAAAGAGCTTGTTTTATTGCGCAATTTTCCCTGCCGGGCCGCGCGCGGAGGAAAAAAATCAGGGTTGATTTCAGTCAACCCCTATGTATAGGAATATATATAAAGGGCGCCGCGCGGACCGGCCGCGCGGGAAATAAGGGCGTGAGTGTTCTTGGGGGCCGCTAGCGGTTCATGCCGGAGATCTTGCCGGTCTTGAGGTCGTAGCGCCAGGCGTATTCAAGCGACGAGAGCTTGTTGTAGGGCATGCCGTAGGCGCGGTACAGCGCCTGGTTGGCCGGATTGCCGTCGCGCAGTTCCTTGCAGAAGATATAGAACGCCTCGCCGGCTTTCATCTTCATCAGGAAGCGAACCACGCTGTAGGACTGCGCGTACCAGAGGCGCACGTTATCCTCGTCGGCGTCGCTCATGCTCTCGATGCGCACCAGGTCGGCCAGCTTGAAGCCGCTGCCGCCCTCGAGCAGCTTCAGATTCTGGTCCAGCCAGTTGGGCGTGGACAGGCCGCGCTCGGACTGCACATAGGTGGCCACGCCCTCGCTGAGCCACAGCGGGCTCGGGGCGGAGGCCGGGAAGAAGCTGTCGAAATAGATGTGCGTCAGCTCGTGGGCCAGGATGCCGAAGGCCTCGTCGCTGCGGTAGACGTAGATCTTGCGCTCGGAGAGCGAGGCCGCGCCGCCGGACCACTCCGGCCGCCCGGTGAGGCGGCGGTAGGTGGCGCCGCTCTGCGAGTAGTAGATGTAGACCTTCTTCTCCCGGGTCCACGGCGAAAAGGCCACCAGGTCCAGCATGATGTTGCCGTGCAGTTCCTCGAGCGTGGCGGCTATCTCGTCGGCAACCTGTTCCCCCTCCTCGTAGATGACGAAGTGGCGGGTCTCGCGCATCGCGAAGCCGGTCGGTGCCGGCGGGTGCTCGTCGCGCTCTTCCAGCCTCATGTCCAGAGTCTTGTCCCCGCGCGGGTGCTCGGGAATAAGCGGCGTGCTGGCGATGTCCTTGATGTCCGCGCCGGGCCTGACCAGCGCCAGCGAGCTCTGCGGCAGCGGCGCGGCGGCGGGAAGCTGCGGCGGCGGGGTGTAAACGGAAGCGGGATATTTCTTCAGTACCGGCTTATCGTAGTCGGGCTTGGAGGAGAAGGGGTTCTTGCCGACCTTGAAGCGCTTGAGGGCTGACATGTCCTCGTCCATGTACTGGTACATGAAGAGGCCCCAGAGGCCTATCACGAGCCCCCAGAACGCCAGCCGCAGTTTGGCTAAAATATCCATTGAAGGTCCGCCGCGCGGGGCGGGCTAGCGCATCGAATCCCTGACTTTCAGTATCATCTCCGCCATGGCCGCGGCGAACATAGAGAAAAAGATTATGAACACGGCCTGCGTGGCCGCCATGGCCAGCTGCTGGGTGTTGCCCGCTACCTGCGTCAGCGCGGCGCCGAAACCCGCTATTTCCGGGTCGGCGGCCAGCAGCGAGGCCGCGCCCCTGTAGAAGTAGAGCGCTATCATCACCAGCGAGGAGGTAAGGGCTACCCCGAAGACCTGCCACTTCTTCATGTACATCGCGCTCCCGGCCGGCGCGGTGAGGAACAGCAGCCACATCGGCGACCAGTAGGCCGACAGCAGGTAGAACAGCGCGGCGCTGACGGCGAGGTTCAGCCAGACGGTGACGGCGCGTATATGCCGCGTCCAGCGCATGAACTTGTAGGTGTTCTTGTTGAGCCAGTAGTTGAGGGCGAACGTCGCGCCCAGGATGCCGAACGAGAGGTACGTGACGCTGCGCTCCGGCTCGGAAAAGAAGATGGCGAAGAGTATCAGTATCACCGCGAACGGCGTGAAATAATAGTTAAGTATGTGCATAAGCTCCTGGCCCGCCTAACCTTTCCTGAAGATCATGATATGGCGGTCTTCCGCCTCCCCCGGCAGCCTGTAGGCGAAGGTCTCGATCCGCCGCCCCCGGGCCGCCGACTGCGCGTCCTCCACGGCCGGCCGGCGCTGCGCCACCTGCGCCGCGCTCTGCCAGGCCAGGAAGAAACCGCCCTTATTGAGTATATTTAAGCATTGGGGCAGTATGTTTTCAAGTTGCCCCATCGCCCGCTCGGTCACGGCGGCATATTTGGTGCCCGCCGCGGCCCCGCCCTCGCCCAGCCTGCGCTGGAAGACCCTGACGTTCTTGCAGCCCATCGCGGCGGCCGCCCAGCCGAGGAAGTCGCAGCGCTTGATCCTGGAATCCAGCAGTTCGAAATTGTACTCGGGCAGCACGGCCGCCAGGACCAGCCCGGGAAAGCCCGCCCCGGAACCGGCGTCGGCGACAAGGGAGCCGGGCGGAAGCAGGCGGCGCAGGAGGGCCGCGGCGGCCAGCGAGTCCAGTATGTGGCGCTCCCACAGCAGCGGCTCGTCGTTCTTGGAGACCAGGTTCTGAACGGCGTTCTTCTCCAGCAGGGAGGCGGCGAAAAGGTCCAGCCTGTTGAGGCTGCCCTCGTCGGGCTGCAGGCCCCAGGCCGCCAGCGTGGTCTTCACGGTCTCATTCATGGTGTTCTCCCTTCCTGCGCCGCTTCTCGAGCAGTATCCAGAGCAGCTGCACGTCCGCGGGCGTCACGCCCGGTATGCGCCCGGCCTGGGCCAGCGTGCGCGGGCGGTGCGCCTCCAGCTTGTGGCGCGCCTCGTTGGGCAGCGCCTTGGCCCCGGCGTAGCTGAAGGCGTCCGGTATGCGCACGCTTTCGAGCCTGGTCATTTTCTCGGCCTGCCGGCGGTTGCGGG
>PHAL01000013.1 GCA_002840355.1 Elusimicrobia bacterium HGW-Elusimicrobia-3 | reverse complement strand
GCCCGCCGGCACGGCGCCCAGCGCCGGGCTGCGGCGCGCCGCCTCCGGGTCGCCCAGCACGCCCTCGAGGGCCTCGCAGAAAGTGCCGTCGCCGCCTACGGCGATGATCCTGTCGGCGCCGGCCAGCGCCGCCGCGCGCGCGAGCTCGGCGGCGTGGCCGTGGCGCGCCGTCAGCGAGAAAGAGGAGCCCGGGACGAGGCGCAGCGCCGGGGCGCTCATGGCCTCCCAGAAGCGCCCGGCGCGGCCGTGGCCCGCCGCGGGGTTGATTATAAAATAGTTGCCCGGCATGGTATGGATTGATTTTACAAATTCCGCCCGCGGGCCGGGGCCGCGGCATATAAAAATAGAGGCGGCGCTGGAAGCATCCGCTTCTGCGCCGCCTTTTTTTCCGTGAGCCGAGAACTACTTCTTCTTGGCTTTCTTCGCGACTTTCTTCACGGCTTTCTTCGCGACTTTCTTCACGGCTTTCTTGGCAACCTTCTTTTTAGTGGGCATTTTATCTCCTTGCGCAATTACTGCGCGAAATTGATTCTATATATTGTCATTAGTAATTGCAACAGTTTTTTTTGTTTTTTTAAAAATATTTTTCGCGCGCCGGCCCTGGCAAGGTTTTATATAATGAAAAAATGAACCCCGCCGAAGAAGTCTGCGAGCTCGCGGCCCTGCCCGAAGGGAAACCCCTCGCGGTTTTCCCGCGCGGCCTGCCCGTGCTGCTCGTCCGTCGTGGAAACGAGGTTTTCGCGCTGGAGAACCGCTGCCCGCACATGGGCTGCCCGCTCGCCGCCGGCGCGCTTGAAGGCTACATCCTGCAGTGTCCCTGCCACGACTGGCGCTTCGATATCCGCGACGGAAAGTTTTTAAACGCGGCGGAAATAAAAGCGCGCGTTTACGCGGTGGAAATTTCGGGCGGAAAAGTCCGCGTGAGGATCTGACATGAAAAAAATAGTTATCTACGCGCTCACCACCTGCCTCTGGTGCAAGAAGACAAAGAAGTTTTTCGAGGACAAGAAACTCCCTTTCGAGAGCGTCGACTACGACAAACAGGACGAAGCGAAGCAGGCGGAGATCATGAAGGAGATGAAGGGGCAGGGCTGCACCGGCTCCTTCCCGTTCACCCGCATCGGCGACAGCTGCGTGCAGGGCTACGACCCGAACGAGTTCGAGAAGCTGCTGGAGAAGAAGTGACCTTCGAGCCGCGCAAGCGCGCGCTGCGCTACCTGTTCGAACCGCTGATTGACTCGCTGGGCTACAAATTCACCCCGCTAGAAGAGGACGCCGATTTCCTGCTGGAGCAGGAGGCGGCCCTCGAGGCCGAGACCGGCGTGCCCTATTGCCCCTGCCAGGCCCGCACCCGTGACCGCGCCGAGAACATGCGCATCGTCTGCCCCTGCATCCCTTTCCACCGCGAGCATTACGACGCCATGAAGCGCTGCTGGTGCGGCCTGTTCGTGCACAAGGACGTGACGGACCCGGACAAGCTCAAACAGATCCCCGAGGCCGTATTCTATGCTGACAAAAGCCGCTGAAACCTCCGAGCTGCTGCCCGGCGGGATGAAGGCCGTGACCCTGGGCGGGCGCGAACTGGTGCTCTGCAACTGGGAGGGCGCCTTCTACGCGGTGGAGCGCGCCTGCGGCCACGCCAACGCCCGGCTGGAGCGCGGCGCGCTGACCGGCTGGATCCTCACCTGCCCGCTGCATTACGCCCAGTTCGACATCCGCAGCGGCGAGGCCCTCAGCGGCCCCGCCCCCAAAGCTCCTGACAGCAAACATCCGGACCCGGCCGATCCCGCCCTGGCCACCCGTTCCCTCCGGACCTACCCGGTCAAGGTGGAGAACGGCGTTGTCTACGTAGACCTTCCTTAATAATAAGAAGCCCCTCTGCCCGGTGCAATAAAACCGGGGGCCGCCGCGTTGTATAGACAGCAGCGGAAGAAAGGAGCAAAGGTTATGAAAAACTACATAATAGCGGTTTTAGCCCTCAGCGGCGGACTCGGGCTGGCCCTCAGCCTGCCGGCCGCGGCAGAGAAGGGAAAGGGGCCCTGCGCGGCCGACGCGGCGAAGTTCTGCAAGGACGTGAAGCCGGGAGAAGGGCGCGTGGCGGCCTGCCTCAAGGAGCACCAGGCCGAGCTGTCCCAGGCTTGCAAGGACCGCAAGGCCCTGGCCGGCGAAAAGCGCGGCAAGCGCGGCGAGCGGATGGGCCGCGGCGGCGCCAACGGCTGCCTGCGCGAGTACGGCAAGGGCTACTCATCCGGGTTCAAGAGCGGCGTGCGCTCGGGCCTCGGGCAGGGCAAGGCGCGCGGCAAGGGTGCGAAGGGCGCGAAAGTCTGCGGCGCCGACGCGCAGAAGCTCTGCAAGGACGTCAAGCCCGGCGAAGGCCGCGTGCGCGACTGCCTGATCAAGAACGCCTCCAAGCTCACCGACGGGTGCAAGACCCGCGTGGAGCGGATGAAGGAGCGGCTGGAAGAGAAGGGCAAAAAAGTTTAACTCCCGCCGTTCTTCCGCGACAAAAAATGGGCGGCCCCCCGCGAGGAGGGCCGCCCTCATTTTGCCCCGGCGGCCGGTGCCTAAAATAAAACCGCCCGGCGTTGCGGCCGGGCGGTTCGTCAAGAGAAAGAAGGATTACTTCTTTTTCTTGCCGGAATTCTTCATGATGGCGCGGGAGACGTTGCCCTTCTTATCGATGAAGTACAGGTAGCCTTTCTCTTTCTTCAGGCCGACCTTCACGGCAACCTTGGCCTTGCCGCCTTTCTTTTTGCCGCGGGCCATGAGCGCGCAGGAGATGTCGCCTTTCTTGTCGATGAAGTACAGGTAACCCTTCTCACGCTTCAGACCAACTTTCTGTATCATTTCAGCCATTTTCACTTTCCTCCGTTAACTTCCCCCCACTGTTATCGTCGGGGCATATTTTCGCTCCCGTCGGGGGCGATACGAAAATATTACATTATGCCGACGGGGAATGCAAGACCTTTATCGGCGCCGCCGGCAGCCGGGCCTGTCTGGCGGCCGGCGTTCACTTTTTCGAGTTTATAACGGGCTGCTCCTGCACCGGTTCCGGCAGGGCCCCGGCGAAGAAAGCCGAGAGCTTGTTGCGGTAAACCTCGCCGCCCACCTCGGCGCATTTGGCGTGTGAGGCCCCGGCGATCACCCACATCTGCTTGCTCTCCGAGCCGCACAGCCCGAACAGGCGCTCCGCGTCGGCCAGCGGCACGAGGTCGTCGTGGTCGCCGTTGATGAACATGGCCGGGCATTTCACGCGGGGGGCGTTGTAGAGCGGGCTGTAAGGCTCCGGATCGTTCTTGAGCTTGCGACGCACGAAGAACAGCGTCATCGCGACCAGCGGGAAATACGGGGTCTTGAGCCGGCGCCAGCTCCAGTTGGCCACCACGCGCTCGTATGAGAGGAAGGTATTCTCGGAGAGCAGGCAGGAGATCTCGGGGTACTTGGCGGCCGCGTAGACGGCCACCGAGCCGCCCATCGACGTGCCGAACACACCCACGGCCTCGGCCGCGTGCGGCCGGTTGTTCCTGAGGAACTCGTAGGCGGCGTCGAAGTCCCGGGTTTCCAGGTAGCCCACGCTGGCCACGGCCCCCTTGCTCTCTCCGGAGGCGCGGAAGTCGAAGTAGAACAGGTTGAAGCCCTGCTCGGCGAGGAACCAGGTGTCGCGCAGCGCCTCGCCGCGGTTGGAGCCCCAGCCGTGGCAGAAGATGATGGTGCGGCCGCTCTCTCCGCCCGGCGCGGGGATGAACCAGCCCTTCAGCCGCACGCCGTCGGCCGTGGAGAACTCCACGGGCTCGTGGGCCAGCTTGTACTGGTCGGGGGTATGGGCCAGCCCGGCCTTGCGGGCCGGCTGGATGATCTCCGAGCTCTTGGAATAGGAGAGGTAGACGAGCAGCGCGCTGAACAGCGCCAGCGCGAAGAGGAACCAGTTTATGATCTCAGCCTTATTCATAGGTCTCCGTGACTAAAAACTCTTAAGGTCCAGCAGGTCGGAATAGTCGTAAAAGCCGGGTTTCTTCCCGGCCAGCCAGGCGGCGGCCTTGAGCGCGCCGGCGGCGAAAACCGCCCGCGAATGGGCGCGGTGGGCTATCTCCACCCGTTCGTGCGGCCCGGCGTACAGCACCGTGTGGTCGCCCACGATGTCCCCGGCGCGCGCGCTGGTGATGGGCGGCAGGGCGCCGCCGCGGGCCGCGGCGATGCGCTCGGCGTAGCGCAGCGCCGTGCCGGACGGGGCGTCTTTCTTGGCGCTGTGATGGGCCTCGTGCACGTGGATGTCGAAATCTTTGAGCCGGCGGGCCGCCAGCGCCGCCAGCGCGAAGGTCAGGTTGACCGCGGGGCTCATGTTGGGGGAATGGAAGACGGCGGTGCGGCGGGCGGCGGCCTTCAGGGCGGCCTGCTGCTTGGGCGCGTAGCCGGTGACGCCGGTGACGAAGGGCTTGCGGGCCGCGGCGCAGGCCTGCGCGTACGCGATCGAAGGCGCAGGGGAGGAAAAATCCACTACCGCGTCGGCCAGGGCCAGCAGGCGCGTGAAAGCGTCGGGCGGCTCCGCGCCGGGCCCGGGCCTGGCGTCCACGCCGCCGGCGCGGGCGAAAGCCGGGGAGGCTTCTATCTCGGAGAGCACCGCGCGGCCCATGCGGCCGGACGCGCCGCAGACCAGCACTTTCAGAGGGCGGCTTTTCATGACCTCAATTATAAACTTTATGGGATTGGTCGCACAACAACGCCGCGGCGCGCCAACGATATCCTTTTTATTGGCTTTGGCGTCCGTCTTTTGCTATTCTTCTTGATAATGATATACCTGCTTTCGCTGGCTATAGTCATTCTCCTTTTCATCATCGGCGCGCTGCTGCGGAAGGTCTATGACCTGCGCCTGGACAAGCCCTCGGCCGACACCGGCGGCGCCGACGCCTCCCTGCGCACCACCTGGGGCAAGTTCGACGAGCTGCTCACCAGCCTGCTGACCATCCACGAGATCGGCATCGTCAACGCCGGCCAGATAAAGAAGGAGGAGTTCTACCAGACCGTGGTGGAATCCGCCTGCGAGCTCATCAGCTCCCCCCGCGGCTCGCTGATGATCCACGACGAAGTGGCCGACGAGCTGCGCATCTGCGCCTCCAAGAACATCTCCAAGGAAGTCATCGACACCACCCGCATCAAGCCCGGCCTCGGCATCGCCGGCCGCGCCTTCCAGACCGGCGAGACCATCTTCGTCACCGACCCGGCCCAGAACAACCAGTACAAGGACTTCATCGGCAAGGAAGAGCAGAAGGACCCGTTCATCGCCATCCCGCTCAAGCTCAAGGATAAGCCGTTCGGCGTGCTGAACCTGCACCTGTCGCGCGAGAAGGAATCCTTCACCGACTACGACCTCAAGTTCCTGACGCTGCTGGCCGGCGAGACCGCCATCACGCTCGAGAACATCAAGCTTTACGAGAGCCTCGAGAATTTCTACCTGGAGATGGTGCAGACCCTGGCGCGCGTGATAGACGCCAAGGACTCCTATACCGGCGACCACGCCGGGCGCGCCCGCCAGAAAGCCCGCCGCCTGGCCGAGGAACTGCGCATGCCGGCGCAGATGATCCGCTACGTGGAATACGCCGCGCTGCTGCACGACATCGGCAAGATCGGCATCGACGGGGCCATCCTCTCCAAGCCGGGCAAGCTGACCGACGAGGAATACGAGGAGATAAAGAAACACCCGGCCATCGGCTACCAGATCCTGTCCCCCATCCATTTCCTCGGGCCCGTCTCCCAGATGGTGCTCTACCACCAGGAGTGGTTCAACGGCATGGGCTACCCCGAGGGCCTCAAGGGCGAGGAGATCCCGCTGGGCGCGCGCATCGTGGCCACCATAGACGCCTGGGACGCCATGCGCAGCGACCGCCCGTACCGCAAGGCCCTCAGCGTGGAGATAGCCGAGGACCAGCTGGTCAAAGGCTCCGCCCGCCAGTTCGACCCCGACGTGGTCAAGGCTTTCCTGAAGCTCGAGAAGGCCGGCTGGCCGGAATTCGAGAAATAAGCCGTGCTCTTCATCGTCCCCACCCCGATAGGCAACCTCAAGGACATCACCCTGCGCGCGCTCGACGCGCTCAAGGAAGTCGACGCCGTGTTCTGCGAGGACACGCGCCGCACGCTGAACCTCATGAACCATTTCGGCCTCTCCAAGAAGCTGTTCCGCTACAACGAGCACGACGAGCGCTCCGTGGCCGGCGCGATGGCCTGGCTGCGTTCCGGCAAAAGCGCCGCGCTGGTCACCGACGGCGGCTCTCCCTGCATCTCCGATCCCGGCCGCCGGCTGGTGGCGCTCGCCCGCTCCACCGGCATCAAGGTGACGGCCCTGCCCGGCCCCTCCGCCGTGATCGCGGCGGCCGCCGGCTCCGGCCTGCCCTGCGACTCCTTCGTCTTCCTGGGCTTCCTGCCCCGCTCGCGCGGCAAGATCGTCAAGGCGCTCAAAGCCGCCTTCGAGCTTAAAAAGACCGTCATCCTTTTCGAATCCCCGTACCGGCTCAAGAAGTTCCTGGCCATGGCGCGCGAGGAGTTCGGCCCGGGCCTGACCGCCCTGGTGGCCCGCGAGATCAGCAAGATCTACGAGGAGTGGACCGGCGGGCTGATAGACGAGACCATCGCCAGAATAGAGGCCGCCGGCGAGGTGAAGGGCGAGATCGTGCTGCTGCTGCGGCCGCCGGAAGCGGCCGAAGAAGAGGCCGACGACGAACCCGGCGGGCCCGGGGACCTGCCGTGAAGCGGGTCCTGTTCGTCTGCACCGGCAACACCTGCCGCTCCGTGCTGGCCCACCATTACGCCGCCAAGATAGCGGCCGACGAAAAACTGAAAATAAAATTCTTCTCCGCCGGCCTCGAAGCCGGGGCGGGCATTCCCCAGCCCCGGGCCGTGGCCGACCTGCTGGCCAAGGAAGGCATCGAGGATTTCAAACATGTCCCCGTCATGCTGACCGGCAAGCTGATCAAGGGCAACGACCTGGTGCTGGCGATGACGGCCGCCCACAAGGCCGAGATCATACGGCGCTACCCGCGCGCCGCCAAGAAGACGCAGACGCTGATAGAGTACGCCGGCTTCGGCGGGGACGATATCGCCGACCCGTACGGCCGGGACGACTTCTTTTATTTCGAGATCTTCAAGCTGATCAAGGCCGCGGTCAGGGCGGCGCTGGAAAAGCTGAAAAAGAAGTAAAATAGATTTGGATTTAGCGGCAACAAAGGAGACCAACATGTACGACGAGATAAAGAAGAACGACCCCCAGCTTTACCAGGCCGTCCGCGGCGAAGTGCTGCGCCAGCAGAACAACCTGGAGCTCATCGCCTCCGAGAACTACACCTCCAAGGCCGTGCTCGAGGCCCTCGGCTCGGTGCTGACCAACAAGTACGCCGAAGGCTATCCCGGCAAGCGCTACTACGGCGGCTGCGAGCACGTGGACGTGGCCGAGCAGCTGGCCATCAACCGCGCCAAGAAGCTCTTCGGCGCCGAGCACGCCAACGTGCAGCCCCACTCCGGCACGCAGGCCAACATCGCCGCTTATCTCTCCCTCATCAACCCCGGCGACACCGTGATGGGCCTCAACCTCTCCCACGGCGGCCACCTCAGCCACGGCCACCCGCTCAACTTCTCCGGCCGCTACTTCAAGATCATCACCATGAACGTCAGCCAGGACACCGAGCTGATAGACTACGAAGAGATGGAGAAGCTCATAGAGAAGCACCGCCCCAAGCTCATCATGGCCGGGGCGTCAAACTATTCCCGCCGCTGGGACTGGGCCCGCATCAAGCGCGCCGCCGACACCTGGAAGGCCTTCCTGGTGACCGACATCGCCCATTACGCCGGCCTCATCGCCGCCGGCATCTACCCGTCGCCGGTGGAATACGCCGACATCGTCACTACGACCACCCACAAGACCCTGCGCGGCCCGCGCGGCGGCCTGATCCTCTCCAAGGGCTGCTACGCCAGGAACGTGGACCGCACCAACTTCCCCGGCAACCAGGGCGGCCCGCTGATGCACGCCATCGCCGGCAAGGCCATCTGCTTCAAGGAAGCGATGAGCCCGAAGTTCAAGGAATACCAGACGCAGGTGCTCAAGAACGCCCGCAAGCTGGCCCGCGAGCTGCAGGGCCGCGGCTACCGCATCGTCAGCGGCGGCACCGACTGCCACCTGATGAGCGTGGACCTGCGCGCCAAGAACATCACCGGCCTCGACGCCGAGAAGGCGCTGGACAAGGCCGGGATCACGGTCAACAAGAACACGATACCCTTCGACCCGCAGAAGCCGATGGTCACCAGCGGCATCCGCCTGGGCACCCCGGCCATCACCACGCGCGGCATGAAGGAGAAGCAGATCGCCATCGTGGCCGGCCTGCTGGACGAGGCCATCGCGCACGCCAAAGACGACAAGGCCCTGAAGGGGATCAAGGAGCAGGTCAAGCAGCTCTGCGCCGGCTTCCCGATGTACCCCGGCTTCGAGAATTAACCTCCGGGCCAGAAACGAGAAAGCCGCGCAGGTTGCGCGGCTTTCTTTTTTATCCTGCCCCAGAGTTAAACCGGTTTTCAGCGAAGGGCCGCCGTCAGGCCAGCATTCTTTTGCGCACGGCCCGGGCGAAGCGGCCCAGGGCCTCGGGGCGGAACCTGAAAAACAGCTCGGGTTCCAGTATCTCCAGTTCCATCAGGTGGAAACCTCCGTTCCAGCGCACCACATCGACCCTGGCGTACGCCGTATCCAGTCCTACGGATCTAAGCATGGCGGTCACTTCCGCCACCTCTCCCGGGGCCGGCTTATAGAGGTGAACCCTGCCGCCATGGGCGTCCTGCACGCGGAACTCGCCGGCTTTAGCCGTCTTAAGAATGGAATGCGAGAATTCCTCCTCAAAAAAGACGAATGAATACTCGCCCTCGGTCTCTATCTCCGGAACGAAAGGCTGAACCAGCACGGAAACGCCCGCCAGCGGGGCCAATACGCCGGGCTCGTCACCGGGGAAAACCTTGAAGGTATCCATGCCGCCGGCGCCTACCCGCGGCTTAAGGACCAGCGGGCCGTACTTGGCGAAATACGGGGGCAGCGCCGCGGCGGAGAAATTCTCTTCCACGTGCGTGGGGACCACCTTGTGGCCCGCCTCGGAAAGCTGGACCAGGTAGCGCTTGTCTATGTTCCAGCGCACTATCTTTTCGGAGTGTATGACCGAGGCCCCGGCCGCGGAGGCGGCGGCCACCTTCCCCAGGAATAATCCGGGGTCCCGGGCGTAATCCCAGGGAGTGCGGATCAGGATGTTGCGCCAGGCGGACCAGTCCGTTTCATTCCATACCCGGATATCAAGACCGACGCCCTCCTCCGCGAAAGCCCCGGCGATGCCGGCCTCGTCGGGGATAAGGGCGCGGTGCTTCTTATCTGTAAGGTAAAGCAACGGGATCATGTTTTATTGCCGGCCACAGCCGCACGGCTCAGGCCCCGAAGAAGATCCTCGCGATGAAGACGCCCGCTATTATCGCGGCCAGCTCGGAGAGCAGGCCGGCGGTGACCGTATAGCGCGTATTGCGCACGTTCACCGCGCCGTAATAGACGGCGATAGTGTAGAAAGTGGTCTCGGTGGAACCCTGGAAAGTAGCCGCCAGCCGGCCCGTGAAGGAATCCACGCCGTAGTTGTTGAACGCCTCTATCATCATCGCCCGCGCGCCGCTGCCGCTGAGCGGCTTCATGAAGGCCGTCGGCAGGGCGCCGACGAAATCGGTGCCGAAGCCGAACAGGCCCAGGAACTTGCCGACGCCCGCCACCAGCAGGTCCAGCGCGCCCGAGGCGCGGAACACGCCAATCGCCACCAGCATCGCCACCAGGTAGGGAATGATGCTGACGGCCACGTGGAAGCCCTCCTTCGACCCCTCGATGAACTCCTGGTACACGTTCACTTTTTTGCGCCAGGCCAGGAACAGGAAGACTATGATGAACAGGAACAGGATAAAGTTGCCGGCGAACGTGGAAGCCGCGCCGAGCCGGCCGGCCGCCATGTTGCTCAGGGCCCAGAGCAGCGAGCCTATGGCCAGCGACAGGCCGCCGAGGTAGGCCAGGATCACCGGCTGCAGCAGGTTTATCCGCTGCACCAGCGAGACGATGACGAGCGCCGCCATCGTGGAAAAGAAAGTGGTCAGCAGTATCGGCAGGAAGATGTCGGCCGGGTTGGCCGCGCCCATGGCGGCGCGCACGGCCATGATGGAGACCGGGATGAGCGTCAGGCCCGAGGTGTTGAGCGCGATGAACATGATCTGCGGGTTGGAGGCGGTTTCCTTGTCCGGGTTGACCTCCTGCAGCTCGCGCATGGCCTTGATGCCCAGCGGCGTGGCCGCGTTGTCGAGGCCCAGCATGTTGGCGCTGATGTTCATCATCATCGAGCCGAAGGCCGGGTGGCCGGCCGGCAGGTCCGGGAAGATGCGGCTGAAGAAGGGCTGTACCAGCCGCGTGAGCGCCGCCACCGCGCCGCCCTTCTCGCCTACGCGCATGATGCCCAGCCAGAGGGCCATCACGCCGATGAGCGTGATGGCGATGGTGACGCTTATCTTGGCCATGTCGAAGGTGCTCTCGACCATCGCCACGAAGACGTCGCGGTCGGCCGCGGTGAAGACCAGGCCCGGCAGCATATCGAGATGCGCCGACATGATATAGCCCGCGAACCGCGCCAGCGCCACTATCAGCGCCGTGAAGAAAAACCCTATCCAGATGTAATTGAGCGTCATCGGTCTTTAATGTCCTCCGCCTTCTCTGCCCGGCCCGGTAAATGATAACAAAAAGCACAAGCCCGCCACAGCGGTCTTTCCAGGGGCGCGGCGCCGGCGGGGCCGGACCGGGAAACGGCGGCGGTTTAAATTTGGTTTAATTCTTTAAGGGATGTTCAGCCGGGAGGAAAATATGAATATGGAATTTACCGCCGAACAGAAGGGCCGCCTGTGGCTGGCCGGCATAATCGCTCTCGGCCTGGCGCTGGGCGGGTTCTTTCCGGGCCGCTACTATTACAAGGCCAAGGTTCTAGACAGGACCGTCACCGTGAAAGGCCTGGCCGAAAAAGAAGTCAAAGCCGATATCGCCGTCTGGAACATCCGCATAATCCGCGCGGGAGCCAACCTGGAGACCCTGCGGGGCCGGCTGGCCGCGGACCAGAAAGCAGTGGTTAAATTCCTCGCCGAAGGCGGCCTGGACCAGGCCGAGATCCTGCCCGGCAGGCTGGAGACGCTCGACCAGCTGGCCAACCAGTACCGCTCGGAGCGCGTCAATCCCGACAACCGCTATATACTAAAGCAGACAGTGCTGGTCAGGACCACCAAGGTAGACGCGGTAGAGAAACTGGTGGGCCGCACCGAGGGACTGCTCAGGCAGGGCGTAATTTTCGATGGGGATTCCTACCCGCCTTCGGTCTCCTACCTTTTCACCCGGCTCAACGACGTAAAGCCCGACATGCTGCGCGAGGCCACCGGCAATGCCAGGCAGGCCGCCGACGAATTCGCCAAGAATTCCGGCGCCAGGGTGGGCGATATCAAGTCCGCTTCGCAGGGGCAGTTCTCCATCCTGCCGCTGTACCAGACCCCCGACGCGCAGGAGACGCAGCAGAAAGACAAGAAACTGCGCGTGGTCTCCACCGTGGAATATTTCCTCAAGTAAGCTCCCGCCGGACAAAGCAGAACCGCCGGGAAAGCCCGGCGGTTCGTCATTTATAGCGCGGCCTGCCGGCTAGCGCCAGCGGTCTTCTTTCCCCCAGTTCAGAGCCAGCACCCCGCCGGCGAAAAGCAATACGCTGAGCACGGCCCTGCCTATGGACGGCGCGCGGGACACGGCCTCCGCAGGGCTGAAATACAGATACATCTGATAGCTAACACCGACAAGCCCGGCTATCGCGCAGCCGGCCGCGACAATTTTTATCAGGATAAGTTTAGGGTCACGCGGCTCAGGCGCGGCCGGGACCGCGGCGGGCCTGGCCACGTTCACGCCGGACTCCCCGCCGGAAAGACCGAGAAGCTTCTTCACGAGGGCCAGTTCGCGCGCGTCCAGCCAGACGCCTTCGCAGACCTGGCATTTATCCACCAGCAGCAGCGGGTTCACTAGTCCGCCGCGGGACATTTTTGCCTTGCAGGCGGGGCAGTCGTGGCCTTCAGGCTTGGGATCGATGAGCCCAAGGTCCGCCTGGCCGCCGCCCTGAGATTGGCGGAGCAGGGCTTCCAGCTCCCCCTTCTCGAACCAGATCCCGGAGCAGGCCGGGCAGACGTCAAGCGGGATATTCCCCAGCGCGGGGGTCTCGACTAACACCTCGGAAGAACATTTGGGACAATTGATCATAGGGTTCACGCCAGTCTCCTCTTGGAATTTCCAGCCCCGGCCCGACCGCCAAAACCAGACCGCTACATTTTAACTTTTAATCCCCGCAGCATGTTCAGTATCGCCAGCCCCGCATTGATCTCAATTCTTTTGGGAAACAATACCTGAGTCCTACGCTGAATTAAGTATTGTGTCCCCCTTCCGGGCCGCCGCTCTCGCGGAAGAGGGAGGGGTTCTTCCGGATGAAACGCCGGATGAGGTCGCGCACCAGGAATATGTCCTTGCGCAGCATATAGCGCCAGCCCACCAGGCTGACGAACAGCGCTCCGACGGCGTTGACTATTATGTCCCAGATGGTGTCGGTCAGGCCGGAGATGTCTCCCAGCATCGGCTTCTGCATATTTGTCCCCAGCGCCTGATCAGCGGCGAACTCGAAGATCTCCCAGAGGGTGCCTATCGTGACCGCGAAAGAGAAGGCGAACAGCGCGATGAAGCCGGGCCTCATGTGCAGGCCGGCTTCCCTGCGCTCGTTGAGCAGGTAGACCAGCAGGAAGCCGGTGATACCCATCAGCAGGCCAGCGGAGGTATGGAGCAGTATGTCCCACCACCAGAATCGCTGGTAGAAGCTGTGCACCTCGCCGAGATACAGCGAGGCCGTCATGAAGACGACCGCCGTGATATGGAACTCCACCGGGATGTCGACATCCAGCTTCCGGCGGAATACGCCCGGCGCCACCAGGGCCGCGATGATCATGGTAACCAGGAAGGCCGACAGCCAGCGGCCGGCGCTGAGCAGGAACACCCACTCGGCCGCCATGACGGCCAGCAGCGCGCGGCCCAGCCATTTGTGGGCCCAGCCCTCGTCGTGCGCCGCGCGCGTCTTATTGTAAAGTTCTGAAGACATATCCACCCCTCCCCCATGATACAAATCGCGGCGGCCCGCCGCAACAGGACCTCTGGCAGGCCACGCGACCGGCGGCGAGGCGGCGGCTGGTGAGCGGCAGAGTTAATCTTAAGGCGAGGGCGGGCGTTCGCTCCGCGGCCTCTAGCCCCGGGGAAAAAGGCCGTTCCCGTCGGGACCTCCGTAATACTACCAATACGCACAGGCAGAACTCCTAATAGATGGCGCACGGGCGCAGCGGTTATACTTAGATCACCGCCAACCAGGCCGAACGACAAAGAGGTAACCAAAATGAGATCTGCCCCGACAATTATTCAGCTGAGCCGCTCGATAGCGGCGCTAACCCTGATAGCCGGCCTGACCGGCCCGGCCCATGCGGCAAGCATCGCCTACTCCAGCTTCCTCGGCGGCGCCGGCGCCACCGAAGACCAGGCCTTCGCTATCGCCGTAGACGACAACAAGAACGCCTACGTGACCGGCACCACGAATTCCCCCGATTTCCCGGGCGTGGCGGGAAGCCTCATACAGGCAGTCAAGGGTACAGGCTACGACATCTTCGTGACCAAGATAAACCCGGCCGGCACCGCGATAGTGTGGTCCACCTACCTGGGCGGCGCCACCGAGGAGGCGGGGCTGGGTATAGCCGTGGACGGCCCTTCGGGCAGAGCGTATATTACCGGCTCGATCAGCGGAGGCGGCGATCTGGGCGGCACGACGATCAAGGGCGCGGCCGCCGGCGGCCCCCCCTTAACGGGAACGAACGCTTTCGCGGTGGGCTTCGCGGCGGACGGCCAATCCACGACTTTCAAGGTTACCTTCGGCGGGGATGGAAATGATACCGGCAACGCCATCGCCATCGACTCGGCCGAGAACCTTTATATAGCCGGAACAACCACCGACGCTTCCGTGGTTTCCGGGGCCTATAACCCGGCGACCGCGAACTTCCCGGTCACGACAGACGCGTCCGCCTGCGCCGGCGTGCGCAGCGTGACAGGCCAGGCTTTCGTTACGAAGTTCACTTCCGGCGGCGCGCAGGTGTATGGCACCTACCTGGGCTGCACCGGCGTCGCCAACGGGCGGGGCATAGCCGTCGACGGCTCGGGCAGGGCTTATGTCACCGGCAACACCGGGGACGGCCTGGCCGACGCCGCCATCACGGGGGCTTTTAAACCCACCTGGGGCGGCGGCAGCGGCGAAGGCGACGCTTTCGCCGCCAGGCTGCTGGCCGACGGGTCCAGCTTCGACTATAAGACTTACATCGGCGGCGCCAACGACGACCAGGGCAATTCCATAGCGGTGGACAGCCTGAACGACGTTTATATAACCGGCTACACCTTTTCCGCCGACTTCCCCGACAATTCCACGGTCTTCGCCACCGTGCCCGGCCTGGGCGGCGGGCGGACTACGATGTCGACCGGCCCCGACGCTTTCGTGCTGAAGCTGCGAATGGGCAACGGTGGCGGGCATAACGACGGCGTGTACGCGACCTACCTGGGCGGCAATACCGACGACCGGGCGACCGGGATCGTAGTGGACAGCTCTTTCCACGCCTATGTGACCGGCCATACCACCTCCGGGGACTTTCCTATCGCGGGCGCCAACCCGGTAGCCGGTCAGAGCACCTTTATAGGGTCGCCGGAAGCGTTCGTGACGGTACTGAGCAAGACTGGCGGCCCCCTGGCTTTCTCTACCTGGCTGGGCGGAACCGGCCCGACCAGAGGGCAGGGGCTCGACATTGACAGCCTTAACAATATTTATGTCACCGGCTATACCGGCTCGGGCGCCGGGACTTTCCCGCTGGTGGCTGGCGGGTTCCAGCAGACCCGCGGCACCGGCACCAATACCGCCTTTGTCACGAAGTTCGGCGCGGTCCCGTTCGCGGCGGTGGACGACTCTTGCAGCGCGGGCTACTTCTTCCCCTCTCCGGCCAAAGGGGCCACGGGCAACTTCAGATACTGCATGGCCTCGCCGGGCAAGGTCAAGATCCGGGTCTATAACGTGATCGGCGACCTGGTGGCCAAGGTTGAGGAATCCAAGGCGGCGGGCAGCCATACTTCCTCGCTCAATACAGGCAGGCTCGCGCCCGGCGTGTACCTCTACCTGGTGGAAAGGAACTACGACAACGGCAGCTCCGATGTTTCCAAAGTGAAGAAGTTCGTGGTACAGCATTAACAGCGACTGGAGAATTTAAATGAAAATATTATCAATTGGCATAGGCTTAGTTTCAGCCGTCCTGCTCTGCGGGCGGGCGGCGGCCGTGGAAACCTATTACGCGGCCGGCAGCAAGGCTTTACCCCTGCAGCAGGCCGGGGGAACGGCCAGGGCCACGGCCATGGGCTCGGCCGTAGTGGCGGTGCCGCAGGACTCGGCTTCCCTGCTCTGGAACCCGGCCAGTCTGAGCCGGCTGGACTGCTCTGAACTCGGCCTCCATCACAACGCCGGTCTTGGCGACACCATACAGGAGACCGCCATCTTCGGAATGCCGCTGGGAGAAGTTAAAGACGAGGGCAAAGGTGGCGCCCTTGGCGGCATCGCCGCCTCCTTTGGCTACGTCAGCTATGGTAGCTTCAGAGGCATGGACGCCAACGAAGTCCCGACCGGGGACTACCGGTCCGGGGATTTTTCCGGCAGCCTGGGCTGGGGTATCGAGCTGCTGCCGCGCTTTTCCGGCGGTATCGTTCTGAAAGGCAATCAGTCGCGCTTCGCCTCCAAGAGCTACAACGCCTTTACCACGGACCTGGGCCTGTTATACGCCCTGCTCCCTAACCTGGACCTGGGCGTGAGCTATTCCAACGTCAATTTGGGCAGCAAGATAGGCGGCAGCCAGCTCGCTTCAGGCCTGCGCCTGGGCGCGGCCTGGACCCTGGACAAGCGGCTGCTCCTGGCGGCGTCAGGTGAACTGCAGAACAGCGCCATGGACCGCGTCCAGCTGGGCGCGGAATACCTGGTCGGCAATGTCGAAGAGAAAGCCGGCATCCTGGCCCTGCGGGGCGGCTACCAGCTCAACTTCCCCAATCCCCAGTTGGAAGGCCTGGACGGCTTCAGCATGGGCCTGGGCTACACGTTCTCCCGCACTATGGCGCTGGATTACGGCCTGGTATCCGCCGGCGAGCTGGGCTCCTCCCACCGCCTCAGCCTGACCATGAAGTTCAATTGCCCGGAAAAAGCCGGGGCCGCAGCGCGGCAGCCAGCGCCGGTGGCCAGAGAGGTAGTCCTCAAAGATTCACATTTCGACTTCGACAAGTCGGAACTTAAGCCGGGCGGCATGCGGGCGCTCAGGAAAAATATCCGGATACTTAAGGACAATCCCAAGGCCACGGTGCGCGTAGCCGGCTACACCTCGATGGAAGGCACCGAGGAGTACAACCAGCAGTTAAGCGAGAGAAGGGCGATAGCGGTTTCCAGGTTCCTGATCGCGGAAGGCATCGCGCCGGAAAGGATCACCGCCGTAGGCCACGGCGAGATGCGCCCCAAAACTTTTGAAACCGACCCAAGCGAGATCAACTCGGCCGCGGCCAAGTCAAACATGCGCGTACTTTTCACTATCAGCGTGAAGTAGCCGGCGGGTTCCACCTGTCCGCCGGCTTCGAGAGCCGGGCCGGCCGGCATAATTAAAAAACCGCGGGAGCGCTCCCGCGGTTTTTTATTTGCCCCGCCCTGGCTATTCGGTCAGGCGCTGCCAGCTGGGCGGCATGTTGCGCGTCAGCTCTATGTTCTTGAACTTGCCCGAGGACATGGGCCCCAGCTTTTTAGCGCACTCCACCATCTTCTTTATCCCCTCGTCCAGGCCGGTCTGCGGCCCCGGGCTGAAGGCGCGGTTGAACTTGTCGTGGCTGGAGAAGGCGTGCACCACCTCGTTGCGCGCCGGCAGGAACTTCAGGTCGCACTTGACGCCCATGGCGGCGGCTATGCGCTCGGCCAGGTCGCGCACGGTATAGGCCTGGTCCGCGCCGATGTTGAACACCTCGTTGCGGGCGGCCGGCAGGTCCGGCGCCGCGGCGATGTAGGGCGCCACGTCGCCGACGTAGCTGAAGGCCCGGGTCTGCAGGCCGTCGCCGAACACCGGCAGCGGCTCGCCCTTCATGATATTGTTGACGAAGATGCCCAGCACGTTGCGGTAGGGGTCGCCGTGGTTCTGCCGCTCGCCGTAGACGTTGTGCGGCCTGAAGACGGTGTAGTTCAGGCCGAACATCTCGGCCGCGGCCTTCAGGTCCAGTTCCACCGCGTACTTGGCCACGCCGTACGGGTCCTTGGGCAGCGGGGCCAGGTCCTCGGTCATCGGCACCTGGTTGGCGCCGTAGACGGCGATGCTGGAAGTGAAGACAAAATGCTTCACATCGTGGCGCACCGCGCGGTTGATCAGGTTGATCGAGCCGGTCAGGTTATTCTCGTAGTTGAACTTCCGGATGAAATGGCTCAGCCCCTCGGCCGCGTAGGCGGCCAGGTGGTAGACATAGTCGAACTTGTGCTCGGCGAAAATCCTGTCGAGCAGCGCCTCGTCGGTAACGGAACCCTGCACGAAGATATGCCCGGGGCCGACGTTCTCCCTGAAACCGCCGGAGAGGTCGTCGAGCACCACCGTTTGGTGGCCCGCGGCCAGCAGCGCGTCCGCCACGTGCGAGCCGATGAAGCCGGCGCCGCCGGTCACGAGGCTGATTTTTTTGTCGCCCATATCGTCCCCCTTACTTCGCTTTCGCTTCGTACAGGTCGTCGCGCCGCAGCCCCAGCTGGTGCAGCTTGAACTTGAAGATCGTATTCAGGATCTTCAGGCCGTAGACCACCGCCTTGCCGAAAGGCATCTGCGAGTTCTCGTCGCGGTAGCGCGTCTGGTGCGCCACCTCGGCTATCCTGAACTTGCGCATGGCGGCCTGCAGGATGATGTCGGTGTCGAAGTCGAACTTGTTGGAGAACCGCTCGAACGGCACCGCCTCCAGCACCGCGCGGGAGTAGGACCTGAAGCCGTTGTGGTAGTCCGTCAGGCTGGTGCCGAAGGACAGGTTCTCCAGGCCGGTCAGGAAGCGGTTGGGGATGTATTTCCAGAGCGGCATGCCGCCCTCCAGCGCGCCGCCCTCGAGCATGCGCGAGCCGGTCACCATGTCGGCCCGGCCGGCGGCGATGGGCTCGATGAACTTCGGCGTAAGCGTGGGGTCGTACTGGTGGTCGGAGTGCACCATCACCACGATGTCGGCGCCTTTCTTCAGCGCCTCGCGGTAGCCGGTCTTCTGGGCCGCGCCGTAGCCGCCGTTCCGCTCGTGGCTGACCACGGTGATCCCCAGGCGCTTAGCCACGGCCACCGTGTCGTCGCTGCTGCCGTCGTCCACCAGGATCATCTCGCTGATCCCCGCCTTCGGGATATCGTTGTAGGTGGTCTCGAGTATGTGGCCGGTGTTGTAGGCCGGCATGATGATTATGACTTTAGGGGTATCGCTCATTTTTTCTGGCTCCTGAGGTAGAGTTCGCGGAGATAGTTCTGCGGCGCCGGGCCGGGCCCCGGCGCGTCCTCGATCTTGTAGACCAGCAGCAGCCGCTGTTCCCAGTTGTTCCGGCGCATGTCCGCCCAGACCTGACGCGCGTGGCGCTCCCACCAGGCCGAGAAAACCGCCATGGAGCGCTCGCTCCACGGGAACAGGCGGTAGGTGTCTCCCACGCGCAGGGCTTCTCCGAGATTGAGGAAAATATGGGTTATGCCGGCGGCTTTAAGCCCGGCCTGCAGCTCTTCCGGGGTGGCGGCTTCGGCGGCGGCCCGCACCAGCAGGTTGTCATCGTAGACCGAGGAGGCCGCGAACTTGCGCCCGCAGTAGTAGCCGCGCGATTCGCCTACGAAAAGCACTCGGCTGTCCGGCGGCAATTCGGCGTTGATATATTCCATCGCCGCGTAGTAGGGCGTGGGGTAGCTGGAGTGCTGCGAGCGCAGGTAATCGGCGCGCTTCTGCAGACCGAACACCACCTGCCAGCCCTCCTGCGACTCGGCGAACATGCCGAGCCAGCGCGCGCCGTACAGGCCGGAGAAGACCAGCAGGCCGAGGAACAGCCAGCGCAGCGCCTTGTGCGTGGCGCCCGTGAACAGCGCGGCGAACAGCACGCTCATCACGGCCAGGCCGGGCAGCAGGTAGCGCGGCATGGTGGTGGAGAAGGCCCACAGCGCCCACATCACCGCCGAGAACAGCGCCATGTGCCGCAGCGCCGTTTTTTCCAGACGCAGCGCGAAAGGCAGCGGCGCGCAGAGCAGGATGAACGGGCCGATGAAATCCGCGTTGCCCGCTCCGGACATGGTCAGGCGCCAGGGATGCGAGAGGAATTGCCAGAAGCCGGCCAGGCTCCCGAAGGCGGCGCGCAGGTCGCGCGCGAAACAGTCGGAATTAAACACGCCCCACCTGAAGGGATCCACCACCTGGCCGCCGAACAGGCCCGAGAAATAGGGGTACAGCGGGTTGCCGTGAAAGAGCAGGTTCTTGATCATCCACGGCGAGAAGACCAGGCCGGCCACCGCGCCGAAAACCAGCGCCTGCTTCACCGCCGGCAGGCCGCGGCCTCCCTCGGCGGGACGGCGCAGCAGCAGCACGGCCAGGCCGGCCACCACCGTGAACAGCGAAGTGTATTTCGTGCCGCCGGCCAGGCCGGCCAGGACACCGGCCAGCAGCAGCGTCCTGTCGAAAGGACCGGAGCCTTCGGGCTCGCGGGCGGTGAACAGGAACAGCGCGTAGGCCGCCAGCAGGCTGAACCAGGCCGCGCCCACCTCCACTCCGGTGGTACCGAGGTTCAGGCCGGTCATCGGCATGCCCAGGAAGATCACGCAGGCCGCCAGGCCGGCCGTAACGCCGGCGTAGCGCCGGCCCATCGCGAACAGGGTGCCGCACAGCCCGGCCCCGGCGGTAAAATGCAGCAGCTTGGCCAGCGTGTCATCCGAGAGCAGCAGCGCCGCGGCGTAGAGCATCTGCATCAGCAGCGGCGAGGCGGAATGCAGGTTGTCCGGCGCGGCCAGCAGGCGGCCCTCGTTCACATAGAAGGCGGGCGTGCCCAGGTGGTAGACCAGCGAATCGAAAAAGATCTCCGGCGCCAGCGTCAGCACCAGCGTGGACGCGCCCAGCAGGAACAGCACGAAGAGCAGCACCAGGTCCAGGCCCGAAAACCTGATCGTCCGGACCTCGGCGCGCAGGGCGGCCAACCGCGGGAGGAAGTCGGCGCGGAACCGCGCGGCCCCGGCGGCCAGGCCGCAGCCCAGCAGAACTATCAGCGCGGAGGAATTCAGCAGTCCGGCGGCCCCCAGCCCAAGCGTGAGCAGCGAGAGCGCGCCATAGCCCAGCCCAAGCGAGAAAAGCAGCCAGTCCAGCGCGCCGATATCTTCATTGTCGGGCCCGGCGGCGGCGCGCAGCAGCAGGCCGCCGGCGGAGAGGGCGAACAGCGTAAAAACGGCCAGCAGGCCCAGTTGCGGGAGGTATTGCAGCAGCGCCCCGGCCCGGTTCAGGTTGGCCAGCCAGAGCGGCGGGTCGAAAGGGTTCAGGCGGAAGAAAATATTCTGAGCCTTGTAATTGAACAGCACCACCAGCGTCCAGACGGCGGCGGCGGCGGGCAGCAGCCAGGCCGCGGCGCGAAAACCGGCGGGAGCGGGAACGGCGGCCTGCCTCGCGGCTTCTTTTCTCTTATTCTTCGCCATATATAATTAAACCGATAGTTTACAAAAAAATACCGCCGCGTTGGGCCCGCCGGCTGCGCCATCCCGGCCGGGAGCCCGGATTTTTTTGTAATATGGCCTTATGAAGAAAGCCGCCCTGCTGCTCCTGGCCCTGCTGCTGCCCGCCGCCGCCCCGGGCGCCCCGGCCGCCGCTCCCAGGCGAAGTTCGCCCGAAGTCAGGGCGCTGCTGGAGAAGGTGGACCGGCTCTACCGCAGCTCCCGCTCCTGGGCGCGCATAGAGATGGAGGTGGTGACCCCGGACTGGCGCCGCACCCTGGCCATGGATTTCTGGACCGAGGGCCTGGACAAGACCTTCATCCGCGTCAAGGCCCCGGCCCGCGACGCCGGCGCCGCCACCCTGCGCAAGGGCGGAGAGATGTGGAACTACTTCCCAAAGATCAACAAGGTGATGAAAGTGCCGCCGTCGATGATGATGGGCTCGTGGATGGGCTCCGACTTCACCAACGACGACCTGGTGAAGGAAAGCACCCTGATGGACGATTACCACGGCGAGTTCTTCTCCCCGGAGAAACCCGACCCGGCCCTGCATTATATCCGCCTCAAACCCCGGGCGGAGACGGTCTCGCTCTGGGGCAGCATAGAGCTGGTCATCCGCAAGGCCGACCTGCTGCCGCTGCGCGAGGACTACTACGACGAGAAAGGCCGCCGGCAGCGCTCCATGGAATTCTCCGACATCGCCCCGCTGGGCGGCAGGACCATGCCGCGCGTCATGCGCATGATACCGCTCTCCAAGGCCGGCCACAGCACCACGATACGCTACCTCGACGCCAGCTTCGACGGCGCCCTGCCGGGCGACACGTTCACGCTGCGCAACCTGCAGCGCACGGCGGCAAAATAATGCTCACCCTCCGGATGGCGCTGCGCAACGTTTTCCGCAACCGGCGGCGCTCGCTGCTGACCGGCCTGATGATGGCCGGCGGCTTCGTCCTTTTCTCGGCCACCATCGGCCTCTCCGAAGGCACCTACGGCTCCATCATAGACATGTTCACGCGCAGCCGCACCGGCCACGCGCAGGTGCACGCCGCCGGCTACCTGGAAAAACCCTCGCTCTACCGCGCCGTCTCCGACATGGGCCGCGCCGGGCGGGTGCTCGACGGCCTGAAGGAAGTGAAAGCCTGGGCCCCGCGGGTTTACGCGCCTGCGCTGGCCTTCGCCGGCAGCAAGACCGTGGGCACGCAGGTGATGGGCATAGACCCGGCCAGGGAGCGCGCCGCAATGCGGCTGGAGACGCAGCTGGCCGACGGCGCCTTCGTGGCCGACGCCGCCTCGCCTGGCGTGGTGATCAGCGCGCGGCTGGCCTCGGCGCTGAAGATAAAGACCGGCGACGAGTTCTCGCTGATAGGCCAGGGGGCCGACGGCTCCGTCGCCAACGACAATTTCCGCGTGGCGGGCGTGCTGTCGGCCACCGAGTCGGCCTTCGAGGCCCCCTGGTGCCTGATGCACATAGACACGGCCCGCGAGTTCCTGGCGCTGGGCGGGCGCGCCCACGAGATAGCGCTGGTCTTCACCGACTACCGCGCCGCGCGCGAGGACGCCGCGCTGGCCGCCGCCGCGCTGGCCGACCCGGGCCTCGACGTGCAGCCCTGGCAGGTGACCGAGAAGGAATTCTACCAGGCCATGCTGCTCGACAAGAAGGGCGGCGACATCACCAACCTCATCATCATGGCCATCGTGGCCGTGGGCGTGCTCAACACGCTGCTGATGGCCGTGCTGGAGCGCACGCGGGAATACGGCGTGCTCAAGGCCCTGGGCACGCGGCCGGCCGCCATCTTCCGGCTGATCATGGCCGAGGTGATGCTGCTGGCCCTGATCTCCTGCGCCGCCGGAGCGCTGGCCTCGCTGGGCCTGAACCATTACCTGTCCGGCACCGGCATCCCCATACCCGACCCCGTCAGTTACGGCGGGGTAAAGTTCACGCGCATGCTCTCGGCGGTGACCGCGCGCACCTTCACGCAGCCGGCCGTCACCGTGCTGGCCGCCGCGCTGATCGTAGGGATATTCCCGGCGCTGAAGGCCGCCCGGATAACGCCGGTGAAGGCCCTGGGGAGCAGATGAACTTCTACCTGAAACTGGCCTGGCGCAACAACCTGCGCAACAAGCGCCGCACCGGCCTCGCGGCGCTGGCCGTCGGGCTGGGCCTGGCCGCGCTGATCTTCACCGACGCGCTATCGGTGGGCATGCTCTCCGGCATAGTCGACACCGCCACCGGCACTTTCATGGGCCAGGCGCAGGTGCACCGCCGCGGCTTTACCGACACGATGGACGCGGATCTTTTTGTGGAAGGCGGGCCGGCCCTGCTGGCGCGCCTGGCCGCCGACCCGCTGGTAGCCGGCGCCGCGCCGCGCACCGTAACTTTCGCGATGATAGCCTCGCCGTCCAACTCGGCCTCCGTGATGCTGTACGGCATAGAACCATCCGCCGAGCGGGGCGTCTCGCGCCTGGACCGCGCGCTTAAAGCCGGCGATTACCTGGCCGGCGAACCCGGCGCTATTGTAATAGGCGCGGCCCTGGCCGCCACGCTTGAGGTTGAGCTCGGCGACAAGCTGGTGGTCACCGCGGCGGCCGCCGGCGGCGGCGATCTGGCCCAGGCCATGTTCCGGGTGGGCGGCATCCTGGACACCGGCTCGCGGGCGATGGACTCGAACCTGGCCTTTATCCGCCTGGCCAAGGCGCAGGAACTTCTAAACCTCGGAGGCAATTTCCACGAGATCGCCGTGGCCTTCGGAAACATAGACCACGCCGAGGACGCCTCGCTGCCTTTCTGGGCCGACTACGGCGGCGGCGCGAACGAGGCGCAGGGCTGGCCGCAGCTGGTGCCGGAGCTGGGCGCCGCGCGCGGCATGTCGGCCTTCGGCATCTTCATCACCGCCGTCATCCTGTCGGGCATCGTGGCGCTGGGCATCACGAACACCCTTTTCATGTCCCTCTACGAGCGCATGTTCGAGTTCGGCGTGCTGCGCGCCGTGGGCACGAGGCCCGGGCGCATGGCGCTGATGATAGTCGCCGAGGCCGCCGTGCTGGCCCTGCTCAGCGCGGCCGTGGGCATGGCCATAGGCTGGCTGGCCTCGCATATTACCGGCATCTACGGCCTGGACTACACCGGCGTGGACTTCGCCGGCGTCACTATCCTGGAACCCATCCGCCCCAAGTTCCGCCCCCTCCAGTACTGGCTCTACCCCGCGGCCCTTTTCCTCTTTACTCTTATAGTAAGCCTTTACCCCGCCCTCTACGCCGCCCGCATGAACCCCATAAAAGCCATGAGGAAAAGTCTATGAATGGCGCCAAGGGATGGAGTGACGGCGAGGGCTTGCCTTCGGAGGGGCCTCGCGGAGGCGAGGCTTGCGTAGCGCCGAGCCGTAGCGAAAGAGCGAGGCCACGGTGTGGCCGAGCGTACCCGTAGAAGGCATGCCCTCGCCGCCACGCTCGGCCTAACATTCAGTATTACAGGAAATGCTATGGAAAAAGAATTCGTCATCGAAGCTAAAGGGGTCACCAAGACTTACGCCGAGGGTGAGGTGAAGGTGCACGCCCTGCATCCGACGGACCTGGCCGTGCGGCGCGGCGAGTTCACCGCCATCGCCGGCCCCAGCGGCTCGGGCAAGACCACGCTGCTCAACCTCGTCAGCGGCCTCGACCTGCCCACCTCCGGCCGGGTGCGGCTGGCCGGCAAGGAGATAGGCGCCATGAGCCAGGGCGAGCTGTCCGATTTTCGCCGCGACCATATCGGCCTCATCTTTCAGGCCTACAATTTGATACCCGTGCTCACCGTGGGCGAGAACGTGGAGTACGTGCTGCTGCTGCGCGGCATGGCGCCCGGCGAGCGCGCCGAGCGGGTGCGCCGCGTGCTCGAAGAGGTAGGCCTCGGCGGCAAGCGGAACCGCTTCCCCTCCCAGCTCTCCGGCGGCCAGCAGCAGCGCGTCGCCATAGCCCGGGCCATGGTGCCCGAGCCGGACCTCATCCTCGCCGACGAACCCACCGCCAACCTGGACTCGGCCACCGGCTCCGCCCTGATGGACATGATGAAGGAACTCAACGAGCGGCGCGGCATAACCTTCGTCTTCTCCACCCACGACCGCATGATAATGGATAAATCCTCGCGCCTGATCACGCTCAAAGACGGCCGCGTGCAGTCCGACACCCTGAAATGAAAACCCTGGCCCTCCTGCTCCCTCTTTGCCTGGCCGCCCCGGCGCTGGGCGGTGACTTCTCGCTCAAGGGCTACTTCAAGACCTACGCCTACGCCGTAGAGCCGGTCAATGCGCGCGATGTCCCGGCGCCGCAGCCAAACGGCCCCTACCCAGCTTCGGAGAACAAACTGAGGCTGAAAACCTACTGGAGCGCCGGCAGCCTCAAGGCCGAGGCCGCCTATGAGCTGGTCTACGCCGCCAGACCGTCGGAACTCGCCGCGGCGCGGCCGCTGACGGCCCGCAACGATTACCGGGTCTCGGACCCGGAACCCTTCCTCTCCCCCGCCTCGGGCGGGGCGCGCAAACCCTCCGTACTGATACAGAACCTGGACCGGGCCTTCCTCACCTGGTCCCCCGCGGCCTTCGACCTGTACGCCGGCCGACAGCCCCTGGCTTTCGGTTCCGGCCGGGCGGTCAACCCCACCGACATCCTGGCTCCCTACCCTTTCGGCACCATAGACACCGAGGAGCGGCGCGGCGTGGACGCCCTGCGCCTCAAGACCCCTAACGGCGAAATGGGGGAATTCGACGCCGGCTGGCTGCCCGGCAGGCGCTGGGTCTCCGGAACCGGGGCCGGCTTTCTGCGCGGCCGCGGCCGGCTCGGCGGCGCGGACCTTACCCTGCTGGCCGCGGCCTTCCGCGGAAATTTGATGGCCGGCGCCGACATCGAGCGCCACCTGGGCGGGGCCATGCTGCGGGCCGAGGCCGCCCGGGTCTGGGCCGGCAGGTTCGGCGACAGGAACCCCGGCGAGGACTTCGACCGGCTTACGGCCGGGGCGGAATATGTTTTCGACCTGCTGGGCGGCACCGACGCCTGGCTGGAGTACCACTACAACGGGGCCGGGGCGGCGGCGCCCTCCGGCTATGCCGCCAGGGCGGCCAGGACCGCCTACCGGGAGGCCAATGTCTACCTGCTGGGCCGCCATTACCTGGCGGCGGGGGCCGGCGCCCAGGTTTCGGCGCTGGTTTCGGCCGGCTTGGCCGTGATGGCGAACCTGGGAGACGGCTCTTTTTACGCCACGCCGTCGCTGGACTGGAACGCCGCCGAGAACCTCTACCTGGGGGCCGGCGCCCTGCTGCCCTCGGGGCGGAGAGCCCGCTTTAACGGCTTAACCGCCTCCCCGGCCTCTGAATTCGGCTTATACGACCGCTCTTTTTACGCCTCCCTGCGCAAGTATTTCTAGTGTTTTCGACCTTTATTTATTATAAAATACTTAATAATGGCGGTTTCCCATTTTCCGGGCAGCCGCTGCAGTCGTTCCCATATAAGGCAAGGAGCTACAATGGCTAACAAAGTACTGGCGGAAATAGGCGTTATAGGCGGCACTGGCCTCTACGCGATGGAAGAACTCAAGATTTTAAAAGAAATAAAGATAAAAACCCCTTTCGGCGACCCCTCTGATAAGATCATCCTCGGCACCCTGGCCGGTATCCGGGTGGCTTTCCTGCCCCGCCACGGCCGCCGGCATGCCATGCTCCCGGGCGAGATAAACCAGCGGGCCAACATGTGGGCCCTCAAGTCCATAGGCGTAAAGACCATCATCTCGGCCAGCGCCGTCGGCTCCCTGCGCCAGGAGCTGCCCCCCACCCATTTCGTCTTCCCCGACCAGTTCGTGGACCAGACCAAGGGCCGCCCCTCCACCTTCTTCGGCAACGGCATAGTGGGCCATGTCCCGCTGGCCGAGCCCTTCTGCATGAACATCTCGGACATGATGTATAAAGAGGCCGTGAAGCTCGGCATCAAGGCCCACAAGGGCGGCACCTACTGCTGCATGGAAGGCCCCGGCTTCTCCACCAAGGCCGAGTCCGAGTTCCACCGCAAGATGGGCTACTCCATCATCGGCATGACGATGGCCACCGAAGCCAAGCTGGCCCGCGAGGCCGGCTTCCACTACGCGCCGGTTTCCCTGGTGACCGACTACGACTGCTGGAAGGAAGGCGAGGAAGTGGACCAGCACAAGGTCTCCGAGACCATGACCAAGAATATCCACAATATCCGCCGCCTGCTCGTGAAGATCATCCCGCTGGTGGCCAAGGCCGGCTGCCGCGGCGGCTGCCCGGAGTTCATCAAGAACTCCCTGCTGACGCACAAAGAGAACTTCCCGGCCGCGACGTACAAGAAACTCAAGCTGATACTGGGGTAAACAATGCCTAAAAAGCCCGTTCAGAAAAAGAGCCCCGGCTGGAAGACCAGGCTTATCGAAGCGGCCAAAGAGGCGCAGCGGCACGCCTACTGCCCCTACTCCCATTACCCGGTAGGGGCCGCCGTAATGACCGAATCCGGCGCCATCTACACCGGCTGCAACGTTGAGAACGCCTCCTACGGCCTCGCCATCTGCGCCGAGCGCGTAGCCATCTTCAAGGCCGTCAGCGCCGGCGAGAAGAAGGTGATGGCCCTCGCCGTCTCCGCCAAGTCGGCCAAGCCCTGCGGCGCCTGCCGCCAGGTCATAATAGAATTCGCCCCCAAGGACGCGCCGGTCTTCTACGTGGACTGGCACCCCAAGGCGAAAGCGGCCAAGATCACCGGCACGCGCGCCGGCCGCCTGCTGCCGCAGGCCTTTGACCCGTCGGAAGCGGGACTTTAAAATTTACGGAGGTTCTATGGACGTGAAAACCCTGACCAAACTGACGAAGTGGATGGAAACTACCGACCTGGAAGAGATCACCTGGAAGAACGGCGACGAGAAGATCAGCCTCAAGATCAACAATAACCCCGAACACAGCGCCACCATCGCCTCCTCTATGGAGCCGGTGCTGGCCCCCTATATTGGCATTTTCCGCTTCGCCCGCCCGGGCAAGACGAACCACCTCAAGGAAGGCTCCGCCGTGAAGCGGGGCCAGGAACTGGGCGTCGTGGAAGTGGGCAAAGATTTCAAGAGCGTCGAGGCCCCCTCCAACGGCCTGCTCAAGATCATCTCCATAGAGGACGGCAAGCCGGTGGAATACGGCCAGCCCCTCTTCTTCTTCGAACCCCGCTAAGCGCGAGGAAGCCTGAGCCCGGCCAAGCGGCCGGGCCACCCGGAGCACGCGGCAAAAAATGACAGCAAAGCCTTCGATAATAAAATGCCCCAAGTGCGGCTACCTGCCGAACATGCTGGGCGACACCTGCCTAAAGTGCAACACGCGCCTGGAGAAGGTTTGCGGCGAGTGCGGCTTTGCCAACTCGGTGGAGAAGAATTACTGCGACCAGTGCGGCGCCGTGCTGGCGCTGCAGCCCCCGCCCAAGACCGCGCCCGGTCCCTCGCCGGAAGCGCAGCCCGAGCAGGCGGCGCCCCCCCCTTTCAAGGTGGAGATGGAATCCATACAGGACACCGTCGCTGACCGCGCCACCTCGTTCCGGAGCAAAGCGGTACCCCCGCCTCCGGCCGCGCCCCCCCCGCCGCCCGGGCCCGCGCCCAAAACGCCGCCGGCGCCGCCCGCCAAGGTGACCAGCGCCTTCAGCCCCGACTCCGCCCGCCTGCCGGCCCAGGGCCCGCTGCCCAAGCAGGCGCGCCCGCCGCTGATGAAGCGCCTGGCCGGCCCCGTGATCACAGCTTTCCTGTCGGCCGTACTGCTGGGCATACTCTACATGATAGTGGCCCCGTCGCTGCCCCGCCTGCGCCTGGTGATGACGGCCAAGTCGTACCTGACCAACATCTCCGAGGGCGAGTTCGAAAAAGCCTACGACCTGCTCTCCACCAATTCCAAGGCCGCCTGCACGATGAGCGACTATGTCCGCAACAGCCAGGACTATTACGCCAAGGCCCCCGTCTGGCAGTTCAAAGACGTGCAGGTGATGGCGATGACCGACACCGCCGCGATGATACGCTACCAGCTCAAGGAAGGCGACGGCGAGTGGAAGAACGACTACATCTCTTTCGTGCGCGAGCATAACCGCTGGACCAGGCCTTATATCTGGATCCTGTTCCAGCCCATAGACGACGCCATTAAGCGCCAGGACCTGCCGCAAGCGCTCTTCCTGGCCCAAAAACTTTACCTGACCGACCCCATAGACCCGCGCACCTCCGCCTACCTCTGCGAGGTGGAGTTTTTTATGGGCCTCTACGAGAAAGCCGCCGAGTCCTGCAAGCGCACCCTCGACAGCGTGGCCAGCTACCCGGTGGGCTATACCAGCAAGGACCTGTTCCAGTACCAGTCGCATTACGCCGACAGCCTGCGCTACCTGCAGCGCGACCGCGTGGCGCTGGCCGAATACGAGAAGCTGCTGAAATGGCCCGGCATCACCTCCGACGAGGCCTGCCCGGTGCGCCTGAACCGCGCCGACGCCTATATTTACCTCAAAGAGTACGACAGGGCCCTGCAGGAAGTAATGACGGCCGAAGATATCTGCACGCAGAACCCGGCCAGGGACGAGGCGAAGAAGCGCCTGCGCTATATGAGCGGCGCCGCCGGCGGCGACGCGGTGTCTTTCGCCCAGAAGTCCCGCTTCCAGCAGGGTATGCCCCCCATCGGGGAGGCGCGCAGGTTGCAGCTCGAGGAAATTAAGCGCCGCCTGGGCCCCAGGAACACGCGGCTGCTGCCCAGGGACGAATGGCTGGCGGTGCACGTGACCGGCCCGGAGTACCGGGTCTTCCTGCGCGAGGAAAGATACAATTTGCAGACGCGGAAACCGGAAACGCAGGACGTGTTCATATTCCTGATCAACCTGTGGACCGGCAAGGCCAAGGTGGAAAAAGCTCCGCCCATGCCGCCCCCGCCGGGCGCCGCCCCCAGGGGGCGGAACCCGTAGGCGCGCGGCTCTCCGCCGCCTTACATTCAGTGGAGGAAACATGTTTAAAAAAGTTCTGATCGCCAACCGCGGCGAAATAGCCGTGCGCGTCATGAGGACGCTGCGCGAACTCGGCGTGGATTCGGTGGCGGTCTATTCCGAAGCCGACCGCTCGTCGCTGCACGTGCGCCTGGCCGACGAGGCCGTCTGCATAGGCCCGGCGATGGCCAAGGAAAGCTACCTCAGCATCCCGGCCATCATCTCCGCCGCCAAGGTCACCGGCGCGGACGCGATACACCCCGGCTACGGCTTCCTCAGCGAGAACGCCGAGTTCTCCGCCGCCTGCCGCGACAACGGCATTACCTTCATCGGGCCCTCCCCCAAGTCCATACAGCAGCTCGGCCATAAGTCCGAGGCCCGCAAGATGGCGACAAAGGCCGGCGTACCCGTGACGCCCGGCACCAAGGACTGCGTCTCCGTGAAGGAAGCGGCCGCCGCGGCGGCCAAGATCGGCTTCCCCATAATGATCAAGGCGGCCGCCGGCGGCGGCGGCAAGGGCATACGCATAGTGCGTTCGGCGGACCAGCTGGCCAACGAGATGAACATGGCCTCCAGCGAAGCCAAAGCCGCCTTCGGCAACGGCGAAGTTTACTTTGAAAAATATATCGAGCTGCCCCGCCACATAGAGGTGCAGTTCGCCCGCGACACGCACGGCAACGTGATAGCTTTCCCCGAGCGCGACTGCTCCATACAGCGCCGCCACCAGAAGCTGGTGGAGGAGACCCCCAGCCCCGCCGTGGACAAAAAACTGCGCGCCAAGCTGGAAAAAGCGGCTGTGGACCTGGCCGAGGCGGCAAAGTACGTGGGCGTGGGCACCGTGGAGTTCCTGCTCACCCAGACCGGCGAGTTCTATTTCATGGAAGTGAACACCCGCCTGCAGGTGGAACACCCGGTGACCGAGTGCGTGACCGGCTTCGACCTGGTGCGCGAACAGCTGCTGGCCGCCTCCGGAGAGAAGCTGACCTACACCGGCGGCCACACCGTGCCGCTGCTGGGCCATTCCATCGAGCACCGCATCAACGCCGAGGATTTCAGCCGCAACTTCGCGCCCTCCGTGGGCCGCATAGAAGAATGGATGCTGCCCGGCGGCCCCGGCATCCGCGTGGACACGCACGTCTACGCCGGCTACAATCTGCCCATCTATTACGACAGCATGCTGGCCAAGCTGATAGTCTGGGCCCCCACCCGCGAGATGGCGGTGGAGCGCTCCCGCCGCGCGCTGGCCGAATTCAAGGTAACGGGCGTGAAAACCACCATAGACGCCCACCAGCTGATAGTGGAGAGCCCGGATTTCCAGGCCGGCAAGACCGACACCGGCTTCATGGAGCGCCTGCTGGCCCCCGCCGAATCCGTAAAGGCAGCCTGATGCGCACGGCCGGCAAGATAGTTTCGGTAAAGCGGGCCGCCGCCCTGCGGGCCGCCCTGAAGAAAAGCGGTAAAACGGCCGTTTTCACCAACGGCTGCTTCGACCTGCTGCACGCCGGCCACGTCTACTCGCTGGAAAAAGCCCGTTCATTGGGGGATTTCCTGTTCCTGGGCCTCAATTCCGACGCCTCGGTGCGCCGACTCAAAGGTCCTTCCCGCCCCATCAACAAAGCGGGGGACCGCGCCGTGGTGCTGGCCGCCCTGGCGGCTGTGGACGCCGTGGTGGTCTTCTCCGAAGACACGCCCCTGAAGCTCATAAAAGCCCTGCGCCCGGACATTTTGGTCAAGGGCGCAGACTACCGCAACGCCACCGTGGTCGGGGCCGAATATGCCGGCCGGGTGGCGCTGATCCCCCTGCTGAAGGGCCGCTCCACCACCGGTCTGGCCGCGAAACTCAGCAAGAAGTAAAATACTCCATTATTTTAGCCCAAGCAGCCCCCCAATATAATAAAATATCAAGACAATATGACCGACATTTTCAACAAGTGCCGCAATTTCCACATTGTAAAACAACTCATCGCCTCCGGCATCTATCCCTATTTCAAGGAACTTGAGAGCGAACAGGCCCCCGAGATCACGATCAAGGGCAAGAAGTTCATCATGTTCGGCTCCAACAATTACCTGGGCCTGGCCAACGACCCCCGCATGAAGAAAGCCGCCATCGACGCGGTGCAGAAATTCGGCACCGGCGTGGCCGGCAGCCGATTCCTCAACGGCAACACCATTCTCCACACCGAACTGGAGACCAAGCTGGCCAAGTTCAAAGGCCGCGAAGCCGCCCTCATTTACGCCACCGGCTACCAGATGAACCTCGGCGTCGTCTCAGCGCTGGTGGGCAAGGGCGATTTCGCCATCGTAGACAAACTCAACCACGCCAGCATCCTCGACGGCTGTCGCCTCTCCCACGGCGAGCTGCGCCGCTTCAGGCACAATAATCCCGAGGACCTGGAAAAGGTGCTCAAGGAAATAGGACCCAACCACGGCAAGCTCGTCATCGTCGACGGCGTTTTCTCGATGGAAGGCGACATCGCCCCCATCCCCGAGATCTCCAAGGTCTGCCGCCGCCACGGCGCCCGCCTGATGGTGGACGACGCGCACGCCACCGGCGTGCTGGGCAAGCACGGCCGCGGCACCATCGAGCATTTCGGTCTGTCCCACAAGGACGTGGACCTGGTGGTCGGCACCTGCTCCAAGAGCTTCGCCTCCGTGGGCGGCTTCGTGGTTGGCGACGCGGACATCCTCCACTACATACAGCACATCTCCCGCTCGATGATCTTCTCGGCCTCCCTGCCGCCGGCCTCCGTGGCCGCCATCTCCAAGGCGCTCGACATCATTACCGAAGAACCTCAGCGCATCAAGCGGCTGTGGGACAACGCCGCCTACCTGATGAAGCGCTTCAAGGAGATGGGCCTCAACACCGGCGAGACGCAGACCCCCATCATCCCCGTCATCATCGGCGACAACGAAAAGACTTTCATGCTCTGGCGCATGCTCTACGACCACGGCCTCTTCACCAACCCGGTAGTAAGCCCCGCGGTGCCGCCCAAGCGCGCCATGCTGCGCGTAGTGGCCACCGCCACCCATACCAGGGAACAGCTGGACCGCGCGCTGGACATCTTCGAGACCTGCATCAAGAAAGTCCTGAAGAAGAAGCCGGCCGCCGCCGTGAAGTAAGCGGCCGGACCCGCACCGCCTCAATTTATGTCACTGGAAATTCGGGAAATCTCCGAAAAGCACCTCGGCGTCTTCATAGACTATCCCTACAGCCTCTTCAAAGACCACCCGCACTGGGTAGGCGAACTGAAGAAGGACGTGCGCCACCTGCTGGAGACGGGCCACCCGTTCTGGCGCCACGGCGAACGCAAGCTCTTCATGGCCTGGCGCGGCGACAAGCCCGTAGGCCGCGTGGCCGCCATCGTCAACCAGGCGCACAATAATTTTCACGGCGACCGCACCGGCTTCTTCGGCTTCTTCGACTGCGAGGACGACAAGGAAGTCGCGAACGCCCTGTTCGCCGCCGCCGGCGCCTGGCTCAAGTCCAAGGGCATGGACTCGGCCGTGGGCCCCGTGAACCCCTCCACCAACGAGACCTGCGGCATGCTGCTGGAGGGCTTCGACGGCCCCCCGATGGTGATGATGCCCTACACCCCCGAGTATTACCTGGGGCTGGCCGAGTCGGCCGGCTTCTCCAAGGCCAGGGACCTGCTGGCTTTCCGCGTGGAAGTGGCCCACGGCTTCGGCGAGCGCTTCGAGAAGATCGTGCAGCGCCTCACCCGCGGCAAGGACATCAAGGTCCGCCACGTGGACGCGGGCGGCCTGGACAAGGCCATCGCCGAAGTCAAAGAGATCTACAACTCCGCCTGGGAGAAGAACTGGGGCTTCGTGCCTATGTCCGACGCCGAGTTCAACGACATGGCCGCGGCCATGAAGCCGGTGCTCAAGCCCGAATACCTCTATTTCGCCGACGTGGACGGCAAGCCGGCCGCCTTCGTGCTGCTGCTGCCGGACCTCAACATCCCCCTGAAGGCGGCCCGCGGCAGCCTGAACCCGCTGACCCTGCTGCCTTTCCTGTACCGCCTGTACTTCAAGATGCGGGCCGGCCGCATGCTCACGCTGGGCGTAAAAAAAGAATTCCGGGGGCGCGGCCTGGAGATGCTGCTGATAAAGAAGGGCTTCGAGGCCGGGCAGAAGATGAAGTGGGTCTACGGCGAGATGTCCTGGACACTGGAAGACAACGCGCAGATCAACAGCGTGATAGAGGCCATAGGCGGCCGCGTCTACCGCAAGTACCGCGTCTTCGAAAAGAAGCTCTAGGCCCGCGCGGGTTTAATTATTCCGCAATCTTTATTTAATCCCCTTCCGTTATAATATTACTATGCGGTTCTCAGACCTTAAAAAGATAAAGGCCGCGGCCGAGAGCGACTCGCGCGCCGCGCAGCCGCGCCGTGAGGCGCCCCCCGCCGTAACGCCACCGGCACCCGCGCCCGCGCCTCCCCCGGCGAAAGAGACGGCCCCTGAAGCCGTACCCGCGCCCAGGCCGGCACCCGAACCGGCCAGGCAGGCCGCCCCCAAGCCCCAGCCGCTGCCGCAAGTCCCCTTTCACGAGTCCGAGGCCAAGGCCAAGGAACTCTACTCCCGGCTGATGCTACAGGCCATCGCTTTCCTCAAGGCCGTGGACCAGCCCTACTGCGAAAAGTACGAGTCCGTGCTCGCGGCCACGGCGCTGACGGCCGAGACGTTAAAGAATAACCCCGCTTTCCTCGGCTGCACCGTCTATTCCACCGCCGACGATTACCTGCGCGGCCATACCCTCAACACCTTCATCCTGTCGCTGGCGATGGGCCTGGAGGGCGGCCTGGACAGCCGGGAACTGGGCCTGCTCGGCTTCTGCGCCATGGCGCACGACGCCGGCATGACCGAATACGCCCCCATCTACAACAAGGCCGGCCGCCTCGACGACGGGGATTTCTCCGAGATGTCGCTGCACGCCGAAGCCGGCGCCGCCAAACTCGACCGCATCGTGGACCTGGACCACCGCATCAAGGAGCGCGCGCGCCGCATCATACTCCAGACCCACGAGCGCGCCGACGGCTCAGGCTACCCCGACCGCGCCACCGGCGAGGAGCTGGACCCGCTGGCCCAGATCATCAGCATCGCCGACGCCTACGAGGCCATGACCCACCCCAGGGCCTGGCGCGAGGCGATAAATCCCCCGGCGGCCGTAAAAGAACTGATAGAGAAGGAAGGCCGCGGCTTCAACGCCTCGGCCGTGAAGATGCTGATCGCCGTCATCTCCATCTATCCTCCGGGCTCGATGGTAAAGCTGTCTACCGGCGAGACGGCCCGCGTGCTCAAGATCAACCGGGGCCTGCTCAGCCGGCCCGTGGTGGAAATAGCCCTGGCTCCCGATTTTTCCGAGGCCGTGCCGCAGCTGGCCGACCTGCGCGAGCAGCCGCTGGTCTCCATAGACCGGGGCCTCACCCTCGCCGAACTGGAAGAGATGAACCCCGCCTATGCCGGGCGGCTGGAGCTTTCCCGCTGGTGGACGGACTGGTAAGCCGCCATGGCCGACAAGAAACAACTGCTTTTCATAGAGGAAGAGGGCTACGTAGTGGCCCGGGTAGAGGAGATCCTGCGCGCTTTCCCTCACTTCGAGGTCACACGCCTGGACGACGCGGAATCGGCGCGGGCCCTGCTGGAAGAGAAACCCTTCGACGTGGTGATCACCGACATCTACCTGCGCGGCGCCAGCGGCCTGGAGTTCTCTTTCAAGGCCCTGGAAAAGAACAAGAACGCCTGCGTCATCTTCATCACCGGCATAGATAACGTCGACATGGCGGCCAAAGCCGTCAAGGAAGGCGCTTTCGATTTCGTGATAAAGCCGCCCGGGCTGGAGCGGCTCTCGAGCATGCTGAAGATGGTGACGCTGCTGCGCGGCCTAGCGCCGGCCGAGCAGGGAGAGCAGCAGCCTTAGCGGCCGCAGAGCGTAGGCGGCCGCGCCGGCCGAACCGTAACGCCGCAGCATGAAGCGCTCGTCGGGCACGGCGTAACCGGCCAGCAGCGCCGGGCGCTGCAGCACCGGCAGCAGATATTCCAGCGCGGCAGAATGTTTCCTGGCGGCCTTTTCGAAGAGGGCCGCTTTTATTTTTTCGGCCCCGCGGGGCCGCAGCGCCTCCAGCGCCGGCCCCTCGGCCAGGCCCAGCCGGGACAAGGCGGGCCAGACGGCCGGGCGCAGGCCGTAAACTTCCGCCTTGCGGGCGCACAGCGCCCAGAATTTGGAGCCGTCGCCGGGCGCGCTGCGGGCTATGCGGGCGCAGTCCTCAAGCGCGCGGGGCGTCAGCTCGCCGTGATGCAGCAGCGGGTGCACGGCGGCGTGCAGGAACAGGTCCGCCAGATTAAGGGCCAGGCCGGACGGCCCGGGCTCCAGGCCCCAGTCGAAAAGCTCATCGGTATTCTTGATATGCCACAGGCCGGTATGCACGTCCAGCACCACGGGCGGGGCCTCGCCCGGAGCCGGCTTGTACCAGGCGTCGGCGCTGTTGGGCATGGGCAGGTAGCCCAGGCCGGCGAGTATCTCCTCGAATTTTTTCAGGGCGGCGGGCCGCACCAGCACGTCGGCGTCGGTCATGCCGCGCTCGCCTGGGGCGTACAACCCCAGTTCCAGCAGCGCCGCGCCCTTGAGCGCGATCACCTCGACGCCGGCCGCGGCCGCGGCGGTCCTGGCCTCCTCGAAGGCAGAGAGCAGCAGTATATCCCTGGCCGCGGCTGAGCCGTCGGAGCCGGGCCTGTTTACTCCCACGCCGACTTCTCCCCGGTAGGGTAGACTTTTTGCACCGTGTCGAATTTGACGCCGTACTGGCGGCGCTTGCCCTCGCCGCGCACCCAGACCACCTCGCCGGAGACGTCCAGCACGCCCTTGTGCAGCAGGCGCAGGCGGGCCTTCACCTTCTCGCCTTTCGGGAAGGTCTCCTCCGAAGAGAAAGAAACTCCGGATTCCGAGAAATCGGCCAGCCGGCCGGTGCCTTCGAGCCGACCGTCGGCCCCGAAGATCTCTACTACCGAGTCGTGCCTGTCGCGCCGGGCGCGCCTTTTGTCGTTAGCCATATATTTTTCCCGCCCCGAGTTTTATAAGATAGTCACGGAGGCCGCATGAAACGCAGCTACCGCGCAGAACTTGAAACTTTAGAGAAGCTGCTGATTATCTACTGCCGCGCCAGGCACGGCGGGCGGGCGCTCTGCGCCGGCTGCCGCGAACTATTGGACTACTCGTCCGAGCGCCTGCGCCTCTGCCCCCGCCATCCCAAACCCGCCTGCAAAGACTGCCCCGTGCACTGTTACTCGCCCGTCATGCGTGATCGCGTCCGCGAGGTTATGCGCTACGCCGGGCCGCGCATGGCGTACCGGCACCCGCTCTTGGCCTTGCGCCACTTGCTGGGATTCTAAGCCTTCCCCTTCTTCTTGGCCGGCGCCATAGCGGGCGCGGGCGGCGGCCCCTGCCGCTCCGCAGCGGGCAGCGTGAAAGAGAAAGCCGAGTACTTGCCGGTCTCGCTGTTGATCTCCAGCTCGCTGCCGTGCAGCTGCAGCATGTCGTTGGAGATGCGCAGCCCCAGGCCGAAGCCGGAAGCGGCGACCTTGGCGTCCTCGGTGCGGTAGAACTCCTGCTTGAGCTTCTTGATATCTTCCGGCGCTATGCCGCGCCCGCTGTTCTGCACGTAAAAGCGCACGTTCGCCGGGTTGGCCTGGTCCGGGCCGAGGCGCACCAGCACATTGCCTCCGGACGGCACGTATTTTACCGCGTTTCCTATCAAATTGGAGACCACCAGCGACATGGCCTCCTGGTCGGCCAGTACCGGCACCGGGCCGCCTGTGATGTCCAGCCGGAAGGTGACGCTCTTCTGGCGCATCAGGCCTTCCATCGAATAGACGGCGGGGGCCACCAGGTCGCGCAGCGCTATCTCCTTCTTCTCCAGCCTGAAGCGGCCGGACGCCATCCTGGCCTCGTTGAGGATGTTCTTGACGTAGCGGCCCAGCGACTTGGTCTCGAATTTAAGCGTGTCGTAGACGGCGGCGCGGCGGGCGTTGCTCTTGTCCGGCTCGGTCTCGCTGAGCATGAACACGGCGGCGTCGATGACGGTGATGGCGTTGTTGAACTCGTGGCTGACGGTGCGCATCATGGCCGACTTCATGGCGGCCGCCCGCTGCTCGGCGCGCAGCAGGTAGCGCAGCTGCAGCAGCACCGGTATGGCCGCCAGCGCGGCCAGGAAGATGAAGAGCAGTTTCTGCCGGGTAGGGCCGAGCAGCTCGTCGAGCGTGTCCTCGGTGCTTACCACCACGGCCGTGCCCAGGCGCCGCTTGCCCACCAGGACAGGGCTGGAGAAATAGTAGCAGTCCCTGCCCTCGGCGTCGCGGAACTCCTGCAGCAGCGGCGTCCGGGCGCTCCGGGCAGCCTCGCTCTCTTTGCCGGCGTCGGTCTCGCCTATTTTTTCAGGGTCGGAATGGGAGCGGATGGTGCCGTCCTGGCGCAGCACGGCCGCCGAGCCCACCGTGGGGTCCATCATGACCGTGTTGACCAGGAAATGCAGCGCAAATGGGTCCGTGCGCGGGAACAGGGCGGCGCCGGCGCGGGCGGCGAACATGTCGGCCCGCTGCGCCATGGCCGCGAAAGCGGCGTTCCTGGCCGACTCCTGGATCAGGCCCGAGATGCCGGCAATGACCAGCAGTATGACCAGCGACAGCGCCAGGATGACGTTTACTATGGTCTCCCTGTACTGTTTGATATTCATAGGCCCCGGGGGATTTAGTTCGCTTTAACGGCCAGGCGTACTTTTTTCCTCAGCTCCTGCGAGGGTTTATGGGAGGGGTTGATGGCGAGTATCTCTTTTATCAGGGCGTCGGCGGCGGCCATGTCGTTGCGGCTGTAGGCGCCCACGGCCTTGTAGTACAGCTGCTCCACTTTTTTAGCCTGCTCCGGGCTGAGGCGTACGGCAGCCTCCTTCCTGACAGGCTGCGGCTTGGCCGGCGGCAGGCAGGCCGCGGCGCAAACGAACAAAAAAAGAAGCGGAATCAGCTTTTTCATACCCCGCTTTAAGTTTACTATATAGGTACAAGGCGGGGCAAAATCGCTTTACGGTGGTTGCCCTTTAATATTATTATTGAATCATGCAAAAGCTCTATTACCCCGAGGACAAGCTGCCCCTGGCCCGCCTGATACCGATGGGCATGCAGCATGTGGTGGCCATGTTCGGGGCCACGGTGCTGGCCCCCATCCTGATGGGCTTCAACCCGCAGACGGCCATTTTCTTCTCGGGCATAGGCACGCTGATCTTCATAGCCGTCACCCGCGCCAAGGTGCCCAGTTACCTCGGCTCCTCTTTCGCCTTTATCGGCCCGGTGCTGGCCGTGACCGGCGGCCTGGCCGAGAACATACCGCTGGCTCTCTCCGGCATAGCCGGCGCGGCCGTATTGTACGCCCTGGCCGGCGCCGCCACCGTGCGCTGGGGTTCGGCCTGGATAGACCGCCTGATGCCGCCCATCGTGACTGGGGCCGTGGTGGCCATCATCGGCCTCAACCTGTCCTCCTCAGCCGTGGCCAACTTCCTCAACGAGGACTTCCGCCTGGCCACCCGGGACGACGCGACCCGCCTGCTGGTGGCCGGAGTCACTTTCGTCACGGCCTCGGCGGTCTCCATCTACCTCAAAGGCTTCATCCGTCTGCTGCCCATCCTTACCGGCGTGCTGGCCGGTTACGCCCTCTCCTTCGCCCTGGGCCTTATAGACCTGGCCAGCCTGGAGGCCATCAGGAACGCCGCCTGGCTCGGCCTGCCGCCTTTCACCGCGCCCGCCTTCAGCTGGCAGGCCATCCTGGTGATAGCGCCGGTGTTCGTGGTGCTGGTGGCCGAGAATAAGGGCCACATAGAGGCCATCGGCGGCTACATGAAGCGCGACCTCAACCCGCATCTCGGCCGCGCCTACCTGGGCGACGCGGCGGCGACCTTCGTGTCGGCCCTGGGCGGCGGCACGCCGCAGACCACCTACGCCGAGAACATGGGCGTGATGGCCATCACCCGCGTGTTCAGCGTCTATAACTTCATCGCCGCGGCCTGCATAGCGCTGCTGCTGGGGCTGTGCCCCAAGTTCGGCGCGGTGATACAGTCCATACCGGCCCCGGTGCTGGGCGGCGTTACGGTGATACTCTACGGCCTGATCGCCGTGATGGGCATAAAGATCTGGCTGGACGCTAAAGTGGATTTCTGCTCGCATAAGAACCTGATCATCGCGGGCTCCTCCATCATCATAGCCACCGGCCTCGGCGTAAAGGGCTTTACCGTCAACGGCCTCAACATCGCCGGCATAGCTTTCGGCACCGTGCTGGCCGTGGCGCTGAACTTCATCCTCTCCTTCGGCGGCGCCGAAGAGCAGGACAAGGCTGAATGCGCCTGCGAGACCCCGGTTAAATAAAGGACAACATGCTCTCCAAACTGCTAGCCATCTACCAGCCCGCGGCCCACATCGAACGCCTGCCCAAGGAAGCCCACGCCGCCCGCTACAAGGCGCTGCGCTGGCAGGTGATGCTCTCCATCTTCTTCGGCTACGCCGGCTTCTACCTGGTGCGCAAGAACTTCTCGCTGGCCAAGCCCTACCTGATCAACGAGTACGGCTTCTCCAAGGGCGACGTGGGCCTGATCGCCACCGGCCTGGCCGTCTCCTACGGCCTGAGCAAGTTCGTGATGGGCAATGTCTCGGACCGCTCCAACCCGCGCTATTTCATGGCCACCGGCCTCATCCTCTCCGGCGCGGTCTGCCTGCTGTTCCCGTCGCTGGCCGGTTCGCTGTGGGCCATGGCCGCGCTGTGGTTCGTCAACGGCTGGGCGCAGGGCATGGGCTGGGCGCCCTGCGCGCGCACGCTGACGCACTGGTTCTCCGACGACGAGCGCGGCACCAAGTTCGCGGTCTGGAATCTGGCGCACAATGTCGGCGGCGGCGTGGTGGGCCCCATCATCAACGGGGCGCTGGCCCTGGCGGCGGTGCTGGGGCTGACGGCCGTCCTGGGCGACAACAAGCTGCCGTTCTACCTGATCTTCTACGTGCCGGCCCTGATGGCCATAGGCATGGGCGTACTGATAGCGACTTTCCTGCGCGATACGCCGCAGAGCTGCGGCCTGCCGTCCATAGAGGAACATACCGGCGACAATCCCGACACCGGCGTGGCCGACCCGGAGCGCGAAATGACGGCCAAGGAGATATTGTTCGAGCACGTGCTCAACAATAAGCCGCTCTGGATCATCGCGATCGCCAATATCTTCGTCTATGTCATCCGCTACGGCGTGCTGGACTGGGCGCCCACCTACCTGACGGCGGTGAAAGGCTGCCCGCAGGACATGGCCCGCTGGCAGTACTTCGTCTACGAGTGGGCCGGCATTCCCGGCACGCTGCTGGCCGGCTGGGCGTCGGACAGATTCTTCCACGGCCGCCGCGGCCCGGTGTCCGTCATTTACATGTTATTCGTGACCATCGCCGTTTACGTGTACTGGCAGAACCCGGCGGGCCGCTTCTGGGTGGACTCGCTGTCGCTGTTCGTCATCGGCTTCCTGATCTACGGCCCGGTGATGCTCATCGGCGTCAGCGCCGTGGACATGGTGCCCAAGAAAGCGGCCGGCACGGCCGCGGGCTTCACCGGCTTCTTCGGCTACATGTTCGGCGCGGTCATCGCCGAGGTCGGTATCGGCCGCGTGGTGGACAAATACGGCTGGGACGGCGGCTTCAAAATGCTGCTGGTTTCCTGCGTGCTGGCCATAGTGCTGCTGGCGCTGACCTGGAAGAAGCACCACGAGAAGGATTAGCGCGGCCCCGCCGCGCGAGGGGGTTCCATGTTCGACCTGTTGATGGCTGCCGGCCTGGCGCTGGCCGCGCCCGCCGCGGCGGAGAGCACCGTCACCTTCCGCACGGCCGACGGCTGCCTCATAGAGGCGGTCTTCCTCGCCCCGGCTAAAGGCTCCTATATTCTGGTCAACACGCACGGCCTCGGCTCCAACAGGGGCGAGTGGGGGCCGCTGCAGGCCGCCGCCGCGCGGCGCAAGCACGGCTACCTGTCGCTGGACCTGCGCGGCCACGGCGGCAGCAAGTCCTGCGGCGGCCGGCCGGCCGACTACCGCAGATTCAACAGGGCCGACTGGGCCGCAGCCTCCCGCGACATCGAGGCCGCCGCTCTGTGGCTGAAAAAGAAAGGCTACGCTCCCGGGCGCCTGGTCTTCTGCGGCGCCAGCATAGGCGCCAACCTGTCGCTGAAGGCCGCCGCCGAAGGAACGGTAAAGCCGGCCGGGGTGATACTGCTCTCGCCAGGGCTGGATTATGCCGGCGTGCAAAGCCTGCCCTATATCCGGACAGGAATGCTGATAGCCGCGGCCGCTACCGACCAGTACGCCTGGCGGAGTTCGCTGCGCCTGCGCGACGCGGCGAAAGAGAAAAAGTTCCTCTGTGATTTTTTGGACGGGAGCAGCGGCCACGGCGCCGGCATGTTCAGCAAGCCCGGCTTTATAGCAGCCCTGCTCGACTGGCTCCCCGGCCTGTAACCCGGCGTTCTTACTTTTTGTCCGCGGCCAGCAGCTGTATGGCCGCGTTGGCGATGGTAAGGCCGAAGATGCCGGTGAGCGTGGGCAGGCTGCCCAGCGCCGCGCGGCGGCGGCCTTGCTCGAAGAATTCGGTTTCAGGATCCACTTGCCGCTTCTTGCGCAGTTCCCCCACCGGCTCCGTGGAATAAACACAGGTAAAGTCTAAATGCGTGCCGCTCTTGCGCAGCAAATTGCGCACCTTGGCCGCCAGCGGGCAGCCCGCCACTTCCTTTATCGGGCCCACCCGCACGGCGGAGGCGTCGGTGCGCAGGGCGGCGCCCATGGACGCTATCAGCGGCAGGCCGCGCTTCACCGTGGCGGCTATCAGGCCGGCTTTGGGCCCCAGCGAGTCTATGGCGTCTATTACCAGGTCGGGGCTGCCTTCCAGTATCGCTTCGAAAGTCTTCTCGTCGGCGAAGGCGTTCATCGCCTCGGCGCGGCAATGCGGGTTGATGTCCAGCACCCGCTCGGCGGCGGCGTCGGCCTTGTGGCGGCCCAGCGTGGAGCCCAGCGCGTAGAGCTGACGGTTGATATTGCTGGCGCGGATCACGTCGAAATCCACCAAGCGCAGCCGGCCCACGCCGGAGCGGGCCAGGCCCTCCACGGCGTAGCTGCCCACGGCGCCCATACCGACGACGACCACGAACGACTTTTTAAGCCGCTCCAGTTTCTCTTCGCCCAGCATCAGCCGGATGCGGGCCAGCCTGTCTTCGCTCATATCGATCCTTTTGAGAATCTGCCGCCGTTGGCGGCCGAAAGTTCGGCGAGCTCCTCCGCCGGGCGGCCCAGCGCCGCGGCCGCGGCGTCCACCACGGCCGTTACGCCCGCGGGGCCGCCGGCGTCCGGCGCTTCGGTCTCGAACAGCAGCCTGTCGGCCGGCACGGCGGCCAGCGCGGCACGCAGACGCTCCCGGCCGGGATCCGCGATAGCGCCGCCGAAAGAGAAATAACCGCCGAGGGCCGCGAAATCCTTCACCATTTCCGGCGAGCCGCCGTAGCCGTGCAGCATGAAAGCCGGCAGCCTGGCCTTCTTCAGCTGCCCCAGCACCTCGCTCCATTCCCGCACGCAATGCAGCACGGCCGGCCGGTTGAAAGCCCGGGCCAGCTCCAGCTGCGCGGCACAATCCTCCAGCTGGCCGGGGCGGTCCTTAGCGGCGTCCAGGCCTATCTCCCCCAGGCAGGCGCCTGGAACGCGGCGCAAAAACTCCTCCAGCCTGCCCTGCCAGCCGTCCTCCCCGGCGAACCAGGGATGCAGGCCGAAGCAGGGTGTGACGCCGGGATAGCGGCAGGAGATCTCCAGCACGCGGCCCCAGTCGTCGGGGCTGGTGCCGCAGCACAGCATGCCGGTTACGCCGGCAGCGGCGGCAGCGGCCATAGCCGCGTCCAACGCGGCGTCCGCGGTATATAATTGCAGGTGGTTGTGCGCGTCGAAATATTCCATACGCCTTGTTAATAATAGCAAAAGCCGCGCCGCCGACGGGCGCCCGGCTCTTTATAAAGCCCTGTTTTTTGTTGTAACCTATACCCAATGGATTCCGTAGTTTTCTTCGGCAAAGGCGGCATCGGCAAGAGCACGCTGGCCGCCAACGTCAGCGCGCTGCTGGCCGCCCGGGGCGGCCGCGTGCTGCACGTGGGCTGCGACCCCAAGCGCGACTCCACGCTATCCCTGATGGGACGGCGCATCCCTCCTTTCTGCTCCGCCCACGGCGAAGGCCGCGGCTCGGGCCTGGCCGCCAGCGTCTTCAGTTCCCCGGTTAAGGGCGTGGACTGCATCGAGGCGGGCGGCCCCCAGGCCGGCGTGGGCTGCGCCGGCGCCGGCATAGGCTCCATGCTCGACGCCATGCGCGACGAGGACCTGCTGCGTGCCGGCGGGTACGGCGCGGCCGTCTTCGACGTGCTGGGCGACGTGGTCTGCGGCGGCTTCGCCGCCCCGCTGCGCCGCGGCTTCGCGCGCAAGGCGGTAGTGGTCACCTCCGGCGAGACGCTCTCCCTCTACGCGGCCAATAATCTGCTGCGCATGATCAATAACTATTCGCGCAACGGCCCCTACCTGGCCGGCATCGCCATTAACCTCAAGGATCCCGCCGGCCTGGAGCGGGCGCAGGCTTTCGCCGCCGCGGTGAACGCGCGCGTGCTGGGCGTCACCCTGCCCGACCCGGCCGTGCACGAGGCGGAGAAGGAGCGCCGGCCCGCGGCGCTGGCCCGCCCGCGCAGCGATTTCGCGGCTCGCGCGGCACGCCTGACGGCGGCCATAGCCAAGGCCTCGCCCCCGGCCTCTCCGCCCCGCCCCTTGTCCGACGAGGATTTCATAGCCTTCATCACAGGCGGCGAGACCGCCGGGCGGCGCGCCGCCCCGGCGCGGCCCTCGCCGGCGGCCGGCGCGGGCCGGCAACTGGAGCGGGCCGGCTTCTCTTTCGAAGGCATAGAGGACGGCAACCTGGCCTGCGTCTGGCATTCCCCTTCCGGCCCCGCCCGCGTAATTTTCGAACCGGCCGCCTCTTCGCGCGAGCGCCTGGTACGCCGCTCGGACTGGTCCCTCTCCCTGCCCGCTACCGGCGGGGGCGAGCACTCCAGGGAAACCGTGGCCGCCCTCGGGGCCGCCGCGGACCGGCTGGCCGGCCTGCGCTACCGGGCCCTGCTGGCCGAATTCGCCTGCGGCGAGGATTTTTACGCCGCTGCCTCCGCCTTGTGCGGCCCCGGCGACAGCACGCTGGCCGCCCCGCATATCAGCCCCTGCCCCGACGTGGGCATGGGCCGCTGGGACCGCTTCATCTTCCAGACCGGAGACAAACTCTCCTGGGCCGCGCCCGGTTCGCGCATGCTGGACCACGGCGACATGGAGTGCCGCTTCAGCGGCGGGGCCGGCGGCGCCATGGGCCTCTTCAGCGCGCGGCCCGGTTCGCCGGCGGCGCCGGCGCTGCCCATCTCCGCGCCCGGCGCGGCCAGCACCGATTTCACCATGGCGGACGCCGTGTTCGGCGACGGGGAAAAGCTGCGCCGCTCGCTCAGGGCCGCGGCCGGCGCAGCCGGCAGGGGCGGCCTGCTGGACCTGGGCCTGGGCTGCTCGCCGATACTGCTGGCCACCGACGCCCGCGGCATAGCGCGCCAGGTCGGTCTGGAGATGGACGTCTGTATTTCGGTAGAGGACCATAACAGCTTTTACGACGGCAGCCCCGGGCGGGCCGCGGCCCACGCGGCCTACATGGCCTCGCGCCTTAAAAAGCGCCGCGCCAGGCCCGCCTGCGACGTAAACCTGGTGAACTTCGGGGCGGCCGCCGCCCCGCTGGCCGCGCTGCTGCGTGAGCGGGGCGTCAAAGCCGCGGCAGCAGGAGAGGATTTCTACACCGACGCCGCGGCCGCACGCCTGCAGCTGTTGCCCGGGCCGGACCCGGTAATGGCGCCCGCTTTCAGCAAAGCCGGCTACAAGTGGCTGGCCGCCCCGGCGCCTTATGGTTTCAATGCCACCGCGGCCTGGCTGAAGGCCGTTGGCGCCGCGCTGAAAACAAAGATCCCCGCGTCCCCCTCGGCGGCGCAGCGCAGGGCAGCCGCCGCCCTGGCAGCGGCTGCCGCCAGCTACACGGCGGCCTTCATAGCCGACGAAAAGCAGGCCCGCCGCCTGGCCGAAGCCGGCACCGCCACGGTGATGCCCCTGGGGTCGCCCATCGGCACCAACAAGGGGCTGCGCACCCGCGACAGCCTGCAACTCATCATCGAACAGGCCACGGTGCCGGTGGTGGTGGACGCTGGGCTCGGCGCCCCCTCCCACGCCGCCGAGGCGCTGGAGCTGGGGGCCGACGCGGTGCTGGTGAATACCGCCCTGGCGGTGGCCCGGGACCCCGGGGCCATGGGCCTGGCCTTTCGCAAAGGGGTGGAGGCGGGGCGCTTGGCTTACCTGGCGGGGCTGGGGCCCCAGCGCGACCGGCCGGAGGCGTCGAGCCCTCTGACCGGTTTTTTGAGGGACTGAAGTGGCCTTCGGCGAGGTGCTGGCGCGCTACCAGCCGGACGAGGTGGCGGCGCGGATCGAGGCTACTTCTCCCCGGCAGGTGTCCCGTGCCCTGGCCGCCGAGCGGTTGGGGGTGGAGGAATTTGCCGCCCTGCTCTCCCCGGCGGCGGAGCCGCATCTCGAAGAGTTGGCGGCCCGCGCCCACCGCCTGACCGTGCAGCGCTTCGGGCGCAATATCTTCCTCTACGCCCCCCTGTACCTGTCCAACGTCTGTTCGAACTCCTGCGCCTACTGCGGGTTCAACGTGCACAACGCCATCCCCCGGCGCACCTTGACCCTGGACGAGATCGAAGCCGAGGCCCGGGTGCTCCACGGCCTGGGGTTTCGCCATGTGCTGCTGCTCACCGGCGAGGCCCCCGGGGT
>PHAL01000077.1 GCA_002840355.1 Elusimicrobia bacterium HGW-Elusimicrobia-3 | reverse complement strand
CGCAGCGGACGGCCTATCATTAAGGCCGCGGCGAAGAATGTCTGAGCCGAGCACTGTGTGCGAGGCGAGTTCTTCGCCGGCGGAGGACCGCAGGCCCTCCTCCGCCGCGCACGCTCTATGAGCGAGTGCCGTGGCCGGCGGCTCCGTGCAGTAATTGCCTACTTCTTAAACCTGGCTTCGAGCGGGGCCAGCAGCCAGGCCACCGAGAAGGTGCTGACGGTACCGATGACTATCACCCAGCTCCAGCCGATGGGCGCGCGGCCCGTCTCGGAGAGGTAGAGCACCAGCCCGGCCAGCGCCGCGCTGAACAGCATGGCCGCGACGTTGGTGCGGTTGCCCTCGCGCCTGGTCATCAGCCCCAGCAGGAACACGCCCAGCAGACTGCCAGCCGTCACCCCGTTGATCTTGAAAGCCAGCCACAGCATGCGCCCAGAGCCCGCCGCGCACAGCCAGGCTATGCCGGCCAGCAGCAGACCGAAGCACAGCACGCTCAGCCTGGAGGCCAGCAGGTAATGCCGCTCGCTGCCCTCCCGCTTTATCAGCGGCCGGTAAATGTCCGTTATGAACGACGACGACAGCGAAGAGAGCGGCGAGTCGATGCTCGCCAGCACCACCGCCGTCAGCACCAGGCCCTTCAGGCCGGCGGGCAGCACGTGCACCGTGAAATGCGACAGGATCTTGTCGGCGTTCTCAGGCAGCGGCAGCGCCGGGTTCTGCCCGTAGAAAGCGAACAGCAGCGTGCCGAGGGCCAGGTACAGCCAGGTCACCGGGAAGCTGGTGAAGATGGTGAGGATCAGCGTCTTCTGGCTCTCCCGGCGCGTCTCCAGCGTCAGCAGGCGCTGCATCAGCTCCTGGTCCGTGCCGAAGGCCGCCATCGAGCCGAACACGCCGTTGAGCACCGCCGCCCACAGCAGGTTCGGGTCCTTCATGCCCCAGCCCACGTTGAACACCGACAGCTTGCCGGCTTCCGAAGCCAGCTGCCAGGCCCCGCCCAGGCCGCCGTCGATATGCAGCACCAGGTAGCCGGCCACCGCGAGGCCGGCCACGTAGAAGATCACGGTCTCGAAAGCGCCGGTCCACAGCACGGCCTTGATGCCGCCGAAGCCGATGAAGACGATGCTGACCAGCGTGAAGAACGCTATCGTGTAGCCGAGCTGCCAGCCCATGATCACCGACACCGCCAGCGACGCCGCGTACAGCCGCACGCCGGAGGCGAACAGCCGCGTGACGAAGAAGAAGGCCGAGCCGGCGTACTGCGTCTGCGGGCCGAAGCGGTGCTTGAGGAACTCGTAGATGGTGGTGCAGTTGAACTTGTAGAAGGCCGGGATGAAGAAGAAGGCGATCAGCACGCGCGCCGACGCCGAGCCGATGAAGAACTGCAGGTACTGCCAGTTCTCGGTGTAGCCGATGGGCGGGATGCCCACTATGGTCATGGCGCTGATCTCGGTGGCCACGAAAGAGAGCGTGCCCACCCAGACCGGCGTCTTGCGGTTGCCGAGGAAATAGTCCTTGGTGTCCTTTTCCCCCCGCCCTTTCACGAAGGCGATGACGAACAGGGCGATGACGGCGGCCCCGAGTATGCCGTAATCCAGCGGGGCCAGCCCGGTGATCTGCTGCAGGGAAGCGATCTCGTTCATAGTTTCTCCAGTAGGGACACGGTTGCCGGCAGGCTGCCGCCGGCTACGATCTTGCCGGCGAGGGCGAGCGCGGCGGCGCGCTGGAACTCCTCCAGCGGGCAGAAAGCGCAAAGGCCGGCCGCGGGGGCCAGGCCGTCGAGCACGAAAGGGCTGCCGAAAGCCAGCACGACCGAATCGGCGGCCCCGGCGATAGCCGCCTCCAGTTCGCGGCGGGCTTCGGGAGCGAGCGCTATCAGGCCGCTGCCGGCGCGGGGGCCGGCGAAACAGCCGGCCGCCAGCCGCAGGCCGGGCCGGTAGGGCTCGACGCGCACGCCCTGCTCCGCCAGGGCCGCGGCGAAGGCAGCGCCCTTCCAATCGGCGGGGGCGGTAAGCGGTTCGAAATAACCCAGCGTCTCGCCGGGCCTCACCCCGAACCTGCCCCGCGAGGCCCAGGCCAGGCAGGCCGGCGCGGCCTCGGCGTTGAAAGCCAGGTGTTCCGGGCAGCGCAACGCGTCGGACGGGGCGGGAGAGGAGCGGAAAGGCGCCAGCTTGCGCACCAGCGCGTCCTGCCGCGCCAGCGCGGCCTCCACGGCGGCCGCCGCGATCAGCCCGTCGTTGAAAGCCCGGGCCAGCCGGCCGTGCAGCGCCTCGGGGTCGTCGGGCACCAGCAGCGCGTCGGCGCCGGCCAGGAAGGCCCTCACTCCGGCGTCGGGGCCGGCAGAGACCGCCTTCATCTCCAGCGCGTCGGTAACGATCAGCCCGCCGAAGCCCAGCCGCCCGCGCAGCAGGCCGGAGAGGATACCGGAGGAAAGCGAGGCGGGAGCGGCCGGGTCGAGCTCCGGCAGCATCAAATGGGCCGCCATCACGGCGTCGGCGCGGCGCGCCAGCGCGGCGAAGGGGCGCAGTTCCAGCTCTTCCAGCGCGGCCAGGTTCTTGCTCACCGCCGGCAGTTCCAGGTGGGAGTCGGCGGCGGTGCTGCCGTGGCCGGGGAAATGCTTGACGCAGGAGAGGGCGCCCTGCGAGTTCAGGCCCTGCATATAGGCTTCGGCCAGGCGGGCGGCCAGCCCGGGGTCGGCGCCGTAGGCGCGCACGTTGACGATGGGGTTGTCGGGGCGGGTGGCCAGGTCCAGCACCGGGGCGAACACCCAGTCCACGCCGAGCGCCCTGGCCTCCAGCGCGGTGATCTCGCCCTTGCGGCGGGCCAGCGCGGCGGAGCCCGAGGCGCCGAGGGCCATGTTGGACGGCAGCGCGGTGGCGCCGCGCACCCACTGGCCGGCGCCGTTCTCGTAATCGGAAGCTATCAGCAGCGGGGTCTGCGAGGCGGCCTTGAGCGCCAGGGAAAGCTGGCGGACCTCGGCGGCCGAGCCGCCGTAGAAGCAGAAGCCGCCCACCCCCAGCCCGGCGAGCCGCAGCGCCCGCTCGGGGTCGCTGGTACCGAAGCGAAAGCCGGGGAAGATAAGCCGCGCCAGCCTGCGCGGGTTCAAGCTTTTTTCCTGGAGGCGGCGCGGCTTTTTTCGGCTTTCTTTATCTTCGCCCACTCGAGCAGCACCTGGGCCGGGGTGGACAGCTTGCCGGCGCGGCCGAACACGTGCGGGTGGCGGCGCACCATTTTGGAATTCACCGTGCGGATCACGTCGGCCAGCGTGAAGCGGCCGGCGCGGCGGGCCAGCTCGCTGTGGAAGACCACCTGCAGCAGCACGTCGCCCAGTTCCTCTTTGAGGTTGCGCCAGTCCTTCTTGCGCACGGCGCAGGCCACCTCGCCGGCTTCCTCGCGCAGGTACTTGACCAGCGTGGCGTGGGTCTGGCGGCGGTCCCACGGGCAGCCGCCAGGGTCCAGCAGGATCTTCATGATGCGGTCCAGCGAGCGCAGGCTGCCGCTGCGGGCGAGCCTGGCCCCGGCGGCGGAGGGTCTGGAGGAGGGTTTGATTTTAGAGGCGTCTTTCATAAGCGCGTTTAAAAGTATATAATTTTATCGCATTTCCACAAAAAAATAATGCGGGCGCGGCCCGCGGAGGGCGCATGGCTGAAACAGGAATAAAGGCGGGACAGGACCTCTTCAAGGTCCTCGATAACGGTTTCGTGAAGCTCGTGGAGTTCATGGGCGGCGACCAGCGCGCCGTGGACTCGGCCCGCGTTTCCTTCGGCTCCGTCTCCAAGGGCGAGGCCGCCGACCGCAAGCTCATCGAGTACCTGCTCGAGCACGGCCATTTCAGCCCCTTCGAGCATTCGGTCTTCCAGTTCCACATCAAGTGCCCCATCTTCGTGGCGCGCCAGTGGATGCGCCACCGCATCGCCTCGTACAACGAGATCTCCGCCCGCTACACCGAGGTGCACGACGAGTTCTACTACCCCTCGGAGTTCAGGGCGCAGGACCGCAGCAACCGCCAGGGCTCGCTGCCCGGCGGCTCGCTGCAGCAGGAGCGGATGCTGGCCATCTACGACAAGGCCATAAAGTCCTCCTACGAATCCTACAAGGAACTGCTGGACGCCGGCGCGGCCCGCGAGATGGCGCGCATGGTGCTGCCGGTGGCGCAGTACACGCAGTTCTACTGGAGCATCAACGCGCGCAGCCTGCTGAACTTCATCAGCCTGCGGGCCGACAGCCACGCGCAGTGGGAGATCCGCCGCTACGCCGAGGCCATACAGGACATTTTCAAGGCCAAAATGCCGTGGACCTGGGAAGCTTACGCCAAACTCAATGAAAAGAAAACTGCTTAGCGCCGCCGCGCTTCTGCTGCTGTCCGCGCCGGCCCTGGCCCAGAAAGCCCCCGCCGCCCCCGCGGAGCCCCCCGCCTGGGAAGGGGCGGCGCAGAGCGCTATCAAGACCGGCGATATCACCGTGGTCACGCCGGTGACCGGCATCACCACCGCGCAGGAGACCTACGACGTATTCGCCCCGTTCGACGGCCGCGTGGAGGAGATCCACTCCGAGCTGTTCAGCTTCGCCACCACCAGGACGATCCTGGCCCGCATGGTCTCCACCGAGATGGCCGCGCTGCTGGACTCCTCGCCGGAGGACTCGCGCAAGCAGACCGCGCGGCGCTGGAAAGACGTCTACGAGTACACCGAGATCAAGCCCGAAACGCAGGGCGTGGTCACCAACGTCTACGCCGAACCCCGCACCAAGGTCAACAAGGGCGACCGGCTTTTCACGATAGCGAAAAAGGTGGTCGTCATAGGCAGGAACACCGAGCCGCTCTATTCCGCGCTCGGGGCGGGCATGACCGCCAAGGTCAGCCATGCCCGCACGGGGGCGGAGTTCGACACCAGGCTGGTCAATTTCCTGAAGCTGAAGGGCTCGCCGCTCTACAACCGCCTGTGGCTGGAGGTCACGGACCTCAAGGACGGCATCAAGATCGGGGAGCAGTTCGACGGCACGCTGTTCGTCGGCAAGAGCGAGGACGCCATGCTGGTGCCGCGGGCCCACCTGGTGAGCTCCGGCGGCCGGCGCTTCCTGATCACCGAGGTCAAGACCGGTCTCGAAACCGCGGAAGAGACCGAACTGCTCGGGCACAGTTCCGTATACCTGCAGCCGCCCGGCGCCGTGGAGGCCAAAGATGGAAAAAACAAAAAGATACGCTAACATCTACTCCAGCTTCATGCTGGTCAAGCTGCAGCCCGAGTTCCGCCGGCTCATCTCCAACGAGAAGATAGCGGCCAAACAGGAATTCGAGAACATGGTGGGCACCGCGCAGGAGAAGCTGTTCCTGCGCACCTACATGGTCTCGGGCCTGCGCTCCGACTCCGACATCCTCTTCTGGCGCATGTCCGACGACCTGCCCTACCTGCAGGAGGTCTGCGCCCGCACTTTCTCCGCCGGCGCCGGGCGCTACATGACGCCCTCGTTCTGCTACCTCGGCGTGCACCAGGGGCCGGACCCCGCGCTGCCCCGCAAGGACCTGGATTTCGGCTTCCTGCCCAAGGACACCTTCGGGCGCTACCGCTACATGCTGCTGCACCCGGTGATCAAGGCGCATACCTGGTACGAGCTGTCCGAAGCCGAGCGGGAGAAGCTGACCGCCGAGCGCGCGCAGGTGGTCTCGCGCTACCACGACATCCAGGAGAACTTCTTCCTGTCCTACGGCCTCGACGAGCCGGACATGATCGTGGCCCGCGAGGCCAAGTCCCTCGAGGACCTGACCGCCGCCACGCACGAGCTGCGCCAGCAGCGCATCAAGAATTACACCTGTTCAGACAAGCCCGTGCTGCTCTGCCTGGGCCGGGACCTGCGCGAGATAATGGACGCGATAAGCTGAGACGAAGAACTACTACAAGGGGGCTAAATGAGAACCATAGGCATCATAATGGCGGGCGGCAAAGGCGAGCGGCTCTACCCGCTCACCAAGGAGCGCTCGAAGCCGGCGGTACCGTTCGGCGGGAAATACCGCATCATCGACTTCGTACTGTCTAACTTCATAAACTCCGGCATCTACTCCAATTACGTGCTGGTGCAGTACATGTCCCAGTCGCTGATCGAGTACCTGCGCTCGACGTGGAACCTGGGCGGCATCACGAAAGAGCACTTCATCACGGTGGTGCCCCCGCAGATGCGCCTGGGCGAGGTGTGGTACCGCGGCACGGCGGACGCGGTGAAGCAGAACATGAACCTGATCACCGACCACAAGCCCGACCTGGTGGCGGTCTTCGGCGCGGACCACATCTACCGCATGGACATCCGCCAGATGATAGACTTCCACCTGGCCAACAAGGCCGACGTCACCATCTCCGCGCTCACGGTGCCCCTCAAGCAGGCCAGCCGCTTCGGCACGGTCCTGGTGGACGCCAAGAACAAAGTGACCGGTTTCGAGGAGAAGCCCAAGAATCCCAAGCCCATCCCCGGCAATCCCAACGCGGCCTACGCCTCGATGGGCAACTACATCTTCAGCTACGACGCGCTGGTGAAGATCCTGCACGAGGAATCCGGGGACGCCGCCGCGCTCGACTTCGGCAAAACGATCCTGCCCAATATCCACAAACGCTACCGCGTCTTCGCCTACAACTACGGCGACCAGAAGCTGCCCGGCACCAAGGCCTACGAGGAGAAGAACTACTGGCGCGACGTGGGCACGCTGGAGGCTTTTTGGCAGACGCACATGGACCTGCTGGGCGCCAAGCCCAAGCTGGACCTCAACAACAAGGCCTGGCCCATCCAGGACGCCCGCAAGACCACCGCCCCGACCAAGATCATAGAGTCCAACCTGCAGGACTGCCTGGTGGCAGACGGCTGCATCATCCACCAGTCCTCGCTGAAGCGCTGCATCCTCTCCAACGACGTGATCGTGCACGAGAAGTGCCAGCTCGAGGACTGCATCATCATGGACGCCTGCGAGATCAAGGCCGGCAGCCGCCTCAAGAAGGTCATCATGGACCGCTACAATACCATCGAGGCCAAGACGACCATAGGCTACAGCCAGGAGCACGACGCGCAGCACTACTACATAGACCCCGACGGCATCGTCGTGATCCCGCGCGGCATCTCCAAGTGGCAGTAGGAAGGCCATGGAAGGGCGCAAGTTCAAACTGAAGAACCGGGAGGAGATCCTGGTCATCCTCGGCGAGCGGGACGAAGGCCTGCGCGACCTGGAGCGCCGTCTTAAGGTGCAGATCTTCGTGCGCCAGCACCCCGAGACCGAGAGCGCGGACCTGACGATAAAGGGCACGCCCGCGGCCGCCGAGCGGACCGTGGCCCGCATCCGCGCCACGCTGGAGGAGTTTTACAGCGCGCGCCTGGGCCCCGAGGAGGGCCGCCAGCCCGAGTCGCCCGAACTGCCTGAGGGCACCGTCTACAAGACGCATTTCGGCGAGCTCATCCGCCCCCGTTCGGACGCGCAGAAGAAATACGTGGACGCCATCCTCGCCCGGGACCTGGTCTTCGGCGTGGGGCCGGCGGG
>PHAL01000076.1:6874-15129 GCA_002840355.1 Elusimicrobia bacterium HGW-Elusimicrobia-3 | reverse complement strand
CCGAGGAGATCAACTACCGCCGTTTCTTCACCATCAACGAGCTCATCTCGCTGCGCATAGAGGAGCCGCGCGTTTTCGATTACGTGCACTCGGCAGCGCTCAAGCTGACCAGCGACGGGGCGGTGACGGCCCTGAGGGTGGACCACGTGGACGGCCTGATAGACCCGCAGCGCTACCTGGCGCGCCTGCGCGAGGCGGCCGGGCCGGAAGTCTATATCGCCGTGGAAAAGATCCTGGCCCCCGACGAAGAACTGCCGGCCGACTGGCCGATACAGGGCACCACCGGCTACGACTTCACGAATTACGCCAACGGCGTCTTCTGCCGCAAGGAGAACGAGAAGGAGTTCAGCCGCTTCTACTACCGCTTCGCCGGGCTGGAGACCCAGTACGACGGCCTGGTCTGCGTCAAGAAGCGCATGATCATCAGCAAGCACCTGGCGGGCAACATCGACAACCTGGCGCACATCATGAAGAGGGCTTCCGCCAACGACCGTTACGGCCGGGACATCACGCTCTACGGCCTGCGCCGCGCGCTGGTGGAGGTGATGGCCAACTTCCCGGTCTACCGCACCTACGTCAACGGCGACGCTGGCCCGACCGAAACGGAGCGGGGCTACATCCGCGCCGCCGTGCAGCGGGCCCGGGAAAGGCTGGGCGGCTTCGGTTATGAACTTAACTTCATCGAGGCTTTCCTGCTGATGGACACCCACAAATCCCTGCAGGACGAGGACCGCAGGGACGTGCTCGCCTTCGTGATGAACTTCCAGCAGTACACCGCCCCGCTGATGGCCAAAGGCTTCGAGGACACCATCCTCTACATCTACAACAAGCTAACCTCGCTCAACGAGGTGGGCAGCGCGCCCAACCTGTTCGGCTTCACCCTGGAGCAGTACCACGAGTTCAGCCGCGGGCGAGCCGAGCGCTGCCCGCTCACCATGAACGCCACCTCGACGCACGACACCAAACGCGCAGAGGACGTGCGGGCCCGCATCAACGTGCTGTCGGAACTACCGCGCGAGTGGAACGCCCGCCTGAGGACCTGGGCAAAACTGAACCTGTCCAAGAAGCGCCGCCGCCCGGACGGCGGGGAAATGCCGGACCGTAACGACGAGTACCTGCTGTACCAGACGCTGCTGGGCGCCTGGCCTGCCGCGGGGGAACCCGGCCCCGACTTCGTCCAACGGATCAAGGATTATGCCGTAAAAGCCGCCCGCGAGGCCCAGGTCAAGACCAACTGGATAAAGCCCGACCGGGACTACGAGGAGGCTATCGCGGCCTTCGTCGACAAGGCGCTGGCCCCGGGTGAGGACAACAAGTTCCTGGAAGACTTCAGGCCGTTGCGGGAGAAGACCGCCTTCTATGGCGCTTTCAACTCGCTGTCACAGACGCTGCTGAAAGTCGCGGCGCCCGGCCTGCCGGATATCTATCAGGGGTCGGAACTGTGGGACTTGAGCCTGGTGGACCCGGACAACCGCCGCCCGGTGGACTTCGGGTTGAGAGCCCGGCTGCTCGACGCTATAGCGCGCGACTACGCGGCGCGGCCGGACGGGCTGCTGGCGGAACTGATGGCGGACCTGCCTTCGGGCCGCGCCAAGCTGTTCCTGCTCTGGCGGGCCCTGGCCGTGCGGCGGGAATGGCGGGAAGTCTTCGAAGCGGGCGCCTACACCCCGCTTGCCGCGGAGGGGGCCCACAAGGACAGCGTGATAGCCTTCGCCCGGTCGCTTGGCGACAAGCATGTTATCGCCGCGGTGCCGCGCTTCCTCACCGGCTTCGTGCCGCAGGGCGCGCCGCCGCTGGGCGAGCTGTGGAAAGACACGCGCCTGGTACTGCCGCAGATCCTGGGAGGGAGCTGGACGGAAACCATCTCGGGCAGGGAACTGCCCGGCGGGAGCGAGATCAGCGCGGCGGACCTCTTCAGGACGTTCCCGTGCGCGCTGCTGGTAATGCGGCCGCTGGGCGGGGGGCTTAGCGGCGCAGGCGGTTGACGGCGTCGTCGACGCGCTGGATGAAGCGCACGGCAAAGGCGGCCATGCCGCCCTGTTCCGGGGAATGGGTGGACCGCATTTCCTGCAGTTCCTTGCCCAGTTCTACCGTGATAGACTCCGACTTGACCATCGACAGCACCTGCGAGGGGTAGACGCTGCGGTTTCCTGTCATCAGGAAACTTATCACGCAGGCCACCGTGGCGTAGGGCGCCACGACGGGGCCGAACAATTCCACCGCCATAATGCTCGCCGCTATCGGCGTGTTGGCCGCGCCGGCCAGCAGGGCCGTCATGCCTATGGCCGCGAAGGTGGCGCGGTCCAGCCCCATAAAACCCGCGTAAATACTGCCGGCCGTGGCCCCGACGAAGAAGATCGGGGTGATTATGCCGCCGCTGCCGCCGAAACTCAGGGTGACCGCGGTAAACGCGGACTTCATTATGAAGTCGTACCAGCGCGCGGGCGCGCCCAGCAGCGTGTCTTCTATCACGTCCAGGCCCAGGCCCAGGTAGCGCTTGGAGGCCAGCAGCGCCATCACCACCAGCGCCGAACCGCCGAGCAGCCCCTTGTAGGGCTCCCACATCTGTACAAGGCGGGCGCGCTTTTCGCCGTATTTAAGGCTCTCTATGAGTATCATCGCGGCCAGGCCGCAGAAAACCCCGGCGAACATTACCTTCAGCATGAAAGTTTCGCTGAAGACCGGCATGATGCTTATCGGCTTGTAGAAGTAGGTTATCCCCATGGCGGACGAAACCTGGTAAGCGGTGATCCCGGCGATAAAGGACGGCAGCAGCACCTCGTAGAGTATGGAGCCGACGAACAGCACCTCCACGCCGAAGATAGCCCCGGCGATGGGGGTACCGAAGACGGCGGCGAAGCCGGCGCTGATGCCGCAGATGACCAGTTTCTTGCGGTCATGTTCGTTGAAACGGAACAGCCCGCTGAACGCCGAGGTGATGCCGGCCCCGATCTGCGCGCAGGGGCCTTCCTTGCCGGCCGAGCCGCCGAGGGAGAGGGTGATCAGCGTGGCGACGAGTTTTACCGGGATAACGGCCAGCGGTATCCTGCCCGCCCTGCGATGCACGGCCTCGATGACCTTCTCGGTGCCGTGCCCTTTCGCTTCGGGCGCCAGGTATTTTACCAGCAGGGCGCTCAGGAAGAGCGCCGCTGGCAGCAGGAAATAGGAGTATTCCCAGCGCCCGGCCCAGTCGGAGCTGGCGCGCAGCAGTTTAAGGAAGAGCGCTATCGGAAATCCCACGATGAGCCCGGCCAGCGTGGCCAGGAACACCCACTTGGCGATGCTAATGAAGAGCAGGGTCGATTCGGTGATCTGTGTTTTCATGGCGGGCATTACTATAAATTACAAAAGTTAGAGCGGCGGCGCAAAGGCGGCGAGCCCCTCCAGGGAAAAAAAGAAGCCCGGGACGGCCCGGGCTTCAATTTCGGCGAGGCCAGGCTTAGGGCAGCTTGACTATGCCGCTGGCCTGGCGCACTTCGACGTCCTTGATGGCCCTCTTTATCAGCGTCTCGGCGCTGGCGCGCAGCTCCGCCTCGGTCAGCCGCTTGCGGGCTATGCCCTGCTCTATGGCCTTCAGGCCCACGGCCACGGCCTCGTCGATATAGACCTCCGGCTCGTCCATGTGCGGCAGCAGGTAATCCTCGCTCATCTTGCCCGTCTTGACCACGTAGCCGGCCAGCGCCTCGGCGGCGGCCACGCACATCTCGTCGGTGATGGTCTTAGCCTGCACGTCCAGCGCGCCGCGGAAGATGCCGGGGAAGCCCAGCGAGTTGTTGACCTGGTTGGGGAAATCGGAGCGGCCGGTGCCCACTACTTTGGCGCCGGCCTCCTTGGCGTCCCAGGGCCACATCTCGGGGATGGGATTGGCGGTGAGGAAGCAGATGGCGTCCTTGGCCATGGTGGCCACCCACTCTTTCTTTATGATGTCGGGGCCGGGGGTGGAGGCGGCGCTCAGCACGTCGGCGCCCACGAGCGCCTCGGCCAGTTTCCCGACTATCTGCTTGCCGTTCGTAACCTGGCACATATGCCATTTCTCGCGGTGATCCTTCAGGTCCTCGCGTCCCTTGTGCAGGGTCCCCTTGGAGTCGACGTAAATAAGGTTCTCCGGCTTGGCGCCGTAATGCATGTAAAGGGTGCCGATGCGGATATTGGCCGCGCCCGCGCCGAACAGCACTATCTTCACGTCCTTGATGCTCTTCTTGACTATCTTGAGGGCGTTGATGAGGCCGGCGAGACAGACGGTGGCCGTGCCCTGCTGGTCGTCGTGCCAGACCGGGATGGTCATCGTGCGTCGCAGTTCGTCGAGGATATCGAAGCACTTGGGCTGGGAGATGTCCTCCAGGTTTATGCCGCCGAAGGAGGGGGCGAGCAGCTGCACGGTGCGGATGATCTCGGCCGGGTCCTTGGTGGCCAGGCAGATGGGGAAGGCGTCCACGCCGCCGAGGTACTTGAAGATAAGGCCCTTGCCTTCCATCACGGGCAGGCCCGCCTCGGGGCCGATGTCGCCCAGCCCCAGCACGCGGGTGCCGTCCGAGACCACGGCCACCATGTTGCCCTTGTTGGTGTGCTCGTAGACCTTCTCCGGGTGCGCCTGGATGTCCTTGCAGACCGCGGCCACGCCGGGGGTGTACCAAATGGCGAAATCGTTGATGTCGCGGATGCAGCATTTGGGGGAAACTTCCACTTTCCCTTTATAGAAAGGGTGCAGCTGCATGGCGTCTTCGGCCGGCTTGTTGGCCTTCCTGAGCAGCTCTTCTTTGGAGACTTTGATATCGGACATTTTTAACCCCTTTGACCGCCGAGATTGGGACCTGACACCGAGAATTGTAGTAAACAAAATTTGTCTTTACAACTGGGTTTTTGATATACTTTTCGTGTTCACCCGAAGGCTCAGGCCCCCGGTGATGAAACCAGCCCGCCATGGATTTTACGGCACCGTAGCTCAGGGGTTAGAGCGGGCGTTTCATAAGCGCTAGGTCGGAGGTTCGAGACCTCCCGGTGCCACTGATTTCACGCAAGCCTATGGCAGTGCCGCAACAGGCGCCATGCGCAACAAGCGGCCAAGCCCTGTCCCGCCAGACAGCAGTGCAGCAGCGGGACGGGGTTTTTCATTAAGGACCTCCCGTCAAACGGGGGAGTAATCGGATGGGGGGAAACATGACAGAGACTTACCTGACCAAGGACGGCTTCGAAAAGCTGCAGGCGGAGCTATTGGAGCTCAAGCGCCAGAAGAACGAGCTTGCCGTGGAGATAAACGATGCCCGCGAGCAGGGCGACCTCAAAGAGAACGCCGGCTACATCTACGGCAAGCAGAAACAAAGCCAGCTCATGTCCCGGATCAACGAGCTGGAACTGCGCCTGCGCTCCGCCAAGATCGTGGACAACATGGCGGTGAACAAGGACAACATCCGCCTGGGCGCCACCGTCACCATGCGCGACGAGAACACCAAGGCCACGCTGGTCTACACCCTTTCCAGCTCCGACGAGGCCGATCCCACCGAGGGAAAGATCTCTGTCAGCTCCCCGCTGGCCCAGGGCCTGCTGGGGGCCTCAGCCGGAGAATCGGTGAAGGTGCGCCTGCCCAGCGGCGAGAAGCACCTGGCCATTCTCAAGGTTGATTACAAGTAAATAGTATTTGTTATAATTTTTTATGTGGTCAGCCGCCCCGGGCGGCGCAGAGGTCAGGAGAATCAAGCCTATGGCATTCTGGGGAAATAAAGAGGATGGTGAGAACCCGCAGCCCGGCCAGCAGCCCGCGCCGCCGGCGCAGGGCCGGCTCTCAGGCACCCTCGAAGACGGCTACAGCGAGATCGTTAAAGCCAAAGGCCGGGCCCCCGGCATAGACCTCGCCATAAAGCTCAGCGACCTCATCCTGGAGCACGCCGTGAGCGAGCGCGCCAGCGACGTGCACATAGAGTCCCAGGGCGCCAACCTGCGCGTTCGCTTCCGCGTGGACGGCATCCTGCAGGACATGCTGATCGCCCAGAAGAACGCCGACATCCCGCTGACCCAGCGCATCCGCGTGCTGGCCGGCTTCGACCCCGAACCCCCTACGTCTTTCCGCAACGAGGAAGGCCGCTTCCAGAAGATGCTGGCCGGGCGCGCCATCCAGGTGCGCGTCTCCTCTTTCCCGACCGTCAATGGCGAGAAGCTGGTGCTGCGCGTGCTCGACCGCCAGCAGCTCGGCCTCGACCTGGACCAGGTGGGCCTGGACCAGGACGCGCTGACGCTCATCAAGAAGCTCATACGCAACCCCTACGGCATCTTCTTCATCACAGGATCCACCGGCTCGGGCAAGACCACGTCGCTCTACGCGATGCTCAAGAACATCAATACCCCGATGATCAACATCATCACCCTCGAGGACCCGGTGGAATACCGCCTCGAGGGCATCAACCAGGCGCAGATCAGCGCCAAGACCGGCTTCACCTGGTCCGAGGGCCTGCGCACCATCCTGCGCCAGGACCCCGACGTGATCATGGTCGGCGAGATCCGCGATTTCGACACCGCCGAGATCAGCCTGCGCGCCGCGCTCACCGGCCACCTGCTGTTCACGACCATACACACTATCAATTCCGCGAGCATCATCGAGCGCCTCTTCGAGATGGGCGTACCGCCCTTCCTTATCGGCTCTTCCATGCTGGGCGCGGTCAGCCAGCGCCTGGTGCGCAAGGTCTGCCCCAAGTGCTCCCAGAACGCCGCGCCGCCGTCGGAGCCGGTCGTCAACGAATTCATCAAGAACATGGACCCCGAGGAAGGGAAGATCGTGAAGGAGCTCATCCTCAAGCCCGGCGCCACCTACAAGGTGGAGAAGGGCTGCACCGAATGCCGCAACACCGGCTACCTGGGCCGCACCGGCATCTTCGAACTGATGCTGATGAACGAGGAGATCCGCAAGCACATTCTCGACCACGCTCCCACCGACGTGATCAAGCGCACCGCCATCCGCACCGGCAAGATGCGCACGCTGCTGATGGACGGCATACTCAAGGCCCGCGCCGGCACCACCACGCTGGCCGAGATCATCCGCGTCACCGCGACGATGGTCTGAAAATAGGGCGCTGTCCCTATTTTTCATGAAGACGATAATCATTAAATTCGGCGGCAGCTCCCTGGCGGACCCCGGCAAGATACGCCGGGCCGCCGCGATGGTGCTGGCCGCGGGCAGACGGGGCCTGCGCCCCGTGGCGGTAGTCTCCGCCCCGGCCGACACCACCGACGACCTGCTGGCCCTGGCCGCCGAGACCGGCGGGGCAGAGCGCTCCCGCAGGGAAGGCGACGCCCTGCTGGCGGCAGGAGAGCAGTTCAGCGCGGCGCTGATGGCCATGGCGATAGAGGCCGAAGGCGGCCGGGCCGTTTCGCTGACCGGCGCCCAGGCCGGCATACTCACCGACGACAATTTCGCCTCCGCGGCCATCCGGGCCGTGGACGCCGGCCGCCTGAAGCGCGAACTGCGGGCCGGCCGGATCCCGGTAGTGGCCGGCTTCCAGGGAGCGACCCGCTCCGGGGATACCACCACGCTGGGGCGCGGCGGCTCCGACTTCACGGCCGTGGCGCTGGCCCGGGCCCTGGGCTCGGAGCTCTGCGAGTTCCGCACCGACGTGAAAGGCATTTACACGGCCCACCCGGCCGTAGTGCCCGAGGCCCGCAAGATACGCCGCCTCACTTACGCCGAGGTCATCGCCCTGGCCAGGCTGGGCACCGAAGTGCGGCAGCTGCGCGCGGTACAATACGCCGCCCGCCACGGCATAAAACTGCACCTGCGCTCCTCTTTCCACGACGAACAGGGCACCCTGGTCTCCGCCTCCGTCCCCGGCTCAGGAGTGTCCTGCCTCTCCTCCAGCAAGGACGGGGCCGCCGCCCTGGTTTCGGCCATAGGCCGCGGCCTCACCCGCGCCCACGCCGCCGCCGCGCTGGCCGCCGCCGGCGCCGGGGCCGCGGCGGTAAGCCGGTCCGCGGTAGCCGTAACCCTGCGCTTGCCCGCCGCTGGCGCCGAGGCGGCGCTCAAGGGGCTGCACCGGGCCTTCTTCGGCGGCCGCGGGGCAGCCGCCCGCCGTTGACTTGCCACGCTTTAATCTATAGAATTCAGTTATGGCAAACCTGATCCGCGCTATCTTCGGCTTTTTCTGGCTGGCCGCCACCGGCTTCCTGGTGCTGTTGGTTTATGTAGTGCTGCAGACCGAGGGCGATCCCCGCATGCTCTGGGCCTGGCTCACGCTGAGCGCGCTCTCTTTCATTTCCGCGACCTTCCTCGC
>PHAL01000076.1:0-6761 GCA_002840355.1 Elusimicrobia bacterium HGW-Elusimicrobia-3 | reverse complement strand
GTCAGCGGCGGGCGCGTAGCCGCCGTCCGCCCGCCGGCTAAAAAAGCGGCCGCGCGCCGCGTCATAGACGCCAGGGGGCTGACCGTGCTGCCCGGCGTCATAGACGCGCACGCCCACTTCCGCCTTAAACTGGGCCCGAACAAATACACCTCCGACGATTTCACCAGCGGCTCGGCCGCGGCCGTCTGCGGCGGCACCACCACCTTCATCGACTATACCGGGCAGGGCCCCGGCGAGAGCCCGGCCAAGGGGCTGCGGGACCGGGTAGCGGAGGCCCGCGGCCGCTGCTACGCCGACCACTCCTTCCACTGCATGCTGACCGGCTGGTCCAGGATGACCCGTCCCGAAGCGGCCATGGCGGCCGCCGTAAAGGCCGGCGCGGCCACCTTCAAGATGTTCACGGCCTACGGCGCCCGCGGCCTGATGGCCGGGGACGGGGAAATGACGCAGGCCCTGGCGGCCGCCTCGCGCCTAGGCGCGCTGGTCTGCGTGCACGCCGAGAACGGGCCGGTGATAGATTTCCTGGCGGACCTCTACGCTCCCGCCGGCGGCATAGGCGCGCTGCCGCGCTCCCGCCCCGCTTTCACAGAGACGGAGGCCGTAGGCCGCGTGGCCGCCCTGGCCGCCGCGGCCGGAGCCTCGGCGTATTTCGTCCACCTTTCGGCGGCGGGCTCGGCGGAGATCGTGGCCGCGGCCCGCAGGGCCGGCGTGCGGGTGATGGGCGAGACCTGCCCCCAATACCTGGCCCTCGACGAGGGCAGCTTTAAAGGCAAGGACGGCTACCTGTACTCCTGCTGCCCGCCCATCCGGGCAAAAGAGGACAACGCGGCGCTCTGGCAGGCGCTGAAGAGGGGCACCCTGCAGGTGGTGGCCACCGACAACTGCACCTTCACCCGAGCCCAGAAGGACGCCTGGGGCGGTGACATAAGGAAGTTGCCCATGGGCCTGCCGGGCGCCCAGACCCTGCTGGCCGCGGCCTACACCTACGGAGTGAAAACCGGTAGGATCTCTCTGGAGCGGCTGGTGGAACTGCTATGCGAGAACCCGGCCCGCATCATGGGTCTGCCCTCGAAGGGCTTTATCCGCCCCGGTTTCGACGCCGACTTCGCCATAATAGACCCCGCCGCCGCCGTTAAAGCGGACTGGCGCAAGTTCAAGCACAAAACGGATTTCTCGCCCTGGCAGGGCCGTAAGCTCTACGGGTTTCCCAAGTATACCGTCCTGCGCGGCGAGGTAGTAGCCGAGTCCGGCGAGCTGACCTCGCCAAAGATCTTCGGCGGCCGCTTCCTGCGCCGCTCAAAACCCGTAATAATATAAATCCGTCTAATCGACGCGGAATCAGGCTCAGGGGCCTGGTTCGGCGCGACTTTGGGGTGAGGCCCGGCAAAGAGCGAGGCATAATTATGCCTCGCGCCCGGGCCGCAAGGGCGGAAGCGATTTTTACAGAGAAAAGTCGCTGCGTGGAGCGAAGCGACACTTTCTTGCCGGGGCCGCGCAAAACCGCTATGCGGTTTATGCGTGGCGGGGAAAAGGTTTAGCGCTAAGCCTTAATTTTATTGAAGTAACGGCGGGCGGCGAGGATGTCGCCCTCGATGTGCTTTATCAGGGATTCTTTCGACGAGAACTTGCGCTCGGGGCGCAGGTGCTTGAGAAAGGTCACTTCCATTCTTCGCCCGTAAATCGTGCGGGAGAAATCCAGTATATGCGCTTCCAGTATCAGCCGCCCGCCCAGCGTGTTGACGGTAGGCCGGCGGCCCACGCTCAGCACGGCGTCGTGCACGGCGTGGCCCACCTTGACCCGCGCCGCGAATATGCCCGGCGGCAGGATCTTGGCCGGATGGGCCCCGATGTTGGCCGTCGGGTAGCCCAGCTTGCGGCCGAGGCCCGCGCCCCTTACCACCGGCCCGCTGACGGAGTAGTTCCAGCCCAGACAGGCGTTGGCCTCCTCCACACGGCCCTCGCGCAGGCGGGCGCGAATGAGGCTCGAAGAGATCTTATGGCCGCCGCGACGGGAGAACGGCACCGCCTTGAAAGCTATGCCCGCCTGGCGGCTGGCGGCCTTGAGGTAGTCCAGGTGCCCTTCCCGGCCCCGGCCCACGGCGAAATCCGGGCCCACGCAGAGCCCGCCGGAGGCGAAGCGGTCCAGCACGACGCGGTTGAAGAAATCGGCGGCCGGCATGGAGGACAGCGTGCCGTCGAAGAGCAGCGGCTCCACGGCGTCCGGACGCAGCGCCTCCATCAGCGCCTCCCGTTCCTCGGGCAGCGTGATCAGGCAGTTCTCCAGTTCGCCGGAAAAGAAGAACTTGGGCGGGAGGGGGAAATAGACGATGCGGCTGCCCATGCCGCGCCGCAGCGCCTCGCGCACGGCGGCGCGGATGATGCGGCGGTGGCCGAGGTGCACCCCGTCGAAGCTGCCGATGGCGGTGAAATTAAGCACGGCCGTCCCCCGGGGGCGGGAGCAGCCTGGCCGCGGCCTCTTCCGGCGTCATCGCGGCCAGCGCAGCGGCGGTAGCGGCCCCGTCGGCGCGGTAGGCCCCTATGGACGTGCGGCGCAGCACGGTCAGGTGCGCGCGCGAGCCCATGGCGCGGCCCAGCTCGCAGGCGATAGAGCGGATATAAGTACCGCCCGAGCACTCTATCTCGAAGTCCAGCTCGGGCGGGCGCGAAGTCCAGCCCAGCCATTTCACGTCGGTCTCGCGCCGCACCACCGGCATAGCGATATTCTTGCGGGCCAGCTTGTACATGGGCTTACCCTGCATGCGCACGGCGGAATAGGGGGGGACCTGCTGTATGATGCGGCCGTCGAAGGCGGCCACGGCGCGCCCGACGGACGCGGCGTCCAGGGCGGGAGGCGGGGCTTCGGCCACCACCTTGCCCTCGGCGTCCCAGGTGTCGGTCTCGGCGCCGAAGAGGATGGTGCCGGTATAGATCTTGGAGGCGCCCTGCAGCCCCTCCTGTGCCTTCGTGGCGGAGCCCACGAGCAGGATGAGCAGGCCGGTGGCCATGGGGTCGAGGGTGCCGCTGTGGCCTATGCGCTGCACGCCGAGCTTGCGGCGCAGCAGGTAGACCGCGTCGTGGGAGGTAATGCCTTTCGGTTTATCGAAGAGGAACAGGCCGGAGGGCTGCGGGATCATCAGGCCAGGAGTTTGGTCAGCACCGGAATGACTTTTTCCTGCGCTTCCTTGAGGGAGGCCTTTACGCGGCAGCCGGAGGCGTTGCGGTGGCCGCCGCCCCCGAAGGTCTTGGCGACCAGGCTGACGTCGAGGTGCCCGCGCGAGCGGAAGGTGACGCTGATGCGCCCCGCTTCCTCGCGGAACATGACGGTGGCCTTCACGCCGGGGGGCATCATGCCGTAGTTGATCACGTTCTCGGCGTGCTCCGGGCGGGCGTCGGCTTCCTTGAAATCGGCCAGCGTCAAAGTCATGACGGCCAGCTTGCCGCCGGCCTTGAACTCCAGGCTGCCCAGCGCGCGCCCCAGCACCTTGAGGGCCTCGCAGGCCTTGGTGGCGTAGAGCAGGTCGTTGATGCGGGAGAACTTGAAGCCGGTCTCCAGCAGGCGGGAGGCCACCTGCATGGTGCGGGGGCTGGTGGCCGGGAAATGGAAGCGGCCGGTGTCGGTGACCATGCCGGTGTAGAGGCAGGCCGCCTCGCGCCGGCTGATATTGACGTTCATGTTGTAGAACAGGCGGTAGACGATCTCGGCGGTGGAGGAGGAGTGCGGCTCGACGATGTTGATGTCGCCGTAGAACTCCGAGGTCTTGTGGTGGTCGATATTTACCACCTGGCCGCAGCGCTTGAGCACCGGCTCCAGCGCGCCGCCGCGGGACGGCACCGAGCACTCCAGCAGTATCGCCGCGTCGAACTTGACCTTGGGGGGACGGGAGCGCACCGCGCGCACGTTGGGCAGGAACCGCAGGTTCTCCGGCACCGGGTCCTGCGAGAACAGGCGCACCTTCTTGCCCAGGCGCCTGAGGACGGAGCCGATGGCCAGCATCGAGCCGATCGTATCCCCGTCCGGGTTAAGGTGCCCGGCCAGGAAGAACGTATTCGAATTAAGTATCAGCTCCTCGAGACGCTTGAACTCAGTCTCGAGGTCCAGGGTTCTCATCGGTTTTTTCATTTTCCGAGTTAATCTGCTTGAAGATGTCCTCTATGTGCGAGGCCCTTTCGGGGGTCTCGTCGAACTTGAACTGTATCTCGGGAACGCTCTTGAGGCACAGGCGCTTGAACAGCAGCGTCCGTATCTCGCGAGAGTTGGCCTTGAGGATAAGCTCCTTGCGCTGGCGCTCCGCGTCGGTGCCCAGCACCGAGTAGTAGACGTAGAGCACCTTGCCGTCCCGCGTGAGTTCGGAGCCGGTAAGCGTGAGGAGACCATTGGCGTTTATGCCGTTGATATTCCTCAGCACCGTGCTGATCTCCTGCAGGAAGAGTTCCTTCAGCCGTTCGTTTCTTTTAGAGCCCACGGGGTCAAGCGCCCGGCGCCGCTAGGCGACGGATGCGCTCCTCCTTGGTTATGACTTCCACCATGTCTTCGGCGCGGAAGTCCTTGAAGCCGTCGAACAGGATACCGCACTCCATGTCCTTGATCACGACTTCCTTGACGTCTTCCTTGAAGTGCTTGAGGCCGGAGATCTTGCCCGTGCCTACGATCTCCTTGCCGCGCAGCACCCTGACCTGCTGGTTGCGCACCAGTTTGCCCTCGAGCAGCCTGGAACCGGCGATCTTGCCGGAGCTCAGGTCGAAGACCTGCAGGATCTTGGCGCGGCCGGTGATCAGTTCAACGATCTCGGGGGCCAGCAGGCCGCTCATCGCGGCGCGCACGTCCTCTATGAGGTCGTAGATGATGGTGTAATCGCGAATTTCTACGTCGGCCGTCTTGGCGGCCTCGCGCACCTTCGTGTCGGCGTCCACGTGGAAGCCGAGGATGACGGCCGAGGAGGCCTTGGCCAGCAGCACGTCGGACTCGGTGATGTTGCCGATGCCGGTATGCAGCAGCCGTATGGCCACTTCGCTGGTGCTCATCTTCTCGAGCTGGTCCTTGATGGCCTGCTGCGAGCCGAACACGTCGGTCTTGAGAACGACGTTGAGGTTCTTGAGCTGGTGCTGGTCCACCTGGGACTTCAGCGACAGCAGGGTCACGTGCCGCTGGTGGCTCATGGCCTCCTCGCGTCGGTTCATCCTGCGCTTATCGGCCACGTGACGGGCTTCCTTCTCGTTCTCGGCGACCTTGAGCACGTCGCCGGCGGTAGGCACTTCGCCGCTGATGCCGAGCACTTCGGCCGGCATGCTGGGCTTGAGCTCTTCGAGGCGCTGGCCGTGGTCGTCCACCAGCGCGCGCACCTTGCCGTGCGCGGCGCCGACGGTGAACGGGTCGCCGACGCGGATGGTGCCGGTGACGTTGATGATGGTGGCGACGATACCCTTCTTCGGGTCCAGGCGGGACTCGATGACGATGCCCTGGCCGGGCTTGTCGGGGTTGGCCTTCAGCTCCATCAGTTCGGACTGGATGCTGACAATCTCGAGCAGCTTGTCGAGGTTCAGGCGATTCTTGGCGGAGATCTCGACCATCGGCGTCTTACCGCCCCAGTCTTCGGGCAGCAGGCCGTGGTTGGACAGCTGCTGCTTGATCTGCTGGGCGTTGGCCGTGGGCAGGTCTATCTTGTTGATCGCCACGATGATCGGGGCGTCGGCGGCCTTGGCGTGGTTGATGGCTTCCAGGGTCTGGGGCATGACGCCGTCGACCGCGGAAACGACCAGCACCACGATGTCGGTGATCTTCACGCCATGGGCGCGCATGGCGGTGAACGCCTCGTGGCCGGGGGTGTCGAGCACGGTGATGTTGCCGCGGGGGGTCTTCACCATGTAGGCGCCGATGTGCTGCGTGATCTGGCCGGCCTCGGAGCCCACCACGTCGGACTCGCGCAGCGCGTCGAGCAGCGTGGTTTTACCGTGGTCGACGTGGCCCATGATGGTGATGATGGGGTAGCGGGGCTTGAGGTCGTCGGACTTCTCGTGTTCGATCTCCTCTTTCAGCTCGTCCTCGCCGTACATCGGGACCATCTCCAGGTCGAAACCGAAGTCCGCGGCGATGAGCTGGGCGGCGTCCTCCTCGAGGCGCTGGTTGATGGTGGCGAATACGCCCATCCCCATCAGTTTCTTGATGAGGTCGGTGGTCTTCACGCCGAGCTTTTCCGCGAGCTCGCGGACGATCAGCGTGGTAGGAACCTTGAGCTTGGGCAGCGCGCCCTTCTCGCCGGGGGCGGAGGGAGCGGCTTCAGCCGGCTTGGGCGCCGGCTTGGGGGCCGGGGCGGCGGGCTTCTGCGCAGGCTTGGCCTGCGGGCGCGGGGGCATGGGCCGGCCGGGACCGCCGCCGAAACCGGGGCGCTGCATGGGCTGCTGCGGCGGCCGGGGCGGCGTTAAGCCGCCGGGGCGTATCACCGGTGACGGCGGCCTGATGAGCGGTGGAATGATAAGGCGCTGCGGCGGCCTGTTAGGCTGGACCGGCTGGCCGGGCCTGGCGGGCGGTACCGCCGGCCTCACCACGGGGGAAACCGGGCCGGCCGTGCCGGGGGTAAAGGGTCTCGCCGGGGGAACGGCCGGCTTGGCCGGCGCGGCGGGAGCCGCGGGGGCGGCTGAGGCCGGGGCGGGGGCCGGAGCCGGGGCGGCCGGCTGCGGCGGCTCCACGGGCTTGGGCTCTTCCTTCGCGCCTGTAGGTCCGGCGGCGATGGTGCCTTCGGACGTGGAATGCGAGAACATGAAGC
>PHAL01000012.1 GCA_002840355.1 Elusimicrobia bacterium HGW-Elusimicrobia-3 | reverse complement strand
CGGCGACATAACCCTGGCCGGGGGGGACGACATGCCCGCCGAGACCACGATGTCCGGCGCGCTGGCCATAGCCGGCGGGGGCGGCGGCGGCCAGTCGGTGCTCTCATTCGATTCCGGCGACAACGTCCCGCTCGACAAGTACGTCACCAAGGACAACGTGGACGACCTGATGCTGATCCTGCACGACGAGCCCGCCGACGTGATAGCCAGGGTGGTACAGCGCATCCCGCAGAAGCTGGCCTTCACGGCCATCCCCAAGTACAAGATGAAGGAAGTGCTCGAGCAGTTCCTCAAGCGCGAGTTCGAGGAACCGGAGAAGATAAAAACGCTGCTGGACCGCATCAAGGACAAGATGGCCGGCAGCTTCGGCGGCGAGCAGCGCCTGGGCAACCTGATGCAGATCATGGACAAGAAATCCCAGGAGCGCACGCTGGCCTTCCTGCGCGAGAAGGACGCCGCCTTCGCCGCGGCCGTGGAGACCCGCTACTTCAAGTTCGAGGACCTGCTGCGCTACGACGAGATGGCGCTGCGCAGGATCTTCCGCAAGGCCGGCGCCGAACCTTTCGCCCGCTGCCTGAAGAACTGCGACGCCCCCACGCTGGAGGCCTTCCACGAGATGCTGGGCCCCGCCATCAAGGACCTCGTGACCGCGCGCATGCAGAACATGCTGCTTACCGGCGACACCAACGATTCGGAACTGACCATACTGGCCGCCGTGCAGGCCCTGGCCGCCAAAGGCCTGATCCTGCCGCTGGCCGACGTCAAGCAGGCCGGCAAGGCCTAGCCTGGTTTTATTAAGGAGGAGCTAACGTGGATTTTTCAACCGTGATAGGATTGACCCTGGGTATAGGCTGCGTCTATTACGCCCTCGCGGCCGGCGACATCATGGGCCTGCTGTGGAACCTGCCCTCTTTCGTGCTGGTGGTCGGAGGCACCATCGCCTCCACCATGATGACGTTCCCGCTGGACGTCATCAAGGACGTGCCGCGCTCGCTGTTCCTTACCTTCTTCCCCAAGAAGGTCGGCAAGCCGCACCTCATCATCAACCGGCTGTGCGCGCTGGCCGAAGTGGTAAAGGAGAAGGGCGTGGACTCGCTCGCCGAGCACACCCTCAAGGACGACAAGTTCCTTAAATCCGGCGTGAAGATGATCCTCAGCGAGTGGGAAGAGGACGCCATCAGGGAAAGCCTCGAGAAGGATATGGAATTCACGCTGGAGCGCCACCAGCAGGTGCAGAAGGCCTTCGCGGCGGCCGGCGGCTACGGCCCGGTGTTCGGCCTGCTCGGCACGCTCATCGGCATCCTGGGCGTGCTGCGCTACCTCGACAGCCCCAAGGCCATGGGCGCCGCCATGACGGTGGCCATCGTGACCACTTTCTACGGCATCTTCATGGCCAACTTCATAGCGCTGCCCACGGCCGGCAAGCTGGAGGCCTACAGCAACAAGGAGCTCCTGGCCAAGCAGCTGATGATGATGGGCGTGCTCTCCTTCAAAAAAGAGGAGTCTTCGCTGAACCTGCGCCGCAAGCTGGAGAAGCACCTGGCCGCGCAGCACCGCAAAGAGGAGAAATAGCGGAAACCACCGATGGCCCTGAAGAAGAAAAGACTTAAAACCCCCGTGGTCTGGATGACGGTCTACAGCGACCTCATAACCAACGAGGCCCTTTTTTTCATGATGCTGTTCGCCAGCGTGCTCATAGCCTATCAGAAGGGCTTCACGGAACAGGAGTTCAGGGATTATATGCGGGGCATCTCCACCTCCATCCACAAGAAAGAGGCCGCGGTTAAAACGATGACGGAGACCGGGCTGAAACTCGCCCGCATTGAAGGGATAGCCTCGGTCAAGCTCGGAGAGAAGGACCTGCGCATCGTGCTGCCGGAGCCGGTGCTGTTCGAATCCGGCCAGGCCAGGCTCAAGGAGGAAGGAAAGCTGGTGCTGTCCGAAGTGGGCAAGGTGCTGGCCTCCAGCCGCTACGACCTGGAGATAGAGGGCCACACGGACGACGTGCCCATAACGCAGACCGCGCCGGCCGGCATGAAGCGCTGGCAGCTGGCCATGGCGCGCTCCACGGGGCTCGGGCCCTACTATTCCAACCGCGAGCTGTCGGCGGCGCGCTCGCTGCAGGTGCTGCAGTATTTTACGCGGGAGAAGCTGCTGGTCCCGGAACGCGTCTCGGCCGCGGCCTACGGAGAGTATATGCCCGCCGGCCCCAACGACAGCGACGCCAACCGGGCCAGGAACCGCCGCATAGAGATCAAGCTGGTGCTGCGCAACAGGGCGGCCCTGGTGCGGATGGCGGCCCTGCAGCAGGCCCCGGAGGCCGCGGCGGCGCCGGGAGCGGTCCAATGAAGAAGAAGAAATTGGACTTCTCCGAGGCGATGAACGCCTACCTGCTGCCCTATATCGGCGTCATGACGATCCTGTGCATTTTCTTCCTGATACAGTACGCGGACTACTCGGAACGGCTGAAAAAGAAGAACGCAGAGCGCACCGAGATCCTGGCGCAGGAGGTAAAAGAGGACCTCAAGGACCTGCAGGACGCCAAGGTGGAGACGGTGGAAGACGGCATCAAGGTCACGCTGCCCTCCTCCGTGGTGTTCGACCTGAGCATCGCCAGGCTCAAGGACGCGGCCCTGCCCACGCTGGCCAACCTGGCCTCGAGCATCAAGAATCTCGACGAGCGCTACGTGGTGGTGGTGGACGGGCACACGGACGACGAGCCGGTCTTTTACGGCGGCGACTTCTCGTCCAACTGGGAGCTCTCTCTGTACCGGGCCATCAGCGTGATAGATTTCCTCGTGAAAGAGGGGAACAACCCGGAACTTTTCGCGGCCGCCGGGCACGGGCAGTTCAGCCCGCTGCACCCCAACGACACGCCCGAGCACAAGGCGGCCAACCGCAGGGTGGAGATACTGATACGCAGGCGGACCGCCCCTTCCGCGCCCCTGGCGGAAGTGGTGAGCGCGGAGAAGCAGCCGATAAATCAAGACAGCCCGTAAGGCAGAACCAAGGAGAACGGATAAATGAAAATAATCATAGCGGACGACGACGACGACGTTCGGGACCTGGTGGAAATGGTGCTCAGCTCGGCCGGCTACGACGTCTCGCCCCATCCCAACGGCAAAAGAGCCTGGGAGGCCCTGCAGAAGAACGGCGCCGATATGGCCGTGCTCGACATCAACATGCCCGAGATGGACGGCCTGGAGCTGCTGGACCTGATCCGCAATGACGACCGCTACAAGGAGATGCCGGTGATGCTGCTGACCGCGCGCAAGGGCATGGACGAGAAAGCCAAGGGCATGGAGCGCGGCGCCGACGATTACCTGACCAAGCCTTTCGAGAACGACGAGCTGATCAAGCGCGTGCGCCTGCTCGAGCAGGCCTACCCGGCCAACGGGGGCTGACGACGTGCGCCGCGCAACGCTTAAACCCCTGCTGGCCGGCCTGATCGCCGCCTGCTGCGCCGCCGCGGCCCACGCCGCGCCGGAGATGATCGTGCTGGCCTCGGCCACGTACGACTCCGGCGCCGGGGACGACAAGGCAACCGCCGTGGCCGTGGACGCGGCGGGCAACATCTTCGTCACCGGCAACAGCGGCACCGATTTCCTTTCGGTAAAATACAGCAAGACCCTGGCGCTCACCGTGGGCGCGGCCAGCCTGTACGCCAACGGCGGCAGCGGCAATATCCCCGGCGGCATAGCGGTGGACGGCCTGGGCAACATCATCGTGGCGGGCATGGAGAACGGCGGCGCCAACTACGTCACGCTGAAATACAGCGCCAACTTCGGGGCGCTGCTCTCCTCCGCCACCTACTCGGGCGGCATCTTCGACAGGGCCAACGCCGTGCGCACCGACGACCAGAACAATATCTACGTTACCGGCTACAGCAACAACGGCACCGACGATTTCCATACCATCAAGTACAGCCCCGCCCTGAACCAGGTCTCCAGCGCGGCCTACGACAGCGGCTACATGGACCAAGCTAACGCGCTGACCTTCAACGGCGACTACCTGATAGTGGCCGGGCTGACCAAGACGGGGGGCACCAACGACGACGTGCGCCTGGTGCGCTACGACAAGAACCTCTCCTACCTGCCGCCGGCCGTCTCTTTCGACAGCGGCGGCGGCGATACCGCCGTCGGGGTGGCCGTGGACGGCGACGGCAACGTGATAGTGGCCGCGCGCATGGTGCCGCTGTCCGGCATCCCGGACTTCCTGACGCTGAAATACGACAGCACCCTGACCACCCTGATCTCGTCGGCGGCTTACGACAGCGGCGGGGCGGACAACCCCAAGGGCGTGGCCGTGGACGCCTACGGCAATATCACCGTCTCCGGCTTCACCAATATCGCCGGCGCGGTGGACTTCTTCTCCATAAAGTACGACCCCGCGCTCAACGTGCTGTCCACGGCGGCCTACGACGGCGGCCTGGCCGACCTGCTCAGCGCCGTGGCGGTGGACGCCGAGGACAACGTGATCGCGGCCGGGGAGAGCTACACGGCCTCCAATAATTATTTCGTGGTGAAGTACAACGCCTCGCCCCGGGTCAACGAGGTCTCGCCGCTCTATATAGGCGAAACCGCAAACGTCACGTTCATCGGCCGGGGCCTGCTGGCCGACACGGCCGTTACTTTCTCGGACCCGCTGATCTCCACCGGGGCGGCCTCGTATAATTCGGGGCAGCTTACCCTGCCCGTCACCCCCGCGCCCGCCGTCATCCTGGGCTTCACCACCATCACCGTCACCAACGCCAACGGCGAGTACTACACTTCGGCCGCGCTGGCCAGGACGCGCCTGCGCCAGACCGTGCCGGCCGGCCAGGCCGCCACGATAAACGCCATGACCGGTCTCGGCCAGGTCACGGTCTCCGTGCCGGCCGGCTCCTTCTCGCTGCAGGAGACCATCACCCTCTCTCCCGAAGCGGCGGCGTCCGGCGACATACAGCAGGCCGGCGAAGGGCTGTTCGTGGCCGGCAACCCTTCCACCACCTCGCTGCAGAACCTGACGGTCACGCTGCGCTACTCGCCGGCCGACCTGGGCGATTACCCCGAGACCGCCCTGTCGCTCGGCTACTACGACACCGTCGCCGGCTGGGTCACCCTGCCCTCCACGGTCAACACCGCCGCCAAAACGGTGACCGCCGCGGCCAAAGCCGCCAATAACAAGTATGCCGTGCTCAAGGCCGTTTCCAGCGGCGGCGGCATAGGCGGCCCCGGTGGCGGCAGCGGCATACCGGCCAAGGTCTACCCGAACCCCTACCGGCCTGGCACCGGCGGCAATTTCGATGCTTCTACGCTGGGCGCGGGCATCGTGTTCGCGGGCCTCGCGGCGGGCGCGTCCTTCAACCTCACCATCGTGGACCTGGCCGGCCAGCTGATCTACCAGAAGTCCGGCACGGCCGACAGCGAAGGCCGCTACCTGTGGGACACCAAGAGCGTCTCCGGGGCCGAAACGGCCACCGGCGTCTACATCTATTACATCAAGGGAGGCAGCGGGGAACCGCGGAAAGGCAAGTTCGCCATCATCCGCTAGCGCGCCATGAAAACCTCACGCCTCCTGGTCCTGACCGCCCTCGCCGCCCTGTGCTGCGCCGGGCAGGCGCGCGCCGCCGGCGCGTCCTCGGCCGCCTTCCTGCGCGTGGGCTGGGGCGCCAGGCCCGCCGCCATGGGCGAGGCCTTCACGGCCGCCGCCGACGACGTGGACGCCCTCTACTGGAACCCGGCCGGCCTCAACTACGTCAAGCGCCTGCAGCAGACCTTCGGCCACAATGTCTGGCTGGCCGACACCAGCCTGCAGCACGCGGCCTTCGCCATGCGCCGCACGCCCGATGACGTGATAGGCGCCGGCCTGGGCGGGCTATCCACCGGCGACATAGAGCGCGGCAACAAGTACGGCTACACCGAGGGCTACTACAGCGCCGGCGACCTGGTGCTGATAGGCTCCTACGCCCGCACGCTCAAGAACAAGCTCCGGGCCGGCGCCAGCTTCAAGATCATCCGCGAGCGCATCGAGAGCGAGAGCGGCCAGGCCTTCGCGATCGACGCCGGCGCCGTCTACGAGCGCTCGCCGCGCCTCAAGTTCGGCGCAACGCTGCGCAACCTGGGCACCGGCCTAGCGCTGGGCGAGGGCGGCACCCCGGGCGGCCTGCCGATGGGCCTGCGCGCCGGCGCCGCGCTGCAGTACAGCAAGGACCTGCTGCTCACCTCCGACCTCAGCCTGCCCTTCGACGATTCGCTGGGGCTGCATTTCGGCGGGGAATATATTTATCCGGCGCCGGTAAAAGGCGCGCGCCTGGCCCTGCGCGCCGGCTTCAAGACGGCCGCGATGGGCTACCTCGGCGCCATGTCGGCCATCAGCCTGGGCTTCGGCGTGGAGACCGGCGCCCTGGGCGTGGACTACGCCCTCAGCCCCTACGGCGACCTGGGCATGACGCACCGCCTCAGCCTCAAGCTCAAGTTCGATTCGCTCACGGCCGGGAACGACCAGATCACCGTGGAACGGGGCGGCCAGAAAGTCACCCGCGCCGCCGCCGACGTCTACGCCGAGACCCTGCAGTGGTTCAAGGCCAGGGTGGAAACCGAGAAGCTGGGCAAGGCCGAGCGGGAAACGCTGCTCAAGCGCATCATAGAGAAATTCTCGGCGCTGGGCGTGGACGTCAGCGAAGCAAGGCGGCAGCTGGGGGGCGGCGATGCGCCTGCCCGCTAGAGCGCTCCTGGCGCTGGCCCTGCCGGCGCTGGCCGCTCTCAGCGCGCCGGCCGGCGCGAAGGACGCGCTGGACCGGGGGGCCGGTTTATTCCTCACCGGCCGCCTGGACAGGGCCATAACCTTCTTTTCAGGCGCCCTGAAAGCCAACCCCAGGGACGCCAGGGCCAAGGAAATACTCGGCCATTGCCTGGCTATAAAGGGCAAGGACGCCCTGCGGGCCGGGGACTATGACGGGGCCCGCGACTCGCTGCGGCGCGCCGCCGACATCTTTCCCAAAGACGATTCGCTCAAGACGCTGATCCTGCTGGCGGAACTGGACCGGGACGCGCCCACGCCCTCGGTGCCGCTGTCCACGGCGACGCTCGACACCTCGGCCGAGACCGGCGCCGTGTTCGACTGCCTGTTCGGGGAGGGGGAATGCGCCAAAGGAGGCCGCTACGTCATCCACGTGGTCAGGGCCGGCGAGACCATGGCCGAAATAGCCATCAAGTACTACGGCGACCTCAAGCTCTGGGAAAAGATCTGGGGCGCCAACCCGCACGTCCCGAATCCCCACCGCCTAGAAAAGGGCGTCCGGCTGCTCATCCCGCTGGATAAGTAGGCCGCGCCCGCGGCCCGTTAATTTTGATACGCGCGCTTTCATAACCCCCCTATAATTAACTACAATTTAGACTAATCCGGAGGCCAAATGACCGAACCCAAAGACCTTTACTCCTGCCTTGCCAAGACCGCCGAGCGCCACCCCGAAGAGACCGCCTACGTCACCGGCGACAAACACATGTCCTGGCACGAAGTGCTCTACTCCGTGGACCGCGCGGCCGACATGTTCTGGCAGCACGGCCTGCGCAAGGGCGACAGGGCCGCCATCGCCCTGCGCAACTCCCCCGAATTCATCATCGCCTATTTCGCCCTCTCCAAGATCGGCGCGGTGGCGGTGCCCATAAACTACCTGGTCTCCAAGGCAGAGGAACTCTCCTACATCCTGGAGAACTCAGCCTGCAAGGGCGTGGTGACCGAGAAAGAGTTCATCAAGAACTACCTCAACGTCAAAAAGAACCTGCCCGGCCTGAAGTTCCTGATCTCGGCCGACTTCACCGGCGTGGACGGCGTCCACGACTTCTGGCACTCCGTGAAGCACGCCCATTACCACCCACAGACCCAGAAAGCCGCGGCCGACGAGCACGACCTGGCCACCATCCTCTACACCTCCGGCACCACAGGCCACCCCAAGGGCGTGCTGCTGACGCACCACAACATGATAGAGAACTCCAAGGCGGCCATCGCCACCCTGGAGCCCGTCAAGAAAGACGTGTTCATGGCGCTGCTGCCCATGTTCCACACCTTCTCCTGGACCGGCAACGTGATCACGCCCATCCTGCTCGGCTCCAAGACGATGATAGTCAAGAGCATCACCCCGCCCAAGCCCTGGCTGCAGGCCATGGGCCGCGAGGGCGTGACCATCATGATAGCCGTGCCGCAGATCTACGGCGTGCTGGCCAAGGAGGCCCGCGGCCTCAAGAAGTTCTTCCTGAAGTTCTGGAGCCTGCGCAAGGTGCGCCTGTGCCTGTCCGGCGCGGCCCCGCTCAACCGCACCATCACCGACCACTTCCACAAGGCCTTCGGCCTGCACATCCTCGAAGGCTACGGCCTCACCGAGACCAGCCCGGTGGTGACCATTGTGCCGCCCAGGTCGCGCAAGCACGGCTCGGTAGGCAAGGCCATCCCCGGCGTGAAGATCCGCATCGTCGACGAGCAGGGCAACCACCTCAAGCACGGCGAGGAAGGCGAGATCTGCGTGATGGGCCCCAACATCACCCGCGGCTACCACGGCAACGACCAGGCCACCCGCGAGCTGTTCACGGAGGACGGCTGGCTCAAGACCGGCGACATCGGCGTGCTCGACACCGACGGCTTCCTGTTCATCCGCGACCGCAAGAAGGACATGGTCATCGTGAAGGGCCTCAAGGTGTTCCCGGCCCAGATCGAACACACGATCTGCACCCACCCGAAAGTGCTGGAGAACGCCGTGATCGGCATCCCCGACGGCAGCGGCAACGAGACGATGAAATGCTTCGTCGTGGCCCGCCCCGACACGGCGCTGGAAAAAGCCGAGATCATGAAGTTCATCAAGGAAAACTTCGACGCGTACAAGCGCCCGCGCGACGTGGAAGTGGTCAGCGCCCTGCCCAAGAACGCCTTGCAGAAAGTGCTCAAGCGCGAGCTGCTCAGGAAGGAACTGGAGAAGCGCGCAAAAGCCTCGGCCGAAGCTATTATCGAAAAGGCGCAGCAGGCCGCCCGCTAAGGCGCCCGCAGCGGTAAGGCAACGATGGACTTAACAGCCGCGGTAACCGGCGTATTCAAGGAAGCCTACCTGGTGGGCGGCGCCCTGCGCGACGCCCTGCTGGGCCGCCCCTTCAAAGACATAGACGTGGCCGTGCCGCCCTCGCCCGACTTCGAGGCCCGCGTACGGCGCCTCGCCGCGCGCCTGGGCGCCGCGGCTTTCCCGCTGGACGAGGAGAACCAGGTCTGGCGCCTGACGCAGCGCGCCGCCCCGCGCGCGCAAGTGGACATCATGCCCTTCGTGGGCGGCTCGCTGGCCTCCGACCTGAAGCGCCGCGACTTCACCGTGAACGCCCTGGCCCTGCGCCTGGCGCCCGGTGTCAGGATCGCCGCCCGCGCCAAAACAGGCGACTTCGCCTTCAAGCCTGCCCGCGCCGCCGTCATAGACCTCGCCGGCGGCCTCAAAGACCTCGCCGCGAAAAAGCTGCGCCCCGTAACCCCCGCCATTTTCACAGAAGACCCGGTGCGGCTGATGCGCGCCTACCGCCTGGCCGCCGGCCTGGGCTTCGACCTCACCCCGGAAGCGGTGAGGGGGATAAAGAAACACGCCGCCCTGGTAGCCAAGCCGGCCCAGGAGCGCGTGCGCGAAGAGCTGATGCGCCTGCTGGAAAGCCCCGACTCCCACGCCTGGCTCGGCCTTATGCACAAGCACGGCCTGCTGACCGCCCTGTTCCCCGAGCTGGCGGCGCAGGAGCGCTGCGCCACGGGCTACTACGGCAAGGGCGGGGTGCTCACGCACACGCTGCGGGTGGTGGAGCGCGCCGACGAACTTTACCGGGACCTGCCGGCCTGGCTGCCGGCCTGGAAGAAGGCGGGGGACCTGCTGCCGCCGGCGCGGCTGCTGCGTTTCGCCGCCCTGCTGCACGACATCGCCAAGCCTCCCAAGGCCGCCATGGTAAAAGGCCGGCTGCGCTTCTTCGGCCACGAGGAATTCGGCGCGGTGATGGCCGGGAAAGAGATGGAGCGCCTGCGCTTCTCGCGCGACGAGATCCGGCTGGTCTGCGCCGTCATCGGCGCCCACCTGCGGCCCGGCAACCTGGCCGCCAACGACTCCATTTCCGACAGGGCCATGTTCCGCTTCTTCAGGGCCATGGGCCAGTACACCGTGCCCCTGCTCGCGCTCTCCTGGGCCGACCACGCCAGCTACGTCACGGCCGAACAGCTGCGGCGCATGCGCAAGCGGCTGCAGGCGCCCCCGGCCCCGCTGCCGGCCGGCCTGCCTTACAATTCCCCCAAGAAGACGCTGCGCTACATGCAGGTGCTCAACCAGCTCTTCAACGTCTACGTCAAGAAGAGCCTCAAGCTGGGCGCCGAGCGCCTGGTGGACGGCAACGACGTCATCAAGACGCTCAAGATCAAAGAGGGCCCCCGCATAGGCGAGCTGCTGGAGAAGGTGCAGCTGCTGCAGTTCGAGGGCAAGGTTAAGACCCGCGACCAGGCCCTCAAAGCCCTTAAAGGAATGAAGTAGTCTCCGCTCCCGACGCGCTTGCCCGAAGGTCCTATCCAGGCGTAGGACCTTTTTTTATTTATATAGGACCCCATGGCCCGTGCCCTACCCGCTTCTGAAAGCTAGACTATAAGCGTAAGGGACGGAGGAGATAAAACCATGAAATTCAAATTCGCGTTTTCCGCGGGCCTGGTCTTAGTAACCGGAATGGGTTTAGCTTTCGCCGGCAGCGCCGTCCCCGCGCAGTCCTCAAAAACCTCCGTGCAGCAGGACGCGAAGACCAAGGAATTCAAGGACATCCTGGTCAAGCTCGTCCGCCAGGACGAGTACCTCGACGAGGCCATCGAGATCCTCGATACCGCCTCCGGCCGCCCCTCGCAGGAGGACCTCGCCGCCCTCGGCGTCAGCCTGAAGTCCATCGCCAAGAACCTCCGGCACGTGTCCGCCCTAAACAAGGCCGAGTTCGCCGCCATACAGCCCGGCTCCGATCTTTCCAGGTACACCAACACCATCCTCAGTTACAGCCGCAAGGTGGACCGCAAATCCGTACAGGTCGGTTCGCTGATAGCGCAGCTGTCCGCCAAGAACAAGAAAACCGCCATGCGCGACGCCGTCAGCTCCAAAAAGGGCGGCAAGAAAGCGCGCGGCAAAAAGCTCACCGAGGTGCTGGCGGAGCAGCGCTCCATGGCCCGCCTCGCCGCCGACGCCCGCGCCCTGCGCGGCGCCTCCCGCGACCTCAGCGCCACCAGCAAGTGGCTGTACATAGCTTCCAAGTAAACCGGGCCCGCGCCCGCGAAGGATCCTCCGCCCCGGCGGGGGATCTTTTTTTGCGGGGCTAATGCGCCCCGGAGAATAAAATTGTAAAATTAACCTATCATGAAAGACCCGATCGAATCGGCAGCGCTGCAGATCCTTAACGCCCTGGGCGAAGACCCCGCCAGGGAGGGCCTGAAGAAAACCCCTCAGCGCGTAGCGCGGGCCCTGCGCGAGATAACCTCCGGCTACGGCGCCGACATGGATAAGGTCTTCAACGGCGCCTTCTTCAAGGCCGACTACAAGGAGATGGTGATAGTAAAGGATATCGCCTTCTATTCGCTCTGCGAGCATCACATGCTGCCTTTCTTCGGCAAAGCCCACATCGCCTATATCCCCAACGGCCGCATAGTGGGCCTCTCCAAGATCCCGCGCCTGGTGGAAGCTTTCGCCCGCCGCCTGCAGGTGCAGGAGCGCCTGACCGAGGAAGTGGCCCGCACGCTGTTCAAGCATCTCAAGCCCCGCGGGGTGGGGGTGGTCATGGAGGCCGAGCACCTCTGCGTCAGCATGCGGGGGGTGAAGAACGAGACCTCTTTCGCCACCACCAGCGCCATGCTGGGCAGCTTCCAGACCGACAGCCGCGTGCGGCAGGAATTCCTGGACCTCATAAAGAGATAATAATAATATTGAAAACGATAACCGTTTTAAGTAGAATTTACGGGTATTCGCGGTGCGGTTCTTTATATATATAGACGCGGGTGTAGTTCAATGGTAGAACGAGTGCTTCCCAAGCATTAGACGTGGGTTCGATTCCCATCACCCGCTTAGAATTTCTAAGAGCAACAGAACTGTTATCAGGGATAGGCAGTTGTTTGTTCGTAATCCCTAAGCGGGTGATGGGAATTTCCTTATGGGGAAGCTCGCTACCGCTCGCATGTCACCCGCTTTTATTTTAAAGGCTCGAAGTTTAAGCGGGTGATGGAAGTTCAACGGGGTACGCTCGCTGACGCTCGCGGTCACCCGCTTTTGGATTTCAATGCGCAACAGGCTGCCTCGCGATACCGGTAGTAGGCGTTCAAAGCGGGTGATGGGGGGAGCCGTAAATAGTTTTAGCAGTTAATTTTCAGCACCGTTCCGGAATTACCTATGACAAAATCCAAGAACTTCTGGGCGGCCTCGGCGCTGATCAGTCTGGCCGTCATGGTTTTCGCCGCGTACTCCCTGTACGGGCGCGTCTCTGCTTATTTCCCCGGAGACACCCTAGAAGTGCGCCCGGTGCCCATGCCCCCGCCGCAGGAAGAAGCCGGAGACGAAGAAGCCGGCGAGAACCCTGAAGCCGCGGCCCCGGCCGCCGAAGAGCCGGCCCCGCAGGCCGCCGCCCAGGACAAGGCCGAGCCCGCCAAAGTCAAAGCGGTCAAGACGATCTTCGAATATAAGGACTCCAAGGCTAAATCCGTAAAGTTGGCCGGCAGCTTCACCTCCTGGAAAGCCAAGCCGATGACAAAAAAGAACGGCGTCTGGAAAGCCGAAGTCTATATACTGCCCGGCAACTACCCGTACCACTTCACCGTGGACGGCAAAAAGAAACTGGACCCGGGCAAACCCAAGGCGCCCACCGGGGACTCCCTGGTAGCGGTGGAATAACCGTTTTTTGTTAACAAACCTGTAACAGGTTTCTGATAGACTATCCCCGGACCCTTTTATGGATTTCAGAAAAGTCCTCTTCCTCTCCCTGCTGGCTCCCGCGCTTTTAGCGACGGGCGCCGGCGCCGTGCCTTTCGCTCACCGGCACTCCCATACCGCCACGCTGCTGCCCGACGGCAACCTGCTGGTGACGGGGGGAGGCCACAGCGCCGCGCAGTTCACCGACAGCGTTCAGATGTACGACATGGCGGCCAACACCTTCGTGAACTGGACCAACGGCCTTTCTATCGCCAGGTCCTCGCATACCGCCACCCTGCTGTCCGACGGCCGCGTACTGATAGCCGGCGGCTTTACCGGCGCCGCCGCTTTTACCGCCTCGCTCGAGATCTGCAACCCCATCACCCGGCTCTGCGCCTCTATAGGCGCCGCCCTCTCCGAGGCAAAGGCCAACCACACGGCCACGCTGCTCTCCAGGGGCCCCAATGCCGGCAAGGTATTGATCTGCGGCGGCCAGACCGCCACCCAAGGCGACACCGCCGCCTGCGATTTTTTCGATCCCGCCACCAACACCGTAGACACCGGCGCCAGCGACATGGCCAGCAACCGCTTCGGCCACGCCGCCACGCTGCTGCGCGACGGCCGCGTCTTCGCCACCGGCGGCAAGCGCTGGACCGGGGCCGTCTGGCAGTACGAGGCGATGAACGAGATGTACGACCCGCAGTCCAATATCTGGACGCCGGTATCGGCCCTGCTGCAGGGCCGCACCGGCCATACGGCCACCGTGCTCAATAACGGCAAGATCATGATAGCCGGCGGCCACAACGGCAGCAACTGGCTCTATTGCCAGGCCGAAGCCCCCGGCAGCATAGAGGACGAATGCTGGCATATCGATAATCCCGCCGTGCAGGCCGTGCATGACGTGGGCACCCACGGCTTCGTGGACGGCGCCGAGTTCTTCGACCAGAACGGCGCGCGCACCGTGGTGGGGGAAGACACCTACGGCGAAATGCCCTACCGCTCGGGCTGGCATACCGCCGTGCTCGACCCCGGCGGCGTGCTCTCCCTGCAGGGCGGCTACGGCAACATCGTCCCCACCTTTTTCAACGACTCGCCCACCATACTGCCGGAATCCGTCATAAACCTCGACACTACCGCCACCCCCAACAGGGCGACCATAAACCAGGGCAGCAGCGGCATCGTGTTCATGACTGACTTCAAGGTGGCGCGCCCGGTCAGCGGCCGCATCGTCAACGGCGACATCTATTTCTCGGACCCGCCGGATATCGGCGCGCCGTCCTTCACCATCGACAACGCCCAGTTCACGCTCCCCACCGACACCATAGGCGTAGTGGACGGTTTCCCCGTGGGCCTGCTCATAGGCAGCTCCGACGCCGGCTATGAGCCCGGAGATTTCAAGAACAAGCTGAGCATCAGCCCCAGCGGCACGGTGGAATTCGACCCGCAGACCGTGAGCGTAGGCGGCCAGCTGGCGGCGGGCTCCCAGGTGATCTTCGCCCCGCCCAACTACCCGGAGACCGAAAGCGCCATCAGCGACGGCAGGCTCACTTTCAGCATCACCGTGGACATGCCCAACGTCTACCGCTCCCAGATAAGGGGCAGGGCCACGCTGGAGTCGGCCGCTATCGAGAACGAGCTGTACTCCATCACCGTGGAAGGAGGGGCCGTCTCCAACAATTTCACGCTCACCACCAACGCCGTCACGGACTGCGACGACCTGTTCGACAAGGTCTGCACCTTTACCGGCACCCTCGACTTCCCGCTGGCCAGCGGCATCGCCGGCGTTATCGCCAACCCCCAGGCGCTCGAGGACGGCGCCACCAACTACTCGCCCCTCGCCATCGACGGCACCGCGGTCTCCGCCTCAGTGGATCTCGCCTATACCGCCGACACGGTTTCCATCATGGACCGCGAGCCCACTTTCACCATAGACCAGTCCACCATGGTGATCCGCTCCATGATCTTCAGCAACCGGCTCTCGTACAGCCCCGCCGAGAACAAATGGGAGGAGATGGCCGACGACAAAGACTCCGACACCATGGCCACGCCCTCCTTCAACCACACGGCCCTGCTCACCCCCGCCGCCGACACGGTGCTGCTGGGCGGCCAGAACTGCGAATTCAACCCCGGCGCCGACTGCCTGCGCGGCGCGGTGCGCATGAGCACCGCCACCGCCTTGACGGCCATAATCCCGGTCTACGGCGGCGGCACCAACGGCGAGCCGGCCGGCCTGCAGCCCGGCGGCGAACTCGCCACCAAGCGCGCCTTCCACACCAGCACGCTGCTGCCCACCGGCCACATCCTCACCTGCGGCGGCTCCGACGGGGCCAAGCCGCTGTCGAGCTGCGAGCTCATGGACCCGGTCAGCAAGACCTGGGCCCCCACCGGCGCGATGAACATGGCCCGGGCCAACCACACCGCCACGCTGCTGCCCAACGGCAATGTCCTGGTGGCCGGCGGCATCGCCCCCTGGGGCGTGGCCATCAGTTCGGCCGAGATCTTCTACCCCGACACCCAGCGGTGGGTGCCTACCTCCCCCATGGCCACGGCCCGGCAGCTGCATACGGCCACGCTTATGCCGGACGGCAACGTGCTGGTGGCGGCCGGGGCGGTTCCCGGAAATTACTCCAACACCGCCGAGATCTTCATCGCCTCCACTTCCTACTGGATACCGGGCGGCACCCTGGCCCAGCGCAGGTCCCAGCATACGGCCACGCTGCTCAAGAGCGGCAACGTGCTGCTGGCCGCCGGCATAAACGCCTCCGGCCCCATGAATTCGGCCGAGATCTACAATTATTCCGCCCGCAGTTCCGTGGCCACGGGCCTGCTGATCACGGCGCGCTACGCGCACAGCGCGGTGCAGCTGCGCGACGGCAACGTGCTGGTGATCGGCGGCAGCAACGGCGAGGACAGCGTAAAGACTTCTGAGCTTTTCACCGGGGCCGCCTGGGCCGACTCCGGCACGGAGCTGAACTTCAACCGCGCCAACCACCGCACCGTGCTGATGCCCAACGGCAAGATCCTGCTCACCGGCGGAGAAATGCGCGGCACGGCCCAGCCCTACGTGGAAAGCTTCGACCCCGATTTCAGGAGCTGGGCCGTACAGGCCAAAGGCTCCCCCAGGACCCATCACACCTCGCTGATGACCAGGGACAACATGGTGATCAACATCGGCGGCTGGGACGGGGGGAAGTACCTCAGCACGGTCGAGTTCGCCCATTTCAACCACTACCCCGACGCCAGCGGCCTGGAGGCCGACACCACCCGGCAGGCGCTGATCTCCACAGGCACGGTCTATTTCGACCGCGGCATGAGCGCCACGCTGCTCAGCGCCACCTCCAACTTCCACGGCATCACCGAGGCCTCCGGCGGCGGCGCGGGCCCGCTCAACTCCTCTTTCAGCAGCCCGCGCCTCTACATGCAGCAGATAGACAACCCCAGCGGCTTCATGATAGACCTCTCCACGCGCATCTACTCCCATTACGGCGGCCTCTACGGCGCTGCCAACTGGGAAAAGACCGTCAGCTCGCTGACCATAGTCGCGCCGGCCGAGACCGGGGCCCTGCCCCACGGCTGGTACCATATGCGCGTGGCGGCCAACGGCCTCTTCTCAGACGGCCACACGGTGCAGGTCACCGTGCCCCGCCCCGCCGGCCTGCCCTCGGAACCTGCCGGCGCGGTACTGGGCACCAGCTCCATCACCTGGACCTGGACCCGCGGCACCATCCCCTCCGGCGGCGCCCAGGGCTACGCTATCTACTCGGCCTCCGACAGCGTCTTCATCGCCACCACGGCTTTCGCCGACAACGCTTCCTACACGCAGACCAATATGGCGCCCAACTCCGAGGCCTCCATCATGGTCTCCGCCTTCAACATGGGCGGCTACGGCGGTCTGAGCAAGTCTTCCACCTACTACACGCTGGCGGCCGCGCCCTCGGCCCTGACCATCAACACGGCCAGTTTCGAAACGGCCGAGCTGGAGTGGAGCGGCAGCGGCAACTCTGAGATCACCGCCTACGAAATCTCGATGTCGCCGCTGAAGGCTCCCAAGTTCTCGGACCCGCTGGCCATCTCCACGCCGGTGCCCTTTACCGTGAACTACCTCAGCACCTCCGCCGTGATAACGTCGCTCTCGGCCAACCAGATGTACGACTTCCGCGTCAGGGCCATGAACGGCGCCGGCATCACCACCGCCTTCAGCGGCTACGCCTCCACCATCACCGTCAGCGGCGTCAACAACTTCTCGGGCCAGGCCCTCAGCAGCTCGACCATAAACTGGTCCTGGGACGAAGCCATAGGCGCCTCGTACTACGAGATCTACGACATCACCAGCGGCACCGAAGCCGCCGTGCTCGTCGGCTCCACCACGCTGATGGACTTCTCCCAGACCGGCCTCGCGGCGAACCGGAAGTACTACGCCGTGGTCAGCGCGGTCAAAACCACCGTAGACGGCCCCCTGCGCGGCCCGTGGTCCCAGGCCGAGAGCGTCTACACGCTCACCGTGCAGCCGCTGCCCGCCGTGCCCAACATCTTCACCGGCGTCAGCACAGGCACGCTGACCGTCAACTGGATCACCAACGGCAATTCCACCTGGACGGCCTATAACGTGCAGCTCTCCACCGGCGACGCCGTGGCGATAGCCAGCGTCACCACGGACCAGGCCTCCGTGACCTTCAACACCCTCTCGCCCAACGTCCCGTACGCCCTCACGCTCACGCCCTACAACGGCGACGGGGTGCCGGGCGCCACCATAGACCTGGGCACCAAGTACACGCTGGCCAAGGTGCCGGGCAGCCTCACCGCCGACGAGATCACCATGTCCGGCATCTCGCTGTCCTGGGACACCGCCGGCAACGCGCCCGACACCGTCTACGAGCTGCGCAGTTCCACCAGCGAAGTTTTCGCGGCCCCCATCGTCACGCACATCCCGTTCGCCTACCTCAACACGGCCAACGAGGCCTTCGTCAACGGCCTGCTCACGGCGACCACTTACTACTTCGACGTCGCGGCCCGCAACGGGGAAGGCTTCGTGACGGCCCGCAAGCGCGCGCTGGCGGCCTTCACGGTGCCGGGCCCCTCCGGCTCTCCGTCCGGCTCCGTGGGCGGCACCAGCAGCACCACCGAGGACGTGACCATAACGGGCACGCTCCCCAACAACCGCGCCGTCACGATGTTCGTGCCTGAGGATTCCTTCCCCGGGTCCACCGCCATCGCGATCTCCTCTTCCAACCTCAACCCGTGCGGCTACCTGGCCGGCGGCCTCATACCCATAGAGGTGGCCATCTATTCGGAAAACGGCCTCCAGCCCCAGATCCCGGTCACGCTTACCATCAAGTTCGACCAGGACCCCACGCTGGCCAAGAACGACATCATCAACAAGGCCGCCCAGGTGGTGATGGCCCGCTACAACCCGGTCTCCGGGCAGTGCCTGCCGCTGGAGACGCAGGTGAACATAGGCGAGCGCACGATCACGGCCACGCTCAACCACTTCAGCCTGTTCCAGCTGATGGTGCGCACGGCCGCCACCAACCTGGCCGGCGTCATCGTCTACCCCAACCCGTTCTACGCCAACCGCGGCCAGGGCTTCGTGACCATAGACCGCCTCCCCGCGAACGCCAAGGTGCGCATCTACACCCTGTCGGGCGACAAGGTCTGGGAAGGCACGGCCGGCAGCACCGGCGTGATAATCTGGAAGGGCGTCAACAAGTCCGGCAACCTGGTGGCCAGCGGCATCTACCTGGCCGTCATCGATTCCAGCGCCGGCAAGAAAGTCCTGAAACTGGCGGTGGAAAGGTAAGTTATGAAGGCTGACAACAAAACAGCCCTGGCCGCGGCTCTGCTGGCCCTGACCCTCGCCTCGCCCGTCGCGGCGGAGGACCCCCGCTACTTTTCCTCGAAGGCGGCCGGCACCACCACGGCCGACTTCCTGAACCTGCCCATCGGCGCCCGCGCGGCCGGCATGGGCGGCGCCTACACCGCCGTCAGCGAAGAGGCCTCCGCCATCTACTGGAACCCGGCCGGCCTCGTGCAGATCCCCAAGCTGTCGGCCATCTTCATGCGGGCACAGTACCTCGAGGAGATCAGCTATCAGTACGCCGCCTACGCGCACCGCCTCTCTTACGACTCCGTCGTGGCCGGCTCGGTGATGCTCACCGACATCGGCTCCATCACGCAAACCGACATCTCTGGCAACACGCTGGGCAGCTTCGCGCCGCGCGACCAGGTCTTCACCCTGTCCTACAGCAAGGCCATCCTGGAGTTCTCCGACAAGGACATCGACGTCTCCATCGGCGTCTCCGCCAAGTACATCAAGTCGCAGATCGTGGACTCGGCCAAGGCCTACGCGGGCGACATCGGCGTGATGACCTATAATTTCTCCGACATCCCGTACCGCCTGTCCGTGGTCGCCACCAACCTGGGCGGCGGCCTGACCTACGACACCGAGTCCAACCCGATCCCGCTGACCTTCAAGCTGGGCGCGGCGGTCAACCCCTTCCGCAACCTGCTGGTGGCCACCGACGTGGTGCTGCCCAAGCATAACAAGCCCAGCGTGCGCCTGGGCGCCGAACTGGCGGCCACCCCGAACGAGCTTACCCGCCTCTGCGTGCGCGCCGGCCTGGACACGCAGAAGATGGGCGACGGCGTCGGCGGCCTCTCCATGGGCGTGGGCGCCACGATGCATTTCTTCAGCCTGGACTACGCCTTCGTCCCCATGGGGGAACTCGGCAGTACCCACCGCATCTCGCTGACCTTCGACTTCCCTTTCCGCAGCCCCATCTTCCAGCGGCGCGACCGCACCATCTTTACCAAGATGAAGGGGATCTCGTTCAAATAACCCGGGCCCGCCCAGGCGGTCCGACCGGAGCCGGGAGCCCCCCGGCTCCGCTACTTTTAGCGCGGTTGACACATGGGGGCAAATAATATAAATTTGTTAACTGGAAAAAAATGATGAAAGCACTCGGCCAGCACCTTATACTCGAACTTTACGGCTGCGATGAGTCCACCCTCTCGTCCGTGGCGGACGTGCAGGACGTCATGCTGAAGGCCGCGCGCGCGGCCGACGCCACCATCATAGACTCCATCTTCCACCACTTCAAGCCTTACGGCGTCTCCGGCGTCATCGTGATCGCTGAATCCCATTTCGCCATCCATACCTGGCCGGAGCACAAGTACGCCTCGCTGGACCTCTACACCTGCGGCGACAAGACCCGCCCCTGGGAGGCCTTCAAAAAGGTGAAGTCGCTCTTCAAGGCCACCCATTTCAGCGTGATGAAGATGGAGCGCGGCCTGCTCCCCAAATAAATGACCGCCAAGAAAAGAAAATTCGACTGGATAAAGTCCTCGGGCAGCCTGCTGCCGGGAGGGGACTGGTTCGTGGAATTCTTCACGCCCGGCGAACTGCACGCCCACCGCGCGCTCAAGGTGCTCGAAACCTCCTCCACCGCCTTCCAGGAAGCCGCGCTGATCAAGACGCACACCTTCGGCAAGGTGCTGGTGCTCGACGGCGAGACGCAGTCCAGCCAGTACGACGAAGCCTTCTACCACGAGTCGCTGGTCTACCCGGCCCTGCTGGCCCACCGCGCCCCCCGGACGGCGCTGATCCTGGGCGGGGGGGAAGGCGCCACCGCGCGCGACATCCTCAACGACCGCGGCATCGGGCGCGTGGTGATGGCCGACATCGACTACAACATCCTGCGCTTCGCCGAGAAGCACCTGGACACCTGGCACCGCGGCTCTTTCTCCGACCCGCGCCTGCGGCTGCTGGCCCAGGACGCCAAGAAATTCGTCTTCAACACCGCGCAGAAGTTCGACCTGGTCTACTCCGACCTGCCGAGCCCCGTGGAAGGCGGCCCGGCCTACTCCCTCTACACCCTGGAATTCTACCGCCGCATGAAGAAGATCATGTCCCCCGGCTCCGTCTTCACCGTGCAGGCCGGCCCCGGCACGCCGCTGCAGTTCGAACTGCACCCGGCCATCTACAACACGCTGCGCAAGGTCTTCCGCTTCGTGGGCAGCTACTCCGCCTTCATCCCGTCCTACGACATGCCGTGGACCTTTCTCTACTGCACGGACGACCCGGCCAAGGCCCCCGCGCGGCTCGACGCCGCGGCGCTGGACCGCGCCGCGCGCACGCGCCTGAAGCGCCCGCTCAGATTTTCCGACGGGGAAACGATTACCGGGGCCTTCAGCCTCCCGAAGTATTACCGGGACCGGATCAAGGCCTCGCGCGCCGTCATAACGGAGGCGCGCCCGATGTTTTTCAGCACTTCGCAGCATTAGCTCCGGGAGCGGCCCGGACGGAGACACACATGAAAAAAACGAATAAAGCGGTTAAGAAGACTGCGGCCAAGAAAGCCCTGCCCAAAAAGGCCGCGGCAAAAAAGGCCCCGGCCAAAAAGGCCCCGGCCAAGGCCGCGCCCAGGAAGCCGGCGCCGGCCCCGGTGAAGAAGGCGGCCCGGGTCGAAGAGTCCCTGACCAGGACCGAGCTGGCCGAGATCGCGGCCACCCTGAGCGAGATGCGCGTGGACATCGCCAAGAATGTAGAGGACAAGAAGAACTTCGACATCCTCGAACCCGAGGTCGGCGATTCCATCGACCAGGCTTCCCAGAGCCTCGACAAGGAGATCCTCTTCGAACTCTCCGACAACGAGCGCAAGATCCTGCGCGACGTGGACGCCGCCCTGCGCAAGATGGATAAGGGCACCTACGGCCTCTGCGAGCATTGCAAGAAGGTCATAGAGAAGAAGCGCATAAAGGCGCTGCCCAGCGCCCGCTACTGCATGGTCTGCCAGAGCGGCTCGGAGCGCAGCGGGTTCTGACCCGGAGGCGCCAAAGAAAAAGCCCCGCGGTTCGCCGCGGGGCTTTTTTCTTTACTGGGGGGGGCGTCACTCCATCAGCGACGGCGCCGGCGCGTCCACGGCGGAGGAGACCTCCACCTCGGTATGGCGCCAGTTCCTGGCCTTGGCCGTTATCCGGAAGCGGCGCCCGTTGGAGGCAATAACCAGCGTCTCAGGCTCGAGGGTCTTAAAGAGCTCGGCGCGCACCGCGTTGACGTTGCCGGTCAGGTCGGCCAGCTTGCGCAGGTCGTTGGTGTAGCGGCCCTCCCGGCGCATGTAGATCAGTTCCAGCGTGGCCAGCTTGGAAATGGTCCGGTGGGCGGCCACGATCTGCCGCTTCTCGGACGGCGTGATCTTGAGCACGGTGTTGTTGAGCCAGGTGCCCGCGAGGATCACCATCAGGCCCCAGGACACGGCCAGCACCAGGCCGTCGGCCCAGTCGCTGCGCTCCTTTATGCTCACCACCCGGCTGCCCGCCACGTAATCGTGCAGGGCGCGCTTGTTGTTGGTGAACAGCGCCATCAGGTAGCCCAGGTTGAAGGTGGCCGAGCTGAGGAAGTAGGCCAGCGCCCGGACGAAGGCCTTGCCGAAGGGCAGGTCGCCCCCGTCGGCGGCGCGCACGCGGATATTCATCAGCCACTTGCCCAGCGTGGCGCGGCCGCCGCTGGAGAAGACGGCCTCGTAAATTATGTAGAGGCCCATCCAGAGGAATTTCCACACCCACTCGTTGCCGCTGCTGTAAGGGAAGAGCCCGGCCTTTACAGCCAGCTTCAGCGTAGCGTAGGTCAGCAGCACAAAAGGCAGCGCGTCGATGACATACGCCACGAAGCGCTCGTTGAAACCGGCAGGGACCGGCCCATCGGCCGAGGGCGCGGCCGGGTCTTCCAGGCCGGGGATCTCCGGCAGCGGTTTGAATTCCAGATCGTTATTTTCCATAAGCGTTGAATTACCCCGTTTGAACAATTATATATAAACTTCGCGAAGTATTTGAACCCCGGCCTCAAAATTGTTTAAATATCCCTATACTATGTGCAGGATAACCGCAATTCTCTCCGTCAATCCGTCCGCCGCCGAAGACGTGCTCTGCGCCGGCCCCAAATCCCTGCTCGCGCAGGCCGGCGCCGTCAAGGGCCGCTACCAGGACGACGGCTGGGGCGTGGGCTGCTTCCGCGGCGGCAGACCCGTCGTGAAAAAGAGCCCGGGCCCCGCGCGCCTCGAGGCGGGGGCGTTTAAAGCCGCCGCGCGCGTCGCGGTCTCCCGCGTGACGCTGGCGCACCTGCGCGCCGCGTCCAACCCGTCGGGCCTGCCCAGGGCCCGCCTGATCGGCCCCGCCAATACGCAGCCCTTTTCCGCCGGCGGCTTCCTGTTCGCCCACAACGGCACCCTCTTCATCAAGGAAGAGATCCGCTCGCTGCTGGGCGCCTACGCCGGCAAGGTGAAAGGCAGCAACGATTCCGAGGTCCTCTTCTGGCAGGCGGTGAAAATGCTGGACGCCTACGGCGATCCCGCCGTGGCGCTGCGCATGGCGCTCGACGAGATCCGCACGGTCTGGGTCTCCTGCCGCGACAAGTACCCGGGCAGGCGGGAGCCCTACCGGGGCCTCAACCTGTTCCTGGCCTCAGCGGATTCGCTCACGGTTCTCTGCCACTACCAGCGGCAGAAAGAGGGGGCCAGGCCCGCGCTGCTCACCCCCGGCTGGGAGGCGGGCAGGATAGCCTGGCGGCGGGAGAAGGAGCGCGTTGTGTTCTCCAGCGAGCCGGCCGACGCCCGCCCCGGCTGGAAGAAGATGGACGATCCGTCGTTAGCCTCGGCCAGGCTCCGCGGCGGCGCGATAAAAATCGGCTTCGAGAGGATAACCCTATGAAATGGTTTTTGATGCTCCTGATCTTCATCGCCGGCGTGTACTACCTCGTCAACCAGAGCAAGGAGGAGGCCAGGAAGAAGGAACTGGTGCAGCTGGCCAAGAAGGACCAGATCGCCGTGCTGGCGGAGCCTCCGCTGCCCGTGAAGCCGGAGAAGACCTACGTCATCAAGTTCTCCATGGCCACGCTCAAGACGCTGCGCTCGCTCACCGAGGACGCCAACGAGAAAGTGCGCTTCGCCTCCGCCGAGCTGCTCTGGCAGCTGCAGGACGAGAGCGCTCCGGCCGTCATCAAGAACATGCTGGAGAACGAGACGGAGCCCTCCGTCAAGAAGCAGATCATCGACATGCTGGCCAAGGACAAGAGCAAGCTCAGCCTGGCCCTGATGACGGAGGCGCTCAAGGACTACGAGCGCGAGATACGCCTGCACGCCGTCACGGCCATAGGCACCTTTTCCAACAAAGAGGCGATCCCGGCCCTGGACCGGGCCCTGTCGGACTACGACGAGGAAGTGCGCCTCAAGGCCCTGCAGGCCGTCAACACGATACGCAAGGACATAGAGGCGCACAAGGAACAGCAGCTGCGCGAGCTGGAAACCAAGCAGCCGCTGTTCCGCATAGAATAGCCGCCCCCGCGGGCCCGGGCGACGCTTGATATTTTCGGGAATAATTTTTTAAAATTTCTAAAAATTCAAACCACTCCAGAACCTAACCTAAGGAGCAACCATGGACTCGGAGATATCTAAACTGAACCAGAAGATTCAGCAGGACGCCCTTTTCATACAGGACCTGCGCAAGGAGATGGCCAAGGTGGTCATCGGCCAGGAGGACCTGATCAACAGCCTGCTCGTCGGCCTCATCGCCAACGGCCACGTGCTGGTGGAAGGCCTGCCGGGCCTGGCCAAGACGCTGACCGTCAAGACGCTGGCGGCCTGCATGTCGGCGGGCTTCCAGCGCATCCAGTTCACGCCGGACCTGCTGCCCGCCGACATCGTCGGCACGCTGGTGTTCAACCCCAAGGAGAACACCTTCGCCGTGCGCAAGGGCCCCATCTTCTCCAACATCATCCTCGCCGACGAGATCAACCGCGCCCCGGCCAAGGTGCAGAGCGCGCTGCTCGAAGGCATGCAGGAGCGCCAGGTCACCATCTCCGACACCACCTTCAAGCTGCCCGACCTGTTCATGGTGCTCGCTACGCAGAACCCGATAGAGCAGGAAGGCACCTACCCGCTGCCGGAGGCGCAGGTGGACCGCTTCATGCTCAAGGTCAACATCACCTACCCGTCCAAGGCCGAGGAGGCCAAGGTGCTGGAGCTGATGGCGCGCCAGTCGCTCCCCTCGGCCGGCAAGGTGGTAGGCGTGGAGGCGGTGCTCAAGGCCCGCCAGACCGCGGACCTGATCTACGTCGACGACAAGATCAAGAACTACGTGCTCGACCTGGTGATCGCCACGCGCGAGCCGGAAAAGCACGGCCTCGAGAAGATCAAGCCCTGGATCAACTACGGCGCCAGCCCGCGCGCCACCATCTTCATGATACAGGCCGCCAAGGCCTACGCCTTCATCAACGGCCGCGGCTACGTCACGCCCGAGGACATCAAGGCCATCGGCTTCGACGTGCTGCGCCACCGCGTGATGCTCACCTACGAGGCCGAAGCCGAGAACATCACTTCCGAGGACATCGTCAAGAGCCTCTTCGAGGCCGTAGAGGTACCCTAAAAAGCCCGGCAGGCCCGCGCCCGCCACCGCCCTATGAACACGGCTGAACTGCTAAAAAAAGTCAGGGAGATAGAGATCAAGACCGGCCGCCTGGTCAGCGAGACCTTCTCCGGCCAGTACCAGAGCGTCTTCAAGGGCCGCGGCATCGAATTCTCCGAGGTGCGCGAGTACGTCCCCGGCGACGACGTGCGCGCGATAGACTGGAACGTCACCGCCCGCGCGCAGAAACCCTTCATCAAGCAGTACATCGAGGAGCGCGAGCTGACCCTGATGATCCTCTGCGACGTCTCGGCCTCGCAGGGCTTCGGCTCCTCGGCCAGGCCCAAGAGCGAGGCCGCCGCCGAGCTGGCCGCGATGTTCGCCTTCTCCGCCCTCAAGAATTCCGACAAGAGCGGCCTGCTGCTCTTCTCCGACAAGCCCGAGCTCTACATCCCGCCGCGCAAGGGCAAGAACCACAACCTGCGAATCATCCGCGAACTGCTGGGTTTCGCGCCCAAGAGCCGCGGCACCGACATCGCCATGGCGCTGCGCACCGCCAACAGCGTGATGAAGCGGCGCGGCATCGTTATCCTGATCTCCGACTTCAACGCCCCCGACTATTCAAAAGAGGCGCGCCTGACCGCCCGCCGCCACGACCTGATCCCCGTGGTCATCACCGACCGCTTCGAGCGCTCGCTGCCGGCCGCCGGCGCCCTGCTGGTGTCGGAGGAGCTGGAGAGCGGGGAGGACCGCACGGCGGACCTGGCCAGCCCCGGCTACCGGGAGGCCTACGAGCGCGAGGCCACGGGCCGCAGGGCCGCGCTGGAGAGCGTGATGCGCTCGGCCGGCGCGGACTTCATAGACATCGACCCCGCCCTGCCGGTGCACGGCCCGGTGGAGAAGTTTTTCCGCCAGCGCCGGAGGTTCAAGCTGATATGAGGACCGCCGCCCTGTTGCTGCTCCTGCTGTCGGGCCCGGCGGCCGCGCCGGCCCAGCCCGCCCCCGGGGGCGGGCCCGTGACGCTGGCGGTAACCCCGCCCGACGGGAAAGTGGGCCTCGCCGAAGCTTTCGATTTCAGGATTGAAGCCGCCATGCCGGAGGGCTACACCCTCAGGCCCGACACCGCGGCCGCCTCCAACTCGGAGTTCCAGGTGACGCGCTTCGCCTCCAAGGGCGCCAAGACTGCCGCCGGGCGCAGGACCGAGACCTTCGTGGTGGAGGCGAAGGCCTTCACGCTGGGCGTCAGCACCTTCCCGGCCCTGGCCTGGCAGGTAGGCGGGACGGGCGCGGCGGCCGGCTCCGTCGTCAAGTCAGACCCCTTCAACCTGGAGATCCTGCCGGCTTTCGAGATAAAGGAAGGCGAGGACATAAAGGATATCTACGGCCCCTACGGCTACTTCCCATGGCTGTGGGCGCTGCTGCTGGCCGCGCTGGCGGCCCTGGCCTTTTACCTCTACCGCCGCTTCTCCGGCGGCAAAACGCCGCTTTTCTCGCGCGCCCCGTGGCACGACTCGCGCGGCCCCTACCAGCGCGCGCGAGAGCGCCTGGACCGGCTGGCCGGCTGCCCGCTCGCGCAGAACGGCCGCATGAAAGAATACTACACCGGACTCACGGCGGTGCTGCGCTTCTACCTCGACGAGGAATTCGCCCTGGAGACCTCGCAGATGACCACCGCCGACCTGGGCCGGGAGCTCAAGCGCACCGGGGCCGCGCTGAAGACGCTGATGAAAGCCAGGGACCTGCTGCACAAGGCCGACCTGGTGAAGTTCGCGCGGCTCAAGCCGGCCGACCCGGCCGCCGACGCCGACGCGATGCGGGAACTGCTCGCCGAATTCAGCGCCGCGGCCGAACAGGCCCGCGCGCTCAAGGCCGCCGCCGAAGCCGCCGCGGCCGAACAGGCCAGGCGCCGGGGGGGCAGGCCGTGAACATGTTCAAGCACCCCTGGGTGCTGCTGCTGATGCCGGTCATCGGCATCCTCGCCGGGCTGGCCTGGAGCCAGCGCTACCGCCGCAACGTCACGGCCGGGGTCCCCGCCACGCTGCCGGCCCTGCGCACCCTGCGCACGCGGCTTTTCAGGATCGTCCCTTTCTGGGGGCGGGTGCTCGCCCTGACGCTGCTGGTCTTCGCGCTGGCCCGCCCCCAGCAGGCCACCCGCGGCGAAGTGCCGCCGTCGGAGGGCATCGACATCATGCTGACGGTGGACACCTCCTACAGCATGGCGGCCGAAGACTTCCACCCGTACAACCGGCTGGAGGCCGCCAAGAAGGCCGCGGCCGATTTCGTGAAAAAGCGCAAGAACGACCGCATAGGCGTCATCATGTTCGGCGGCGCGGCCATGCTCACCTGCCCGCTCACGCTGGACTACCAGTCCGTGCTGGAGATGCTGGACTCCGCCTACCTCAACATGACGCGCGCCGAGGGCACCGCCGTCGGGGACGCCATCGTGACCGGCGTGAACCACCTCAAGGAGAGCAAGGCCAAGAGCAAGGTGATAGTGCTGCTCACCGACGGCAGGTCCAATACCGGCCTCGTCACGGACCTGAACCTGGCCGCCAAGACCGCCGCGGCCTTCGACATCAAGGTCTACACCATCGGCACCGCCGGCAAGGGCAAGGCCGCCGTCAGCACCGGGGACCCGATGCAGCCGGTGGTCTACATCGAGGAGGACCTGGACGAGCCCACGCTGCGCGAGATCGCGGCGCTGACCGGGGGGGAGTTCTACCGCGCCAAGAATTACGCCGAGCTCGACCACATCTACGGCAGGATAGACTCGCTGGAGAAGACCAAATTCGAGGTGAAGACCTATACCGAGTATTCGGATAAATACATGTACTTCCTGGCGCCGGCGCTGCTGCTGCTGGCGCTGATGTTCGTGCTGGAGCGCACGTACTTCAGGACCATACCTTAACCATGGAACTGTTCAGATACCCGCTGTTGCTCGCCGGCCTGGCCGCGGCCTTCGCCGCCCTGGTCGCCTTCCGCTTCAGGGCGGAGACCTCCAGGCTGGCCGCCGCCCGCGCCGTGCTGGGCCCGGCCTACGAACGCCTGGCCGCGGGGCCAGAGGCGGCCCGCCGCCGCCTGCGCGGCCTGCTCTATTTCATAGCGCTGGCCCTGCTCGCCGTCTCCGCCGCCGGGCCGCAGTGGGGGGTGGAACTGGCCCCGGTCACCGACCTCAAGGGCAACATCGTGATCGCCGTAGACGCGTCCCTCTCCATGGCCGCGCGCGATCTCAAGCCGGACCGCCTCTCCAACGCGCGCCTGCTGCTGGGCGCGATAGCCGAGAAATTCGCCGACTACCGCATAGGCGTGGTAGCCTTCGCCGGGCAGGCCTACGTGCAGTGCCCGCTCACCACCGACCAGGACGCCATCACCTATTTCGCCTCGGCGCTGCGGCCGGGCATGATGCCGGAGCAGGGCACGGATTTCTCCGAGGCGGTCGACACCGTGCTGGGCATGCTGTCGCGCTACGGCGGCCAGAAGGTGATGGTCCTCATCACCGACGGTGAGGACCACTCGTCCGGCCTGGACACCGCGCTGAAGGCGGCGGTCGAACAGAACCTCAAGATCTACACCATAGGCCTGGGCAACCCCGAAGGGGACCTGGTCCCCATGACGGATTCCGGCGGCAATACGATGGAGTACAAGAAGGACAGGCAGGGCAAGACCGTCGTCAGCCGGCTCGACGAGGCCACGCTGATGAAGATCGCCAGCCGCACCGGCGCCGCCTACCAGCGCTACACCGACCCCGACTCCGCCGCCGATGCGGTGCGCTCGGCAGTGGCCGCCCTGGACCTGGAGAAAAGCAAGGGCAAGGGGCGGTCCGCCTACAAGAACCGGTACCAGTGGCCGCTGGCTTTAGCCCTGCTCCTGCTTTTGATAGAATTACTGATCATGGAAAAGGGGTTCAGCTTCAACCGGCCCTCGTTCAGACTGCCGCGTTTTTCCAAGGGAGCGGCGGCCCTGCTGCTGGCGCTGGCCGCGGCCGCGCAGGCGGCCGGCCCGTCCAAAGACGCCCGCCGCGGCCACGCCGCCTACGAGGGCGAGGACTGGCAGTCCGCCGTGGAGCATTACTCGCGCGCGGCGGCCAAGAAACCGGCCGACAAGCGGCTGACTTTCAACGTCGGAGACGCCTATTACCGGCTGGAAGATTATGAAAAAGCCTCCGAAGCTTTCGAGCAGGCCTCGGCCGGCCCCAAGGTGGCGGCCCGCGCGCACTACAACCGCGGCAACGCGCTGTTCAAGAAGGGAGACCTGGCCGGGGCGATAGCCGCCTACCGGCAGGCCCTCGACCTCGAGCCGGGCGACAGCAACGCCAAGTTCAACCTTCAGAAGGCCCTGGAGCAGAAGCAGAAGAACTCCTGCGACAAGAATAAGGAAAACAAAGACAACAAGGACAATAAGAAGGATAAGGACAAGAAGGACAAGGGCGGCGAGGACAAGAAGGACGGCGGCAAGGATAAGAAGGACCGGGAGAAAGAGAAGCAGAAGGAACAGGAAAAGAAGAAGGCCGAAGCGCAGACGCGCAGCCGGCAGATACTGGAAATGATGAAAGAAAAAGAGAAGGCGGCCGCCCGCGACCCCGAGAACATGCGCCAGGCCGCCCAGCGGGCCGGCAAGCCCGCGCCGCAGAACCGGCTGGAGGACTGGTGAGGAAGAACTTCCCCGTCCTGCTCGCGCTGGCCGCGCTGCTCTGCGCGGTCCCGGCCCGGGCGCTGCTCACCGTCACGGCCGAGACCGACCGCAACACGGTGCAGATCGACGACAACCTCTACCTGACCGTCACGGTCTCCGGGGACTCGGCCAGCGTGCCCGAGCCCAAGCTCCCGAACATGCAGAATTTCAACGTCTACTCCTCGGGGCGCAGCCAGAGCATCTCCATCATCAACGGCAAGATCACCACCTCCGTCTCTTTCACCTACATGCTGACCCCGCGCTTCATCGGCGCGCAGACCATCCCGTCCATCTCGGTCTTCAACGGCAGGGAAAAGGCCGTCACCAACGAGCTCACCGTCACCGTCGTCAAGGCCGCCCAGCAGGCCCCGCAGCAGCCGGCCGCGCCCCGGCAGCCCGCAGCCAGGCCGCAGCGCCCGTCGCCGGCGGCCAGGACCGCGGCGGTCAAGGGCGAGCGGATCTTCCTGAAAGCCGAGACCGACCGCAAGTCGGCCTACCCCGGCGAGCAGATCAATATCAGCGTCAAGTTCTACACCTCGGTGCCGCTGAGTTCCAACCCGCAGTACATGCCGCCCTCTTTCAAGAACCTCATCTCCGAGGACCTGCCGCCGGTGCGCAACGGCGAGACCGAGATCAACGGCATCCGCTACGCCTACAGCGAGATCAAGGCCGCGCTCTTCGCGCTGGCGCCGGGCCCCGCGCAGGTCGGCCCGGCCACCGTCATCGCCCAGGTGCCGTCGCAGGACCAGATCGACCCGTTCGACCCCAACTTCTTCCAGAAGTTCATGGCCATGAGCGGCGCGCAGGGCCGCAGCATGGAGTTCACCACCAACCTGGTCAAGCTCGACATCAAGCCGCTGCCCGCGGGGGCGCCCGCCTCGTTCGGCGGCGCCGTGGGCGACTATACCGTCAGCGCCGCGGCCGACCGGCCCGACGCGCGCGCCGGCGAGGCCGTCAACTTCTCGGTCACGGTCTCGGGCAGCGGCAACCTGAAGGCCGTCATCGCGCCCAAGTTCCCCGACCTGCCCGATTTCAAGGTTTTCGACACCATGAGCTCGCTCGACGTGCGCAAGGACAACGACGTCATCACCGGCAAGAAGACCTTCACCTATATCCTGGTGCCCCGCAGCGAGGGCCGCAAGACGGTGCCGCCGGTCAGGTTCTCCTATTTCGACCCGCGCGCCGGCCAGTACCGCGAACTGCAGACCGAGCCCGTCACCCTGACGGTGGAGAAGGGCGGGCAGGCCGCCAGGAGCGTGAACTTCAACCCCGGCACCCCGGGTGCGCCGGTGCGGGCCTCCGGCTCCGACATCGCCTATGTCAGCGACCAGGCCGGCAGGGACAGCCTGCCGCTGCTGGCCGGCGCGGTACTGTCGCTGCCGTGGTGGGTGCACACGGGGCCGCTGGCGCTGCTGACGCTTTCTTTCTGGCTGGCCCGCTTCAACCGCTTCAAGCTGGCCAACCCGCTGCTGTTCCGCTTCCGCCAGGCGCGGAGCGAGGCCTCGCGCGACATCGAAGAGGCCGAGGCCCTGATCAAGGCCGGCAAGACCAACGAGGCCGTGGCCCTGCTCTATGATTCCTTCCTGGACTACCTTTCGGACAAGTGCGGCCTGAAGGTCAGCGCGCTGACCATGAAGAAGGCCGCCGAGCACATCAAGCGCCGCTTCCCGGCGACGTCCGAGCGCTCGCTGGGCGAGATCAGGGAGCTGTGGGAGGCCCTGGAGCTGCGCCATTATTCTCCGGGCACCGCCGGCAAAGAAGGGGCCTCGGACCTGGCCAAGAAATATTCGCTGCTGCTCGAGTTCCTGGAAAAGGAGCTGAGATGAGACGCCTGCTGCTCGCCCTGCTGCTCGCCCTGCCGGCCTCCGCCGCCGCCTACGACCGCGGCGAGCTGGTAGAATTCAACGACCTCTACCGCGCCGGCCAGTACGAGGAGGCGCTCGACGGGTACAGGCAGCTGATCGCCAAGGAGCCCGCCAACCAGTGGGGCTGGTACAACGCCGGCAACGCGCTGTTCCGGCTCAACCGCATGGGGCCGGCCGTCTACCATTATGCCAAGGCCTTCACGCTCGACCCTCGCTCGCAGGACATCCGGGGCAACCTGGATTTCGCCCTGCGCCATACCGGCCAGAAACTGGTGCCGGAGGGGGCGCCCGCGGCCCTGCATTACTTCTACTACATAGTCTCGGAGCGCGAGCTGAAGGCCCTGTCGCTGCTGCTGTTCTGGCTCGGCTGCCTGGCCTGGGCCGCGGGCTACCTGCTCGACGGCAATAAGTGGAGCGGTCCCGCCTGCCGCGCGGCCGCCGCCGCCGGGCTGCTGCTCCTGTGCTCGCTGGCCTGGCTGGGCGCGCGCCAGTCCTCGGCCTTCAGTTCCGCCGGCGTGGTGACCAGGGCCGGCGGCACGCGCATGCTCAGCGGCCCGGGAGATAATTTCAAGACCTACGCCTCGGCGCCGGAGGGGCGCATCGTCAAGATCCTCGACACCGGCGACGAGGCCTACTACGAGATCGGCCTGCCCAAAGAGGGGATCAAGGGCTGGGCCCTCAAGACGGACATAGAAAAAATATAGCGGCGGCAACAAGGACACTATGAAAATCGCGATCGCCGGCGACCACGCCGGATACACTTTAAAAGCGGCCCTGCTGCCGCATCTCAGGGCCCTGGGCCACGAGGCCGCCGACCTGGGCACCGACTCGCCCGACAAAGCCGTGGATTACCCCGATTTCGCCGCCGCCGTGGCGCGCGAGGTGGTCGCCGGCCGCGCCGAACGAGGCATCGTGGTCTGCGGCTCCGGCGTAGGGGCCTGCGTGGCCGCCAACAAGGTCCGGGGCGTACGCGCCGGCCTCTGCCACGACACCTACTCCGCCCACCAGGGCGTGGAGCACGACGACATGAACGTGCTCTGCCTGGGCGCGCGCATCATAGGCCAGTCGCTCGCTTTCGAGATAGTCGCCGCCTTCGCCTCGGCCCGTTTCTCCGACGAGGAACGCCACAAGCGCCGCCTTAAGAAAGTAGAAGACCTGGAACGGGGAGTCTGACTCCCCGTCGTAAGAACACAGATAAACGCCCCCGCTTGACATTAATGATACCTGTTTGGTATCATTATACCCCTAAATCCTTGACCTGCCCCGCCCCGAACGTGTATAATAAGACCTGAGGGGAAAAACACACTACAGGCAACAGCGGTCGGAACGGCGCGTATACCGCGACTTCCTTATATTGACCGCAAGCCAACCTTAGGTCCGCGAAAGCGCAAGCCTTTCGCCGGACACGCAGCCGGACGCAACCCGCTGCCCTAGACAAGACGGAGGAAAGCGAAATGCTTAAGTTAGCCGTGAAAAAGAACAACAAAACCGCAGCCAAACCCGCCAAGCCGGCGAAGATCCTCAACACCGAGGAATACGTGGTTATCGACTACCCGAAGAACCTGGAAACCATCAACGCCCGCCACTATTGCGTGCGCATGGGCGCCAGCGACTGCACCGGGATGGACATCTCCATCAACGACCAGCCCTGGCAGCCTTGCCGCCATGCCGTGGGCTACTGGTGGTTCGACTGGACCAGCTTCCAGCCCGGCACCCACCAGCTGGTGGCCCGCATGCACAAGCGCAACGGGGAGTACCTGATCTCCAAGCGCCGCCGCTGCAAAGTCAGCTAAGACCGCGGCCGGATAAACAGCCGCCTCAGGGATCCCACCGGGACCCCGTGAGGCGGCTGTTTTCTTTGGTAGAATAAAAACATGATAAAAACTCCCCGTTGCCCCAGGACGCGCATCCTCGCCACGCTCGGCCCGGCCAGTTCCTCCCGCGCCGTGCTCAGGAAACTTTACGACGCCGGCCTGGACGCCGTGCGCCTGAACTTCTCGCACGGCGATAACGCCGGCCACGCCGCGAGCGCGGCCCTGGTGAGGGACCTCAACCGCCGGCTGCGCCGCCATGTACTGGTGCTGCAGGACCTCAAGGGCAACCGCATACGGATAGGCCGTCTCAAAGCGCCCCTGGAACTAAAGAAGCGAGAGCGGGTGATGCTGGTGCAGGCGGAGAAGACGGGCAAGGCGGGGGCAATACCGTTCGACTACCGCGGCTCGCTCAAGGTCATAAAGAAAGGTCATTTCGTCTATATCGACGACGGCAACATAGCGCTCGAGGTGAAGTCCGTAGGCCGCGACGCGCTCTCCTGCGAGGTGGCGGCCGGGGGGACGCTCAAAGAGCGCAAGGGCGTCAACATCCCCGCCGCCACCCTGGACTTCCCGCTGCTCTCGGACGAGGACAGGGAGGACATAATGTTCGGCCTCACGCTGCAGCCGGATTTCGTGGCGCAGTCCTTCGTGCGCTCGGCCGCCGAACTGCGGGCCGTCGCCCGCCTGGTGAAACCGCGCAACCCGCGCTGCCTGATCATAGCCAAGATAGAGGCCAGGGAATCCCTCCGGCACCTGGACGCCATCATAGACGCCGCCGACGGCGTGATGGTGGCGCGCGGCGACCTGGGGGTCATGTTCCCGCTCTGGGAAGTGCCCATGCTGCAGAAGCGCATCATCGCCGCCTGCAACCGCCGCGGCAAGCCGGTGATCACCGCCACGCAGATGCTCGAGAGCATGACCGCCAACCCCATCCCCACCCGCGCCGAGGTTTCCGACGTGGCCAACGCCGTGCTGGACGGCACCGACTACGTCATGCTCTCGGCCGAAACGGCCGCCGGCAAATACCCGGTGGAAGCCGTGCGCATGATGAACCAGGTCATAAAGCACACCGAGGGCTGCCGTCCTCGCGGCCAAAAGGCCCAGTAAATAAGGGGCCCTTAGCACCTGCCGCCGCGTTCCCCGCGCGGCTATAATCGTATTAGTGACTCTATTCCTCTGCCAGGAGCTGACATGAAATCTCTTCTTGGGGGCCTGTTCGCCGCCCTCTGCGGTCTCTCGCTTTTATCCGGCGCCTCCGCCGCCCCGCTCTCCGAACTGGAGGCCGCCGCCGCTTCCTCGCCGGAGGACTTCGGCAAGGTCTTCGACAACGCCGCCCCGGCCGCGGGCGCCACAGACGCGCGCGCCATGACCCAGGAGCAGCTGCGCCAGACCATGCTGGCCGACCTGGATTCCATAAAGAACATTTTCGAGGCGCGCTACGCACCGGCCGAGTGGAAGGGCGAGCTTAACGGCTGGAGCCTGGACGCCGAGATCATTAAGGCCAAAGAGGCGGTCAACGCCCAGCAGCCGGTCAGCGTGGCCGAGTACCGCAAGATAGTCAAACGGCTTTTCGCCTCCACGCAGGACTACCACGTTTCCGTCAGCTTCCATTCCACCGCCGGGGCCGTCCTGCCCTTGTCCCTGACCGAGTCCGGAGGCAGGTATTACATCAACGGCATCAACCGCAGAGTGCTGCCGGAATCCGCTTTCCCGTTCAAAACGGGCGACGAAGTGACCTCCATCGGCGGCAAGAGCATGGACGAAGCCGTAGCCGAATACCTGGCCGAGGCGGGTATCGACAATGTACCCGGCACCGACCGGGCCCTGGCGGCGCTGCGCCTGACGCAGCGGCTCGGCTCGCGGGCCGACGACATGCCCCTGGAACCCGCCACCCTCTCCATTAAGCCCGCCGGCGCGGCGGAAGCCGTGGCGGTCCGGCTGGACTGGCTGAGGGCAGAGGAACAGATCCCTCCCCAGCAGTTCGTCGCCAAACGCCTGGGCGGCGATGCCCTGCCGCTGGACTGGATGACCGTCATGTACTCCGACCTCTTCGCCGGGAGCGGCGCGGAAACCGCCGGCTACGAAATAGGGGACCGGGACGGCTTCCTGCCCGACCTCGGCGAGAAGATCTGGCAGGCGCCCTCGACTTCCCTGTTCCGGGCCTATATCTACCGCAACCCCGTAGACGGCAAAAAAACCGGCTACGTGCGCATCCCCACCTATATGGTGGATGATCCGGACGCCCTGGCCGCCGACTTCTCCCTGCTGGCGGGGGAATTCGAGCGCGGCGCCGACGCGCTGGTAATAGACCAGCTCAACAACCCGGGCGGCATCGTCCCCTACATGTACCGGCTGCTCTCCATGCTGACCGACTCGCCCCTGCAGGTCCCGCTGCACCGCATCACCCTCACCCCGGCCGACGTGAACAGCTCGGTGAAGTTATTGCGCCAGACCGAAGGGGCCAAGACGGACGACGACGCGCGCAAGCTTCTGGGCGACACTTTCGGCAGTTACCCAGTAGACCTGGCTTTCCTTAACGACTACCGCGCTTTCTCTTCTTCGGTAATAAAGCAGTGGGGGGAGGGGAAGACCCTCACCGACCCGCTGCCCAACTTCGGAGTGGCAACAGTCGCCCCGGCCTACGGGCCGCGCTTCACCAAACCCCTCCTGGTACTGACCAACGAAGCGGACATCTCCTGCGGCGATTTCTTCCCGGCCATTATGCAGGACAACAGGCGCGGCGTAACCTTCGGCGCCCGTACCAGCGGCGCCGGCGGAGCGGTGAGGCAATACCGGTACGAGAACAGCCTGCTCGGCATGAACAACTTCGGCTTGACCCAGACCATCGCCATACGCGCCAACGGCCGGCCCATAGAGAGCCTGGGCGTCACCCCGGACATCCCGTACGCGGTGCAGCCCGGCGACCTGCAGACCGGCTTCAAGGCCTACACCTCGGCCGTCAACGCCGCGGCCGCCGGCCTTACCCGCTAACTCCCGCCGCAACGGCGGCCGGGCAGGCCCTCCGCTCTCTGCGGAGGGCCTTTCTTTTCACCTGCGGCCGCGCCGCCGGCGGTCTTGACTGCCCGCACCGATATATTGTGTCATTGGGGCAGAGGGGAAGGGATAATTCAAGTACAGCCAACGCGAGCGCAGCTTCCGGAGAACGGAGGCTGGCGCTTGCCTCTAAACGCAATAAAACCCGGTTAAGGAGACACAAAATGAAAAAATCGGCATTTCTTATATCAGGGCTTTTCCTGTTAGCGGCGGCCATGCCGGCCCTCGCCCAGGAAACCCCCGAGGACAAGCAGGCGAACACCGCCGTCATGGAGATGGAAAAGAACGGAGCCACGCCGGAGGGACAGGCGCGGGTGGCCAACAAGATAAAGACCCAGTTCGGCGTGGACGACGCCCGCGTGCAGGCCATGCGTGACTCCGGCCTGAGCAACGGCGAGATACAGATCGCCCTCGCGCTCGCCCAGGGCATGCCCGGCGGCATCAACGACGAGAACGTGCAGGAACTCACCGCCCTGCGCCAGGGCCCGCCGAAGGCCGGCTGGGGCAAGATAGCCAAGGACCTGGGCCTCAAGGTGGGCCCGGCCATCAGCAAGGCCAAGAAGGCCGCCGCCGAGCTCCGCAAAGAAGAAGCCAAGGCCAAGAAGGAGAGGACCAGGAAAGAGGCCAAGGAGATGAAAAGCCACAAGGACCACAAAAGCATGAAGGGCGACAGGCCCGAAAGGCCCGCCAAGATGGACAGGCCCGAGAAGGGCGGCGGCAGGAAATAATAAACCGCGTCATAGACCGGCCCCGCGGGGGGCCGGTTTATAATTTTACAGCCAGACCGACATCGACTTACAAGGAGAACACATGAAAACCGCAATGCTGCTCATCCCCGTTATGGCCCTCGCGGCCGCGGCCCAGGCGCAGGAAACTCCCAAGAAATGGAAGGACGCCGCCGAGCTGTCCTACGTGCAGACCTCCGGCAACTCCAAGACCTCCACTATCTCCGCGAAGAATCTCTTCAATTATGATTGGCAGAAAGCCGCGCTGGAACTGGTCGCCGGCGGACTGGGCACCAAGAGCGGCACCTCCGTGACCGCCGAGCAGTACAACGCCTCGGAGAAAGTAAGCTGGAAGCTGACCGGCAAGAATTACACCTTCGAGAAAGTCGCCTGGGACAAGAACCGCTTCGCCGGCTTCAAGGACCGCTGGGACCTGGGCGTCGGCTTCGGCCGCCACATACTGGAGTCCGCCGACAACCAGCTGTTCGCCGAACTCGGCGGCGGCTACATCTTCGAGGACCGGATGCCCGGCTCGGACAACAAATCCTTCGGCACCTACCGAGCCTACGCCAAGTACATCCGCACGCTGTCGGCCACGGCCAACGCCAGCCAGGACTTCGAGTACCTGGGCAACCTCAAGGAGTCGGACGGCTACCGCATGAACGCCGAGACCGCCCTGGTGGCCTCCATCAACAGCCACTTCTCGCTCAAGGCCTCCCATGTCTGGAAATACGTCAACTCCCCGTCGGCCGGTTTCAGGAAGACCGATACGATGAATATGCTGTCCCTCATCGTGAACTACTGACGCGGAGCAAACACCAGGGAGACTTAAATGCTTAGCACCAGGGAATGCCCGCTGTGCCTGTCGGTGATACCGCTCAAAGCGGTGAAGTGCGCTCACTGCGCTTCGGACCTTAAACAACGGATTTTTCATAATCAGGACATGATAAAAATAATTTGCTCCAGACTGGCCGCCGCCTGCTGCGCCGTACTACTGACCGCCGGCGCCGCGCGCGCGCAGTATTACTTCGACGCCGAGGGAGGCTCGGTCTGGGCCGGCCACAACACCGTCAAGGTCCCGCTCGACGGCGGCACGCGGTTCTCGCTGACCGACGAACTCAAGTCGGAAGCGGCGCCTTACGCGCGGCTGCGGTTGGGCCGGCGCTGGGCCAAGAGCGACCTCTCCTTCCTGGCCGCGCCGCTGACGCTGCGCTCCAGCGGCCGGCTGGACAAGCCGGTGATCTTCAACGGCGCGTCTTTCCCCGGCGGGGTGCCGGTGGAGGCCGTCTACCGCTTCAATTCCTACCGCGTGAAATATCTTTACGAATTCCACCGCACCGAAACCCTGACGCTGCGCTGGGGCGGCGCGCTCAAGCTGCGCCACGCCGGCGTGACGCTCTCCGGCGGGGGGGCCAGCGCCGAGAGCAAGAACACCGGCTTCGTGCCGCTGGCGGCTTTCTCGCTGGACTACGCCTTCAGGCCCGGTTGGCTGCTGCTGCTGGACATCGAGGCGCTGGGCGCCCCGCAGGGCAGGGCCGAGGACGTGATGCTGGCCTTAAGCCGCGAACTGCGCCCCGGCCTGCGCGCGCGCGCCGGCTACCGCTTCCTGGAGGGCGGCTCCGGGGCCGGCGAGGTTTACACCTTCGCCTGGCTCAACTACCTGCTGGCCGGCCTCACCTGGGAATTCTGAGGACCGGCTAAATAACCTCCCCCGCCGGAAATGATATAATCAGGTTATGCGAGACCTTTCTGCCGCATATCCGGCCAACCGGTCCGCCCGGGCTTCCGGCCCGGGCGTCCGCCTTACCTGCACTCCGCCTTAAGCAGTTGATCATCTCGTCCGGCGCTTATTTACGGCGGCCGGCCCCCGTTATTTCCAGGCCGCCACCGGCACCGCGGCACGACTCAAGGCACAACAATGATCACTATCAGGAACATCCATAAAGCTTACGTCGCCCAGACCATCTTCGAGGGGGCTTCGCTGCAGATAAACGACGGCGACCGCTTCGCCCTGGTGGGGCCCAACGGCGCCGGCAAGAGCACCCTTTTCAAGATGATGCTCCGCGCCGAGGAGCCCGACGACGGGGAGATACTTTTCAAGAAGGGCGCGGCCGTGGGCTACCTGCCGCAGGAGAACGCGCCGGTCTCGGAGCGCTCGGTGATAGCCGAGGTGCTGGACGGGGCCGAAGACCACGACGGCCGCCTGGAGGCCGAGGGCAAGTCTATCCTGATGGGCCTGGGCTTCAAGGTGGAGGACTTCGGCCGCAAGGTCAACACCCTCTCCGGCGGCTGGGCCATGCGCGCGGCCCTGGCCAGGCTGCTGCTCAAGAAGCCCGACCTGCTGCTCCTCGACGAGCCCACCAACCACCTGGACCTGGACTCGCTCTTCTGGCTGGAGGATTACCTGCGCGGCTACCAGGGCGCCATCTTCGTCATCTCGCACGACCGAGACTTCATCAACAAGATCTGCCGCTCCATCGTGGCGCTGCAGAACCATACCCTGCGCGTCTACCACGGCGACTACGAGAACTACCTGGCCCAGCAGGAGATGGAGAAGCGCAAGATCCACGCCGCCTGGCGCCAGCAGCGCGAGGAGATAGCGCACATGGAGGAGTTCATCGCCAAGAACCGCACGCGCGCCACCACCGCCAGCCGCGCGCAGAGCATGCTCAAGCGCCTGGAGAAGATGGAGCGCATAGAGCTGCCCCCGGAGGCCAAGACCGTAAAGATCCATTTCCCGCAGCCGGTGCGCACCGGCACCAAGGTGCTGCGGCTGAAAGGCGTGAGCAAGGCCTACAACGTGCCCGGCCGCGAGCCGATACGGGTTTACGAGAACTTCGACTTCGAGCTGGAGCGCGGTCAGAAGATGGCCTTCGTGGGCCACAACGGCGCGGGCAAGAGCACGCTGCTCAAGCTGCTCGCCGGCGTGATAGAGCCGGATTCCGGCGAACGGGCGCCGGGCGCCAACGTGAAGACCGGCTATTTCTCGCAGCACCGCGAAGGCATACTGGACCCGCGCAAGACCGTGCTGCAGGAGGCCATGGACAACGGCCGCATGACCCCGGACCTCGTGGTGCGCACGGTGCTCGGCACTTTCCTCTTCCCCGGCGACAACGTCTACAAGCGAGTAGAGGTGCTCTCCGGCGGCGAGAAGAGCCGCCTGATGCTGGTGAAGCTCCTGCTCGACCCGCCCAACGTCATCCTGATGGACGAGCCCACCACCCACCTGGACATGACCAGCGTGGACGCGCTGATCGCCGCGCTGAAGAACTTCGAGGGGACGCTCTGCTTCATCAGCCACGACGTGTATTTCATCAACGCGCTGGCGGATTCCGTGGTGCACATAGAGGCTGGCAAGACCACCGTCTACCCCGGCAATTACGACTACTTCCGCTACAGCCAGGAGCGGCTGCGCCTCGAGGCCCCGCGCCAGGCGCCCGCCGGTCCGGGCCGGGCGGCCGCGGCCGCCGCCGGGCAGGACAGGGAAGAAAAGAGGCGTCTGGACGCCGAGACCCGCAAGCGCGTCCGCCGCGCGGAAACGCTGGAAAAAGAGATAGACTACACCCGCAAGACGGTGGAGGCCCTGGCCGCGAAGATGTCGGCCCCGGAGATCTACTCCGACTACGCGCAGGTGAAGGAACTCGGCGACAGACTGCTGGCCCTCGAGGCGCGCCTGGCCGACTTCACGGCCGAGCTGGCCGCGCTGCAGCCGGGCGGCCGCCGCGACACGGAGGGGGAATAAATGGAAAAAGAAGGACTGGAACATTTCAAAGGCCTGCTGGAGGCCCTGGCCTCGGAGATGGCGCAGGCGCTGGCCGCCGACGCCGGCAAGACCGATATAGTCTCTCTCGACGAATCCATAGGCCGCCTTTCCCGGGCCGGGGCGCTGCAGTCGCAGAAGATAGCCCAGGCGCTGCAGGGCAACCTGAGCGTACGGCAGCAGATGGTCGGCGCGGCCCTGCGCCGCATCGAGGACGGCACTTACGGCGTCTGCCTGGCCTGCAAGCAGCCGATCGCCGTGAAACGCCTGGAAGCCATGCCCGAAACCCCGCTCTGCGTCAATTGCTCCAGGTAGATCCGCCCGGATGAAAAGACATTACAGGCTGCACGTAAAACTGGACAAGGTCAGCCGCGCCGCCGCGCCGCACCTGCTGCTGGCGGGGGCGCTGCTCGAGAAGTTCGCCGGGAGAAAGCAGCCCGTACTGATAGCCGTGGGCGGCCCCGGCGGCACCGGCAAGACCACCTTCGCCGCCAGGCTGGCGGGCGCGCTGCCTGACGCGCGGGTGCTGAAACTCGACGATTACAAGACCTCCCGCGCGGCGCGCGCCATTAAAAGACTCCAGGGGCCGCATCCCGAGGCCAATGAGATGGCGCTGCTCAAGGACCAGCTGCGCCGGCTCAAACACGGCGAAAGCGTAGACAAGCCGGTCTACTGCCGCAAGAGCGGCCAGGCCGCGCAGACGGAGCCTTTCGCCCCGGCCAGGTTCGTGATCGCCGAAGGCGAGATAGCCACCTACCCGGATTTTTACGAGCTGGTGGATTTCTCCGTCTTCATAGACTCCCACTGGTGGACCCAGCTGCGCACGCGCATAGGCCGCGATATCGTCAAGCGCGGCTATTCGGTCAGGAAGGCCCTCACCACCTACGTGCGCAGCAACCTGCTGGAGTTCAAGGCCTACGGCGCCCAAAGCCGCAACTGGGCCGACGTGCACCTGCATTGCGACAGGAACTATAAACTTAAAATAGACGCCGTCTGCTCGCGCAGCGCGGCGCTGGTCCGGGACCCGCGCAAGGCTTGATTTTCGCCGCCATAGTGCGGCATAATTTATTCTTCGCCGCGCGGTCAGGACAAGGAGGCTCAATGGCTGGCATCGACATAATTATAATCCTGGCTTTCATAGCCTATTCCATCTATTCCGGTTTGCGCAACAAGGACGCCGCTTCCAAAAACCTGGAAGAATACTTCCTGGCCGGCCGCTCGCTGCCCGGCTGGAAGGCGGGCCTGAGCATGGCCGCCACGCAGTTCGCGGCCGACACGCCGCTGCTGGTCACCGGCATCATCGCGGTCTCGGGCATCTTCGCGCTGTGGCAGATGTGGATCTACGCGCTGGCCTTCCTGCTGATGGGCTTCGTGCTGTCCTCCCACTGGCGGCGCGCCGGCGTGATAACCGACGCCGAGCTCACCGAACTGCGCTACGGCGGCGGCCGGGCGCTGGCGCTGCGCGGGTTCAAGGCGCTCTATTTCGGCACGGTCTTCAACTGCGTGGTGCTGGCCTGGGTCTTCTTCGCGGCCTCGCGCATCGCCGAGCCCTTCCTGCCGTGGAACGAGTGGCTGCCCGTCTGGCTGTTCGGCCCCTTCACCGCCCTGGTGCAGGCCGTCGGCGTCAACCTCTCCTCGGCCGCGGCCGGCACGGGCCTGGCCGTCACGCTTTCGGCCAACAACCTCATCTCGGTACTGGCCATCCTGCTGGTCACCACCTTCTATTCCGCCACCGGCGGCCTGCGCAGCGTGGTGGACACCGACGTGGTGCAGGTCTTCATCATGCTGGGCGCCACGCTGCTGTTCGCCGGCATAGTCTTCGTCAAGGCGGGCGGGGTAAGCGGCATACACGCCGGGCTGCAGAACATAGCCGCGGCGGGCACGCTGGGGGGCATAAGCCCCTCGCAGATACTGGCCTTCACGCCCGACCGCGCCTACAGCGCCACCTTCCCGCTGCTGGCGCTGTTCGCCCTGCAGTGGCTCATACAGCTCAACTCGGACGGCACCGGCTACCTGGCCCAGCGCTCCATGGCCTGCCGCGACGAGCGCCAGGCCAAGACCGCGGCGCTGGTCTTTACCGGCACGCAGGTGTTGCTGCGCAGCCTGCTATGGCTGCCGCTCGGCCTGGGCCTGCTGGTGCTGTTCCCGCCGGCCGCCAACCTCGCCGGGGACCTGCTGCAGGCCGACCGGGAAGGCGTCTACGTGCGCGGCATGGCCGAGCTGCTGCCCGCCGGGATAAAGGGCCTGATGATCACGGGCATGCTGGCGGCGCTGGCCTCCACGGTGGACACGCACATAAACTGGGGCTCGTCGTACTGGGCCAACGACATCTTCAAGCGCCTGGTCTGCCAGGCCTGGCTGAAGAAAGAGCCCTCCGGCAAGGCGCTGGTCTGGGTGGCGCGCGGCTCCAACGTGATGCTCATCGGCATCGCCCTGGTGATCATGACCAGGCTCTCGTCGATCAACCAGGCCTGGCAGGCCAGCCTGCTGCTGGGCGCGGGCATGGGGCCCATACTCATCCTGCGCTGGCTCTGGTGGCGCGTCAACGCCTGGTCGGAGATCGCGGCCATAACGGTCTCGGCCCTGGCCGCGCTGCCGCTGCTGCTCTACGTCCCGGACCCGGCCCTGCGCCTGCTGATCATGGCCGGCCTCTCCCTGACGGCTTCCCTGGCGGCCATCTTTTACTTCGGCCCCGAAGACAGGAAGCACCTGCACGGCTTCTACAAGTTAGTCCGCCCCAAGGGCTTCTGGCACAAGATCGCCGTGGAGTGCGGCGACCACACGCACAACGGCGCCCGCCGGCTGCTGCTCTCTGCCGGCGCCGTGGGCGCCGCCGGCGTCTCGGTGTTCTGCCTGCTCGTCGGGGCCGGCTCAGCGCTGGTGGGCAGCCCGCCCCCGGCCTTCTGCCCCTGGCCGGCGGTCTGGATAACCGGCAACCTGGCGCTGGGCCTGGCCCTCTGCCCGGTCTGGTACAAGTTGGGCTTCAAGCTGGAAACCCATTAGGGCGTTGTCCCGCCGCGCCGAAAGCCGGCTGGCGCCAGGAAGCACTTGAAACCCTCCCTCCATTTGGTGATAATAGGGAAGAAGGATAAGTAAGGGGGGGGGGATATGAAAGAAAAGAAAGTCAACAAACTGACTTCGGTGACCGGCGCGCCTGTACCGGACAATCAGAACAGCCTGACCGCCGGGGCGCGCGGGCCCATGCTGATGCAGGACGTCTGGTATCTCGAGAAGCTCGCGCATTTCGACCGGGAAGTGATACCGGAGCGCCGCATGCACGCCAAGGGCTCGGGCGCCTTCGGCACCTTCACGGTCACCAAAGACATAACCAAATACACCAGGGCCGCCATCTTCTCCAAGGTGGGCAAACAGACCGAGATGTTCGCCCGCTTTTCCATTGTCGCGGCGGAGCGCGGAGGGGCGGACGCGGAACGCGATATACGCGGCTTCGCCCTGAAGTTCTACACCGAGGAGGGCAACTGGGACCTGGTGGGCAACAATACGCCGGTGTTCTTCATGCGCGACCCGCTGAAATTCCCGGACCTCAACCACGCCATAAAGCGCGACCCCAAAACCAACCTGCGCAGCGCCAGGAACAACTGGGACTTCTGGAGCTCGCTGCCCGAAGCGCTGCACCAGGTGACCATCACCATGAGCGACCGCGGCATCCCGTATTCCTACCGGCACATGCACGGCTTCGGCAGCCATACCTTCAGCCTTATCAACGCGAAGAACGAAAGGTGCTGGGTCAAGTTCATCCTTAAGACCCAGCAGGGCATAAAGAACATTACGGACCAGGAAGCCGAAGCCCTGATAGGCAAGGACAGGGACAGCAACCAGCGCGATCTCTTCGACGCCATCGAAAGGAAAGACTACCCGAAGTGGACCATGTACATACAGGTGATGACCGAAGAGGCCGCGGCCAAACTGCCCTACAACCCGTTCGACCTGACAAGGGTGTGGTACCACAAGGACGCCCCGCTGCAGGAAGTGGGCGTGATGGAACTCAACCGCAACCCTGAGAACTACTTCTCCGACGTGGAACAGGCGGCCTTCAACCCGGCCAGCATAGTGCCCGGCATAGGCTTCTCGCCGGACAAGATGCTGCAGGGGCGGCTGTTCTCCTACGGCGACGCCCAGCGCTACCGCCTGGGGGTCAACCACCACCAGATCCCGGTCAACAAGCCGCGCTGCCCGTTCAACTCTTACCACCGCGACGGGGCTATGCGCACCGACGGCAACCACGGCGGCACGCTGGGCTACGAGCCCAACAGCTACGGCGAATGGGCGCAGCAGCCCGGCTTCGCCGAGCCGCCGCTCAAACTGGAAGGTGCCGCCGACCACTGGGCGCAGGAGGACGACAACTTCATCCAGCCCGGCAAGTTGTTCCGCCTGATGCCGGCCGCGCAGCAGCAGGTACTCTTCGAGAACACCGCCCGCGCCATGGGCGACGCCCCGAAAGAAATAAAACTGCGCCACATCGGCAACTGCTATAAAGCCGACCCCGCCTATGGCGAGGGCGTGGCCAGGGCCCTGGGCCTGCCGGTAAAAGAAGCCGTAACGAAATAAGGGAGAGCCAGCCGTTGAACACCAGACCGCGCAACCCAGTCCTCCCGCCGGAACCGGCCCCTCTCCCGGAGGGGGGCCGGCCCCGACGTACGCTGCTGAAGGCGGCGGGCCTTTTCTTCACGGTCCTGGCGCTGCTGGGCATACTGCTGCCGGTGCTGCCCACCACGCCTTTCCTACTGCTGGCGGCCTGGTGCTTCGCGCGCAGCTCGCCGCGGCTCTACGCCTGGCTGCACGGCAACCGCCTCTTCGGGGAATATCTGCGCCGCTACAGGAGCGGCGAAGGCCTGCCCCTGCCGTTAAAAGTCACAACGATTTCCCTGCTTTGGCTCACCCTGGGTGCTTCAATGGTCTGGGCCTGGCCGGCGCGGCCCTGGCTGGCGGCGGCCCTCGCGCTGGTAGGCGCCGCCGTCACCATACACATAACCCGCATTAGGACCCGGGCGTAATTTAGCCGGGAAGGCAGAGCCCGCCGCGGGAACGCAGCCCTGCCCTAAAAAAGTAAAATACAAACATGACCGAATCCATACTGCTGATCATCAAACCCGACGGCATGGTGAAGGGCCTCGCCGGCCACGTGCTGCGGCGCTTCGAAGAAACGGACCTGAAGCTTGTGGGCGCGCGCCTGGCCAAGGTCAGCCATGACCTGGCCGCCACCCATTACCACCACCTCAGGGAAAAGCCTTTCTTTGAAGAGCTCATCAACTTCATCACCGGCAAGCTCTACGCCGGCCAGGACACCGTGCTGGCCTTCGCCTACACCGGCGAGGGCGCGGTGAAGCGGGCCCGCGCCATAGCCGGCGCCACCAACCCGGAGGAGGCCGACTACCGCTCCATCCGCGGCAGCTTCGGCCGCGTCACCACTAAAGGCGTCTTCGAGAACGTGGTGCACGTCTCCTCCGACCCCATAGAGGGCGAGCGCGAGATCAAGCTCTGGTTCCACCCGGAAGAAATAACCGTGCCCCTGTTCCCGACCGTGGAGCAAGACGGGCGCCTGGCCTGGGCCGACCCCGGCGGCCCCAAGACCCGCACCGGCCCCTGGCCGGAGGAGTATAAGTGAGCGCGATCGAAAGCGGCAGCACGCTGGAGCGGCTGGTTTCCGGCCAGCGCCTGGCGGTGCTGGCCACCAGCGGCGCCGCCGGCCCTTATTTAAGCCTGGTCGCCTTCGCGGCCAGCGCGGACCGGCGCTCATTTTATTTTGTCACCTCGCGCAACACCCGTAAATGGGCCAACCTCGAAGCAGAAAGCCGCGTGGCCCTGCTTATAGACGACCGGCCCGGCGGGCAGGCCGATTTCAGCCGCTCAGCGGCCGTCACCATAACCGGGACGGCCCGGGAATTGTCGGGCGAGGAACGCGGTATAGCTCTTGAGCTGTACAAAGCCAGGCATCCCGAGCTGGCGGAATTCGCGCGCTCTCCAGCCAGCGCGCTTCTTAAGATCACGGTCTCAGACCTCTACCCGGTAAACGGCTTCAAGTAGACCGGCCCCTTCCTCTTAAAAGGTAAAATATACCTGTGCCTACCACCAAGAAAGTACACATTATTACTTTCGGCTGCCAGATGAACGAGGCGGATTCCGAGGGGATCGCGGCGGCTTTTCGCCGGCGCGGCTACTCGCTCACGGACGACCTGAAGAAGGCCGACGCGGTGGTGGTGAACACCTGCACCGTGCGGCAGCGCGCCGAGGATAAGGCCATCTCGCAGATAGGCCGGCTGCGCGTGTGGAAAGAGAAACACGCGGACGGCAAGATCTTCGTGGTGGGCTGCGCCGCCCAGAAGCTGGGGGGGAAGAACCTCAAGGGGCGCTTCCCCTTCGTGGACGAAGTGGTGGGGGCCAAGGCTATAGAGAGCTTCGAGGACGCGCTGGTGGCGCAGCTGGGCCCCACGCCCGAAAGCGAGACCGCCCACCAGAACCTGTTCCGCTCGCCGCAGACCGCCTATGTCACCATCATGCGCGGCTGCTCGCTGAAATGTTCCTACTGCATAGTGCCGGCCGTGCGCGGGCCGGCCGTGTTCCTGTCGCCGGCCGCGGTGCTCAAAGACGCCGCGGACAAGATAGCCGCCGGCGCCAAAGAGATAGTGCTGCTGGGCCAGACCGTCAATTCCTACAAGCACGGCCAGACCACGTTCGCCGAACTCTTAAAGGAAGTGCTGGCATTGCCGGGGCTGCGGCGGCTGCGCTTCATGAGCCCGCACCCGCTCTATTTCGACGAGGGGTTCACCAGGCTGCTGGCGGCCGAGCCGCGCCTGGCCCGCTACATACACCTGCCGGTGCAGAGCGGCTCCGACCGCATACTGGGTCTGATGCGCCGCGGCTACACGCGGAGGGCTTACCTGGACCTGATAGGCCGCCTGCGGGCGGCCGCGCCGGGCCTGGCCGTCTCCACCGATTTCATAGTGGGCTACCCGGGCGAGACCGAGCAAGATTTCGAAGATACGCTGGCGCTGGTGCGCGAGGGGCGGTTCTCGCTGGCCTACTGCTTCAAGTACTCGCCGCGCTCGGACAAGCCCGAAATGGCCGCTACTATAGGCGAGGCCGAAATGGAGGCCCGCCTGGAGAAACTGCTGGCGGCCGTGAAGGAAAATTCGCGGCTTGTATTGAACGAAAGAATTGGTAAAATAGAAGAAGTTCTTTTCGAGACGCAAACGTACGGCCGCGCCTCCGGCAATTTCGCCGTGAGAGTGAAGGCAGGCGGGGCGCCCGGCAGTACCGCTAAGGTACTGGTGACGGGCGCGGCCAAAAATACTTTGAACGGGAAACTAATATGACCAAAAAAACCAGCAAGGTTCTCAAGGAAAGACGCGAGCACGTGCGCCTGCCCATTCTGCACGGCATCCTGGAGCCCGTGGAGATAGAATTTTACGCGCAGGACGCGCACGGCAAGGCCGTGCCCCAGCCCGCCATCCTGGCCGACCTCTCGGCCGGCGGCATGCGCCTGATCACCTTCATGGCCCCGCCCCACACCAAAGAGCTCAACATCATGCTCAAGCTCAACGGCGTCAAGGAGATACCGGTGACCGGCAAGATCTCCTGGGTAAAAGACAAGGGCGGCGTGTTCATGAACGGCATCTCTTTCTCCCACATCAGCCACGACGACCGCAAGCGCATCAACGAGATGGCCGAAGACTATACCGACTGCGACACCCGCTACGAGCTGAAGCTGCCCGAGGTGTGCGTGGAAACCTGCCGCGCCCACGGCCTGTGCAACAAGCCGCAGAAGGACGAGCCGCTGTTCAAGAAGAAGTGATCAGGCTGGCCGGACGATAAGCTAGCAGGCGGCCGGTAGGCGAACCCTACTGGCCGCTTTCAATTTACGATGTCCCTGAAACCGCTTAAACCGATAACCCTGATGGGGGCCAACGCCTCCGGCAAGACCGAGATAGCGTTGCAGCTGGCCCGTCAGCTGGGCGGCGAGATCATCTCGGCCGATTCCAAGCAGGTCTACCGGCTGCTGGAGGCCGGCACCGCCAAGCCCGCCGGCGCCTGGGCGGACTCGCCCGCCGGCCGCGCCTACCTTGTAGAAGGCATCCCCTACCATCTGGTGGATACGCTCGACCCGCGCTCCGCCTGGGACGCCGGCTCCTTCGTCAAGGAAGTCAAGCGGCTGATCCCCGAGATCTGGCAGCGGGGCAAGGTGCCCCTCATGGCGGGGGGCACCGGCATGTACGTGCAGGCCTACTGGAACGGCCTCGACGACCTGCCGCCGGCCGACCCGGAGCTGCGCGCGCGCCTGGCCGCCGTGGCCGAGACCGACGGGCGCGCCGCCCTGCACTCCCAGCTGGCCGCGATGGACCCCGAGGCCGCGGCCAAGATCCCGGTCAACAATATCCAGCGCGTGATGCGCGCCATAGAGATCACCCAGCTGGCCGGCAAGCCCGCCTCGCAGGTGTGGAGCGGCAAGTTCTTCACCTCGCTGCCGGCGCACGAGGGCAAGTTCGTTTTCCTGAAGTGGGCCAAAGAGCTGCTGGCCGAGCGCGTGAAGCTGCGCACGGTGACGCGCTTCGAAGAATGGGCGGCCGAGACGCGCGAACTGCTGAAGGCCGGCTACGCCGAAGACTGCCCCGGTCTCAAGACGCTGGGCTACCCGCAGATGCTGGACTACCTGGCCGGCCGGCTGAGCAAGCCCGACGCGATAAAGCAGATAGTCTCGGCCTCGATGGCCTACGCCAAGCGCCAGAACACCTGGTTCGCGCGCTACCGCAACGCGCAGCTCATAGAGCTTAAAAGTTTTACCGAGTACGACCCCGCCGCCATAGCGGAGAGGATAATCAATTCATGAAGACCATACTGATAGGGGCCGAACTGAAGCACGGCCGCCCTGGCCCCTCCGGCGGCACCTCCCTCGACGAACTTTGGCGCCTGGCCGAGACCGCCGGCCTTGAGCCGGTGCGGAAGATCCTGGTGCGCCTGCAGGCCTGGAACCCGGCCACGCTGGTGGGCTCGGGCAAGGTGGAGGAGCTCAAAGCCCTGGCACAAGAGCTCGGTGCCGGCGCGGTGATCTTCGACGAGGAGCTGACCCCCGGCCAGGGCCGCAACCTGGAGAAGGCCCTGGGCGTGAAGGTGGCCGACCGGCCGCGGCTCATCATAGACATTTTCGCCATGCGCGCCCGCACGCGAGAGGGCAAGCTGCAGGCGCGGCTGGCCGGCTTCAACTACGCGCTGTCGCGCCTGGGCGGCAAGGGCGGCAGCATGGACCAGCAGCGCGGCATGATAGGCGGCCGCGGCTCCGGCGAGAAAAAGATGGAGTACGACAAGCGCGAGCTGCGCGTGAAGATCACCGAGCTGGAGCGAGAGATAGATTCCATCCGCCGCGAACGCCAGACCCAGCGCGCCCGGCGCGACTCGGTGCCCATGCCCCAGATCTCGGTGGTGGGCTACACCAACGCCGGCAAGAGCACGCTGCTCAACTGCCTCACCGCCAAGCCCGGCGCGGTCTACGCCGACGACAAGCTGTTCGCCACGCTGGACCCCACCACCAAGCGCGTGCGCCTGCCGGCCGGAGGCTGGGCGCTGTTCACCGACACGGTGGGCTTCATCCAGAAGCTGCCGCACGACCTCATAGCCGCTTTCCGCGCCACGCTCGAGGAGATCCGCTACAGCGACCTCATCCTGCACGTGCACGACCTGAGCTCGCCAGAGGCGCGCCAGCAGCACGACGCCGTGAAGGCCACGCTCGAGGAGCTGGGCATCAAGGACATCCCCGTGATCCACGTTTTCAACAAGGCCGACGCGGTCAAGAACCCGGCCGTCTCGGCCTGGGCCCCGGAGCGCCTGCGGCCCCTTTTCATCTCGGCCCTCACCGGGCAGGGGGTGGACAAACTGCTGGCCGCCTGCGAGCGGGCCCTGGCCGCGCGCTGGGGCGAGTACGAACTTACCGTCCCCGTCGGCTCCAAAGGCCTGATCAAGGAGATCTACTCCTCCTGCCTCGTAAAAGCCGCGGATTACGGCCAGGAGGGGGTGGCGCTCAAGTTCAAGGCCACCCCGGAGAACTACGCCCGGCTGCGCAAGAAGGCGGCCGCGGGCGGCGACTAGCCCCGCCGCCGCTATCCTAAAACCCCTCGGTTTTATATAATCTTTTTATAATGAATCACATCCAAATAGGCCTGCTTTTCATCGCGAGCTATATCCTAGGCGGCATCCCTACCGGCTATATCATCGGCCGCCTCAAAGGCATAGACATCCGCCAGCACGGCTCCGGCAACCCCGGCACGGCCAACGTCTACCGCACGCTGGGCAAGGTGCCCGGCCTTCTTACTTTCTTCGCGGACTTCCTCAAAGGTTTCATCCCCACGCTGATAGCGGCGCAGTATTTCTTCGTCCCCGCCGGCGCGCTGGCCATAGCCGGCCATATCTGGACCCCTTTTCTGCGCTTCCACGGAGGCAAGGGCGTGGCCACCGCGGCCGGAGTCTTCATGGCGCTGCTGCCGCTGCCTACCGCCGGCGCCTTCGTGGTGTTCGCCATAGCGGTGGGCATCACCAGCCACATCTCGGTGGGCTCCATGGCCGCCTCGGTGGCGCTGCCGGTGCTCTGCTTCGCGCTGGCCAAGGATTACCAGCGCCCCTTCACGCTGCTGGCGCTCACGGTCTGCGTGCTGATCTTCTACACCCATATCGCCAACATCCGGCGCATCCTAAAAGGCGCCGAGCTCTCTTTCAAACACAAGCGGGAAGGCGCCGGGAAAAACTAATGACACAAGAACCCAAAGACGTGGAAGTGCGCATCTATTCGATCGCCACGAGCATGACCGAATCGATCATCTTCCTCGACGAGACCGAGGGCAGCCGCATCCTGCCCATCTGGATAGGCCCGATGGAAGCCCAGGCCATCGCCATCCGCCTCTCGGGCTACCCGTCGCCGCGGCCCATGACTCACGACCTCCTCTTCTCCGTCATCAAGACGCTGGGACTGACGGTGAAGAAAGTGGTGATCACGGATATCGTGGAGAACACCTATTATTCCAGCCTCCACCTCACCGACCCGGACGGCGGCGGCCTGCGCCTGATCGACGCGCGGCCCTCCGACGCGGTGGCGCTGGCGGTGCGCTTCGGCTGCCCGGTGTACATCAACGAGAAAGTTTTCGGCAAGACGCAGGTCCTGAGCAAGCCCATCACCGAGGACGAGGTCACCAAGTTCAAGCACGACCTCAAGCACCTCAAGCCCAACGACATCATCGGCCAGCTCCTCGGCGACGGGCTGCAGGGCGGGGGCCCTAAAGAACAGGACGAAGAAGACGAGGGCGAGGAAGAGGGGGAAGAGGACGATGAACAGACTTGACCTGATAAGGGAACTGACCAAGCATTTGACCACCGAGCGCGACGCCAAGCTGGCGGTCTGCAAGACCTTCGAGATCATGGGCGAAGCCCTGCGCGACAACCGCAAGGTAGTGATCTCCAACTTCGGCACTTTCAAAGTTAAGGAGCGCATGCCGCGCCAGATGCGCAACCCCAAGACCAACGCTCGCGTGATGGTGGGGCCGCGCAAGAGCATCCGCTTCAAGCCGTCCAAGAAGCTGACGATCGGGATGTAATGTCCGAAAAGACTTACCTGACCATGCGCGAGGTGTCCCGTCTGGCCGACCTGCCGGAATACACCATACGCTACTGGGAGGCTAAATTCCGCCTGCTCCGGCCGCTGCGCCTGTCCAGCGGGCACCGCCGCTACACGCGCGCCGACGTGGACACGCTGCGGCAGATCAAGGACCTGGTCTTCATAAAAGGCTATTCCCTCGACGGGGCGCGCAAGGCGCTGGCCGCCAAGAAGCGCCAGAAAAAAGCCGTCAAGGTTATGGCCGCCACGGCGCACGCCAAGGACGAACTGCTGGAAGAGATAAAGAAAGAACTGCGCCAGCTGATGGCCGAGCTGTAGCCCGGAGCGCCGCGCGGTTTTCCCCGTCGTTCCCACTTTTTGGTATAATAAATGCGTTGCTTTGGTTTGACGGACCCCACCGGGGCGTGGCTCAATGGTAGAGCGCTCGCTTGGGGTGCGAGAGACTCCGGGTTCAATTCCCGGCGCCCCGATGAGGTCCGTCAAACGCCCGCAGCGAAGCCAGCCCCGTGAGGCTGGTTTTTTTGTTGTAGAATATCCGTGTTGATCCCAGGGTAAGGAGACTTATAATGAAAAAGATCGCCATCATCTCAGCGCTGCTGCCGCTGGCCGCCGGTCTGTGCGGCGCCGCGGGAAAGAAGCCCGCCGACGACGCCGTGGCCCGCGCCAACGGGATAGCCTTTAAATTCTACGCCGCCGAGGCCCAGAAGCCGGGCAATGTCTTCTTCTCGCCCTACAGCATGTACACGGCCTTCGCCATGGCCTACGAGGGCGCCGCGGGCAGCACCGCCAAAGAGATCGCCTCGGTGTTCTCCTTCCCGGCCAAGACCAAGGACCTGCGCGCCGGGCTCGGCGCCATCAAGAAGGACCTGGAGCGCGCCGCCAAGGACGCCGAGTTCGTGCAGGCCAACTCTTTCTGGGCGCAGAAAGACTTCAAGTTCCTGCCCGCCTACCTCAAGACCCTGCGCTCCGCCTACGGCGCCGACGCCATGCAGGCCGACTTCCTGGGCAAGACCGAAGCGGCGCGCCGCGGCATCAACGCCTGGACCGAGAACAAGACCCGGGGCAAGATCCGCGAGCTCTTTCCGCAGGGCTCGCTGGACCAGCTCACCCGGCTGGTGCTCGTGAACGCCGTCTACTTCAAGGGCCGCTGGAAGGCGCCGTTCAAGAAGGAGATGACCTCCGAGGCCGATTTTACGCTGGACGGCGGCACCAAAACCCGTGTGCACATGATGGCGGCCCCCGGCACGCGCGAGGCCGAATACGGCGAAACCGGAGAGCTGCAGGCCGTGCGCCTGCCCTACGCCGGCGGCGGACTCTCCATGCTGGTGCTGCTGCCCAAGGAAGGCCGCACCCTCGCCGACCTGGAGCGGAGCTTCTCTCCCGAGAAGCTGGAAGAGATCCGCAAGGGGCTCTTCAACCAGAAGGTAAAGGTGTTCCTGCCGCGCTTCAAGTTCAGCTCCGGCTACAAGCTAAACGGCGCGCTGGCCGGCCTGGGCATGCCCGAGGCGTTCACCGACAAGGCCGATTTCTCCGGGATGGAAAAGGGGAAGAGGCTGTACATACAGACCGCCTTCCACAAGGCTTTCGTGGAAGTGAGCGAGGAGGGGACGGAGGCCGCTGCCGCCACGGGCGTGGCGATGGGCCTGAAATCCATGGTGATGGACTTCGCCGTGTTCAGGGCCGACCGGCCGTTCATGTTCTTCATAGAAGACCCCAAGAGCGGCCTGGTGCTGTTCATGGGCAGGATGCAGAATCCCGCCGCGCAGTAGCCTAACCGGCCTTGAAGCCGGCTTTTTCCACGGCCGCCCTCAGAGTTTCGGGGGCGGCCGTTTTTTCGTCGTACTCCACCACGGCCTCGCCCCGCTCCAGGCTGACCGCGGCCGACAGCACGCCGGGCACGCGTTTCAGGGCGTTCTCTGCGCCGGCGCGGCAGCCGTTGCAGGTCATCCCGGTTATCTTAAGAGTGATCTTCATAAGTTCTCCTTGCTTATATTATACACCAGGCGCGCGCTCTTGACAAGAATGGTTCTAATCTGGTATTCTTTACAGACAGGAATGATTCTAACATGAAAAAGACGCCCGCCAGACCTTCACCCGCCTTCCGCATGACCCCGCAGCGCGCGGAGCTGTTGCGCGCCCTGGAGGGGAACAAGAGCCACCCCTCGGCCGAGCAGCTGCACCGCCGCCTTAAAAAGAAGTTTCCCGGCGTGTCCTTCGCCACCGTCTACAACACCCTGCAGTCCCTGCTGGCCATCGGCGAACTGGCGGAAGTGCGCATAGACCGCTCGCGCTCGCGCTTCGACCCCTGCACGGACGGCCACGCCCACCTGATGTGCGTGGAGTGCGGGGCCATCTCGGACCTCGCCGTCACCAGCCCGCCGGCCGCGGCCGGCGCGCCGCGCGGCTTCAAGGTGCTGCGCTGCAACGTGGAATTTTACGGGATATGCCCGGCCTGCGGCAAAAAGGCCGGCGCCAAGGAGAAGACATTATGTCAGAAGAAAAAGCGCAAGTGATCACCGTCGGGGAGAAAGTGGCCCCTTTCGAGCTGGAGACTTTCGATCCGGCCGCCTGCAAGTTCGGCAAGTTCAGCCTGGCCGACGCCCTCAAGAAGGGCCGCTGGACCGTGCTGGTGTTCTACCCCGCGGACTTCACCTTCGTCTGCCCCACCGAGCTGGCCGACCTGGCCGCGCACCATTGCGAGCTGGAAAAGCTCGGCGCCGAGGTGCTTTCGGTCAGCACCGACACCAAGTTCACCCACATGGGCTGGCAGGGCCAGGAGCGCCTGCTCAAGGAAGTTAAATTCCCCATGGCCGCCGACGCCCGCGGCCGCCTGGCGCAGGCGCTCGGCGCCTACGACTACAAGAGCGGCCTCGCCTACCGCGGCACCTTCGTCATCAACCCCGACGGCGTGCTGGCCGGCGCCGAGGTGAACCTCAACAACGTTGGCCGCGACATGGCCGAGCTGGTGCGCAAGCTGCGCGCCTTCGCGCACACCTACGCCAACCCCGCCGAGGTCTGCCCCGCCAAATGGAAGCCCGGCGAAAAGACGCTCAAGCCCTCGGAGAAGCTGGTGGGCAAGGTGGGGGAACAGCTGCAATAGCTTTCCGCCCTTCGGGGCGGGATAAAGCAGTGACAGAGAGAAGCGGTCCCGGTGCCTTCGGGCCCCGGGACCGTCTGTTTAAGCGCGGCCGCCCGCGGATTGCTATAATCAGCATATGGAAACGGCGGGGCAGAGCTATCCTTTAAAAGTCGCGCTCATCTACGGCGCCAGGCCCTCGGGCCATCACGCCGCCGCGCGCGCCATCGCCGAGTTCCTGCCGCCCAGCATCATCGAACCCGTCTTCATAGACCTGTCCGAAGTCTACCCCGACTTCGGCCCCTTCGTGGCCAGGACCTACCTGCAGGTGCTGCACAAGACGCCGGCGCTGTGGAACTACGTCTACGACAACGACTTCGTGGCCTTCGCGGCCAGCGCGCTGCGCGAGACCGTGCTGCCCTTCTCTTCGCAGAAGCTGGCCAGCCTGCTGATCAAAAAAGGAGTGAAGGCCGCCATCTCCACGCAGGCCCTGTCCTCGCTGCTCATCACCAAGAACCGCCGCCTGGCCAAAATGCCGCTCTTCTCCGTGCTCACCGATTTCTGCGCGCACACCTACTGGCCGCCAAAAGGCGTCAGCGCCTATTTCGTGCCCGAGAGGGGGGCCGCCGCCGAACTCAGGGCCAAGGGCGCGCCGCACGAGCGCATACACCTCACCGGCATCCCGGTGCGCAAGGAATTCACCGGCGAGCAGCCCGACAAGGCCGCCGCGCGCCGGGCGCTCGGCCTGCTGCCCGGCCATTTCACCGTACTGCTTACCGGCGGCAGCCGCGGCCTGGGCGACCTGCTGCAGGCGGCGCTGGCCCTCAAGCCGCTGCTCGGCCGCGTGCAGGTGGCCGTGCTCTGCGGCAACAACCGCCGCCTCTCGCGCCAGGCCGAGCGGGCCGCGGCGCAGCTCAGGGGCGTGCGCTTTGTGAATTTCACCGACTCGCCGGCCGACTACTACCGCGCCGCCGACCTGGTGATCGGCAAGCCCGGCGGCGTGACGCTGGCCGAGACCATGGCCATGTCCCGCCCGTTCATCATCTACGCGCCGCTGCCCGGGCAGGAGGCGCGCAACACGGCCTTCCTCTGCCGGCACCGGCTCGCGGAGGCGGCCGGCTCGCCCGGGGAGCTGGAGCCGCTGGTGCGCAAATACCTGCACAGCCCGCACCTGCTGGCGCGGGCCTCGCGGGCCCTGGCCGAGCACGCCCGCCCGCACGCCGCGCGCGACATCGCCGGCGCGGTGATCACGGCGCTCACCGGCGGCAACGGTGGACTTTGAGGGCCCTTTTTAGTATCATATCCACGTAGGAAAACCCGGAGCTTTGTTTTATCGGGGCGTGGCTCAGCTGGCTAGAGCGCTCGCTTCGGGTGCGAGAGACCGTGAGTTCAAATCTCACCGCCCCGATCCTTTTTAAGCAGCCGCAGAAAAGACGGTCCGCCCGCGTGGCGGGCCTCTTTTTTTGCCGGGCGGTTGCCTTGTCAATACCCTTGCCTTTTAGTATTATTTACTTGTTCTATAATTATGCGTCTAACCTTCAGGATTTTCGGCAGCGTGCAGGGCGTGGGCTACCGCTGGTTCGTCAAAGAAGCGGCGGCCCGCTGCGGCGTCACGGGCTGGGTGCGCAACACCGCCGACGGCGCGGTGGAGGGGGAGGCGCAGGGCGGCGTGCCGGAGCTGGACGGCTTCCTTAAAGACATCAAGACCGGGCACCCCTGGGCGCGCGTGGAGCGCACCGAGACGCAGGAGATGCTGGACCAGGAAACGGCGGATAAAGATTTTCACATCAAACCTACGGTTTAAAAGAGGGCACATGGCTGAAGAAAAAGACGAACATGAAAGGGAAGAGACCTCCGAGGAGGCGCCCAAAGAAGCGGCCGCCTCCGCGAAGCCCGCGGGAAAGCTGAGCGAGATAAACATCGACTCTACCAACCAGTACATCCGCAAGATCAGCCAGATCGACCACAAGATCTCGCGCGAGGAAAGCCACGAGCTGTGGAAGCGCGTGAAGCGCGGCGACCGCCGCGCCAAAGAGCGCATCATGGAGCTCAACCTCAAGCTGGTCATCCCGATCGCCAAGCGCTTCCTCTACCAGGGCGCCGACCTGATGGACCTGGTGGAAGAGGGCAACCTGGGCCTGCTGCACGCCATCGACAAGTTCGAGCCCAGCAAGGGCTACCGCTTCTCCACCTACGCCTCCTACTGGGTGGAGCAGTACGTGCGCCGCTCGGTGGAAGAGAATTCCAAGACCATCCGCATCCCTCCGCACGCGTGGACCGCGCTGCGCAAATGGCTCAAGCAGTGGGACGCCATGCACGGCAAGCTGGGCCGCGATCCGACGATGGCCGAGATGGCCAAGCACATGCACTGGAACGCCAACCAGGTGCGCACCGCCCTCAACGCCAGCGAGATCGTCACCGGCCTGAGATCCATAGAGACGCCGCTGAGCTCCGGCGACGGCATGGACGACACCGTGGGCGACACGCTCAAGGACTCCGCCTCTTCCACGCCCGACAACCTGATCTCCATCCTGCGCCTGCACGACGAACTCAGAGAGGCGCTGGTGGAGATAGGCGAGCGCGAGCGCATGATAGTGGAATACCGCTACGGCCTCACCGGCCAGACCCCGATGACCCTCAACGACATCGGCAAGAAGCTCGGCCTCAGCCGCGAGCGCGTGCGTCAGATAGAAGAGCGCGCCCTGCTGCGCCTGCGCCGCGTGGCCGCCAAGATGGGCCTCATAGAACTCGGCCGCAGGCCGGACCACACCAACCTGCAGCCCGGCTGGCAGGCGCCCAAGGTGAAGACCGACATCCTGGGCGACGCCATACCGACCAAACCCTACGAGCCGCGCAAGCCGCAGAAAGGGCAGAAGGGAAAGAAATAACTGGGAGACTTATGTCCGCTACCGCCGAAGCCCTGAGCAACAAACTTAAGAGCATAATCCGCGACGTCCCGGATTTCCCCAAGCCGGGGATAGTTTTCAAGGACATCACCCCGCTGCTGGCCGACCATGCCGCCTTCACCGAACTGGTGCAGGCTTTCGCCGAGGCCTACCGCGGCGCCGGCGTTACCAAGGTGCTGGGCATCGAGGCCCGCGGCTTCCTGCTGGCGGCGCCGATAGCCATGGCGCTGGGCGCGGGCATTGTGCCGGTGCGCAAGAAAGGCAAGCTGCCCTACAAGACGGTGGCGGCCTCCTACGCGCTGGAGTACGGCACGGACACGCTGGAGATGCACGAGGACGCCGTGAAGGCCGGCGAGAAGGTACTGGTGGTGGACGACGTGCTGGCCACCGGCGGCACCGCGGCCGCGGTGTGCGACCTGGTGGAAAAGCTCGGCGGCAAAGTCGCCGGCGTGGCCATGCTCATAGAGCTGGAATTCCTCAACGGGCGCAGCAAGCTCGCTGGCCGCGACATTCATTCTTTGATAAAATACTAGTTTGCAGCCCTCTTAGTTCAACGGATAGAACGGGAGTTTCCTAAACTCTAGATAGAGGTTCGATTCCTCTAGAGGGCAGATTTAAGTTAAGGAGAGTTATGCCTGATACATCCTGGATAGCCGGCGGCAAAATAGAGCACACCGGCCCTTCGCGCTACGACCTCGCCCTGCACTGGATCAAGAAGAACCGCGAGACCTTCATCGGTTCGCTGGTGATCCTGGTGGCCGCCGTCATCTTCGGCGTCTACTTCTTCACCCATTACCGCGGCCTGCGCGACACCGCCTGGAAGACCCTCTTCATGGCCCAGCAGATCGGCTACGGCGGCAACATAGCCCAGGCCCAGCAGCAGCTCGACACAATAGAGAAGTCCTACGGCAGCACCACGGCCGCCCCTTACGCCACGCTGACCAAGGGCGACATCCTCTACGCGCAGGAGAAGTTCAAGGAAGCCGAGGCCGAATACGCCAAGGTGCTCACCAACCGGGACCTCGGGCCCTTCGCCGCCTACAATGTGGGCAAGAGCAAGGAAGCCGCGGGCGACCTGGCCGGCGCGCAGGTGCAGTACTCCGACTTCATCGCCAAGTACCCCGACCACTTCATGGCCCCCGAGGCCCACGCCTCGCTGGCCCGCCTGCAGGAGCTGGCCGGCACGCCCGAACTGGCCCGCGCCACCTACGAGAAGATCTCGCTGCTCTACCCCGAAACCACCTGGGCCATGCTGGCCAAGGCCCGGATAGCGCCCGCCAAGAAGTAAAAAAAGCGAGCCAGAAAAGCCCGGCACCTGCCGGGCTTTTTTATTGCCCCTCATAGGAATTAATTACTATATGTCAGTATTTTGACATATGTGACATAAGTTACCCTTATTATAATAATATAGATGTTGACAGCCTTTTGGGATTTTTGTGATAATTACATTGCTCTGTTAGGAGGCCCTTTCAATAGCAGTTCGAGAGGGAATCGCCAACCCGGGGAAGGGGGAAGCGGGGCGCCAATTTAAGGCGTTTCTCCTGCAAGGCCGTAGGCCCCGCGAGGGGCAGGCCCTAACCGCGATTCAACCCGCGGGAAGAGTACAGTAACCCGCCCGCAAGGGCAGGTAACTAAGCCCCGGTAACGGGCTTACGACAAACAGGAGGAGTAATTAATGAAAAAAGTAATAGGTATGCTTGCGCTGATCGCGCTTGTTGGCAACATTGCCAACGCCGAACTGCTCAAGAACTTCAAGTATGACGGCAAGATAGAAGTCAACGCCTTCCAGGTGAAGGACACTGACTACAACAAGAATGCCGCCGACAAGACCAACGATGTCGACACCCGCGTCCAGATAAACGCTGGTTTCGACCTCACCGAGGACGTTGACGCCGTAGTGTCCATTGTGAAGAACAACGAACAGTACGGTGATGCTGGTCGCGGCGAAGACGCCAACACCATCATGGACAACATGTTCTTTGAGCAGGCCTACCTGAACCTCAAAGGCGTGCTGGGCTTCGACCACAAACTGGGCCGCCAGTATTACGGCAATGAGGGCGACCTCATTGTTTATTACGGTCCCCAGGGCTGGCCCTATACCAGCGCGATGAACCGCAATGCGATTGACGGTTACACCGGCTGGTACAAAACCGGCAAGTGGGACTTCCACGGCATTCTGGCCAAAGATGCCGACACGAACCTCGTGGGCGACAACGACGAGGACATATTCGGCCTCAACGCCAAGTATGACCTGATGGAAGAAGTTAAGCTCACCGGCTACTTCTATCGCTACAACGAGCAGTCCGGCACCGCTTTTGCGGGGCCTGCCGACCACCTGGACACCTTCGGCGTGAAAGCCATGGGCGTGTTCAAGGGCTTCGAGTACAATGCCGAAGTCGCCAAGAACATGGGCAAGAACAACCGGCTCATCAACAACGTTGGCGGCGCGGCCACCAACGACTATACTGGTATGGCCTTCCTGGCCAATGCCAAGTACGGCATGGACCTGGCCGGCAAAATCACCTTCATGGGTGAGTTCGCCATGGGCTCCGGCGATGACAACGTCGCCGCTACCGACGACGAGGCTGCTTCGTTCTACAGCCCCAACTCGGATTACCGCCCTGGTATCCTGTGGGGCGGCAGCCACCTGAGCGTCATTGGCGGCGCGGGCCTGTCCAACCTGACCACCTTCAACCTGGGTGCGATGTGGAATCCCTCCAATGCCGAGAAGCTGACCCTTGGTGCGAAGTACTTCAACTTCTCCCCTACGGAGAAACTTACCGGCACGGCGAAGTCCTACGACACCTACGGCAACGAGTTCGACCTGTGCGCCAACTGGCAGCACAACGAGAGCGTCGGCCTGAAGGCCTACTACGCGATGTTCATGCCCGACAAGGACTACGCGCAGAGGAACTCCCTCACCGCGAGCGACGACTCCACCGAGATTCTCGGTGCGGCGTTCTCCGTGAAGTTCTAATAACCTAAAGGTTAATAGATAAAAAGCCCCGGGGCCGCAAAGCCCCGGGGTTTTTATTTTGTTATAATTAAAACCGCATGAAACGCCCCGCCTTCCTGACGATCTTAGGCTCCTGCGCGCTGCTAGCCGGTGCCGCCCACGCCACCAAGCTGGACCTGAGCTCCAACGTGGAGATCCGCGCCGCCAACTACCAGAACCTGGTCTACGGCGACGGGCGCAACTCCCAGTCCCTTTTCTCCGAGAACGCCACGCTGGGCTTCGTCATCAAGGACATCAAGCTGGAGAAAACGCAGGGCTCCAGCATGGACGTGGGCATAGTGCTGCCCGCCCGCCTGCCCAACGCCAACGGCACCCCTTACGTGCGCAACGCCTACGTGAAGATCTACAACTTCATGCGCCCCAGCGTGACCGCCACCTTCGGCCGGCAGGATTACCGGCTGGGCCAGGCCATCACCCTCTCCGGCGGCGACACCGGCCTGCCCGGCGGCCTGCTGGAGATAGAGAACGTGTACCGCCGCGTCAAGGCCGACCTCTTCGCCTTCCGCCCCTTCAAGACCGACCGCTATTACAGCGTGCTGGGCGGCTCGCTGTATTACCCGGCGGCCGAGGGCCTGTGGCAGGTCTACCACTTCTGGCAGAAGGACAGCGGCGCCGGCCAGGACATGATCTTCAATACGCTGGGCAGGACCAAGAAGTTCACCGGCGTACGCTACTTCCTCAGCCAGAGCCAGCTCTCCTTCGACGGCGAGGCCGTGGTGCAGCGCGGTTCGGCCGACCTGGCAGGGGGGGGCAGCGGCAAGTACGAGGCCCACGCCTTCATGCTCAAGGGCGCCTGGAAGCAGAGCGTCCCCTTCTTCGGCCAGTCCCACCTGCGCCTGGGCTACGGCCGCTCGTCGGGCAACCCCGGAAGCGCCTCCGACACCGACAAGGCCTTCTTCCCCACTTTCGGCAGCAAGAACAGCGGCCTCGAGCGCCGCGGCTACGGCGCCATCGCCGGGGCCACCATCTACGACATGATCAAGACCTCCGACACGCTCAACGGCCTGCCGCACGGCGTGTCCGGCCTGAACGTGATCAACATCGGCGCCGACCTGCCGTACAAGAAGCTCACCCTCTCGGCCGACCTGTACAAGTTCCGCGCCTCCAAGAACGCCAACGACGGCTCGCTGCAGATAGCCAGCGAATGGGACCTCAAGGCCTCGTACCCGATGGGGGACAATCTCCGTTTAAACGCCGTCTACGCCGTTTTCACTCCGCTTGGCCTGTACCCCTCGGGCAGCCAGGCAAAACTCATCTACGGCGCAATCTCAGCTAAATTCTGACCTGCCTGCTACAGCTTCGTTAATTCTTAGCGCAAAGAACCGGCCACGGCCGGTTTTTTTGCGCCCGCCCGACACGCCCCCTGAGCCACGCGCGCTCAAGGCCGGCAGCAAGCGGGCGGGGGGAGGGGGCGGGGCAGACCGGCAGCCCCCGGAACGGCCAGGAGCGAAAAGGGGGAAATAGTGGCCCTCCCCCTTCCCCCAGCCCAAAACCGGCCGGAGCCAATACCTTTCGAAGCAGCCAGCCCCATAATTCCGAACCGCCCGACCGGAACCCAGCGTAAATCCGCGGCCCGGGGAATAGCGGCCGGGTGGCCCCTGACCGGAAGCAGACCGGAGCAGCCTCAAATAGCCTAAATTGCCCCGAAACGACCCCAAAATAGGCCTTTTTCTCCTATGAGAACCCGGAAAAACGGCCCAAAAATGCCCTATAAGCGTTCGCGGGGTATTCCGGCCTGTCCCGCCGCGGCCGGCAGTACCGGAGCGGCCCAGAGTTACTAACAAGTTATCAACAGTTGTTGACATATGACTGCCATATGCTAGCCATATATTGACATATGATAGTGCATATGCTATACTATTGACATATAGAACAACCAAGACCACAGGACAGCCAAATAACAGCCGCCGCGAGGCAATATATGAATTACAAGCTCAGGATCAAGCACCCTTCAGGAGCGGAATTCGAAGCCGAGGGCCCGGCCGAGTTCATTCTGACCGAAAAAGAAGGCTTCCTTAAGGGCATCGAAGGCTCCGGGGCACCCCAGGAGCCGGCCAAAAACACCATGAAAGCCCTGGAAGATCCGGATTGGGGAGCACTGACAGAGGCCAGGAATGACCTTTTAACCCTCAAAAACAAGCATTTAGGCCTCAAATCAGGAGAAGCCGCCCTGCTGCTGCTGGCCGCCGAAAGCAACCTGAAAGGCAGCCGCGAACTGGGCGCCATCACCCTGTCCAAGGCCGTAAAAGCCTCCGGCTATGCCCCGGACAGGCTGGACCGCATACTGGTAAAAGCCATAAGAGAAGGCCTGATCAAGGCCTCCGGCACCAAGCGAAACAGGGCATACCACATAACCGACAAGGGCCTGGAAGCGGCCTGGCTGGAAGCCCGAAAACTAGAGAAATAAGCCGGCCAGCAGGAGAACAGCCCCAAGCAGCGACAAACAGCTCCCGGCCAACCGCAATAACCCGCCAGCCAAGACCGCAGCCGAACAGCCAAAATCGGCAGAACAACCCCAGAACACCAGGAGAACAAGGCCGCCCCCTGGTCTTATCCATAACTTACGATAAGATATATTATGTCAACTTGTATATCCCCTCAAGAATAGCCTCCATTCCAACACACGGAATCAGTGTTTCTCAAATAGTGATTATTTTACAACGCTTATTTTCAATATTCCAATATCGTTTATAGTATTTTATTAATAGCAGCCTTTTTCCCGCCCGGCAACCGCGGCCGGCCGGTTTTCAAATTTTAAAAATTCAAAAATTTTGCCAAGTTTTGAAGAACGCGAAACCGCGAAGATCGGAATTAGCCAAGATTCAGGCCAGGCCGGGAACACCATCAAGAGCTCAAAAAAGCGGCTGCGCAAGAGTTCAAAAAGTTGCCAACTTTTACAAAACCTCCAGACCGGGCCAGGGGCCGGGGAGGGCAAACAGCCTGGCCACCCCCCCTAGAACCGAAAAAATGGCCTCCAGGCCCGAATACCATGAAGATCCACCCCCCTCAGAGGCCCCGAATAGCCGAAAATCAGGCTGATTTTAAGGAAGTTTGAAATACCATGAAGGGAAGAAGGGGCAAGGAAGCTGGAAAAACAGACAGGATCAGTCAAAAACGATACACTTGGAAAATACCATGAAGAGCTTTTTGGGGCCCAAAATGCCCACAATAGGCCAGGCACGGACAACCGGAGAATACCACGAGGGAGATCCAGGAGAACAATAAGAGGCAGGAATAACGCGCCGGCTTTTCCGGGCCCGGCTCTATGGTGGGGAAAACAGGAAAAAAGCCTGGCCAATAGCCGGAATGATCGGTCAAAAAACACAATGGGGGTCGAAATAGCAAAAAAATAGCCCCTGGAAAGGGGCGGCAGGGCAAAAAAACACTAAAAAGGGGGTTTTAGCGGGAATCGCGGTAAGTAAAGAGTATGGCGGGGACTATCAGCAGGTAGCCGGCCAGCAAGCAGGCTGGCGAAACTATGGCCCAGGCGTTGCTCCCCCCCGGATCCACCTTATGGAGCAGGGCGTAGCCTGAAATTATCAAAAAGAAGGCCGAGAACCACAGCCAGCGGCCCTTGCCGCGCCTCCCCCCCTCACCGGCAGCCGAAAAAGGCGCCGCGCCGGCCTCCTGCGACTTTGCAGGGGACTCAGCGCGGTGTTTGGTTGAGTTTTTCTTTGCCATCCGGCCGCCAGGCGGGCCCGCGCCCGCCGGAGAAAGGTAAATTACTTCGTAGCCGTCTTCAGGCGGGCCTGCAGGCGCTGGCGGGTGAAGTCCAGCATGGATTTATTGGCCGGGTCCTGCTCAGCTACATACATCTCTTCTATCAGCTGCAGGCTGCGGGCGTCGCCGACGTCGCCCACCACGGTCATGGCCTGGCTGCGTATGCTGAGCTCGGGGGATTTAAGGAACTCATAGGCGGTAAGCAGGCCGTCGTTGCGGCCCAGCTTGGAGAGGGCCAGGGCGGCCTCCATGCGCAGGGCTGGCTGGCGTCCGGCGTCGAGGATCTTCACCAGCTCGGCGGCCCCCTCGGCGTAGGGAATGACGCCTATGGCCCTTATGGCCTCGGCCGTCACGAGAGGATCGGCGTCCTTGAGGGCGGCCACGATGGCCGGACCGGACTTCTTGGACTGCAGCTGCCCCAGCGCGGCGATGGCGCTGCGGCGCAGCGTGGAGTCGCCGGAGTCCAGCAGCTCCCGGACCTGCTCCTCGGCGGGGGCGTACTTGAGCACGGAGATGGTATGCAGCGCGGCGTAGCGTACCGAGGGCTCGCTGTCGCCGAGGGCCTTGGCCAGAGAGGGGCCGGCGCCCTGGTCCATGATAAGGGACAGCGAGATGGCGGCCTGCTGGCGCACCGAGGCGTCCTTGTCCTTGAGCAGCAGTTCGCTGAGCTTGGGCGAGGCCTCGCGCCAGGACAGCAGGCCCAGCGCGTCCGCGGCGGCCTGGCGCACGCGGGGAGAATCGTCGGAGAGAGCGCCCATCAGCGCCTGGGCACCCTTGGGATTGCGGCTCTGGCCTATCATATCGGCGCCCTGCCGGCGCTCGGAGGCGTCCTTGGATTTAAGCTTTACCTTGGCGGCCTCTAAAGGGTCCTGCGGGGCCGCGGGGGCGGCGGTTTTAGGCGCGGGCTTGGCCGCGGCGGGCGCCTGCTTCTTGGCAGCGGGTTTGGCGGCGGGCGCCTGCGCGCAGAGCGTCAGCGCCTGCGCGAGGATAAAAACGGCTAACACGGCTACTGTTTTCGTGGTCTTCATACCCTTGAATTTTAGCATAAAAATAGCTCCCTCCCGGCCCGCCTTAGAACAGCGGCCCCAGGTAGAAATAGAAGATCTTGCCGCCGTCGGAAGTGCGCACGGCGTAGTCGAAACTCAGCACCAGCTGGAAGGCCTGCAGCACGAAGGTGTGCACGTTCACGCCCGCGCCCACGGAGGTCTCCGGCCCGGAGGCGCCGGCGCGGCCGAACTCCCGGGCCGCGTCCCAGCCGTAGGCGGTGTCGGCGAACAGCTTGGCGTAGATGCCTTTAAAGTAGAAATCAGGGAACATGTACCACATGTAATAGTTCATGTCCTTGACCAGCGGCACCCGCAGCTCGGCGTTGTTCATGAGCAGGCCGGGCTTCTCGTAGCGGTCGGAGGTGGAAGAGAAACCGCGTATGCCCCCCAGCCCGCCGAAGCCGAAATAGCGCCGGTCGCGGCCCACGCTGCGGCCCGCCAGGAAGCGGTTCACGAAGGCCGCGCGCTTGGAGAGCGGGAAATATTTCAGGTACTGCAGCAGGAAGACGTCGTACTTGAGGTTGCCGCCGTGCCGCTCCACCGCGGTGAGCCAGGAGAGCTCGGTGCGCGAGCCGCGCACGGCCGTCAGGTACAGCCCGTCGATGGTGTCGCGGATGTAGGAGGTCTGCAGCGAGCGCGTGCGCAGGCGCTCGGTAAAGTCCACGTCCGTGTAGACGTTGCGCTCGTTCTTGGAAACGACGAAGGCTTCCAGGCGGTTGTAGCGGTCGAAGGGCCAGGCCGTGCCGGCGGCGTGGCGGACATAGTCCCGGTTGTACTCGAAATCGTCGGCGGTGGACGCCCCGTCGTAGCTGAGCAGCGTGGTCTGCAGGAACAGCGGCATGCGCCGGCGCACGTAGGAATAGCTGGTCTGCAGGCTCAGGTAATCGGCGCCGGAATTGTAGTTGAGGAACATGCCCAGGTTGTGGCGGCCCAGCATGTCGGACGCCTGCCAGTAATTCATCCAGAACAGGCCGCCCGGCGAGGAGAACATGAAGGCCGGGAAGAACAGGTCCGTGGAGGCCTTGAAGCGGTACGGCTGGAAAGCGCCGGTGGAGGGCGACACCGCGAAAGGCTCCCCCTCCGCCGGGGCGGGGGCTCCGGCCTCGTACAGGAAGTGCTCCGGCGTGCCGGCGTAAACGTCCATGCCGCCGCGCCTGAAGGCCGAGAAGTACACCTTGTCGCCCGACACCGCCGGCGTGAAGATGCCGCCCATGGTGCGCGTCAGCCGGCGGACTTCGCCGGAATTCTCGCGCCGGTAAAGTTCGAAGTCGTAGCCGGCGTCGGAGACGAAGTAGACGCCGGAGCCATCGGCCGCGAAGACCGGGTCGTACACGCTGCCGCCGGGGAAGCGGATCTCCTCCGGGGCCGCGCCGGGGCGCAGCAGGCAGAGCGCGCGCACGGGCCCGCTGGAGCCGTCCACCTCGCAGGAATAGGCCAGCGAGGCGCCGTCGGGGGAATAGACCGGGGAGGCCTCGTCCTGGGCGCTCTCGGTCAGGCGCGCGGCCGCGGCCGGCGGCAGCACCCCGCCGGCGGCGATGGTTTCCGTCGGCAGCTCGTAGATGTCGTTATAGCCGCCCCGCATACCGATAAAGGCCACTTTTTTCCCGTCGGGAGAGAAGGCCGGCTGGCGCGCCTCGGTGAGCCCCTCCACGCGGGCGCGCGCCACTTTCCCGGCGCGCTCGTCGTAGAGGAACAGGTATTCGCGGTGGTTCTTCTGGCCGGAAAAGGCCAGGTATTTCCCGTCCGGCGACCAGGCCAGCGAGCGCAGCGGCTTGGTGAAGCGGCCGTAGGGGATGTTCTCGGCGCCGGCGGCCAGGCCGGTCAGCTTTTTCTCCCGGCCGGTGGCCAGGTCCCGCACCCGCACCTCGGCGGGATGGCCGTCGCGCGTGGACAGGAAGGCCAGTTTTTTCCCGTCGGGCGACAGGGCCGGGCTGACGTTGAATTCGGGGATATTGTCGCTGCCGCGCGTCAGGCGCTCGCCGTAATGGTGCGGCTCCTGCAGGCGCTCGTCCTGGACCTCGGCGAAATACTTCAGCTCCAGGTATTCGGCGAATTTTTTCTCGAAGGCCTGCAGGTCCGCCCCGATCAGGGGACCTAGCACGGTGCCGGCCTCGTAGCGCGTGCGGAACAGCTCCAGCATGCGCCGGGGCTTGTCGGCGCCGTACTGGTCGGCGAGGAAGCGCATGGCGTGGCCGCCGGTCTTGTAGGCCAGCGTGGTCTGGTGGGGCTTCAGGTGGGCGAACTGGTTGAGCCGCGAGAGCGGGATGAGCGTGCCGGACAGCACCGCGTCGCGCACGTAAAGCTTCTCCACGGCGTAGTCGCTCAGGCCGGTCTGCTGCTCGGCGATGCCCTCCATCATCCACAGCGGGTAGATGTAGGTCTTGAGGATGCGGGCGCTTTTCCAGAAGCCGTCTATCAGGATGCTGAACTGCACCTCGTGGGCGAACTCGTGCTCTATGACGTCCTTCAGCCAGCCTTTGGACCCGTCGGCCCATACCATGAAGCGGTCCTTGTAAGGCTCGGTGAGGCCGCCCACGCCGTCGCCCACGGCGGCGATGCCGGACTGCTGCATGTCGTTGATGCTGCCGTAGAGGAAGAAGGGGATGCGCTTGGAGAGGTCCGGGTTAAGTTCGGCGGCTTCGCGCCGGTAGGCGTCTTCCAGCACGCCGGAGGCGTAGGCCAGCCAGGGCTCTGACCCGTCGTAGTAGTGTATGTCGAAATGCTCGGTGGCGTAGACCTGCCAGGCGAAGTCCCGGATGATGACCTGGTTGGGCTCCAGGGCGGCCAGCGGGGCCGCGGCGGCGGCCGCCAGCAGGAGGGCGGCGGCCAGGGTTCTCAGTCTCTCGTGGGTTCGCATCTGCCAGTAGCCCCCGGGCGGGTCACTTCTTTTTCCTTGCCGCGGCCGCGGCGGCCTTCCGGTCGGCCTTGGCGGCGGCGGCGCGGGCCTTCTCTATCCTCGCCAGCAGGCGCTTGCCTTCCTGGTGCTCCGGGGAAACCTTTAGCAGTTCCAGCAGCCAGCCGTGGGCGGCGCCCTCGTCCTTGCCGCGGTAGGCGCTGTCCGCCGTCATCCAGAAAAGCGAGGGCTGGTCGGAGAAGGAGCCGGAGGCCGGGGCGGCCCCGGCCGCGCGGGTCAGCGGCGCCAGGGCGCCGGCGTAATCCTTGGATTCGTAGCGTATCCTGCCCTCGGCGTAATCCGCCAGGAAGGCGCCCGTGTCGCCCAGGCCGCGCAGGCGGGAGAGGATGGGGGCGTAGTCGCGGCCGGCCTTCCAGAGGGCCAGCGCCAGGTTCTCCAGCAGCACGGGGTCTTCGCTGCCGTCGCTCAGCAGGGCCTCGTACTCGCGCACCGCCCCGGCGTGGTCGCCGGAGGTATAATGCAGCTTGGCCAGCAGCATGCGGACCTCTTCGTCCTTGGGGAAATTATTCAGGAACCTGCGGTACTCCTGGGCCGCGAACTCGTAGAGCCCCACGCCCTGGTACATCACGCCGAGGTAGTAGAAGGAGCGGGCGTCGGCGAGGCCGAGCGCGCGGGCGCGCTCCAGGTCGGCGATCGCTTCCACGTAGCGCTGCGCGCCGAGCTGGAACTTGAGCCGGCCGCTCTCGGAGAGGGCCTTGATATCGTCGGGGTTTTCGGCGAGCCGCGCGGCGAGCTCTTCCAGTCGGCGCTCCGCCCGGGCCGACTGCATCGAGTCGCCGGCGGTCCTCGGGAACTCCGGCAGCGGGCCGGCAGCGCGCGCCATGAAAATGTAAAGCGCCGCCAGCACAATCACCAACAGCATGCCGAGCGGCGCTCCGTAGGAGTGTAACAGTTTGCCGAGAGCTTCTTTTAGTTCGCGGCGCTTCTCATAACTCACCTTCGTCCTCCGAGTTCTCCAGGAGGATCTGGCCGAGGGTGAGGGAGGGCGAGCCCTTGAGGTACTGCGCCATGCGCTTGCGGTCTTCCACTTCTTCGGCGCGCTTGACGGAGAGGTTGAGGCGGAAATTGTCGTAGTTGATGCCGACCACCACCACGTTGAGCTCGGCCCCTTCCTTGGGCGCGCCTTCGGCGCCGTAGTCCTCGGGGCGGATGAAGCCTTCGGTCTGCTCGCCGACCTTCACCACGGCGCCCTCGGCGGCCACCGAGACCACCTTGGCCTTTACGCGGGCGAAGCGGGCGAAGCGCCGCTTGAGCATGTCCACCGGGTTGGGCAGCAGCTGCTTGATGCCGAAAGCGAGTTTTTCCCCGTCCTTGTCCACGGCGAGGATCTTGCACTTGACGCGCTGGCCGCGCTTGTAGCCCTTGAGGGCCTCCTGCGGGTCCTTCCAGGCCAGGTCCTCGAGGCTCACCGAGCCCTCGATGCCCTGGAAGCGCACCAGCAGCGCGTCCTCGGTTACCTTGGCCACGACGCCGCGCACGATGCGGCCCGGCGCCACTTCGGCCAGCACCTGGCCGCGGCGCACCTTCTCGTCCTCCTCCAGCACCTGCCGGCGGGAGACGACGACCTTGCGGTCCTTCTCGTTGAAATCGGTGATGTAGAACTTGATCTTGGCGTTCGGCGGCAGGTAATGCTTGTGGGCGCCGCCCAGTTCGGAGAGGGACAGCGGCATGAAGGCGCGCATCCCGGAGATGTCCACGATATAGCCGCCCTTGACGATCTCGGTCACCTTGCCCTTCACGCGCTCCTTGGCCTCGAAGAGCTTCTTGGCCAGCTCCCAGGCGGCGCGCTCGCGGGCGCGGCGGTGGGACAGCATCGTGTAGCGGCCTTCGCCGCCTTTCTTCTCGAGCACGGCCTGCACTTCGTCGCCGGCGACCGGCGCTTTCTCGTCCTGGAAATCGGCCAGCGGTATCGCGCCCTCTTTCTTCTCGCCTATGTCGACGAGCACCAGGTCGGCGGTGACCTGGACCACCTTCACGGAAACCACGCCGCGGGACTGGACCTTTTCAGCCACCTGCTCCTCGGCCTTCAGCAGATCGGCCATCGAGAGCTCTTCTTCTTGCCCCTGCTCCGGCCCTTTCTTGGTATTTTCCTGCTCTTCGGGGTTGGGGGTCTGGTTGGTTTCCATGGGGGTTACTGCTCCTCTGTTAATGAAAAGATGTCGGCCATCACTTCTTCTGAAAATCTGGCGTAGGCGGCCTTCAGGTCCCCGTCGGCCGGAGGCACGAAGGTTTTAAGGCCGCCGTACTTAATAGTTATTTTACCTAATTTTGAGAAATTATCGCTGTTGAAAATGCGGGCTATCAGCACCGGGGCGCCGGACTTGTGGGCCATCAGCGCCACCCCGGGCTTGGGCTTGAGGGTCCTGCCCTGGGCGCGGGTGCCCTCGGGGAAGATGATAAGGCAGCCGTCGCGCTTGAGGGCGGTCAGGCAGCCGCGCAGCGCCCCCAGGTCCCCCCCGGCCCGGGTCCGGTCCACCGGAATGGCCCCCCAGCGGGGCAGGAAATAGCTCAAGGGCCAGAAGGAGAACAGCTCCTTCTTGGCGATGACGTTGGGCAGGCGCACCAGCGCGAGGCTGGAGGTCAGGGCGGGCGGGTCCGACAGGGAGAGATGGTTGCACGCCACTATCAGCGGGCCCGTGCGCGGGATGTTCTCCAGGCCCAGCACCTTGAGCGAGTTGAACAGGCGGAAAAAAGCCCTGAAAAAGCCGTAGACGAACAGCAGGGTGAGGGGTCTCTCTATGTCAGGTTGGGCCGGCATTTACTCTTTCGCGGCCGCGAACAGGGCCACTATAGCGTCCACGACCTTTTCGCGCGGCATCGCGGTGGAATCCAGGTAGCGGGCGTCGTCCGCTTTCCGCAGCGGGTTGTTCTCGCGGCCCGAATCCTGCGCGTCGCGTTTGATGATGAAATCGAGTATCTCGGCGTAATTCGCCGGCAGGCCCTGCTGCTTGAGCTGCCCCTCGCGGCGGCGGGCCCTGGCCTCGGGGGAGGCGTCCAGGTATATTTTAAGCTCGGCGTCGGGGAAGACGTTGGTGCCGATGTCGCGGCCCTCCATCACCACCCCGCCCTCGAGCCCGGCCTGGCGCTGCATGTCCTTCATGAACAACCTCACACCCGCGAACCTGGCGATGGCGGAAGAGGCGCGGCTGACGCGCTCCTCGGCGAGCTCCAGGACCAGCACGCGGCCGTCCAGCGAGACGTCGGCCTCGGGGCCGGCGCCTTTCGGGAAGGCCCAGCGGGCGGCGCGGGCGAGCCCGACGAGGGCGTTGTCGTCCTCCAGGCTGACGCCGAGCTCCAGCGCCTTCCACGCCAGCGCGCGGTACATCTTGCCGGTACTGATGAAGCTGTAGCCGAGGCGCGAGGCGACGAGCTTGCCCACGGTGGATTTCCCCACCCCGGCGGGCCCGTCGATGGCGATCACGAGGCCGTGGGCGCGCATTACCGTGAGACCGCCACCTTGTTGGGGAGGTTGGCCTCGTTCTCCATGCCGAGCTTGCGCAGCGGGCGCACCCACTTGGTGAAGGCCGACGGCTTGAGCGAATATTCGTGCACCAGGCGCGCCACCTCGCTGATGGGCTGGTAATTCTCCCAGTTCAGGCGGAGGATGCGCACGCCGGCGTCCTCCATCTCCTCGATGAACTCGTAGTAGTTCTCCTGCAGGCTCTTGAGATAGGAGGGGTCTATGCCCTTCTCCATGTTGCGGCCGCGGGCCTTGATGCGGGCGATGGAGGTCTCGACGCGGCAGTCGAGGAAGATCATCAGCTGCGGGAACACCATCTCGCGCAGGACCATGTTATCGAACAGGTCCAGGTAGGTGTTGTAGTCCATGTCGCTGATGATCTTGTCGGGGTGGCGGTTGAGCATCCGGGCGAAGATCGTGTCTTCCCAGATCGTCCGGTCCTGCACCACGCCGCGGATCTTGCCGAGGCTGATGCGGCTGACGAACTCGCGGTGCTGACGGAAGCGGTGGTTGAGCAGCCAGATCTGCATGATCGTGCCGTACTGCGCCATGTCCTTGTAGAAATGCTCCAGGTAGGGATTGCCGCCCACCTCCTCGAGCACGGGCTCGAAATTGAGCGCCTTGGCCAGCTCCATGGTGAGCGTGGACTTTCCCACGCCGATGATTCCCGCGATGCCGATGTAGCCTTCAGCGAACATGTTCCCTCCGATGGAATAAGCCCGGGCCGCCCCGCGCTCAATGCTTGGTCTGGATATCCTGCTCGATGCCTTTCACCGCCAGCAGCACGTCGTCGGGATTGGACGCCGCCTGCAGTATGTCCTCGAGTTTGGCCATGCCGTCCTTATGCATCTTCACCAGCGACTGGTTGAAGGTCTGCATGCCGTAGAAGCCGCCCTTGGCGATGGCCTGCGTCACGGCGTCGAGAGTGTTGTCCGCGATCATCTTCTTGATGTGCGGCGTGTTGGTCATGATCTCCACCGCCGGCAGGCGGCCGCCCTTGGTGCAGGCCAGCAGGCGCTGCGACACGATGCCGCGCAGGCTCTCCGAGAGCTGCATGCGCACCTGGACCTGCTGGTGCGGCGGGAAGAGGTCGATGATGCGCGAGATGGTCTGCACGGCGTTCATCGTGTGCAGCGTGCCGAACACCAGGTGGCCGGTCTCCGCGGCGGTGATCGCCGCCTGGACCGTCTCCAGGTCGCGCATTTCGCCGACCAGGATGATGTCCGGGTCCTGGCGCATGGCGGCGCGCAGCGCGTCCACGAAGCTAGTCGTGTCCGAGCCAAGCTCGCGCTGGCTGATGATGCACTTCTTCTCGGTGAAAGAGAACTCTATCGGGTCCTCGATCGTGATGATATGCGCGTCCCAGGTGGAGTTGAGGTACTCGATCATCGCGGCCAGCGTGGAGGTCTTGCCGGAGCCGGTGATGCCGGTGACCAGCACCAGGCCGCGCTCGTTGGTGAGGATCTTCTTGATGGACTCCTGCGGCAGGCGCAGCTCGTCGAAAGTGGGGATCTTGAGCGGGATGTGGCGGATCGCCACGCCGGTCTTGCCCTTGTGCAGGAACACGTTAAAGCGGAAGCGCCCCAGCTCGCCGCCCTCGTGGGAGAAGTCGCACTCGTGCTTCTCCTCGAAGATCCTCTTCAGGCGCGGCGTCATCATGGGCGCGATCATGGCCTGCACTTCGGCCTCGGTCATGTTGGAGGAATTGATGGGCGTGATGGCGCCGTTGATGCGCAGGAAGACCTGCGAGTCGCCGCGGATATGGGTATCCGAGGCCTTGTTCTGCACCATCACTTTCAGCAGCAGTTTGAGATCTATGGCCATATGTTCCCCCCGTCGTGTCAGTCCAGCCTGCGCGACCTGGTGCGGCGCAGGTAGGCCGGCTTTTCCAGGTCTTCCGCCGAAGAGGCCAGCGCGGCCGGCTCCGGCTGGAAGTCGCCGCCGTCGAGCCGGCGCGGCTTGCCGGAGCGGTCCAGCGCCTTGCGGCGGGTAAGCTCGCCGGCCAGGTCGTTGCGCTTGGCGGTGAAGCCCGTGGCGATCACGGTGATCTTCAGCTCGTCGCCCAGCGTGTCGTCGAAAGCCTGGCCGTACTTCACGATGGCTTCCGGGTTGGCGTTCTTGCTGATATATTCCATCGCCTCGTGCACTTCCACCATGCGGATCTCGCGCGAGGCGGTAAAATTGACCAGGATACCCTTGGCGCCGTCTATCACGGCGCTCTCGAGCATCGGGGAGTGGATGGCCTGCTTGGCGGCCTCTATGTGGCGGTCGTCGCCGGTGGCGCGGCCGATGCCGATGAGCGCCTCGCCCGACTTGCTCATGATGCGGCGCACGTCCATGAAGTCCACGTTGATCGCGCCGGCGCTGGTGATCACGTCGGAGATGCCCTGGATGGCCTGGCGCAGCACGTCGTCGGCCTTCAGGTAGGCGTCTTCGGTGCTGGTGCTCCGGTCCACCTCGCTGAGGATATGGTCGTTGGGAATAACGAGCAGGCAGTCCGCGTTCTTGCGCAGCTCGGCGATGCCGACCGCGGCCTGGTCGGCGCGGGCCTTGCCCTCGAACGAGAACGGCCGCGTGACGACGCCGATGACCAGCGCGTTCTGGTTGGTCTCCTTGGCCGTCTGCGCCACCACCGGCGCCGCGCCGGTGCCGGTGCCGCCGCCCATGCCGGCCGTCACGAAGATCAGGTCCGCGTCGGCGACGGCCTCGCGCAGCAGCTCCACGGATTCCTTGGCCGCGGCGGCGCCCTTGGAGGGGTCCCCGCCCACGCCCAGCCCCTTGGTCAGGGTCTCGCCGATCTGGATGCGGTTGGGGGCCTTGCTGCGGCGCAGGTCCTGCGCGTCGGTATTGATGGCCACGAAGTCGACGAGACGGATCTCGGCCTCGACCATGCGGTTGACGGCGTTGCCGCCGCCGCCGCCGACGCCGATGACCTTGATCACGGCCTCGCGGTCGTGGAAATCGTCGCTGTAGCGTATCCTGTTTTCAGACATAGAAGTTGCGCTCGCCCGTTCTAGAACATGTCCTTGAGCCAGCGCCAGAATTTTTTCTCCATCGAACCGTTCCGGGCCGGGGCGGAGACGTCGGCGGTCCAGTTCTTCAGGTACGGGTAGCAGACCAGCGCCAGCGCGCCGGTGTAGGCCTGCGTCATGTACTCCTCGGGGCACTGCAGCAGTTCCTGGGCCGGCAGGCCCAGCCTGGACTGGTTGAGGTCGAGCATCACCTCGGCCGCCTCGGGCATGCCGCGCATCAGCGCGCCGCCGCCGGTGAGGATGGCGCCGCCCGGGAGGTCCGGGTAGCTGGAGGCCTGCACCGACTGGCTGATCTTCTCGAAGATCTCCTCGGCGCGGGGCTGGATAAAATCGAGCAGCTCGCGGGGCTTCACTTCCTTCTTGGTGCGGCCGTCGAGCTTGGTAATGACGATCGGCTTGTCGTCCTCGATGATCTTGGAGAGCACCGCGCCGAACTTCTCCTTGATCTCCTGGGCGGAATCGATCTTGGTGCCCAGGCCGTAGGCGATGTCGCGGGTGATGCTGTCGCCGCCTATGGGGATCTCGCGCGAGAAATGGATGCCGCCCTCGGAGTAGATCGCTATCGAGGTGGTCTGGCCGCCGGCGTCTATCAGCAGGCAGCCCAGCTCTTTTTCCTCCTCGGAGACCACGAGCTCGCCGACGGCGAGCAGCGTGTAGATGGGGGCCACCACGCGGAAGCCGCCCTTGGAGACGGATTTTACCAGGTTGTTGATGGCGGGACTGGAGGCGGTGATGATGTGCACTCCGACCTCGAGCAGCGAACCTTCCATGCCTATCGGGTTGGGCACGCCGCGCTGCCGGTCGAGCGAGAAGCCCTGCGGGATCACGTGCAGGATCTCGCGGTCCGGGGAAAGCTGGAAGGCCTTGGCGGTCTCGATGACGTTGGCCACGTCCTCGCTGGTGATCTCCTTGTCGGTGCGGGCGATGTTGTAGGCGCCCTTGCTGTCGAAGGCCTGGATGTGCGCGCCGCGCACGCCGAGATACACCTCGCCGACCACCTCGTTGGCCTTGCCCTCGGCGGCGTCCATCACGCGCTCCACCGCGCTGGCGGCCTCCTCGATGTTGACGACGACGCCCCCCTTGAGCCCGCGGCAGGGCACGCTGGCCCCGGCGAGGACGCGGAGCTTGTTGTGCTCGTCGTCGCGTTCGGCTATTACGCAGGTTACCCGGCCCGACCCCATGTCAAGCCCGGCGATGATCTCGGATTTTCCCATATGATGCTCCCGACAGAAACCGTCTTACCGATAGGCGCCGGCGGCCTTTGTCCGCTTGGACGGGGCCGCCTGTTTTAATGCGGAAACGAAAATTTTTCCTTCCCCGAAGCTCCGCAGGTCCGCGCGCAGCGGGCCCCCGGATTTGGCCAGGGCGTCCTTCATGACTTCGTTCAATCTTAATATTTTTAAACGCGTGAATTCAAATTCTCCCCACAGGGCCACCGAACCGTCCCGCAGCCACAGGCTGCAGTCCCGGCCGTTCCCCGCGCAGGCGAGCCGGGCCGGCTGCGCGTAAAAAAGCCCGGCCAGCGGCTTGAGCTCGGCCAGGAAAGCCGCGAGCTCCGGGGCCGCGCCCGGGCCGCCGCGCAGCTCCACCGCGAAAGGCGCCTCACCGGCGCCGGAAAGATTCTCGGCCATCAGGCGGCCGGTAACGCCGAGGTAGGCCGTGGCCCCGCCGGCGAGGACCTGTGCGACGACCTCTTCGGGCTCGGCTTCGATGGAGGCTTTGCGGGTGAGGAAATTCCTGGAGACGCTGACCGAAGCGAGTCCCGGATGCCGGCGCTTTATCTCGGCGGCCAGCGCTTCGGCGCGCCCGGAACTGAGTGGTTTTTTAACGGCGGCGGAAGCCAGCTCACGGATCGAGCCCAGCGCATCGGCCGAAGCGCAGGCCACGTCCACGGCTTCGGGCCTGAACTGCAGGCGGCTCTCGATGAAAGCCCTGGAATTCTTAACCGCGTAGCCAGCCAGCCAGGCCGCCGCCAGCAGGCCGGCGGTAACGCCGGCGGCCACGCCGCCGCGGCGCAGCAGCTGGTTGCGCACCTTGCCGCGCACGCGCACTTTAAATTTTCGCTTTGCCGCCATGGCGTATATTATATGCTAAAGTCGCTCCCGTAAACAAAGCCGCGGCACAGGGTTCTTGTTTCGCCGGGCTTTTTTTGTATAATTAAAAACGGTAAGGAGTTTTGCGCCCGTAGCTCAGTGGTAGAGCATCCGCCTTTTAAGCGGGTGGCCGCGCGTTCGAATCGCGCCGGGCGCACCACTCCGTATTGCGAGGATTACGGCATATTTGTATACTTTTCGTGTAGTTTGGGCATCGGCAACAATAAGATTAAAAGGGGAAAAACAACCATTATGAAGAACGTTAAGAAAGGTTTCACGCTGATAGAGCTGCTCGTGGTCGTGCTCATCATAGGCATCCTGGCTTCCATCGCCATCCCGCAGTACTTCAAGGTCGTAGAGAAGTCCCGCGTCTCCGAGGCCCAGAATATCTTCACCAGCATCAGGGCCGCCCAGGAACGCGCCCTCGCCCGCAACGGCGTGTACACAACCAGCTTCGGCTCCATGGACATCACCCTCAAGGACAAGAACGGCGGCGACTGCTCCTCGGCCGCGGCCTGCCCGATGAAGTACTACTCCTTCACGATGGCCCTCGCCGGCAACTCCTACACGATCACCGCCACCAGGACCACCCCCCCGGCCGTAGCGGCCAGGTACAACGGCGGCTACACCATCATCTACAACGGCCTCACCGGCGGGATGACCTGCGGCGGCGCGGGCGCCGGGGCCTGCACCACCGACCTCATAGAATAACGGACCAGGCAATCAATAAAAAAACCCCGCCTCGGCGGGGTTTTTTTATTTATCTCATCGCGGGCTATTCCGGCTGCTTTACCAGTTCGCCTTTGCCGGTCTCGAACACCACGCCCAGCCCGTCGCGGGCGAACCAGAACCGGCCCTCGCGCCAGGCGAAGGCGGATAAGGGATAGCCGGGCCTGGCCGTCTTCAGCGTGAAGACCGCATCCAGCGAGAGGCTGTCGTCGAGCTTGTGGCGGTAGATCTTGCCGGTGGAGGAAACGGCCGTCCACAGGTAGTCCTTGTCCTTGAAGATCTGGTCGGGCTTCTCTGGCAGCCTGAAGGAGACCGCCGGAGTCAGCTCGGAGTCGGGGCGGCGCAGCACGGCGTTGCCGGAGCTGTCGCAGGTCCAGAGATACTCCCCGTCGTAGAACAGGGCGCTGACCTTGCCCGGGGCGGCGAAGGTGGCGAGGAGCGGCAGGCCCGGGGCGATGCGGCGCGCCTCTATGACCTTGCGCCAGGAATCGGCCACATAAAGCACGTCTCCGGTGGCGGCCAGGCCGCTGATATGTGTCTTGTCCAGCGGGAAAGCCTGCTCTTGCCGCAGGCCGTCCTTGTCGGCCGAGTAAAGGTACACGGACTGCGCCAGCCAGTCGCCGGCGAACAGCTTGCCGCCCGACCAGACCAGCGAGGAAATATTGGCGGGAACGCCGGGATATTCGCGGTAATAATCGTTCAGGCTGCCGGCGGTCAGGCGGTAGACGCCGAAAGCGGCGACCAGCACGGCCAGCGCGGCGGCCAGCGGGAAGAACAGGCTCTTTTTCGCGGCGGGCAATACAAGGGCAGGGGCCGGGGCCGGGGCGGCCGCGGGCCTGGGTTCGGGCCCGGGCAGAGGGACGGCCGCGGGCTCGGGCCGCGGTTGCGGCTTCGGGGCGGGGCGCCTGACAGGGCCCTGCACGAAACGCTTCACGGTCTCCACCAGCTGCGCGTTCTCGAAAGGTTTCTGCAGATATTCGCTGGCGCCCAGTTTCATCACGTCCACCGCGGACTGTATATGCCCGTAGCCGGTTATCATCACCACCGGCATCGAATCGTCGATCTTCTTCAAGCCTTCCAGCACCTCTATGCCGTCCATGCCGGGCAGGCGCATGTCAAGCAGCACCAGGTCGGGCCTGCTCTCCCTGGCGATAGCCAGCGCCGCCGGGCCGTCGCCCGCCTCGGCGATCTCGTAGCCGCGCAGCTTCAGGACGTTGCGCACCGCCAGGCGCATGTCAGGTTCGTCGTCGACAATAAGGATTCGTGACATAGTTCCCCTATCAAGAAACTTCGGGCAGGTCCAGGACCGCGCGGACGCCTCTGCCCGGCTCGCAATGCAGCTCCAGCGAGCCGCCGTGAGCCCTGGCCACGTTGCGCGCCAGCGTAAGGCCAAGCCCCATTTTGCCCGGCTTGGTGGTGAAGAACGGGTGGAAAGCGGGGCCCAGGTTCTTTTTCTCTATGCCGGGCCCGGTATCGGAGACTTCCAGGCGTTGCCTGCCGCCGGCCCCGGAGATGGAGACGGAGATCTCTCCGCCGTCGGGCATGGCCTCGGCCGCGTTGAGCAGCAGCTGCTCGGCCGCGGAAGCGAAGCGCACCCGGTCCATGCTCAGCGGCCTGGTCTTTTCGCCGCCCTTCAGCTGCACGTTGATCCTCTCCAGTTTGCCGGCCGCGCGCAGGCCGTCGAGGACCTCCTCCACTACCGCGCGAAGGCGCTCCGGTGAGCGCTGCGGGATGACGGGCCGCGAGAAGCTCATGATGATGTCTATCTTCTTCTGCAGGTTGACGATGTTGCGCACGATCACGTCCAGGGATTCCCGGGCGCCGTCGGCGTCGGGGGCCTCCGCGCAGAACTCCGCGTGGCTGCGGATGATGCTGATGGAATTGGCTATCTGGTGCGCCACGCCGGCGACCAGCTCCTCGAAATCCGGCATGTAGCCGGGGGCGCCGGCGCTCTGGCCTCGCGTCTTGAGCTCTTCGAAATCCTTGCCGATCTTCTTCATGCGCGAATTCATGTCGGCCAGCATCTTCTCCTTGATAAGGAGTTTCTCCTCGGCCTCGCGCAGCATCGCCCGGTAGGGTTTGGCCCTGAGCTCCTCGCGCAAGCCCTTCTCCCTGCCCTGCAGCTCGGCCTTCTCGGCGCGGGTGCGCTCGAGTTCGGCGCGCAGGTGCTCCAGGCCGCTCTCTTTTTCGGCGAGCATCCGCTCGGCCTCGGTAACCTTGGACTGCCCTTTGCCCGAGGCCTTCTTGCGTACCTGGGCCAGCAGCTGCTGTTTTTCCTTCCTGAGGGCCTCGGTCTCCTTCTTGAGCGCCTCTTCGGTAAGGGAGAGGCGGGAAATGAGGGCCTCGCGCTCCACAATGCGGGTCTGCGACTCCTTGAGCAGCTCGTTCTCCGCCTGTATCTCGCGGGAGAATTTCTCGCCCAGGTCGGCGCGGCTGCGGCGCAGCAGCAGGCACTCGTCCTCCAGGCCCGAGAGCGCGGCCCGGGCCTCGTCCAGTTCGAATTCTTTCTTCTTGAGCAGGCTTTCCGCGTTGTGCATCTTCTCGGAGAGCACGGCATAGCGCGCCTTCTCGGCCTCGGCGGCGCCGGCCGCGGAGTATTCCTTCTCTTCCAGCTCGGCGCGCAGCTCCTCGGTCTCGCGGGCGGCGGAGGCCGCGGCGGAGAGGGCCTCCTGCAGCTCGAAATCCTTTTTCTTCAGCCCGAGTTCCAGCGCGCGCACCTTTTCGACGTAGCTGGAATGTTCCCCCAGCTTTTCGCCGGTCCCGGCGTCCAGCGCGTCCTGGGCCGCTTTCAGCGCGGCGCGCAGCGAGTCGGACTCGGCCCGCAGGCCGGCCTTTTCGTGGGAGGAAGCCTCCCGCTGCAGCACCAGGTCGTCGTACCTGCGCAGCAGGTCGGTGTACTTGGCGGACTGCTCTTCGAGCGCGGCCACCAGCCCGGCGGCCTCGCCGTCGCGGGCCTTGGCTTCCCTGGCGGCCATGGCGGAGGAGGCGGTCTCGGCCTTGATGGCGGCGGCGCGGAACTTGTCGCGCTCCTCCTCCACGGAACTGAGGCGCCCCTGGATTATTTCCAGCTCGTTCTCGGCGTTGCGCAGCCTGGAGGCGGCGTTATTGAGCTGGGCGGTGGAGAACTTCCACTTCTCCTCGGCGTCGCCGAGCTCCTTGGAAATCGTTTCTTCGCGCGAGCGCAGGGAGGAGTTCTCCTCTTCCCGGGCGCGCAGGTCGGCCCTTACGGCCACCAGCTCCGCCTGCACCGCCCGGAATTTCTCCGTATGGCGGAGGGCGTTCTCCTCCAGCGAATTTTCCAGCTCCTCCACGCGGGCGGCCATCGCGGCCGCGGCCTCGCGGGCCCGGGCGGCGTTCTCGTGCAGGGCGCCGCTCTTGATCTCGGCGAATTCCCTGGTAAGCTCCTTGAGCTTGTGGTTGGCGTCGCGCAGCTGGGCTTCTTTCTCGGCCAGCGCGGCGGCGGTTTCGGCCAGGGTCTTTTCCCCCTTGGCCGTCTCGGACAGCGCGTCCTCGAGTCTGGCCCCGGCGGCCGAGAGCTTGCGCTCCAGGTCGTCGGCGCGCCTGCCCTGGTCGCGCATCTCTTTCTTGACCAGCTCGATCTTGAGCAGGAAGCCTTCCTCGGAGCGCGCGTTCTCCTGCGCGGCCAGGTCCAGCTTCTTCTCCACGGCCTCGCGCAGGCGGGCGGACTTCTGCAGCTGCGCCTCGCGGTCCTTCACGTTGGCCCGCTCCAGCGCCAGGTCGGCCTTCAGATCGTCTATCGAGCGCAGCAGGCGCTCGGCTTCCTCTTCCCTGGCCTTGAGCGCGGCGCGGCCGGAAGCGATCAGCTGCTCCTTCTCGGCGCCGCGGGCCTTTTCCACCTCGTGCAGGCGCTCCGCGCCCTCCAGGCGCTGCAGCAGGGCGTCGCGGTCCGAGAGCAGGGCGGCGTACTTTTCCGCGGCGGCGGCGAACGACGCGTCCAGCTTGCGCTGCAGCTCGTCGCGCTCCGAAGTCAGGGAAATGGTCTTGGAACTTTCGCGCGTGAGCGCGCCGCGCAGCTCTTCGAGGGCCGCCGAGATGGAAGCTTCCTTCTGGGCGTACAGCTCCAGCCGCGAGGCGGCGGAGTTGCGCGCGGCGGAGAGTTCCTCCTCCAGGCCCTTGACGCGGGCGGACAGGGATTCCTCCCGGCCGTGCAGGTCGGAGAGGAAGCCCTCGAGCTCGGTATTGAGCCCTTCGAGGTCGCTGATGTGGCTGCTTACTTGCTCTTCCATAAGCGGAGCTTGTCCTTGAGCTGTTCTACGAGCTTCTGGGTGCGCAGGAACTCCTCCTGCTTCTCGCGCAGGGCGGAGTGGGCCGTCTGGGCCAGCAGCTCGCTCTCCACGCGCTTGGAGCGTTCGTCCTCGAAAGCGCTCTTGAGGCGTTCTATGGCGTGGCGCAGGGCCTCTATCTCGGAGCGGCGGCTGCCGGACTCGTCGGATTTGGCGGCGAGGGCGTGGCGCGCGGCTTCGGCCGCGGCTTCGGCTTCGGCGCGCCTGCGCTTCTCCTCTTCCAGCGCGGCCTTCAGGCGGTCGGCGGCGTTGCGCGTCCCGTCCAGGTCGGCTTTCTGCGAGGAGAGCTGGTCTCCCTTCTCGCGCAGCGCCATCGTGGCGCTCTCGGCCATCAGCTCGGCGTCGGAACGCTTCTTGCGCTCGTCCGTGAAGGCGGCCTTCAGGCGCTCGATGCCGTTCTTGAGCGCCTCCACGTCGGCCCGGCGGGCTTCCGCGTCGGCGGACTTCTCGCGCAGGGCCGTGCCGGCGGTCAGCGCGGCGGCCTCGGCCTCCGCGCGCTTCTTCTTCTCTTCCTCGAAAGCGGCCTTCAGGCGCTCCAGGCCGGAGCGCAGGTTCTCGGCCTCGCCGCGGCTCTCCAGGGCGTCGCCGGCGCTGGCGGACAGGGACCGCTTCAGCGAGATCAGCTCCGCGGACAGTGCCTTCTCGCGCTCGGCCATCGCGGCCAGGCGCGAGTCGTAATCGTCCTTGACCGCGCGCAGCGCGGCCTCGTTCTCCACGTAGCGGACGCGCTCTTCCTCGAGCACGCCGCGCAGGCGCTCGGCGCTGCTGCGGGCCTCGTCGGACTGCACCTTCTGCTTCTCCAATTGTATGTCCTTGGCGTTGACCATGTCGCGCAGCGAGGAGATCTCGGCCAGCAGGGCCTTTTCCTTCTGGGCGTACTCGTGCGCGCGGCGCTCGCCGGAGGCGTGCATCTCGCGGCGCTCGCTCTCCACCTGCTTGGACACGGAGGACTTCAGCTCGGAGGCCTCGTGATCGCGGCGCAGGTTATCGGCGCGCAGCAGCTCGAGGTCGCGCTTGAGCGCCTCTATCTGCTTGTCGCGGCCGGCCCGCTGTTCCTCGGCGGCGCGCAGTTTCAGCAGCGCGTCGTTGTAGCGGCGCTCGCCCACCTTGACCTCTTCCTCGAAGGTCTCCTTGAGGTCTTCGTGCTGCAGCATGAGGTCGCGGTAAAGTTTTTCCTTGTCGGAGAGGCGGCTGGAGAGAGAAGAGGTTTGGTCGCCAGCCTGTTTCTTCTCCTGCGACAGCTCGACCTGCAGGGCCAGCACCTGGGCCTGGCGTTCGTCGGCCAGCCCCTTTAGCGTCTCCATCTTGCCCAGCGCTTCGGACAGGCTGGAGCGGAAGTCCGCCAGGGACTTGCGGTAGGCGTCCTCTTCGGACTGGCGCAGGTGCGCGGCGGCGTCCAGCTCCTTGTTCTTGCGCTCGATGATCTCGCCGTAGCGCTCGGCCTCGCGCCTCAGCGCGGCGTCCAGCTTGACCCCGGCGGAAGACTCGTCTTCGGAGATGCGGAGGTTGAGCGCGGCGATCTTCTCTTCCAGGCCGCGCCTCTCGGCGGCCGCGGCGGCCACGGCGGCGTCCTTGTCGGCCGCGGCGCGGACGGCGGCGTCGCGGGCGCGCAGCAGTTCGGCGTCGCGGGCGGCCAGCTCCTCGTCCATCGCCTTTTCCTTCTCGGCGTAGACGCGCTGCAGGCGCTCGCGCTCCATCAGCACCAGTTCCTCGCGCTCTATGCGGGCGGCCTCGAGGGCGCCGGAGAGCTCGTTGATCTTGTCCTCGCGCAGCTTTACCGTGGTATTCAGGCGCGACAGCCTGTCCTCCAGCTCGGCGGCGGCGCGGGTTTTTTCCGCGGCCACGGCGGCCTTCAATTCCTCGCCGGCCACCTGGCGGGCCATGCGCAGGTCTTCCCCCGCCTTCTGCACGGCCAGGCGCAGGGTGTTGAGGTCGTCCTCCTTGCGGGCGACTTCGGCCTTGAACTCGGCGCTCCTGGCTTCCAGCTCGGCGGCGGCCTTCTGCTTGTCCGCGGCGCGGCGCTGCTCGGCGGCGACGGCCTCCTCGCCCAGTTTGCGGTCGAACTCGGCCGACAGGCGGGCGCGCAGGGCGTCCTGTTCGGCGGTAGCGCGCTGCGAGAGCGCCTCGGCCTGCCGGCGGGCTTCGGCCAGCTGGTCCTTGGCGGCGTTCTTATCCTTGGAAAGGTCGTCTATGTCGCGGCGCAGGTGGGAGATCTCCTCCACCTTCAGGCGCAGGCTGTCCTCGTAGATGCGGCCGGCGGTCTCGAGCTCGGAGCGCAGCGAGGCGGTGTGCTTCTCCATCTCCACCTTCAGGCGCACGTCGTATTCCGACTGCAGCTGCTTCTCGCGGAAGGAGACCTCCTCCTGGCGGACATTGTACTGCGTCTGCAGCTGCTCCACCTTGTGGGCGAAAGCCTCGCGCTCGGCCTGCAGCGTCTTGATGGTCTCCTCGAAAGTGCGCAGGTTGCGCTGCAGGTACTCGATCTCGTCCTGCTTCTTGGAGACGTCCTCGCGGTAGCCGTGCTCCAGGTCCTGCAGCTTCTCGGCGAAGCGGTTGCGCTCGTGCTCCACGGCGATCTTGAGGCGCTTGGGGATCTCGGACTCCATCTCGCGGAAGCGGTTGCGCTCGGTCTCCGCGGCGTCGGTGGCCTTGGCCAGGCGGCCCTCGTAGTCGGCCTGCAGGTTCTTCTTCTCTGTCTCGAGCGTGCGGATGACGCTCTCTAGGCTGCCGATGGCGTCCTTGTAGCGGGACAGGTCGTCATCGCGGCGCTTGACGGCTTCGGGAAATTCCTTAAGCTGCTTCTCGAGCAGCTGGACCTTGACCCGGTAATCGTCGATCTCCTGGTTCTTCTCCAGGATCTTCTTGTCGATCTCCAGGTCTTTCTGCTTGAGGACGCGCTCGCGGTCCTCGGCGTCCTTCTGCCAGCTGTCCTTGGCCCATTTCAGCACGGCCTCCTGCTTTTTGAGCTCGTCGCTGACCTGGCGCTCGCGCTTCTGCAGTTCCTCCACGCGGTTGCTGTAAGTCTCTTCCAGCGAGGAGCGCTGTATGGCGGCCTCTTCGGCGAATTTTTTCTTCTCTTCTTCCAGGCGGGCGCCGTAGACGCGCTCGAACTCCTGCTGCTTGGCCAGCTGCTCCTGGCGCAGCTGCCACAGCTCGCCTTCCACGCTGGCCCAGCGGGCGCGCAGCTCTTCGGCCTTCTTCTGGTAATCGGTTTCCAGCCGGGACTCTTTCTGCTTGAAGATCTCCTCGCTCTTGGAGATCTTGTCCTCGAGCTCCTTCTCGCGGTCGGTGAGGCGCTCCAGGCGGGAGCGGAACTGGTACTCCATCGAGTCCTGCCTGGACTTCATCTCCTCCTCGTGCGTGCGGCCCGCGCGCTCTATCTCCGCGTTCTTGGTCTTGAGCTGGTTCTCGAGGAAAGCCACCTGGCTGGATTTCTCCTGCAGGTTCTGGCGGGTCTTCAGGTCGTCCTCGTGGAGGCCGCGGATCTTGTCCAGCGCCCAGCGCAGGGCCAGGCGGGCCGTCTCAACGTCGTTGATGGCCTGTTCGTTCAGCGATGATTCGTCAAAGTTCTCTTTCATAGAGGTATCCCGAAAACATTATTCTCCGTACTACGGCAGCGCCAGCACCTGGCCGGGCTTCACTTCGCCGCCGCGGCCCAGCGAGCCGGCGTTGGCGCGGTAGATCTCCATCCAGCGGCCCGCGTCGCCGTACACCTGCTCGGCTATGCTGCCCAGCGTGTCGCCTTCCTTAACAGTATAGGAAGTGCGGCGGGCCGGCGCGGGCCTGGCCTGCGGCGCGGTTTTCGCGGCCGAGGGCCTGGCCCTGAGGGACTCCATCTCGGCGCGGGACTTCTGCAGTTCGATCTTGAGGGCCTCTATCTGGCGGGTTATCTCCGCCTGTACCTGGGCGTCGGCCGGCGCGGGCTGTGTGATGACCACCGGCTGCTGTGCGGGCTGTACCGGCGCGGCGGCGGGGGCAGGGGCGGGCTGCGGCACGGCCGCGGCGGCGCGGGTGACGGCGTCGAGGCGCTCCTGCAGCACGCGGATCTTCTCCTCCTGCAAGGCGGCCTTGTCTTGGGCGCGCCTGAGGTCGGCGGCGGCGGCCAGCTCCTCGGCCGCGACGGCGTCGGCGCCGAAGCGGAAAGAGAAAGCCAGGCGGTGCGAGCCCACGGTGCCGGCGATGCCGCTGATGGGCAGGCTGAAGGAATAATCGAAGGAGGCCAGGCCGAAGCGCCCGCCCACGCCGAGATTGACGCTGCGGCGGGAGTCGTTGCCGGAGGCCAGGCCCATGCGCAGCGCGTAGCGGCGCTGGAAAATATGTTCAGCGCCGGCGGAGATGGTGTAGTCGGGGCCGGAGAAAGCCGCGTCGATATCTATCAGGCTGGAGCGGACCTGGTAAGAGGCGCCGGCGCGCACTTCCACCGGCAGCGGGTCGGCGGCGTCCAGGCCCAGGTCGGGCTTGTTGATGTTGCGCAGGGCCAGGCCCAGCGCGTAGGCGGGGCGGGGCCGGTAGAAGAAGCCCAGGTCGGCGCCCAGCGCGCTCTTGGAGTAGCCGCCGGAGAACACGGGGTCCAGGGCGGTGTAGGAATCGGAGGTGTAGCCGCGGCGCATGTACTTCAGCGTCACGCCGGCGCCTATGCCGCGGTACACCGAGGTGGCGTAGCTGACGGCGTAGTAGCTCTCGGAGTAGGCCTCGCTGAGGCGGGTGTCGCTCCAGGAGAAGGCGGCGCTGCCCGGCAGGTGGCGTTTGACGGGCGCGGCGAAACCGAAATAGCCCTGGCCGATGGAAGAGTCGTCGCTGAGGCCGGAATACAGGCGGCCGTAGGCGGCGGTCACCTCGGGCGAGGCGAGCTCCACCAGCGTGGCAGGATTGGCGCAGGCGGCCTCGGAGCCGCCGGGCACCGCGGTAAATGCGCCGGCCATCGCGGTGGCCCTGGCCCCGCAGGAATCGGCAGAGAATGTTGCGTTCGCGTTCATAGTAGCGGCGGCAATGGCTAACAGTAAAATAGATAAACCTTTTGCCACAGTTATAATTTTAACTTTTAACTGTTTCATAAATATTACCTGATTGTGACGTCCCTGGGGCGGATTTCCCCGCCCGCGGGCCGCTCACGCCGCTCTCCAGCCGCTTACCGGGCCAGCACCATCGTGCCGTTGAAGTACTTGTCCCCGGCCTTGAACTGGTAGATATAGATGCCCGCCTGGGCCTTGTCTCCGCCGGAGCGCCTGCCGTCCCAGGCCAGCGAGGCCTCGGAGTTGTAGGTGCCGGCGCGCAGGCTGGCTATCTCGGCCCCGGAGAGGTCGTAAACCTTGGCGCTGGTCACGGCCAGGCCCTCGGGGTTCTCATAGATGATGTTGAACTCGTCCCAGATCCCGTCGCCGTTGGGCGTGAAGATCTTGCGGGGGACGGTCTGGCTGATGCGGAACGCCTGCGGGCGTATCACCTGCTTGACCTTGAACACGCCGGTCTTGGAGGTGAGCACCGAGATGGTGCCGGTGACGGGGTCCACCACGCCGCCTATCTTCACGTCCTCTACGCCGTTATAGTAGTAGATGGCGTAGTCGTAGGCCGAGTAGGAGGCGCTGATGGTCACCGCGCCGGTGCGCGAGACGGGCATGGTCAGCGTGACCTGGCCGGGGAAGTCCATGTTGAGCAGCTCGTTGCCGCCGGCGTCCACGAAGTAGAGCTTGTAGGAAGCCTGCGTGAGGCCGCTCTCGTACTGGGCCTGGTGGTCCATGCGCAGGGCCAGGCCGGAGGCGCCGATCTGGGCCGCCTCCGCGGGCGGCATGTCGGCCGCGGCGCGTGCGTCGTCGGCCACCAGGCGGGCCTGGTCGCTAGAATTGCGCATCCACAGCGAAGCGGCGCTGCGCAGGTTGTACTGGTCGGCCGCCTTGACGAAGTACCAGCGCACGGCGCTGACGGCCTCGGTGTAGCTGAAGGTGGCGCTCGAGAGCGTCGCGGCCAGCTCGGGCACGCCGTTGATGGCGGTGCTGCGGTAGACCAGGTAATTCTTTATGCTGGTGGTGGCGCCGTAGACGTCGTAGAGCACCGGGCTCCAGGAGAGCGTGAAGCCCGCCCCGGAAATGGCGCCGGCCACGACCGGCGCGGCCGGCGCGGCCACGTCGAGCGCCAGCGAGATGCTGCCCAGGTCGGCGTAGATGGTCTCGACGGCCGAAGCGTTGCGCGCCTTGCCGCGCGCGTAATAGGTCATGTTGGTGTCGAGGCCCGAGAAGGCGGCGGAAGAGGTCGTTATCCAGCCGGACTCGGTCACGTCGGAGAAGTCGGCGTAGCTCGAGACCTGCACGAAGTACTGCGTGCCCGGAGTATTGTTGGCCGTGTAAGAGACGGTAAAGCCGTCGCTCGACAGGTCGGAGAAGCCGGTGACGGTGGGCGGGTAGGCCATCGTGACGACCTGGGCGATGTTGCCCAGCCCGCTGTAGACGGTCACGTCGTCGCCGATGTAGACGGCGGCGTAGTAGGCGACATTGCCCTGCAGGCCGGTCAGGCCGTAATAGGCGGCCTCCAGCGCGGCGGCGGCGGTGGAGAACTGCGCCGCGTAAGTGGAGCTGGAGAAGGCGTGGGCCGGATCGGTGGAATAGTCTATGCGCAGGTAGCCGGGGGCGAAGTCCCCGGAGGACGCGTCGTCGCCGGTCATGTTCCAGGACAGCGTTACGGCGCCGCCTGTGGACGACTGCACCGTCAGCGAGCTGACGGGGTCGGGCGCGAAAGCGGTGGTATAGAAAGCGGCGGTAGAGGACAGGCGGCCGTAAATGCCGGAGCTGTCGCGCACGCGCAGCGCGGTGTAATACTCGGGGCCGGGCACCAGGTGCGACGAGGTACTGACGGCTATGGTGCCGGTGCTAGCTCCGACCAGCGTGACCGAGGTGGCGATGCTGTCGTAGTTGGCGTAGGTGACCGGGAAGGTGGCGATCTTGACCACCACGGAGCCCGCGGTGCCGCGGAAACCGTCGCGCCCGACGCTGGTAAAGCTGACGCGCACCTGGCCTTCGCCCACCGGCTGGGTGGTGGCTATGAGGTCATAGACCACGCCGGGGCTGTGGCTGGTGGAAGAGTGGCCGGACAATACCTTTTTGGAGGCGCCGCTGATCTGCGCGCCGGAGATCTCCCCCACCACGGATTCCAGTATCTTGGAGGTTCCGCTGGAGATGCCGAGGCCGCCGGTGAACGCCCGGGTCTCTAGCGACCCGGCCGCCAGCGCCGGGACAGCGCCGCACAGCACGGCGCAAATCCCCGCAATAGCCAGACCAACGCTTTTATATCTCATAAAAAGCCATCCAGACTCTCTTTAACCGCAACCGCCGCCCGGTTTAACCCCGGGCTTTAGCCGTTGTCGGACCGGCTGACCTCCACCCAGTTGGAACCGTCGAATATCAGCATTATGGTGTCGCTTGCGCCGAGCACCGCAGCCTCCGGGGGGATGGCGCCGGCAAGTTTAACATTGATACCGGCAGGTATAGTTATGGAGTCGGTATCGCTCGTACCTTCAAGTATCACCATTTGCCCGGCGACCCCGGCAATTATACTGGTCAGTGTCGCTGTTGCTCCGGCATTGTTTCCAACCAGTTTCATGAAAGTACGATCCACAGCCAGTGCAGAGGCATCATTCACGGAGGCCACTCCGTTATTAGGGAATGCGGAGAGCCCGGTCACGGAGAGAATGCCGGCATTCATTTTTATACCGGAGCTGGTCTCCACGCTGTACTGAGCGTCGCCCACGGCGGTAAAGGTACCGCTGGCGGCGGTAACCGCGTTAGTTACAGTCATCTCTCCCGCGAACATACCGCCGCTAGTCGTTATGGAAGAAGCGCTGACGATATTACCGTTAGCTCCAGTCACGTTCAACGCCACATCCGTCAGGTTCACCGCGCCTGTGAACGTAGCGCCTCCCAACGCGGCCTTGGCGTCCAGCTGCGTCTGCAGCGCGGAGGTCACACCGGACAGGTAGCCCAGTTCAGTGTTGGTCACCGCGCTGATGGCGACCTTGCCTGAACCGTCGCTT
>PHAL01000011.1 GCA_002840355.1 Elusimicrobia bacterium HGW-Elusimicrobia-3 | reverse complement strand
CCCGCCGGCTCGCTGCGCAGGGCGCCGCGCAGGCTCTCGGCCTGGGTGCTGCCGCAGCAGACCGCGGCGGGCCTGTCATGCTTGGCGATCACGCAGACCGGCTCCTCGAACTCCTGCGCCAGCTCATAAGCGGTGTCGAGGTCCAGGTAATGGTTGAAATTGAAGTCGGAACCCGACAGCAGCCGGACGGCGTTGAGGCCGCGCGGCCGCGCGCCGCTGAGGGCGTAGAAGGCCGCGCTCTGGTGGCGGTTCTCGCCGTAATCCAGGTCGGCCACCTTGCGCAGGCTCATCACCACCTCGTCGCCCAGCAAGCTGCCGGTCTCGGAGAGGTATTGCGCCACGGTGGCGTCGTAGGCGGCCAGGTACTGCCAGGCCCGGGCGGCCAGCTGCTTCTGCACGGCCGGCTCCAGGCCGCCGGCTTCCTTGAGCGCGGTCAGCACCGGGGCGTAATCGGCCGCGGAGCAGACGGCGATGACATTAACGAAATCCCGCGCGGCCGCGCGCAGCACGGCGGAGTTGGCCTGGTCGAGATAGCCGGGGAGCTCCTCGATGGCGAACTCGGGCTGGCTCATGACGGCGGCTATGGGGTAAAGGTTGGCGACCACCACGCGAAAGCGCGGCAGTTCCACGCCGTTCTCGGAGACGGCCGGGAAGCGGCCGGCGAGCGCCTTGAGCACGGCCGCGGGCACGGGCGGCGAGTACTTCACCTCCTCGGCCTCTATGCCGGCTTCGGCCAGCAGTTTATAGGTGGAGCCTGAGGCGTAGATCTCGAAATCCAGCTCGGCCAGGCCGCGCGCGAAGTCCTCGACGCCGGCCTTATCATAAACGCTGAGATATGCGGTCTTGTCCATTCAAATATTGCGATAACCGCGAGATGTGAAGTCGGGGCCATCCGTGGCATAACCCGCTCACCCTGGACTGCAGGGAACCGTTGCGCGGTTCCCCCCCGAAGCGGGGCCCCCCTTCCCCAAAGGGTTCGCTAGGGTTACACCCCGGCTGCCCCCTCCAAGACTCCCGGTTAAGAAACCAGTTTTATAAATTCTTCTTCGGTGAGCACAGGGACGCCGAGCTTCCGGGCTTTGGCGAACTTGGAACCGGGGTCGGCGCCGACCACTACGTAAGAGGTCTTGGCGGAAACGGAGGAGGTCTCTTTCCCCCCCAGTTCGCGCACCTTTGCCTGGGCTTCGTCGCGGGTCAGGGTTTTCAGCTCGCCGGTGAAGACGAAGGTCTTGCCTTCCAGGCGGCCGCCGGCGGCGCGCTCGGGCTCGTCCTGGCGCAGGCCCAGCGAGACCAACTCCCGCACCATGCCGCGGGTGGCTTCGGCTTTAAAGAATTCGGCTACCGCCTCGGCGATCACGGGGCCGACGTCGCTGACGCGGGCGAGCTCGTCCGCCCCGGCGGCCATGAAAGCGTCCATGGTCCGGAAATGCTGCGCCAGCGTGCGGGCGTTCTTCTCGCCGATATGGCGGATGCCGAGGGCGTAAATGAGTCGCGAGAGCGGCTGTTCCTTGCTCTTGCGTATCTGGGACAGCAAATTGTCGGCTTTCTTATCCTTGAACAGTTCCAGGCCCAGCAGGTCTTCCTTGCGCAGGCGGTAGATGTCGGTAAAACCTTTAACGAGGCCCTTGTCCACCAGCTGCTCCACGGAGGAGACGCCGAAGCCTTCGATGTTCATCGCGTCGCGCGAGGCGAAGTGCAGCAGGGCGCGTTTGAACTGCACCGGGCAGGAGGGATTCACGCAGCGGTAGGCCACCTCTTCCTCGTCGCGGAACACTTCCGCGCCGCAGGAGGGGCAGGCCGTGGGCGGCACGATATCGCGCTCGGCGCCGCCGCGCTGGCCGGGCACCACCTTCACCACCTTGGGGATCACCTCGCCGGCGCGCTCTATGACCACGCGGTCTCCGATCTTCAGGCCCAGGCGCTCCACCTCGTCGAAATTGTGCAGCGTGGCGCTGGAGATGGTGACGCCGCCGCATTTTACCGGCTCCAGCTCGGCCACAGGCGTGATGGCGCCGGTGCGGCCGACGGAGAACTGCACGCCCTTGAGCGTGGTGGTGGCCTGCTGGGCGGGATATTTGAAAGCTATGGCCCAGCGCGGGCTCTTGGAGGTGAAGCCCAGCAGCCGGCGCTGGCGGAAGGAGTCCACCTTTATCACCAGGCCGTCTATCTCGTAGGGCAGCTGGAAGCGCTTCTCGGCGTACTCGGCGTAGGCGGCCAGCACCTCCTCGGCGCTGCGGCAGGGCCTGTTGCCTATGATGGAAATATTGTAGCCGAGGCCGCGGCAGATATTGAGATATTCCCAGTGGGAGTCCGGCTCCACCATGCCTTCCAGGTAGCCGTAGGAGTGGACGATGAAGCGCAGGCGGCGGGCCGCGGTGACCGAGGGGTCCTTCTGGCGCAGGGAACCGGCAGCGGCGTTGCGCGGGTTCACAGGGACGTCCTTCCGCCCCTCGTCGAGGGCCGCCTCTCGCAGCGCCTCGAAATCCCGCTTGTCCATGTACACTTCGCCGCGCGCCTCGAAGGCCGCGGGCGGGCGGCTGAGGTCCAGCCGCAGCGGCACGGACTTGATGGTGCGCACGTTCAGCGTCACGTCCTCGCCGGTCTCGCCGTCGCCGCGGGTGGAGGCCCGCACCAGGCGGCCGCCCTCGTATTCGATGGAGCAGGACAGGCCGTCTATCTTGGCTTCCACGATCATCTCAAAGGGCTCGTCCTTGAGGCCTTTCTTCGCGCGCTCGTACCACTGCAGGAATTCCTCGGGGGAGTAGCAGTTGTCGAGCGACAGCATGGGCACGCGGTGCGGCACCGGGGCGAAAGTGTTGGAGCGTTCGCCGCCCACGCGGCGGGTAGGGGAGTCTTCGCTGGCCAGCTCCGGGTGGGCCGCTTCCAGCGCCTTCAGGCGGTTCATCAGCGCGTCGAACTCGCCGTCGGTGATCTCCGGCGTGTCGTCCACGTAATAAAGGCGCTCGTGCCGCAGTATCTCGGCCCTGAGCGCCTCTATCTCCTCTTTAGGGGAGCGGGTCATTTTACAAGGTTGTTTTGCCGTGCTATGCTGTCGAGCACGCCGTTGACGAACTTGCCGGATTTTTCGGTGGAATATTTCTTGGCCAGCTCTATGGCCTCGTCTATGATGACGGCCACGGGGGCGTCTGAAAGGATCATCATCTCGCAGACGGCCATGCGCAGGATGGAGCGGTCTATGGCCGGCATGCGTTCCATCTCCCAGTTCAGGCTGGTCTTCTTGATGATCTCGTCTATCTTCTGGCGGTTGGCTACGGTGGAGGTAAAAAGGGACTTATAAAAATCGAAGACCTTGTCCTCGAGGGCGAACTCCTCCATCTGGAAGCTGGCCAGAACGGCTGCCGGCTCGAGACTGGAGATGTCCGCGCTGTAAAGCGACTGCAGGCAGTTTTCCCTCGCTAATCTTCTTTTGCTCATAATTTTAAAAAGACCTTGCACAGATATAATACTAAATTTACGACGGGGATAAAATGTTGTCATCCGGCTCAGTCTTTTGTAGACTAGCCATGGTAAGGGAAACAACGCAGACAACGGAGGTTTATAATGGGTTTCACTCCTTTAATAATCATAGCGGTGGTAATATTGTTCGCCAGCATCAAGGTGCTCAATGAGTACGAGCGCGGCGTCACGCTGACGTTCGGCCGCTTCACCGGCGTCAAAGGCCCCGGCCTGATCATCCTGATCCCCGGCGTGCAGCAGATGTTCCGCATCAGCACCCGCGTGGTCGTCATGGACGTGCCGCCGCAGGACATCATCACCCGCGACAACATCTCGGTCAAGGTCAACGCCGTGGTCTACTTCCGCGTCGTCAACCCGCAGTCGGCCGTACTGAACGTCGAGAACTTCATGTACGCCACCAGCCAGCTGGCCCAGACCACGCTGCGCAGCGTGCTCGGCCAGCAGGAGCTCGACGACCTGCTCGCGCAGCGCGACAAGATCAACCAGAACCTGCAGCAGATCCTGGACCAGCACACCGAACCCTGGGGCATCAAGGTGTCCAGCGTCGAGGTGAAGAACGTGGACCTGCCGCAGGAAATGCAGCGCGCCATCGCCCGCCAGGCCGAGGCCGAGCGCGAGCGCCGCGCCAAGATCATCCACGCCGAGGGCGAATTCCAGGCCTCGCAGAAGCTGGCCGACGCGGCCAAGATCATCGGCAGCGAGCCGGCCGCCATACAGCTGCGCTACCTGCAGACGCTCACCGAGGTGGCCACCGAGAGGAATTCCACCACGATCTTCCCGATACCGATAGACATGATCAGCCAGTTCCTGAAGAAGAGCCAGAACTAGGCGGCGCGGCCGCACTCGAAGGGGCGGCCCGGCCGCCCCTTCTTTTTTTATAATAGGACCATGCGCGGACTCTACGTACATATCCCGTTCTGCAGGGCCAAATGCGGCTACTGCGACTTCGCCTCCGCCCCCGGCGCGCCCGGGGAGATAGACGCCTTCCTGGGCGCGCTGGCGGCCGAGTCCGCGCGCTACGACGCCCTGGCGGGCGGCTTTGACACCCTTTACGTGGGCGGCGGCACGCCCAGCCTGCTCTCCCCTGAACAGCTCGAGCGGCTGTGCGGCATAATAGAGACCCTCACCGGCCCCCTGGAGAGCCTGCGGGAGAGCACCTTCGAGGCCAACCCGGAAAGCCTGGACGCGGAAAAAGCCGCCCTGCTCAAGCGCTCCGGAGTCAGCCGCGTCAGCCTGGGGCTCCAATCCACGCAAGACAGGCTGCTCAGGAAACTGGGCAGGATAGCCACCCCGGAGGACTTCCTGCGCGCCTACGGGCAGCTGCGGGCCGCCGGCTTCCACAACATCAACGCGGACCTGATGTGCGGCCTGCCGGGGCAATCGCTGAAAGATTTCGCGGATTCGCTGGACTGGCTGCTGGCGCTCAAGCCCGAACACGTCTCCTTCTACGCGCTGGAGGTCCACGACGGCACGCCGTTCGCGGCCGCCGGCGTGAACGAGGAGCCGGACGCGGCGGCCGCCATGTACGAGGCGGGGGCCGCGGCACTGGGCCTGGCCGGCCTCCGGCGCTACGAGATCTCCAATTTCGCGCGGCCCGGGCGGGAATCTCTGCATAATCTGAATTACTGGGACCAGGGCGAGTACCTGGGCCTGGGCCCGGCGGCCGCCTCCTACCTGGCTGGCGAGCGCCGCGCCAATACCGCCTCCACCGCGGACTATGTGCGGGCCGCGTCCGCCGGAGACAGCATCCCGCTGCAGTACTCGGAGAAGCTGGAAGGCCGGGCCAAGAACGCCGAAAAGATCATGCTGGGGCTGCGGCGCACGGCCGGAATTGAACTGCCGGACGATATATTTATAGAATTTAAAGGCGAGCTGGACCGGCTGCTGCAAGCCGGCCTCATAGAGAAAAGCGGTTCCGCCATCCGGATCAGGGAAGACCGCCTTTACGTCTCCAACGCTGTTTTCCGCGAATTCGTGTAAATCAAAGGACATCATGCTAAGCAAAGCTTACGACCCCAAGCCGGTAGAGGCCAAGTGGGCCGATACCTGGCAGAAAGAAAGGCTCTTCATTTCCACCCCCAGCCCCGACAAGAAGCCTTTCGTGGTGGTCATCCCCCCGCCCAATATCACCGGCGCGCTGCACATCGGCCACGCCCTCAACAACACGCTGCAGGACGTGCTGATCCGCTACGCCCGCATGATGGGCCGCGAGGCCTACTGGGTGCCCGGCACCGACCACGGCGGCATCGCCACGCAGAACGTGATGGAGAAGCAGCTCAAGGCCGAGGGCAAGACCCGCCACGACCTGGGCCGCGAGGAATTCATAAAACGCACCTGGGCCTGGTACGAGGAATGCGGCGGCACCATACTCGGCCAGCTGCGGCGCCTGGGCTGCGCTCTCGACCTCGACAAGAGCAACGTGCGCTTCACCATGGATAAACCGCGCGCGGCCGCCGTCTTCGAAGCTTTCCGCTGCATGTGGGAGAAGGGCCAGATCTACCGCCGCGAGCGCATGATCAACTGGTGCACGCGCTGCGGCACCGCCCTGTCCGACATCGAGGTGGAATACGAGGACGAGAAGTCCAAGCTCTGGCACATCAGGTACGCTCTCGAGGACGGCACCGGCACCGTCACGGTGGCCACCACCCGCCCCGAGACCATGCTGGGCGACTCGGCCGTAGCCGTGAACCCGGAGGACCCCCGCTACAAGGGCCTGCACGGCAAAAAATTAAAACTGCCCCTTACCGACAGGGTCATCCCGCTGGTGGCCGACGAGGGCGTGGAGAAGGATTTCGGCACCGGCGCGGTGAAGATCACCCCGGCGCACGACCCGCTGGACTTCGAGATAGGCGAGCGCCATAACCTCGAAGTGCTGCGCGTTATTTCCTACGAGGGCAAGATGGTCAACTGCCCGGAAAAGTACGCCGGCCTCAGCGTGCAGGCCGCCCGCAAGGCCGTCGTGGAAGACCTGAACGCCGCCGGCCTGATGGAAAAAGAGGAACACTACAAACATTCCGTCAGCAAATGCTCCCGCTGCAGCAGCCACATAGAGCCGCTGGTCAGCGAGCAGTGGTTCGTCAAGATGAAGGACATGGCCGCCCCCGCCATCGCGGCCGCGGAAAAAGAGGACGTGAAGTTCTACCCCGCCTCCTGGAAGAAGCCGTTCACGCAGTGGCTCGGCAAGATACAGGACTGGTGCATCTCGCGGCAGATCTGGTGGGGGCACCGCATCCCCGTCTGGTACTGCCGCGCCTGCTCGGGCGCGGGCCTGAAGTTCGACGACAAGGGCGAGCTGTCCCGCGTTTCTTTCGAGGACGGCGCCCTGCCCGTCATCTCGCAGGACAAGCCGTCCTCCTGCCCGAAGTGCGGCGGCCACGACCTGCTGCAGGACCCCGACGTGCTCGACACCTGGTTCTCCTCGGCCCTCTGGCCCTTCTCCGTCTTCGGCTGGCCGGAGAAGACGAAGGAACTGGACTACTATTACCCGACCTCGGTGCTGGTCACCGGCTACGAGATCCTCTACCTGTGGGTCGCCCGCATGGTGATGAGCGGCATCGAGCACATGGGCCGGCCGCCGTTCAGCCAGGTCTACGTGCACGGCATCGTGCGCGACAAGCACGGCAAGAAGATGTCCAAGTCGCTGGGCAACGTGGTGGACCCGCTGCTGATGGTGGACAAGTACGGCACCGACGCGCTGCGCTTCTCGCTGATGGCGCAGACGATGGGCGGCCGCGATATCCCGTTCTCCGAGGAAGGCATCGTCGGCGGGCGCAACTTCGTCAACAAGCTCTATAACGCCGCGCGCTTCATGCAGATGTACCTGCCCGAAACCCCCGCGCCCGTTGCGGCGGATAAACCGGCCGAGCTGGCCGACCGCTGGATCGCCGAGCGCTACGCCGAGGCGCTGCGCAAGTCGCGGGCCGCGATGGCCGAATACGACCTGCCCAAGGCGCAGGACGCGCTGTACGGCTTCATCTGGGACGAGTTCTGCGACTGGTATCTGGAGCTGGCCAAGCCGCGGCTGCAGGGCCCGGATAAAGACAAGGTTCTCGCGCTGATGCTGGAGCTGTTCACCGGCGCGCTCAAGGCGCTGCACCCGTTCATGCCCTATGTCACCGAGGAGCTCTACTCCAGCCTGAAGGGCTACCTGCCCAGGCCCGGCGGCTACCTGCTCAACGAGGCCTGGCCCGAAGCCCCCGTCACCGACGGCGCGGCCACGACGGCAATGCAGGAGCTGATGGGCGTCATCACCCAGCTGCGCGTGGTGCGTTCCCAGTTCGAGATCCCGCCCGGAAAAATGATCAAGGCCCTGGCCGTCTCGGGCGACGCGCCAGCGCTGGACCGTCTCAGGGCCGGCGCGGCCTACGTCAGCCTGCTGGCCAAGGTGGAGGACCTCGCCGTGGGCAGGGACCTGCCCAAACCGCCGCGCGCCATCAGCGCCATCGCCGGCGCCTTCAACCTTTATGTGCCGATGGACGGCACCGTGGACCTGGAGAAGGAAAAAGGCCGTATGGCCAAGGAGCTGGACAAGGCCCGCAGCGACAGCGCGCAGTGCGAGCAGCGCCTGGGAGACTCGGCCTTCATGGCCCGGGCCCCCAAAGCCGAGATCGACAAGATCAGGACCCGCGCCGAGGAATGCGGCGGCAAGATCTCGCGCCTGACCGCGATACTGGAGGAGCTGGGATGAGCGCGCGCAGGTTCTGGATACGCCAGGACAGGGCCAACTATTTTCTCAGCGGCGTGGTCATCGCCTGCGCCATAGGCTCCTTCGTCTCCTCGTACTGGCATTTCCAGGACCGCATCTCAGTGAGACAAAAGATTAAGATCAAGAGCAACCTCACGAAAGAGGCGGAGATAAAGAAACTGCGGGACACGCAGTTATCGCCCTCCAGGCTGCGTTCCGGCGCCACCAGGTATTACCGCATGGAAGAGGACACCCTCCCCGCCATGCCGAGGCTGGGCGACGATGAATAAGACCCTCCTCCTGCTCGCCGGCGGCCTGGCCCTGGCCGCGCTGCTGCCCGCGCCCGCGGCGGCCCAGTTCGGGTCGAGGGCCGAAGAACAGGCCTTTGACTATGACCCCGGGGCGGAGGCGGCCGAGAAGGTGCAAAGATCCTCGACCGAGGTCACTTTCGAAGACGCGGAAATGATCAACCACCCGATATACGGCACCATAGTGCTGTCCAAATACCGCTGGCGCAGCTGGGTCACCCGCGCCCTGTACCTGACCCTGATAAATATCGCCCTGCTGGCCATCATCCTGGCCATGCCGCGCAACCAGGAGGCCAACATCATACTTGGCTACACGCTCTGCGGCGTCAGCATGTCCATCTCGTTCTGGACTTTCCTCTGCGCCGTGCTCATCTTCATGCTCAAGGCCGCCGCCTGGACGTACGTGCTGCCCGTGGCCCTGGGCCTGGGGGCGGCAGGTTACCTGATACTGATGCGCATTAAAAAGTCCGACGTCTCCCTCTCCGAGCTTAAAGAATCCTTCCAGAAGATGAACAAGGCCTCCACCGAAGACCCCCGGCTCACCTCGGTGCCGGGAACCCCGGGCGACTGGCCCGGCGACGATTTCCTCAGGTAAAAAAGCAGAAGGGCCGCGCGGGCGGCCCTTCTGCTTTATCTGCCGGCGGGGGCTAGAACTGCATCCACATGCCGAAGCGGTGCACGCTGCCCAGGTCGCCGAAGGGCAGGAAGGCGTAGTCTATGCCCAGCCCCTGTACCTTTATGCCGAAGCCCAGGCTCATGCCCACCTCGCCGCCCAGGTTGGAGGTGTCGTAGCCGAACTTGTAGCCGCCCCGCAGCGCCAGCGCCTCGCGGAACCAGTACTCGGCGCCCACCGAGGGGTAGAACTTCTCGTCCTGCAGGTACTCGTTGATCTCGGCGGCCACCGTGAACCGGTCGGAGACCCGGAACGCGCCGCCGGCGCGGATGCTCAGCGGCAGCGGGTCGGATTCGTCCACGAACTTCATCTTGGTGCCCAGGTTCTGCACGGCCATGGCGAAGTTCATCCGCTCGGTGGCGCGGTAGATGGCGCCCGCGTCCAGGGCGAAAGCGTAGGCCGTCTCGTCGTCGATGCCGGAGCGTATGAACTTCACGGAGAAGCCGCCGTCCAGGCGGGGCATCAGCTCAGGCGAGATCTCCCTGCGGGCGTAGGACAGCGTGACGGCCATGTCGCTGGCGTCGAAGGAGCCCAGCTCGGGCACGTAGCCCACGGAGTCGGTCAGGCCGCGCCGCTCTATGCCCCCCACCGTCATGAAGGTCAGGCCCAGGCCAAAGCGGTTATCTTTTATTTGCCCGGCGTAGGAGAAGTTGCCCATCTTGGCGTCCTGCAGGTAGGTGCTGAAGTCCAGCGCGGCCTCCTGCTCTTCGAATTGCGCCAGGCCGGCCGGGTTAACGAACACCGAGCCGGAGTCGTCGGCCATGGCGCTGTAAGCGCCGGCCAGCGCCACCGCCCGCGGGCTCATGGCCGCCTTGAGGAACGGCGCTGCCGTAGTACCCGCGCCCGAGGCGTAAGCCCCGGCCGGCAAAGCCGCCAGCAGCGCTATTAAAATCGTTTTTCTCATAAGTACCTCTCGAAAACACAGGCTATCCGCAGTTCCGCTTCCGGGCCGCGCGGGGCGCAGCCCGGCGCGGGCTCTACTTTATTATCGCCATCTTGTGGGCCTTGTTGCCCAGCTTCTTGCCCTCCAGGTAGGTCAGCATGAAGTAGACGCCGGACGCGCAGTCCTGGTTGGCGTCGTTCTTGCCGTCCCACTCGGAGTACAGGATCTGGTTCCCGTCGCGGTGCCCCTCGTCCAAGGTGCGCACCTTCTCGCCGGCCAGGTTGTAGATCACGAACTTCAGGCTGCCCGACTTGCCCGCCGGCAGGTTGTACTTGATCACCGTGCCGTTGGTCGGGTATGGGTCGGAAATACCGGATACTCCCACATTGGCATCCGAGCTCAGGTCCACGTTCTTGCTCTTGAGGTTGAACGGGTTGGGCATATTGACCACCTCGAAGCCCGAGGAGTACGCGGCGGTGCCGGTGGGCGGGTTGGCCGTGAACACGGCGAACTTGCCCGACTGACTGGTGGAGGCGGTGGTGGACGGCACGTAGCGGCCGTTGACCACGGAGCTCATGCCGAAGCGCTTGCGGCCCAGCGGCGTCGAGGACGCGCCCGTGCCTTCCGTGGCGTTGGTGAGGCTGGCCACGTCAACGCTGAGCACGCCCAGCATCGGGTCCACCGTGTAGTTGCCGGGAACCTCGTTCCAGTTGCCGGTGTCGTCCTGCTGGTAGATGCGCAGGCGCTGGCTGTGGGCCGCGCCCCGTTCCTTGTCGTACTTGAGCGTCAGCGTGAACGGCTTGTTGGCCGAGGCGTTGGAGAGGTCCATATTATAGACCTCGGACGCCATCAGGCCCTGTATCGCGTCGCTGATAGTCAGGTTGCCCTTGTCCGTCTTGACGGTGCGTACCGACGGCAGCGCGCTGAAGAAGCCGCCTACCAGGTTGGAGTAGTCCACCGCGCCCGCGGTGACCGTGGAGTAGGACAGGGCGCCGGGGTCCAGCTCTATGCCGGAATATTCCTCGGTCTCCGTGTCCATCTGCACGGAGCCGCCGGCCAGCGACTCCTGCTGTATGTACTGCTCGGTCTTGGCATTGCTGACCTGGTCGTAGACGAAGAACTTCTCCATCTTGTTGCCGGCGTCACCCGCCGTGACCTTTACCGTGTAATACTGCTGGCTGCTGCTCACGGTGAACTGGCCCAGGTAGGTGCGGTTCGGGCCCGGCACCAGCGCCAGCGTTACCGCGGCGGCGGCGTCGTAGGTCTGGCCGTTGTTGTAGCTGCAAGACGGCGCCGTGATCAGCTGCTTGGGCGACTTGATGATGACATCCACCTTGCTGACCGAGTCGGGAGACTTCTTGACCTTGATGGTGATCTGCGGCGGCGTGTCCTTGAGCGTCAGGTCGCTGAGGACCGTGTTGCCCTCCTGCGCCGTGACCTCCAGCACCTCCGGCAGCTTGCCGGAGGAGAACGCCGACAGTTTGTAGAGATGGCCGGGCACCACCCCGGTGATCTCGAAGTTGCCGGAAGCGTCGGTCTGCACCTCGGTCTTGGGCAGGTAGGACTCGGGGGCCTGGACGTTAAGCGTCTCGTCGTAGACCACGATATCCACCCCCGCCTTGGTGACCTGCGTCGGGAACTTGCTCATGAAGACGCGGCCGGTGATCTTGGACTCGGACGGCAGCATATAGAGCGTGAACTGCTCCGCGTCGTTGGCCGCCAGGCTGGTCTTGCGGCCCACGGTCACGTAGCCGTTGCGCGTGACCTCCAGGCGGAAGATGCCGGTGGGCAGGTTGGAGAAGGAGAACGCGCCGGAGGAATCCGTCAGCGTGAACTTCTCCACCGTGCGGTGCTTCAGGTACACCCGCGCGCCCGCCAGGGCCTCGCCGGTGGCGCTGCTCTTCACCACGCCGGAGATGCCGGCCGTCACCACTTCCTCGTTATCGAAGTTGAAGGCCGTGATATCCGCGCCGGGCGCGGTGATATCCAGCACTTCCTTCGCTACGGGCGGGTAGTTGGGGTTATTGAACACCGCGGTGTAGCGGCCGGGCGGCAGGCCCCAGATGCCGTAGGACAGCGGGTTGGACGCCAGGTACGAGCGCATCCCCTCCTTGTCCTTGGTGACCAGCGCGGTTTCGAAGTACGGGAAGTCGTCGGCGTCCGGCATGGCGCTGGAGAAGCCCTTCAGGTCGCCGGCCGAGTCATAGAGCATCACCGCCGGGATCAGCGGGAACATCTCGTTGAAGTTGGCGAAGAACCTGTCCAGGTCCGCGTCCGTGAAGATGTTGGCGCCCTTCACGGTGCCGGCTACGCCGGCTTGGCCCAGCGAACCCAGTATGTTGATGGCGATCGGCTGCGCCGCGGTCCCCACCAGCGGGTTGCTGTCCGACTTCTGCACCGCCACGCCTCTTACGCGGCCGATGAAGTTGGCGAACTGCTGGTAGCTGACGAGGTTCTCGTCGCCGCCGCCCGGGTCGTAGGTAGCGCCCAGCATCAGGTAGAAGTCGTACTGGCCGGAGGGCATGTACATCATGCTCCAGCCGGTGCTGGTGCTGTAGTCGAACGAGTACTCGGGCTCCGAGAAGAACAATTCCGTTATCTTCTTCTGGTTCATCTCGGTACCGGACTCTACGCCGACTATCGTGTAGCCCCAGCTGGCGGTGGAGATCTCGGGCAGGCCGAAGATCTGCGGCTGCACGGCCAGGCCGAGGGCCAGCTGCAGCTTGAGCTCGGTCATAACGCCCGCGCTGACCGTCACCTGCTGGCTGACGGGAGCCCAGACGAAGCCGCGGCCGCCGGGCCGCACCGAGACGTCGTAGATGCCGGGGGCGAGGTTGGGCAGTTCGAACTCGCCGTACTGGTCCAGGCGGCGGCCATCCTTTACGTCCACATTGACGCCTTTGACATCGATCTCGGCCCAGTAGGCGGTAGGGGAATCCTCGGGCCCTTCCAGGTTCTTGAAGTTGGAGCCGTCGGGCATCTTGACCACGCCGCGCAGGGCGCCGGCCCGCACCACCGACATATCCATGCGGAAGGTGTCGGTGGAGGACAGGTCTATCTCCGAATCGAACGAAGTGGCCTTTGCCCAGGCGGTGGAGAACACGCGGGGGTAATAAGTGACGCCGCTCGACACTATTATCGAGTAACTGGTGGTATTGGAGCTGAAGGTGCCGGCCAGCGAGGTGAAGCCCATCTGCTGGTTCTTGCAGTCGTCGCGGCAGCTCTCCTGCGCCATCAGCGTCAGCGGCGAGGAGGTGGAGATGACCAGCGGGTTGGCCGCCGTCACCGTGTAGGTGGTCACGAAGGTCAGGCTGCCGTAGAGGCGGCCCAGCGAGTTGGCGCCTTCGGGCACTATGTTGAAGGCCACGTTGCCGGCCGTCACGCAGGTGCCTGAGCTGTTGACCACCCAGGTCCTGCCGGGGCGGCAGGCATTGTTGAAAGGCAGGCCGGGCCCCCTCGCGCCCTGCGAGGAGATGACCACGCGCAAGTCGTCGCTGTCCAGCTCTTCCGAATAAACGGTGCCCTCGTTGAGCGAGCGCCAGCCGCCTTCGAAGGCGGCCTCTATGCGGGCGTTGCCGTCAGTCAGGCCGGGCACGGTGAAGCTGCCGTCGGCCCCGGTGCGTACGCTGGCGTTGGAGCGTATGCCGAGGCTGTTGCCCCACTCGCCCTGCCGGTAGGTGTCGGTGGCGCTGGGGCTGGAGTAGTTGTAGCTCATCCAGTCGGGGTTGACCATGATGGTGGCGTTGGGCAGCGGCACGCCGTTATACTTCAGTATGCCGGTGAGCGTGTACGTGGCCAGCGCCAGGTTGAACGTGGTGGAGTTGTAGGAATCGCCCATGTACGGCAGGGGCGTGCCCTCGGGCAGCGGGAAGTTGCGGTAGCCGCTCTCGTAGCCGGCCTTGCCCACGTTGAGGTTGTAATTGCTGTCGGGGCCGACCGGGACGTAAGGCACGTTATAGAACGAGAAACTGCCGCCGGTGTCGGTGAGCGTTTCTTTACTGTATACGGTCCCGGACTGGAAGCAGGTGTTCGGGTCGGAGTCCGGGTCCCCGTCGGTGCACTGCCACCGCTCAAGCCTGACGCGGGCGCCCGCTATGGGGGACCAGTTGAGGTCCAGCACCATGCCGGCCACGGAGGGCGGCATGGTAGAGCCGCCCACCTCGAAAGAGGCGGCCAGCTGCGAGGCCTGGGACATGTCCGCGAGGTAGGTGCTCGTGGACGGGAAAGGCCCGTTCATGAACAGCTGCAGCACCTTGTTCCTGGCGGGCACGCTTACGGCCATGCCGTAGACGCCGTTGGCGGCGGACGGCAGGTTGTAGATCTCCATGGGGTTGATCAGAGCGTCCGCGGCCTTGATCACGCTGTAGCCCACGCGTTCGCCGGTCTGCGTGATGAACGCCTCGCCCATCAGGTAGTCGCCGCCCTCCAGGGTGCCGGTGAACGTGGAGACGTTCAGCGTCATCTTGTAGACCGCGTCGGCGGCGGCCGCGCGCGGCGTGATGTAGTACTGCCGGGTGGTGTCGGCGTTGAGGTCCACGAAGAAGTTGCCGCCCGGGTCGGACAGCTGTTCTTTTATAGTGGGCACCATGTTGTGGCTGGAAATGGCCACGAAGTAGGACTTGCCGCCGGGCAGCGAGAAGGTGTAGGCCCCGGAGGAATCCGTGACTTCCATCGCTATGCCGTTGGGGTCTATGCCGCCGGTGGAGCTGAAGCCCATCACGGCCACGCGCACGCCCTGCAGGCCGGCGTTGGGGCCGCTGTTGACGCGCACGGTCAGGCGCGGGTTCGTCACGTTCATATTGAACTGCGTATGCTTGAAGAAGCCCGCCCCGCTGATGGTGTCGTAGGTATTGTAGTAGGCAGCGGTCACCATGGAGCCGGCGTCGGCCGCCGCGTACACGCCGCCTATCGGGTCGGTTTCTATGCCGCCGGCGCTGTCGTCGTTGCTGCCGGAGCTGTTGAGCGCCTGCGACCAGATCAGGTCGCCGGCCGTGTTGTACTTGCGGATGAACACGTTCTTGCCCTGGTTGATGTCGTAGCGGGATTCCACGCCGCTCATGTAGACGCCGCCGAGCCCGTCCAGTGCGATGCCGTAGGCTTCGTCCTCGTTGTCGTTGGCGGAGTTGTAGGTCTTGGGCCAGCCGGCGGCAATTACGCCTCCGACATACTTGGCGAGGAAAGCGTCCTGGGAGGCGTTGCCGGCGTCCACCGCGCCGGCCACGTAGAGGGCCGGGGCGACGGTATCGACTTTAACCGCGTAGATCTCGTCCTCGCAGCCGGGATTTACCGTTATCGGCATGGCGGGATTCGCGAGGTTCGCGTCGAAAAAGACCACCACGCCGTTATAGTTAGGAGTTACGCTGTCGGCGCATAAGCCGTCCTGGATCCGGCCCCCCGCCAGAACGTTCGTCCCGTCGAAAGCCGCCGAGTTGAACACGTCGTCGCCAGTGGCGTCGGTCTTGAACGAAGCCCCGAGGCTGCCGTCCTGCGGGTCCAGCGCGGCGATGATGCCGTCCTCGCCGTTGGAGGCGCTCTGGAATTTGCCGGCGATGTAGACGGCGGCGGGGCCCACGGCCACCGCGTTGATCTCGTCGTTGGCGTTGGCGTTCTCGAGGTCGTAGGTCCTGGCCCACTGCACGCGGCCGTCCGCTACGCCGTACTTTATCACCAGCGCGTCCTTCTTGGTCCCGGACTCCGGCGCGTAGGCCGGGTAATAGACGTAGCCGTCGGAACCGGCGGTGCCGGCCGCGTACAGGTTGCCCTGGCCGTCGAGCGCCAGCGCGTTGATGACCGGCTGCGACTGCTCGTACTGGTCGGACCAGAAGCGGGTCCAGACCGGCACGCCGGTGCGCGTGAACTTGCGCACGAAAGCCGAGGCCGAGCCCTGGCCCCAGGGGCTGAAGGTGCCGGCGGTATAGATATTGCCTTCGGCGTCCCGCACCAGCGGGTTCCTGCCGCCGTGGGCGTTATTGATAATGTACAGGTTGCCGTTGGGATAGCGGTCGCTGCGGTCCCAGGCGCCGGGCGTATTGGGCACCGCGTTGGTGGAGACCCCCAGATCGGTAACATCCGCGTCCGCGGGGCGCTTGTAGCCGAGGCGGAAGTAATGCACCGGCGTGTCTATATTGCTGCCGCCGGGCACCGGCGCGCCGGTGCCGGACTCCAGGCCGGGCACCAGGCGGTCCAGGTAATCGCCGTTGAACAGCGTGTAGTCGTTAGTGAAGACGTACTGGGCCGCGGCGGCGTCGAACGTGAAGGCCGAGAAAGTTGCGTGGTGCACGTAGAACTCCGTGCCCATCGGAAGTTCGGTCTCGGCCACCCAGGACAGGCGTACCGAGGAGGGCTTATGGCCCGGCTGGGCCATCAGGCCGCTCTGCGGCTCGGTCACTTTTGCTATGCCGGGATTGCCTTCCCCATCCATCCCCCAGATATTGAAGACGCCGGCCAGGTAGAAGTAGCCGTCCGAGCCCACTTCCAGGCCGTACGAGAGCACGCTCTCGTTCTGGTAGGTGCCGTCTATGGCCTTGGTCCACTGCGCGGCGCCGGCGAGATCGTACTTGCGCAGCACCATATTCTTCTGGTTTTCTGTCGAATACAGGCGGTTCTCGTAGCCGGCCGCGTACAGGTAGCCGCCGCTCAGGCGCAGGCCGTAGGCGGCCGCGTCCAGGTCGTCGGAGGAATTATAGGCGTCGCTCCAGGTTATGCCCAGGTTAGCGGCGTCTATCTTGGCCACCCAGAAACTGGTGGTGGACAGCGAGACGTCCATGTTCTTCTGGCCGGCGGCGTAGATATTCCCGTTATCCACGATCAGGTCGGAGATGGCGTCGGTGCCGGTCACGCCTACATTGGAGACATTGGCGTAGGAGGCCGTACCGACTACGCCCAGCGAAGTATTGAGCTTCACTATCGCGGCGTCGCGGTCTACGGCGCTGCCGGTGATGGAGAAATAGCCGCCTGCGTAGATATTGTTGGAACCATCCACGGCCAGGCCCCAGATGGCGGCGGGCGAACCGGAAGGCGTGGAACCTTTATAAGTAAAGGAGGAGATCCACTGATCGGCGGGCGCCATGCGCGCCGGCTCGTACTTAACGAGCAGCATCGAGAGGCCGTCGTTGGCGACGGCGGTAGTCTCGCCGCCGGCGTAAACCTTGCCGAGGGAGTCGAAAACAACGGCGGAGAAGCTGTCGGACTCTCCCGCCGCCCCGGCCACCACGTCGTCCCAGATCCTCACGCCCAGCGGGTTGAACTTGGCTATCCAGGCGTCAGGCTGGTCGGGCGTCGCCTGGTCGGCTATCATGCCGACGGCGTAGATATTCCCGACCGTGTCGAGTTTTATGCGGTTGACCACGAAGCGGCCGTTGATGGTGGCGTGGTTGTAGAAGCTGGTCCACTGGGCCGCGCCGTACTGGTCCATCTTGACTATGGCCACGCCGCCCATATTGTTGCCGTAGGCGATGTAGGTATTGCCGGCCGCGTCGCGGGTGAGGGCCGACGACGGCGCCATCGCGCTGTTGAACACCCAGAAGCTGTCCTGGCCGCGGGAACTGTAGTTCCAGTAATTGTAAGGGGCGTTGGGCGCGGCGCTGGCCGTGTTGGTCAGCGGGACCCAGGTGTTGCCCCCGTCGGCGCTGATCCTGGCCTTGAAATAATACAGCGGCCCGGGGGTATTGGGCCAGACGGTATGGTCGAGGCGCACCGGCAGGCCGTTAATGTCCAGCTCCTTGGAATCCCCGGCTGTGACATCAGCGTCCGTACCGGAGATGACGGCCAGGCCCTCGCCCGGGGAGAAGGACGGAGAAGTGGCGTACTCCACCTCGTAGTTGTAGGCGGCGGCGGCATTCTCGTAGTTCCAGAAGAGCCGTACCGAGCCGGGGGTCCAGCCCGGGCCGGCCATCAGCTGCTGCGGCGCGCCGAACTGCTCCTGCGCCACCTCGAGTATGCCGTAACTGTCGTCGAAGGCGCCGCCGACTATTACCACATGGCTGGCCGCCTCCACGTCGTAGCCGCTCTCATGGTTGCGGTGCGTGGTGACCTCGGAAAGCAGGGCGCCGGCCGGCGAGTATTTGCCCAGCCAGACATTGTCTCCCTGGTTAAAGCTGTAAGCCTCCATCTTGCCGGTAACGTAAATATTGCCGGCGGCGTCGCGCGCCAGGCCGAAGGCCTTGTCATAGCCGTTGGAAAGGCCGTTCTTGGTCTTGGCGAAGACCAGGTTGCCGGCGGAGTCGAACTTGCCCAGCCAGATGTCGGAGCCGGAGTCGTAGCTGTAGTAGAAACCGGCGGCGTAAACGTTGCCGTTGAGGTCCATCTTCACGGCATGGGCTTCGTCGTAGCCCCACTCGGGGTGGTTGGCCGGGGTGTAGGTGCTGGCCCAGACCTGCGTCATATCGCTCTTCTTGTACTGCGCCACCCAGATCTCGTTGCCGTACTCCAGGTCGGAGGGATCGTTATAGTCGCGGCCGTCGTAAATGGTGCCGGCCAGGGCCAGGTGGGTGAGGTTCTGGTGTATGGCGTAGGCCACGTTGTAGGAGTCGCCGCCGTCGAAAGCGGTCACCTGGGGGACGCCGCCGCCCACCGGGAAACTGAAAATAGCTATATCGTTGTTGCTGGTGCCGGACACGTAGGCGAAGTTGTCATCCGCGACTATATCGTAAGCGTTGTTGCCCCAGCCCCCGGTGTAAGCCACGCCGCCTTCGGCCCAAAGCTCCAGGCCGGCGGCGGAATACTTGTTGACCACCACCTCGACATTGCCGGAGTTGTCCCTGACGCTCAGCAGGTAGACGGAATTGGCGTCGGGGCTGAGGGCCACGCCGCGGCCGTAATCGTAAGAACCGGGCTGACCTGAAGTGTTGGTCACGGTGCTGGTCCAGAGCGTAACGCCCGCGGGGGAGATCTTGCGGATGAAGGGGCGCTGGCTGTCGCCGAAATCGGGCGAGAAAGTGCCGGCCATGTATATGTTCCCGGCGGGGTCGCGGGCGATATTGCTCTCCTTGCTCCAGTCGTCGCTCTGCCAGGTATAGGCCGGGGTCAGGTAGACCGTGGAGCCGTTAGCCAGCTCTTCCTCTACCAGCGTTCCGGGCAGCTGCTGGGCGAATGCCGCCGGCAGCAATCCCAGGGCCAGCAGGCCCGCCGCTAAAATGGAAAGTTTGTTCATCTTGAGCATAATAGTCTCCGTACGACCGCGAACTTGCACGAAATACCGCGATATTTTCCCGCCGCTGCGGCTTAAAACTCCCACTCCAGGCCCATCAGGTAGGTGCTGGCCCTGTAGTTGTACCTGTAATTATCCTCGTAGCGCATGTTGGAGCTGGACACCTGGTAGTTGTACGCCGCGCGCGCGAAGAACCTGTTGAAAAGCGGGTAGCGGGCCGAGATGGAGGTGAGCCAGTAGGTCTGGTCTATCTCGTCCGAGCCGTAATTGCCGGCGGAGTCCTGCTTGAGGCGGCCGAGGTAGAACACGCGGCGCCAGTCCAGGCTGAAGCCGAACTGCACCCCGTTCTTGAGCGCCAGCGTCATCGACGGGCTCACCTGCACGTCGACATAGCTGTAGTAGTCGTCCATGTACTTGCTGCGGGCGGAATCGTAGGAGCCCTGGTTGGAGCTCAGCCAGCCGGCCCGGGCCCCGACGCTGAGGTACAGCGGCTTTACCACGCGGGCCGCCTTCAGGCTGAAGTTCTGCGCTATGTCGGCGCGCGTGTCGCTCTTGAACGGCGACTGCCCAGTGGCGGGCCTGGCCGTCACGGCCTGGTCGCCGTAGGTGCGGTAGGTGATGTCGTAGCCGGCCTTCATGTTGAGCGGCTCGGGGAACCAGGCGTAGCCGAAGGCCAGCCGGTGGCTCATGTTGTCCATCGGGTTCTCGCCGGCGTTGGTGGACAGCTCGTTGAAGGTGGTGGTGTCGTTGAAGACGGACTGCGAGTCCGAGAGCAGCGTGCTGTAGTTGGGATAGGCCACGCTGTAGAAGTCGTAGGACTCGGTAAAGGTACCGTGCGGGCGCTCCTGTTCGGCCTCGAAGCCGGCGGACACGGTATTGTAGTCGAACAGGCCGTCGCCCCAGTCCTCGTCGTTGGTCTCCTTGATGCGGGCCAGCGAGTAGGAGAGGCGGGGCTTGTACTTGTTGAATTCGCTAGTGTGCACGTACTTCAGCGAGAAGGTATGCGTCTGGCGCTTGCGGGTAAGCACGCCGCCGCCGGCCAGCTCCTGTATGTCCTGCGTGCCGGAGTAGTTGCCGGAGTAGACCGGGATCAGGTCGCGGCCCTCGGCCAGGTTGATGGCCGGCGAGACGAAGGCGTCCACGCGGCCCTGGAAGGAAGCCGCGTCGGAATCCAGGAAATACTTGCCGCCCAGCAAGTTGACGCTGGCCACAGGGGTGATATTCATTTCGGCTTGCAGGGGCGGCAGGCAGCAGGCGAGCAGCGCGGCGGCGAATTTAAGGTTCTTTATCATAAGTTTACGGTTATATCCTTATAAAGCGGCCCGGCTTATTCGAACCGCAGCAGGCCGGCGTCCTTGAGCAGCTTGGCCGAGTACATCACGTCTATCTTGCGCCCGCCGAACAGCGAGCTGGTGTAGACGCGCTCGAAATTGAGCCGGTCGGTGACCTGGTCCACGGTCTCCCCCCCGCCCAGGCCGCTGGAGAAATCTCCGGCCGACAGGATGTCGCCGTCGTCGAAGAGCACGAAATCCTCCGCCGCGATCCAGGTGGAATCGGAATAGGTGTTCTTGGCGAAGGTGTGGAAGACGTCGGTCCCGGACGGGCTGGAGGACTCGGTAGCGGGGGCGCTGCCGCCCAGGTAGGTGATGCTGGCGTGCTGGTTGGTGGCCACATTGTAGTTATTGCGGGTCCAGAGCCAGCGGCCCAGGCCGCCGTTCTCGTCGGCCTGCGCGGGCCCGGCCGCGTAGAAGGAGTAATTATTGAAGACCAGGTTGTAGGCCGGGCTGGTCAGGCTGCCGTTATAGACCATGCTGCCGCCGGCCGCGTCCTCGGTGACCTTGTCGAGGGTGTTGCTCATCACGCTGTTCATCTCGGTCAGCTGCCAGGCCGGGGCCGAGGCGCCCGGCGAAGTGATCATGTTGGCCGTGGCCTGCGAGAGGTCCGCGGGCAGCGCGGCGTTGAAGGTGAAGAGGATCTTGCCGAAATCGAAGCGGTCGCCGCGGGTGTTGAGCACGACGTACTTGAACTGGTTGTCGGCGGGGCGGATGGTGTATTCCTCCATGCGCACCCGGTTGCCGAAGGCGTCTATGGCGGTCTTGCGCATCTGGTACTCGGCCGACTGCATCTCCTCCTGCGCGCGGCTCATCACGTCCTCGCGGGAGATCTCGGAGTAGATCTCGGCGCGGGCTATCTGGCGGGGGTCGCCGACGGCGGAATTCATGTCGCTGGGCTCGTTGGGGTTGTCCCCCGGCTCGCGCATGCTGCCGCCGTTGGGAATGTCGGAGAACTGGCCCTCGCGCACCAGCGCGGAGTTGCCGCGGCTGTCGCCGGCCAGCACGCTGCCCTCGTAAACCTCCACGCGGCTGTTGCCGTCGGCGTCGGCCGAGACCATGAAGTCGGTGCCGCGCACGGCGCAGACGGCCGACGGGGTGCGGACCTCGAACTTCTTGGAGAACTTCTTGACCCACGAGCGCACCCGGCCGAAATACAGGCCGAGCGAGACCGAATCCTTGTTCTCGGCGGTCATCTTGAAGGCCGACAGCGGCGCCAGCTTCACGCGCGAGCCGTCGTCCATATAGATGTCGGCGGTGGAGGCGCGGGCGGTGCGCAGCTCGTCGCCGGCCGCCAGGCGGGTCTTCTCCCCGTCGGCCAGCCGGCTCCAGTCGGCGGCGCCGGCCTTCTTCAGGTCCACGTTGCCGCGCACCGAATCGATGTAGGCGGCGCGCAGGCCGGGACAAAGGGCGGCCAGCAGTATCAATGAAAATAGATAACGCATAAGAGCTCCTGTCTGTATAGCACGATATGGCCCGCGGAACGGGCGGAAAAAGGTCCCCTTAACCATTACTTTGATTATAGGTTTGATATAGGACTAAGTCAATCCGAAAGTCTGTAACTTTCGATACCTGTCAGGAACAGATATCGCAGGAGGAATTTTCCACCGGTTCGGCCTCTACCTGGAACACGGTATGCCGGATCCCGAAGGCCGCGGCCACCCCGCAGGTGGCGGCCTTCAGCGCGGCCTGTTGCAGGGCCGGGTTTTTGACCACCAGGTGGGCGCTGACGGCGTTGAAACCCGAGGAGAGGCTCCAGGCGTGCAGTTCATGCACGTCCGACACCCCGTCTATGCCCCGCAGGGCCCGCTCCAGCTCCGGCAGGGAAAGGTCCCTTGGGGTCCCCTCCATAAGTATGTGGAAAGCCTCCCGCAGCAGGCGGGTGGAGCTGAAGAGGATGAGGGCTATGATGAGCAGCGAAACTATGGTGTCCGCCCGGTACCAGCCGGTGAAATAGATGATCAGGCCGGCTATGATGGCGGCCACGGAGCCGGCCAGGTCGCTCATCACGTGCAGGAAGGCCCCGCGGACATTGATATTGTCCTCGCTGTGGGCGTGCAGTATCCAGGCGCTGGCCAGATTGGCCAGCAGGCCCAGCACGGCCACCGCCAGCATGGGGCCGGAGAGCACCGAGACCGGGTTATGGAAGCGCTCGTACACCTCGCGCAGCATGTAGCCGGAAAGGATCCAGAGCAGCATGGCGTTGGCCAGGGCGGCCACCACCTCGGCCCTGCGGTAGCCGTAGGTGCGGGAGGGATCGGGCTTCAGCGAGGCCAGCCGCGAGGCGAAAAAACTCATGCCCAGGGCGGCGGCGTCTGTCATCATGTGCAGCGAGTCGCTGAGCAGGGCCATGCTGCCGGTCAGCAGGCCGCCGGCGGCCTCGGCTACCATGAAGGCGGCGGTTATGAAAAAGGCGGCTTTTATGGCGCCGCGCTGCGCGCCCGCCCCGTGAGCGTGCCCGTGGGCGCAGCCGTGCCCGCTGTGGCCCTCCCGCTTGTGCGCATGGCGGTCTTCATGCGAGTGCCCGTGGTGGTCCTCATGATGCTGTCCGTGGCGGTGTCCGCCGGCGTTATCCATGATAGGGATTATATGAATTTTAATGCTAGAATATCGTGGTTATATGACAAAAACAGTCGGGAATGTCGAGGAGTCACTGCGCTCCGTGAAAGCGGCCATCGCCGCCGAGCTGGACGCCGTGGACAAGGAGATCTTCGACTTCGCCAAATATCCCTTCAGCTTCCTGGGCAAGGCCGCCCGGGCGCGCTTCACGCTGCTCATGGCCGGCGCCCTGGGTTCCGACGCCGCCAGGGCCGAAAAGGCCGCGGCGGCCGCCGAACTGGCCCATACCGCCTCGCTGCTCCACGACGACTGCATAGACGAAGCCCGCTACCGCAGGGGGCTGCCCACCCTTTACGACCAGGCCGGGGTCAATTCCGCCATTCTGGTGGGCGACCTGCTGATAGCCATGGCCATGGACTCGGCCCGCCTGGCCGCCCCCGACCTCAGCGAGAGCCTGATGCAGGCCGTCCGGCGCATGACCGAGGGCGCGCTGATAGAGGAAGCCTCCAAAGGCAAAAAGATCTCCGCCGCCGCCGCCGAGCGCATAGTGGCCCTCAAGACCGGCGCGCTGTTCCGCTGGTGCGCGCTGGCCGCCGGGCGGCTCTCCGATAAGCCGGCCCTGCTGGCCGACTGCGCCCGGGTGGGCGAGGAAGCCGGCAGCGCCTTCCAGATCATAGACGACGTGCTGGATTTCGAGGGTGACGCCGAGGCCTGCGGCAAGGAAACCCTCAAGGACGTGCGGGAAGGCAAGTTCACCCTGCCGCTCATCCTCGCCCTAAACGACCCCTCCGCGGGCCCCGAAGCCGAGCGGCTGCTCGCGGCCACCCGGGCCGGGGCCGGGGCGGACCTGGCGCCAGCGCTGGCTCTGGCCGACCTGGTGCGCGAGGGCGGTTTCGCCGCGGCCGCCAGGCGCGCCGCGGCCGGCAAGATAGCCGCCCTGGCGCCGCTCATAGACGGCTTCCCCTCCCCGGAGGGCGGGGCCGCGCTCAAAGATTTCCTGGCCGCGCTCTGCGCGCGCACCGCTTAGCCCCCTCAGCCCAAAGGATACCGTTATGAAGAAATGGTTCATCATACTGCGCGCCTACTCCTGGCCGGCCTCGCTGGCGCCCGTAATTCTCGGCTCGGTGGTGGCCTGGCGCCATGGTGCCTTCTCCTGGCTGGATTTCGCCCTGACCTTCGTGGCGGCCTTCGTCGTGCACTCGGCGGCCAACCTGGCCAACACCTATTTCGACTTCAAGAACGGCGTGGACCGCCCCGAAACGGCGGACGACCGCGGCCTGGTGGACGGGCTGATGACGCCCCGGGCCATGCTGCTGACGGCCCTCGGCCTGTTCGCCGCCGGCGGGGCCCTAGGCCTGCTGCTGGCCTTCAAGAACGGCGTGCCCGCCCTGCTCTGGCTGGGCGCGGCCGGCTTCGCCCTGGCCTGGTTCTACACCGGCACCGGTTTCGCCTACAAATACAGGACGCTGGGCGACGTCGGCATCTTCCTGGCCTTCGGGCCCGCTATCGTCACCGGCACGGCCCTGATACAGGCCCGCACCTTCCTGCCCGAGGCCCTGTGGGCCTCCATCCCCCTGGGCCTGCTGATAGTGGGCATCCTGCACGCCAACAACATGCGCGACGCGCGGGGCGACGGCGCGGCCGGCTTTACCACGCTGGCCGCCGCGCTGGGGCCGGGCGGGGCGCTGAAGTTCTATTACGCGCTGATAATACTGCCCTATTTCTTCTCCTTCACCTTCGGCAGCGTCTGGCCCCCGGTCTTCTGCGCGGTCTCGGTGCCGCTGGCCCTGCGCCTGGCCCGGATGGCCGCGCGCGGGGACTATTCCGTGCTGGTACCGGAAACAGGGAAACTGGTCGCCGTCTTCGGGCTGCTGCTCTCCGCCGGCCTCTACATAGCGGCCTGAAAACCTTTCTTCATTGTAAAGGCGCGAAAATTATTATAGATTATAGGCTGACATCAAGATTCACGGAGGTCCCATTAATGAAGAAACAGCACCTGCTCCTCGCTCTCGCCCTGCCGCTGCTCGCGGCTTTCACCCTGTCTTCCTGCAATAAGAAGAACGTAAAGGGCGCGGCCGGAGACAACGCGGACATGACCACCGACACCGCCACCATCCCCACGCTGGACATACAGGAAGGGGCCGACGCCTCCACCGAGGGAGACATCCGCGGCGGTGAATTCGCCGCCCTGGAGACGATAAAGACCGTCAACTTCGATTACGACCGCTACGAGCTCTCCGAAGAGACCCGCGCCACGCTGCAGGCCAACGCCGAGCTGATCAAGGCCCGCAAGGACTGGACCGTGGTGGTGGAAGGCCATTGCGACGACCGCGGCACCGTGGAGTACAACCTCGCCCTGGGCCAGAAGCGCGCCAAGTCCGTGCGCGACTATTACGTGCGCCTCGGCGTGCCGGAAAGCGTCATGGGCACCATCTCCTACGGCGAAGAGAAGCCGGTCTGCTCCGAGGCCACCGACGCCTGCTGGCTGCAGAACCGCCGCGCCGAAACCAAGGTCAAGGCCAACTAATGTCATTCAGAAAAGCCTTACTGCTGGTCCCGGTCTGCCTGCTGGCCACCGGCTGCGTAGCCACGCAGCAGGACATGCTGCAGATGCAGAGCCAGATGGACGACCTTAATACCAGCCTGAACAACATGCAGAAGAACCAGGCCGAGCTGGCCGTGAAGATGGACGAGCTCTCCAGGAGCCTCAACTCCTCCTCCGAGAGCATGAAGGACTTCTCCGGCCAGATGGACCGCCTCGGCGCCCGCCTCGACGAGATGGACTCGTCCATGGGCAAGCGGGTCAACGCGATAGGCCAGAGCATCCGCAAGCAGCAGGAGCAGGTGGAAGCCTCCCTGCTGCCCGCCAAGCTCTACAACGACGCCTACAACGCCTTCCTCAACAACAACTTCGACGGCGCGGCCACCGGCTTCAAGGCCTACCTGGCCAAGTTCCCCGGCGGAGAAATGGCCGAAGGCGCCTACTTCTACCTGGGCGAATCGCTCTATCTCAAGGAGCGCTGGCAGGACTCCGCCCTGGCCTACGCCACCGTGCTCGAGAAGTTCCCCAGGAGCCCCCGCGTGCCCGCCGCGCGCCTCAAGTACGCCCTTGCCCTGCTCAAGCTGCCCGGGGACAAGAAGGACGAAGCCCTGAAATACCTGAAGTCGGTGGTAAAGGATTTCCCCCAGTCGCAGGAAGCCAAGACGGCCAAGGACCAGATAGCCAAACTGACCCCCAAGCCCGCGGCCCCCGCCAAGGCTCCGGAGAAAGCCCCGGCCAAGGCCCCCGCTAAGAAAGGCTGATGTTCAGGACGCTGCTGCTCGCCGCCCTGTTCGCGGCGGCGCCCCGCGCCGCCGCCGGCGCCGACGTTTATATAGGCGTCGCCGGCGGCCAGGAAAGCAGGAAGGCCGCCCTGGGCCTGGCGCAATTCCTCCCGGCCAGGCCGCAGAGCCCCGAGGACCTCGCCCTGGCCGAGACCTTCAGGGAAATAATCCGCGCCGACCTCCTCTACTCCCGCTATTTCGACGTCAAAGAAGACGCGCTGTCCCCCGCCAACCTGGACGCCTCCAAGGATTCCCTCGGGTGGTGGAAGGGCCTGGCCGGCCACCTGGTGACCGGCAGGGTGCGCGACGCGGGCAACATCTGGACCTTCACCGGCACACTCTACGACCTCGCCACCGGCAAAAAGCTGACCGAGAAATTCTACCAGGGCGAGAAGCGCGCGCTGCGCCGCGCGGCGCACATGTTCTCCGACGACGTCGTGCTGCGCCTGACCGGCAAGCGCGGCATAGCGGCCTCCAAGCTGGCCTTCTCCAACAACGCCACCGGCCGCAAAGAGATCTACATGGCGGATTACGACGGGGAAGGCCTGACCAGGCTCACCTCCGACAACAGCATCAGCCTGCTGCCGCGCTGGTCGCAGGACGGCAACCGCATCTATTTCACCACCTACCGCTGGGGCAACCCGGACATGTTCGAGATAGACCTGAAGGCCGGCAAGATAAAGCCGTTCACCACCTTCCAGGGCCTCAACATCCCCGGCGGCGTCTCCCCGGACGGCATGACCATGCTGATGACGCTGTCCCGCGGCGACGACCCCAGCATCTACGCGCTGGATATCGTCACGAAGAAGGCCAAGAAGCTGCTCAAGGGCTTCGGCGTCAGCTCTTCGCCCACCTGGTCGCCCGACGGCAAGGAGGCGGCCTTCATCTCCGACCGCGCCGGCAACCCCCAGATCTTCGTGCTGGGCATGGCCTCCGGCAAGACCCGCAAGCTCACCCGCTTCAACTGGTGCGACTCCCCGTCCTGGTCCCCCTCCGGCGAGTGGATAGTGTTCGCCGGCCGCGAGACGCGCAAAGAGAAGCTCAACATTTTCGTGACCGACCCCACCGGCAGCCAGGTGCGCCGCCTCACCAGCGGCGCCGGCGACAACGAGGACCCGTCCTGGTCCCCCGACGGCAGGTTCATAGCCTTCACCTCCAACCGGCGCGGCAAACGCGAGATCTTCATCATGGACGCGGACGGCAGCGCCCCGCACCCGCTGACCGACATGAAGGGCAACTCCTTCACCCCCAACTGGGGCCCGTAAGGGGCCCGGCCAATAAAAAAAGCGGAACCGGGTTCCGCTTTTTTTATTTCCTGGTAAAGGTTCAGGGGAAGAAGGACCGCAGCTTTTCCACCACCGCGTTCCAGAGGCCGCCGTCCGGCGCGGTCTTGGCGGAGCGGAACTTCAGGTCGCGGTTGGCCTTCAGCGCGGCCGCGAGCTCGGCGTCCAGCAGCGCGAGGAACTCCGGCCCCAGGCGCTTGCGGCGCTCCGACAGGATGCCGGGATTGGTGACGTCCTCCACCGCGAAATATTCCTGCCCGCAGAAAGCCTGTATGTAGGGGCTCTCCATGAACTCGGCCACGGCGTCCTCGTCGGAGAGGTTCTTGAGCTGCTTTACGGCCAGCAGGCCGCAGACCAGCCGGGAATCCTTGGCGGGGCGGCCCTGCCCCGCGGCGAAATGCCGGCCGTATTCCTCGTCTAGCCGCTCCCAGGGCAGCGCCTCGGCCAGGCGCAGCCAGCGGTTGCCTTCGGCCAGCTTGGAGCCCAGGTGGAACAGTTTGCCGAACAGCGTGGGGTTGAATTTTTCGGAGCGGTACATTTTATTTTTCCGGCTGGAAGCACTTGCGGCAGCGGGCCTCGTATTTGTCGCCGGCGCCGACCACGATGCGCTTGCCGGAATCGGTCAGGCGCTGGCTGAAATGCGCCGGGTTGCCGCAGACCATGCAGATGGCCAGGTTCTTGGTGACGAACTCGGCCACGGCCATCAGCTTGGCCATGTTGTCGAAAGCCTCGCCGCGGTAGTCCTGGTCGAGACCGGCCACTATCACGCGGCGGCCGGAGTCGGCCAGCCGCTGCGCGACCTCGACGATCTCGGGGCCGAAGAAATGCGCCTCGTCGATGCCCACCACCTGCGTGTCCTTGTCCACGGCCTTCAGGATCTCCTTGGCGCCCTTCACCGGGCGCGCGGCCAGCGTGGACTTGTCGTGCGAGACCAGATGCTCCTTGGCGTAGCGCACGTCCAGGTGCGAGTTGAACACCTGCACCTTCTGCTTGGCGATGTTGGCGAGCTTGAGGCGGCGGATGAGCTCCTGCGTCTTGCCGGAGAACATGCTGCCGCAGACCACCTCTATCCAGCCCGAAGAAGCGGAAACGTTGAAGATCATTTCTTCCCCCACTTGGCCGAGAAATAATCCCAGGTCAGCCGCAGCCCCTCGGGGAATTTCACGAGGGGCTTGTAGCCCAGCAGGCGGCGGGCCAGGGCGATGTCGGAATAGGTCTTGCGGATATCGCCCTTGCGCTTGGGCGAGAAGACCTTGGCGGCCTTCCTGCCGGTGATCTTCTCCAGCTCGCGGGCTATGTCGAGCAGCGAGATGTTGGTGCCGGTGGCCACGTTGATGGTCAGGCCGGAGACCTTGGACGGCGCCAGGGCGGCGCGGATATTGCCGTCCACCACGTTGGCGACATAGGTGAAGTCGCGGCTCTGCTTGCCGTCCCAGTGTATCTCGAGCGGCTTGCCCTGCAGGAACAATTCCATGAAGCGCGGGATCACGGCCGAGTACATGGACTCGGGGTTCTGCCGCGGCCCGAAAACGTTGAAATAGCGCAGCGCCACGGTCTCCAGGCCGAAGGTCTTGGCGTAGACGCGGCAGTAGTTCTCGCCGGCGAGCTTGCTGACAGCGTAGGGAGAGACGGGCATGGTGGGCAGGCCCTCGTGCTGAGGGAACACCTTGCACTCGCCGTAGGCGGAGCTGGTGGCGGCGTAGACGAAGCGCTTTACGCCGGCCTCTTTGGCGGCCATCAGGGCGTTCAGCGTGCCGGTGGCGTTATTGTCGTTGGCGGCGCGCGGGTTGTCCACGGACTTGGGCACGGAGCGGAAGGCGGCCTGGTGCAGCACGTAGGTCACGCCCTTCATCGCCTTCTTCAGGTCGGCCGGCTCGCGCAGGTCGCCGCGCACCAGGTCGAACTTGCCCTTGAACGGGGCGAGGTTCTCCGCCTTGCCGGTGGAGAAATTGTCGAACACGCGCACGCGGCAGCCGCGCCGCACGAGTTCTTCCACGATATTGGAGCCGATGAACCCGGCCCCGCCGGTAACGAGCCAAAGCGGTTTTGTCATATTATCCTTCCCTGCCTAAAGTTTATCATTTTCAAATTCAGCGTTGAAGCGGCCCGCACGGAGAGGGCTGCTTCTGCGAGGCCACCTGGGGCATGCCCTCGGAGGGGCCTCACGAAGGCGAGGCTTGCGCAGCGCCGAGCCTGAGTGAAAGAGCGAGGCCACGGTGTGGCCGAGCGTACCCGTAGAGGGCGTGCCCCAGGCGGCCTCTCTCGTTAGTCCCGGACGGCGTCGCTGCGGCGCCAGGGATGCCAAAAGGCGCGCGACTTCTCCTCTAGGGTGTCGTAGCGGTCGGGATCGTTCATCTTCAGGTTCACGAAGAAGAAGAATTCCTTAACGCCGCCGGAGCGCACCCTGAAGTCCCAGCTGGTGCGGAAGTCGTGGAAGTCACGGAACAGCGTCACGGCCTTCTCGAAGAATTTAAAGCTCTCGAATTTACCCAGACCGTCCGGCACCAGGCGGTAGCGCAGCACGGCCTCGGCGCGCCATTTGGAGGTGCGCCAGGGCTTGAAGCCCAGCGTATTGCTGATCACCCAGGCCTCGGGGTCGGTGCTGTAATTGGCCACGCCGGCGCTGTAATAGGACTCCGCCCCGCCCACCGTGGCCTGCCCGACGAAGCCCTGGTTGCCGGTGGCGAAACTGTAGGAATTCTGGGCGTAGAGGTCCAGCGTGGGGCGCGGCGAGTAATAGGCCTCGGCGATAAGCGGGGAGAGGCGCCGCGCGAACGAGGCCGTATAATAGTTGCGCAGGTCGTAGGAAGAGCGCAGCCGGAAGTAGGCGTTATGGCGCGGCATGATGAACAGGTCGGCGTAGAAGGATTCCAGCTCCTGGCCTTTGTCGGCCGAGCTCAGGTCCACGGAAAAGGTATTCTCCCGCATGCGCCGCGTGGAGGCATAGCGCAGGTCCAGCGAGCCCCACAGCCGGTCGTAGCGCAGGTTCACCGCCCCGCCGTAGCGCCCGGTCCAAATATCGCCGAGGGCCGGCGCCGTGGACAGCGCCACGGACTGGTCGTAGAAAGCCGAGGGCGAAAGTATCACGCGCCGGCTCAGCGGCACCGTCCTGGACACGCTCCAGTTGGCGCTGCCCTTCTTCTGGAAATAGCCTATGCCGTATTCCCGGACGTTCTCGAAATAGCCGGCAAAGGTATTGAGCACCGGCACCTTCGGAATGGCGAAGGGCACCGTGTTGAAGTCCAGGCGCGGCGCCGACTCGTAGGCCTTCACGAACTTCTCCGGGTCGGCGACGGAGCGCTCGTCGCGGCCGTAGGCGCTCACGCGCGTCACCGTGTAGTTGGTCTTGCGCGTGAAGGCCAGGCTGGCCTGCTTGTCCGGGCTGACTGCGAAAGGGTTGGTGCGGAAGAAATCGTTGTTGAAGGACGGGTCCGAGAGCAGCCGGAAGAAGGACTGGCCGTAGTACTGCGCCGGGTCGGATTCGCTGAACCTGTTGAAGGCGTGCCAGAAGCCGCCGTTGAGCCCCCAGCGGTCCGTCGCCTGGCCGTGCTCGCGGATGCGGTAGGCCGACAGGTTGGTGATGTTCTTCCCCTCTTGGCGGTAGTCCAGCTCGCCGCCGGTGCCCAGGCCGCGCTTGGAGAAATAGTCCAGGTAGGCCTTCACGCGCATGTGCGGGTTGACCCGGTACATGTAGTTGGACTTCAGGAAAGCGCCGTTGCGCTCGTCGTAGCCGGGGAACAGGCTGGTGACGAAAGGCGTGCCGCGGCCCATCGGCTTGTAGAGCACCGGCAGGTAAAAGATCGGCACCCGGCCCAGGAAGAAGACGGTGTTGTAGGCCACGAAATAGCGCTCGGGGGCCAGGTGTATGCGCGAGGCCCGGATGCGGTAATGCGGCGGATCCTCGTCGCAGCTGGTCAGGCTGGCCCGCTTGTAGACGTAGCCGTCCTGGTCGAAGCTGATGGAGCGGCCGCGGAAGATGAAGTTCCCGTGCTGGAAGCGCCCGTCGCGGATATAGCCGTGGTTCTCGCCGTAACTGAAGAAGCCGCTCTTGCCGTAGGCGGTGCCGGTATCGTCGTCGATCACGAAGTCGGAAGGCGCCGAGACGGTGCGGCTGGACATGCTGACGGACAAGTCATGCGCGCGCACCAGCTTGAGCTGTTTGCCCTCCGCCGACAGCTCCTCCAGGCGCACGTTGCCCTGCAGGTGTATCTCGCGGGTATACTCGTTGAAACCGGCCTGGTCCGCCTCGAAGCGCACGCGGTGCGCGCCGGTCGAGGACGGCAGTTCGTAGGCCGCCGCGGGAGCGGCGGCTGCGAGCAGGAGGACGGTCAGGAGGTTTTTCACTTAGAGTAAAGCCTTATTTCAGGGCCCGCTCCAGGCCGAAGAGGGCGGCCCCGTGGGAGCCCAAATCGGCGTCGTCGGAGATCTTCACCTTCACCCTCGCGAACGGGGTCTTGATCTGCTGGTCCCCCAGCACTTCCATCATGGCGGGCAGGAACCATTTCCTAGCCCGGGACACGCCGCCGGTCAGCACCACGCAGCCGGGGTTGAGCTGCAGTATCAGGCTGGCCAGGCCCATGCCCAGGTGGCGGCCGGTCTCGGCCCACACCCTGCGGCCGGCGGGGTCGCCGGCCTCGGCCGCCCTGGTCAGGCAGATCGTGTTGAATTTGGGCCGGGCCGGGTCCGCGAATTTCTTGACGTAGGCGGCCTCGTTCTTCACCAGCTCGCGGGCGCGCCGCATGATGGCGCCGCTGCCGCAGTAGGCCTCCAGGCAGCCCTTGCCGCCGCAGCCGCAGAGCCGGCCGTCGGGGATTATCTTGATGTGCCCGGCCTCGCCGGCGCAGCCGGAGGAGCCGTGGTAAAGTTTGCCGTCTATCACCATGCCCGAGCCTATGCCGGTGCCCAGCGTCAGGGTCAGCACGTCGGCGTACTTGCGCTTGAGCTCTATCTCGTAGGCGCCCCAGGCGGCCATGTTGGCGTCGTTCTCCATGGCGCAGGGCAGGCCGGTGAGCCGCTCCAGCGGGGCGGTCAGCTTGACGTTGCGCCAGCCCAGGTTGGGCGCGAAACGCAGCAAGCCGCGCTCGGGGTCCACGTCGCCGGCCGCGCCTATGCCCAACGACACCAGTTGACGGCCGTAGTCCCGCCGCAGGCCGTCCACCGCCGCGCCGAGCCGTTTAATAAATGAAGCCGGGCCCTTGTCGGCCTCGGTCTTGAAGCGCTCCTGCGCCAGCGCCTTGCCGGCCTTGTTGACCACCACCAGCTTAGTGTTGGTCCCGCCTATGTCTATGCCTATGCCTAGCATGGTCCCTCCCGTTGCCCGCCCAGTATTTTAAGCGCGGAGCCCGCCAGATAGAAGGAGCCCACCACGGCGGCCGTGCCGCCGGGCGCGGCCGCCGCCAGCGCGGCCGTTATGTCCTCCTGCACCTCTATTTCCGCGTCCGGCCTGATGGCCGCCATCTCGTCGGCCAGCGCGCAGGGGTCGGCCGCGCGCGGCGAGTCCGGTTTCGTAAGAATGAATTTGGCCGCCAGCGGGGCCAGCAGTTCCAGTATGCCGCTGCGCTCCTTGTCCTGCAGCATGCCCAGCACCAGGGCCGCGGGGCGCCGCGCGAACGGCGACCCCCGCCAGGTGGCGGCGAAAGCCCTGGCCGCCTCCTCGTTATGGGCCCCGTCTATGACGAAAAGGGCCTTGCCGAACTCCGCTCCCGCGCGCAACGCCTGAAAGCGCGCCGGCCAGCGCACGGAGGCGAAGCCGGCCGAAACATGGGCGCGGCTGATGGGCCAGCCCAGGCCGCGCAGTATCTCCAGGCCTTCCCAGGCCAGCGTGGCGTTGGACACCTGGCCCTCGCCCATGATGCCGTACGGATAAAGCTCCCCGGTCTTCCTGTGCCGCAGCAGCAGGCGGCTCTTCTCCCAGTCGCGGTCCGCGATCTCGAAAGCCGGCGCGAAGAAATGGCATTGCGCGGCGCGCAGCTCCGCCTCCCTGGAGATCTCCACGCGCGCCTCGGCCGGGAGCAGGGGGGCCAGGCAGATGCCGCCGGGCTTGATGATGCCGGCCTTCTGCGCGGCGATCTCCGCTATGGTGCCGCCGAGGAATTTCACGTGGTCCAGGTCCACCGAGGTGATGACCGAAAGTTCAGGCTTGCCCAGCACGTTGGTGGTGTCGTAGCCCCCGCCTATGCCCACCTCTATCACCGCCAGGTCGGTGCGCTCCCGGTCGAAATGCAGGAAGGCCATGCAGGTGAGCAGCTCGAAGAAGCTCAGGTCCGGCCCGGCCGCGAACACTTCCGCGAACAGCGCGGCGAAGGCCTCCTCGCTTATGCAGGCCCCGCCGACCTGTATGCGCTCGGTCATGTTGAGCAGGTGGGGCGAGGTGAACAGGCCGGTCTTCAGGCCGGCCGCGCGGGCGGCCGCCTCGTACAGGGCGCAGACCGAGCCCTTACCGTTGGTGCCGGTCACGTGCACGGTCTTGAGCCGCTGCTGCGGGTTGCCGAGCTTGCCCAGGCAGGCCCAGACGCGGCCGAACCCGTCTTTCTTTATATAGTCCTGGCGCGAGACCAGTATTTTCTCGGCTTCTTTAAAGGTCATGCCTACGCTTTTACCCGGCTGGCGTCCACGCCCAGGTCCTTGAGTTTATGTTCCAGCTTCTCGTAGCCGCGGTCTATGTGGTAGATACGGCGGATGAGCGTCTTGCCCTTGGCCGCCGCCGCCGCCACCACCAGGGCCGCGCCGGCCCTGAGGTCGGAAGCCATCACCGGCGCGCCCAGCAGGTCCGCCACGCCGCGCACCACGGCCTTCTTGTCGGTCACCGTGATATCCGCGCCCATGCGCACCAGCTCGGGCGCGTGCATGAAGCGGTTCTCGAAAATGTGTTCCTGCACTTCGCTGGTGCCGTTGGCGCGCGCCATGAAAGCCATCCAGGGCGCCTGCAGGTCAGTCGGAAAACCGGGATGCGGCTCCGTTATTACGCTCACCGGCCTGGGCCGCCCGCGGGCGGCCTCCACCTCTATGGAATCTTTGTAAGCCGTGATCTTCACGCCGGCTTTCTTCATGGAGCGGATCAGCGCGTCCAGGTTCCTGGGCGCGGCGTTGAGGAGCTTTACCTTCCCCCCCACGGCCGCGCAGAGAAGCATGAAAGTGCCGGTCTCTATGCGGTCGGGCATCACGGAATATTTAAGGCCTTTCAGCGAGGCCGCGCCGGTTATCTTTATCGTCGGCGTGCCGGCGCCTTCCACCAGGGCGCCCATCCGGGTAAGGGCGTTGGCGAGGTCCTCTATCTCGGGCTCCCTGGCGCAGTTCTCGAGGGTGGTCACGCCCTCTATCAGCGCGGCGCACATCATCAGGTTCTCGGTGGCGCCCACGCTGGGGAAGCGGAACTTCACGCGGCCGGCTTTAAGCTTCTTCGCCGTCAGTATCACGTCGCCTTTCTCGTAGGAGACGACGGCGCCCAGTTTCTTGAAAGCTTCCAGGTGTATGTCTATGGGGCGCATGCCGATGGAGCAGCCGCCGGGCAGCGAGAAGCGCACTTTTTTAAAGCGGGCCAGCAGCGGGCCGGACACCAGCATGGAGGCGCGCATCTTGCGCACCAGGTCGTAAGGGGCGTGCAGTTTCAGCTGGGCGTGCTCCTCGGCCACGAAGTTGCCGTAGCCGTAGAAGCAGTTCTTGCCCAGGTAGTTGAGCAGCTCGAACGTGGAGCGGATGTCCATCAGCTCCGGGACGTTCTTGATCTCGCATTTTTCCCGGGTCAGCAGCGTGGCGGCCAGGATAGGCAGGGCGGCGTTCTTGGAGCCGCTTATCGTGGTCTGGCCGCTCAGGGGCCGGCCGCCGCGTATGATGAAATTATCCATTTATTTTTTCCTCGCGAACAGGAACCGCTCCACGCCGCACAAGTCCTTAAAAGTCTTCTTGCCGGTCCAGACGGCGGCCGGCATGGCCGCCAGCAGCCGCGGAGCCTGCCCGCCGCCGAGTTCCATGATCATCGCGCCGCCCTTCTTGAGCCGCGCCGGGGCCAGGCGCACCAGCATGCGCGCCACGTCCAGCCCGTCGCCGCCGCCGTCCAGCGCCACGCGCGGCTCGCTGAGCACTTCCGGGGCCAGGCCCGGTATCACGCCGGTGGGAATATACGGCGGGTTGGAAACTATCGCGTCGAAGGTGCTCCGCACGGCGGCCAGCGTGGAGCCCTTCACGAATTTCACCCTGTCCGCCACGCCCAGTTCGCGGGCGTTGTCGGCGGAGCAGTTGATGGCGCGGGCGGAGATCTCCACCCCGGTCACCCGCAGCGCCGGGAAGCGGCGCGCCAGCCACAGGCCTATCGCGCCCGAGCCGGAGCCGTAATCCAGCACGGAGAGGTCCCCCTTCCTGCCCAGCAGGAAGTCGGCGGCGTGGCCGGCCAGCTCCTCGGTCTCGGGGCGCGGCACCAGCACGCGCTTGTCCACGTTGATGCGCAGCCCCATGAAATCCTGCCAGCCCAGTATATAGGCCAGCGGCAGGCCCTGCTCTTTCTGCAGCAGCCCCGCCCTGAACTTTTTCAGCGCGGCGGGCGCCACCTGCGTGTCCGGCTCGGCCAGCAGGCGCAGGCGCTCCACGCCGGTAGCGTCGGCCAGCAGCCATTGCGCGTTCAGCGCCGGCTCCTCCACGCCCCCCGCGGCCAGGCGGGCGGCGGCTTCAGTCAGTATCCGGCCCGCTGTTGTTTTCACTTTTTCTCCCTATGTTCAGCCTGACCTCTTCGAGGATGTTCCTGATATTGCCTTCCATGATCTCCGGCATATTGTGCCAGGACATCTGCACGCGGTGGTCCGTCACGCGGTTCTGCGGAAAGTTGTAGGTGCGGATCTTCTCGGAGCGGTCGCCGGTGCCCACCTGCGCCTTGCGCGCGCCGGCGTTCTCGCGGGCCTGGGCCTCCTCGCTCTGCTGCGCCAGCTTGGCGGCCAGCATGGCCATGGCCTTGGCGCGGTTCTTGCCCTGCGAGCGCTCCTCCTGGCAGGCCGTGATGATGCCCGAGGGGAGATGCGTGATGCGCACGGCGGTCTCCACCTTGTTGACGTTCTGGCCGCCCGCGCCGCTGGCGCGGTAGGTGTCCATCTTCAGGTCCTTGGCCTCTATCTTTATCTCCACCTCGTCCACCTCGTGCATCACGGCCACGGTGACGGTGGAGGTATGCACGCGGCCGCTGGCCTCGGTAGCCGGCACGCGCTGCACGCGGTGCACGCCGCCCTCGTACTTCATCCAGGCGAACACGTCGGTCCCGGAGATGTAGAGCACGGCGTACTTGATGCCCTTGAGCCCGGTGGTGGCCATGTCGCGCAGCTCCGCGTGCCAGCCCATGACCTGGGCGAAGCGGGTATACATGCGCAGCAGGTCGCCGGCGAACAGGGCGCTTTCGTCGCCGCCCACTCCGGCGCGTATTTCGAGGAAGATGTTCTTGGAATCAGACGGGTCCGGCGGGATGATCAGCAGTTCGAGCCGCTTGGCCAGGTCCGCGGCGTTAGCCTCCAGGGCGGGCAGCTCGGCGGCGGCCAGCTCCGCCATCTCCGGGTCCGTGTTGGAGCACATCTGGCGCGTGTCCTCGGCCTCCTTAAGGGCCTTGTCCAGCGCGGCGCTGGTGTCGAGGATCTGGCGGCAGGCGGCGTGACGGCGGGAAAATTTCTCTATCTCGGCGGGCTGCAGGCCGCCCGAGGCCAGGCGGGCCTCTATCTCGGCGAACTCCCGCTTTATAGCGTCCAACTCTTTTTCAAGCATAGGCTAGGGGACGCTGATGACTATATGACTATTTGAAAACTGGCCGGCATTTCCATTACCACTAACGGACAAAATAGTCATATAGTCATCAGCGTCCCCAAATATGAAAAAACGGGCGTCCCATGGCATGGAACGCCCGTTTCTGGAGCGAAGCTACTTCGTCTCGGTTTTCGGCGCGGCCTTGGGAGCGGCCTTCGCAGCGGGCTTCTCGTCCTTCTTGGCCACGACGGCGGCGGAGGAGAGCTTGCGCTTGACGGTGTGGCGCGGGGCCACGGCCTTCACGGCGAGCTTCTTGGCCTTGCGCTCAACCATCTTGCCTTCGGTGGAAGCGAACTTCTTGTTGAAGCGCTCCACGCGGCCGGCGGTGTCGAGCATCTTCTGCTTGCCGGTGTAGAACGGGTGGCAAGCGGAGCACATTTCGACTTTGATCGCGGGCTTCACGGAGCGGGTCTGGAAAGCGTTACCGCAGACGCAGGAGACCTCGCAGAGAGTGTATTTGGGGTGTATATCGTTTTTCATAGCCTTCCTCTAAAGTTACTTCCGAAAATAAATTATAGCATAAACGGGAGCGCTTGTTGAGCCGGAGTTTCCGGCCCGCCCCCTATTTCTTGCCTATCTTGGCCAGCGGGTTGACCGACTTGCCGGCCGGGGTCAGGATCTCGAAATGCAGATGCGGCCCGGTGGACATGCCGGTGGAGCCCACCTTGCCCAGCAGGGTCCTCGACTTCTGCACGGTCTCGCCCGCTTTCACCTTCAGCACCGACAGGTGGCCGTAGCGGCAGCGCGAACCGTCCTTATGCTGCACCTCTACCAGGTTGCCGTAGCCGCCCCGCCAGCCGGAGAAGGTAACGGTGCCGGAACGGGAAGGATAGACCGGGGTGCCCAGCGGCATGGGGATATCGGTGCCGTTGTGGAAGATGCGGCGCTTGAGCACGGGATGGTAGCGCGAGCCGAAGCGTGAGCTGATGCGGCCGTAGCTGCGCAGCGGCATGCGGTAGGTGTCCAGGTCCACGTAGACCGAGGGCAGGTACACCCTGTCGCCTCTCTTGAACTTGTGGTTGAGCAGCAGCGCGGAGGGCGGCAGGCCGTTCTCCTCCACGATCTCGGCCCTGAAGGCCCGCAGGTCGCGGCCCTTGCCCACGTAGCGCGAGGAGATGCCGTTCAGGCTTTCGCCGTTGACCGTCACCTCGTAGAGCAGGCCCTTGCCGTTGTGCACCCTGATGTAACCGCCGCGGCTCATGAAGATGAACTCGTTGGCGTTGGTGCTCTGCAGCGAGCGCACGTCGGTGCCGTAGGCGGAGGCCAGCGCGCGCACGTTGTCGCCCTTGGCCACCTTGTGGCGGGCGTGGATCAGGCGGGGGATCAGGCGGAAAGCCTCCGGGGGCGGCTCGACAGGCCCCGGGGGCGTCAGCACGGAGAAACGGGCGTAGTAGAAAGCAGAGACGCCGGGCGCCACGGCCGAAGAGAGCGCCGCCGTTCCCAGCAGCACTCCCAGGCCCGCGGCTATCGCCCAGCGCCCTCCCGCCATCAGCGGCCCGAACCTATCTCCATGGATTTCAGGAAGTCCTTGTTGGACTTGGTGGAATTAAGCTTGGAGATCAGCAGCTCCATCGAGTCGATAGGAGACAGGGGAGCCAGCACCTTGCGCAGGATCCAGACCTTATTGAGCTCGTCGTCGCTCATCAGCAGCTCTTCCTTGCGGGTGGAGGTGCGGTTGATGTCGATAGCCGGGAACACGCGGCGGTCCGCCAGCTTGCGCTCCAGGTAAATTTCCGAGTTGCCGGTACCTTTGAATTCCTCGAAGATAACGTCGTCCATGCGGCTGCCGGTCTCTACGAGGGCGGTGGCGATGATGGTCAGCGAGCCGCCTTCCTCGATGTTGCGGGCCGCGCCGAAGAAGCGCTTGGGGCGCTGCAGCGAGGTGGACTCGAGGCCGCCGGACAGCACGCGGCCGGAGGAGGGCGCCACGGTGTTGTAGGCGCGCGCCAGGCGCGTGATCGAGTCGAGCAGCACCACCACGTCCTTGCCCATCTCGGTAATGCGCTTGGCCTTCTCCAGCACGATCTCGGCCACCTGCACGTGGCGGTCGGCCGGCTCGTCGAAGGTGGAGGCCAGCACTTCGCCGCGCACGGAACGCTTCATGTCGGTGACTTCTTCGGGGCGCTCGTCGATGAGCAGCACTATCAGCTCTATCTCGGGGTGATTGGTGGCCAGGGAATTGGCGATGCGCTGCAGGATCATGGTCTTGCCGGTCTTGGGGGCGGCCACGATGAGCTGGCGCTGGCCCTTGCCGACGGGCACGATGAGGTCGATCACGCGGCCGGTCATCTCGCCCTTGCCGGTCTCGAGCAGGAAGCGCTTGTTGGGGTGCAGCGGCGTCAGGTTCTCGAACAGCGGGCGGTGCTGTATCTTCTCTATCTCCACGCCGTTGACGGTCTTCACCTGCAGCAGCGCGAAGAAGCGCTCGCCGTCCTTGGGCGGGCGTATCAGGCCGTTGACGGCGTCGCCCTTGCGCAGGCCGAGTTTCTTGATCTGGGACGGGGACACGTAAATATCCTCGTGGCTGGAGAGGTAGTTGTACTCCTGCGAGCGCAGGAAGCCGAAGCCGTCGGGCAGCACTTCGAGCACGCCCTCACCCTGGGCCACGCCGTTGGCCTTGGCCTGGGCTTCCATGATCTTGCCGATGAGTTCCTGCTTGCGCAGAGAGGCGACGCCTTCCATGTTGAACTGCTCGGCGATCTTTACCAGCTCGGCCACGGTCATCTTGGTCATGCCGGCTATGTCGAGCTTGGGCAGGTTCGGGTTAGGGTTCTGCCCCTGTCCCTGGTTCTGGTTCTGCCCCTGGTTCTGATTCTGGCCCTGGTTATGCTGTCTGTTGTCGTTCATTTTCTGGTTTCCCCTATCGTCCCGCCGGGGGTCGCCGCCGTTGCCGCGCTGCCCGCCGTTAGGCCCCATATTCTGATTTCTCTGAAATCTTTTCTCGTCCTGTTGTTGTCCGTTCATGTCTTTTTTCCTTGAGCCGTCTCCTTCAGGAAACGGCAAATGAATCTTATCTTCTCCGCCAGCTCGCGCGGCGCGCCGGAATTATCCAGCGTCAGGTCCGCCCTGGCGTATTTCTCCTCGGCGGGGAGCTGGGCCCGCGCCCGCTCCAGGTACTGCGCTGCGCTCCAGCCCCTCTTCAGGGCCCTGGCCCGCAGCGTCCGCTCGGGGGCGGACAGGCAGACCGTGAACGTAAAACACTCCTCGAGTCCCGCTTCGAACAGCAGGGGCGCCTCGACAACCGTTATCTTTTTTGGGGAGCTGGTTATTAGGGAGTGAATTCTTCTAAGGATCCGCGGGTGCAGCAAGGCTTCAAGCCATTTGCGTTTCGCCGGTGAACCGAATATCTCGGCCGCCAGCTTCTTTTTGTCCAGTTTTCCGTTTGTGAGGATTTTACCAGGGCTAAACTTCCTTAATATTTTATTATAGCAGGGGGGTTCTGTCAATAAGGAAGCGGAAACGGCGTCAGCGGAAAGGCCCAGCGCCCCCTCCTTAATGAAGAGCTCCAGCGCCAGGCTTTTGCCCGAGGCTATGGGGCCGGTCAGGCCTATGACGGTCTTGCCCCGCGGCACCCTGAATCTCAAGCCCTGCCCCCCTTACGCCTGGAATATTCGTCCAGCCGCTCCAGCTCGCTCCGGCTCAGCGCGCCCTGCCCCCGCGTGGAGATCTTCTCCAGCAGGCGGTCTATCTCCTCCCGCTCCAGCGCCGCCGGGTCGGGCGCCTGCCGCTCCGGCCGCGCCGGCCGCTCCCGCCAGCGGCGCTCCGCCCAGAGCCAGGCCAGGCCGGCCGCCAGCCCGCCCAGGTGGGTGATGCTGGAGATGCCGGACCCGGGCCGCGTGAGCGTCATCACCAGTTCCAGCCCGCCCAGCAGCACGGCCATCGTGCGCGCGCTCATGGGAAAAAGAAAATAGAAGTAGACCCGGGCGTCCGGGAACAGGAAGGCGAAAGCCCCCAGCAGGCCGAAGACGGCCCCGGAGGCGCCGATGACCGGCCTGACCGAGCCGGGCTGCCAGGCTACGGTCAGCAGCGCTGCGGCGGCGCCGCAGCCCAGGAAATAGAGCAGGTACCGGCGCGAGCCCATGACAGGCTCCACCGCGCTGCCCAGCATCCAGAGCATGAAGGCGTTGAACAGGAAATGCCAGAAGTCGGCGTGCAGGAAGATATAGGTAAAGGCCTGCCACAGCCAGCCGCCCAGGAACTGGTACGGCACCAGGCCGAAATAATAGCTGGCCTTGAAACCGAAGACCAGCTTTATCACCCAGCCGGTCAGGAAAGCCGCCGCCAGCCACCGCGTTACCGGCGGCAGTTCCCTCAGCGGCGCGGCGCTAAGCCTCATCGCACGCTCCTGCCGTGCCGGCCGGCCCGGATCGCAAAATCGGCGTCGCGCACACCGTGCGCGCGCCTGCCGCCCTCGGCCTCCGCGCTTACGCAAGCGTCGGCCTCCGGGGGGCTTTTGCTAACCCGAGCCGTCCGTCCCGGCGGAACCCCTAATTTCGTCCCGCTATATCTCATACTTGGTCATGTCGCGCCAGTTGAGGCCGGACTTGAAGTCGGCCACCAGCGGCACCGAGAGGGCGTAGGCGCCTTCCATGCCGCGCTTGATGATGGCGGCGGCTTCCTTGAGCCGGCCTTTGCGCACCTCGAACATCAGTTCGTCGTGCACCTGCAGCAGCATGAAGACGTCCTTGGAATGCCTGAACTCGCCGAACAGGCCTACCATGGCCTTCTTGATGATGTCGGCCGAGCCGCCCTGCACCGGGGTGTTCACGGCGGCGCGCTCGGCGAAACTGCGCAGGTGCGGGTTGGTGGCCTTCAGCTCCGGCAGGTGGCGGCGGCGGCCGGTGAAGGTGGCCACCAGGCCGGTCCGCTTGGCCTCGGCCACCGTGCGCTCGCTCCATTCCTTCACGCCCGGACAGGCCTCGAAGTAATGCCTGATGTAGCCGGCGGCCTCGGCGCGGCTGATGCCCAGGTCCTGCGACAGGCCCTGCGCCGTCTTGCCGTAGACTATGCCGAAATTTATGGCCTTGGCCGCGCGGCGCATCTCGGTCGTCACCAGCTGCGGGGCGCAGTGGAAGATCTCGGAGGCGGTGCGCTGGTGTATGTCCTCGCCGCTCCTGAAAGCCTCGGTCAGGTTCCGGTCGCCCGACAGGTGCGCCAGCACGCGCAGGTCTATCTGCGAGTAGTCGGCGCTGAGCAGTTCGAAGCCCTCTCGGGCCACGAAGCATTTGCGCACCAGCAGGCCGGCCTCCGAGCGCACCGGGATATTCTGCAGGTTGGGCCTGGAGCTGGAGAAGCGGCCGGTGGCGGCCCCCAGCTGGTCGAATGTGGTGTGCAGCCGCCCGTCGGGACCGGCTGCGGCCAGCAAGTTGTCCACGAAAGAGGACTTGAGCTTGGAGACCTCGCGGAACTCCATCAGCAGCGGCACCACGGGGTGCGCGGCCTTGAGGTACTGCAGGGCCTCCTCGCCGGTGGTATAGCCGTCCTTGGTCTTGAATTGCCGCTTCTGCGCCTCGCCCAGGCCCAGGTTGAGCTTCTCGTAGAGCAGAGCGGCCACCTGCTTGGGGGAATTCAGGTTCACTTCCATCCCGGTAAGGCGCTGCGATTCGGCCTGCAGCCCGGCCATCTGCCGCTCGAAGCGGGTGGAGAGTTCCCCCAGCAGCGCGGTGTCGGCGGCGGCGCCGGTGCGCTCCATGGCGTAGACCACGGGCAGCAGCGGCAGCTCCAGTTCCTCGTAGACGCCCAGCATCCCGGCTTTTTCAAGCTCCGCCTTCAGCAGGGCCCACAGCGCCGGCAGGCCGGCGCAGGCCTGCGCCTTCTCCTCGTCGGAGCCGGGCAGCTGCAGCGGCAGGCCCAGGCGCTCGAAGAGCTGCTGCGGCAGCTCGGTGCGGCGCGTGCCGGCCGTCAGCAGCGCGGCGGCCGTGTCGGCGTCGTGATAATTTACCGGGGCGAAACCGGCCGGCAGATCCAGCAGGCGCAATACGTTCTTCAGGCCGAAAGTGATCTTTGTGACGGCCTTGTCCTCCAGCAGACGCACCGCCAGGGCGGCCTGTTCAGGGGAGAAAAAACCGGGGCGCAGCACGCAGACGCCGTCCTTGTTGCCTATGGCCAGGCCGTCGGAGAAAGCCGCGAAAGCGGCTTCGCCCTTCAACCCGGCCAACACCTCTTCCGGCGCGCGCAGGGGCGGCAGCGGCACGGCCTGCTGTTCGGCCGGGGCCGTGCCGGCCAGCGCCAGCAGTTCCTTGAATTCCAGGCGGCGGGCCATCTCCGCCAGCTCCGGCCCACCGGGAGCGGCGGGCTTGAAGATGTCCAGCCCTTCCTCCACCGGCGCGTCGGCCGCCAGCGAGACCAGGCGGCGGGACAGCCGGGCGTTCTCCATGTCCCTGGCCACTTTGGCCAGGGCCTTGTCCGCCGCGGCCAGGGCCGGGTCCATGGCCGCGGCCAGGATCTTCTCCAGCGGGCCGTAAGCCTGTATAAGTTTTACCGCGCTCTTGGGGCCCACGCCGGCCACGCCGGGCACGTTATCCGAAGAGTCGCCGGTCAGCGCGAAATAGTCGGGCAGCAGCGAGGGTGGCAGGCCGTACTTCTTCTCCACGGCCTCGGGGCCGGAGAAGTCGGGCGAGCTGCCGTCCCACATCTTCACCTTGTCCCCCACCAGCTGGGCCGCGTCCTTGTCGCCGGAAACTATCACGGCCTCCAGGCCGGCCGCCGCGGCGCGGCGCGCCAGCGTGGCTATGATGTCGTCGGCCTCGAAGCCTTTCAGGTAGACGCCCTTGAGGCCCAGCGCCGCCGTCAGGTCCCGCGCCGTGTTCAGCTGGCCGATCAGCGCGGGCTCGGTCTCCTTGCGGTTGGCCTTGTAGTCCGCGAACATCTCGTCGCGGAAGGTGCCGCCCTTGGAATCGAAGCAGACTGCGACATAGTCCGGCTTGCGCTCGCGCAGGATCTTCAGCAGCACGCGGGTGAAGCCGTACAGCGCCCCCACCTCCTCCCCTTTCGAGGTGGAGAACTTGGGCAGGGCGTGGTAGCTCCTGTGCAGGAAAGCGTGTGCGTCTATGATGAAAACGCGCTTGGTTGACATTATTAAAGGGGACCGGGAGAGAGGAACGGCCCGCCGCTTTTCACGGCGGCGGGCCAGCGGGGGCAGCTCAGATCAGTTCGTCGAGGTGCTTCTTCAGTTCTTCCTTGGGCTGCAGGCCCACGAGTTGCTGCACTACCTTGCCGCCCTTGAAGAGCAGGATGGTGGGAATGGCCGAGATCTGGTACTTGGCGGCGATGTCCTGGGCCTCGTCGGTGTTGAGCTTGCAGACCTTCACCTTGCCGTCGTACTCCTTGGCCAGCTCTTCGATCACGGGGCCGATCATGCGGCAGGGGCCGCACCAGGGGGCCCAGAAGTCCACAAGCACGGGCTGCGCGCTCTTGACCACTTCCTGCTCGAAGTTCTCGTTGGTAAGCTGTATCTCGTTTGACATGTTTGGCCTCGCTTTTTTTATTCCCTAAATCTCTGGCGGCAGAAGAAGATAGCCTTATGGTATAAGACTTACTTTTTATTGTCAAGCCCGGCGCCGCCGGAGCGGCCGAGCAGGTAGCTGAGCTCCTTCCAGAGCTCGTCTATGTCTATGGGCTTGGAGAAGAAGGCACCGGCGCCGGCCAGCATCGCCTCCGAGCGGTCCGCCGGCTCGGTGTACTTGGCGGAGATGAAAACCACCGGCACTTTCTTGAGCCGCGCCGACTCCCGGATCAGGCGCAGGAACTCCACGCCGTGCATGTCGGGCAGCTGGATGTCGAGGATGATCACCGAGGGCAGCACGGCCGCCAGCTGGTCCAGCGCCTCCCTGGCGCTCTTGGCCACCCGCACCACGGCCTCCACGTTCTTGAGCTTGAGGCCGTCCTCCAGCGTTTCTATGAAGTTCTTGTCGTCGTCCACTATCAGTATGGTCATGGGCATAGTTAAAATCCGAAACTGAGCCGCTCCGCGAGCAGAGAGGGCATCTTCAGCCCCGCCATCTGGCTCTGGACGGCTCCCACGTCGTAAAAGACCCTGAACAGCTCGAAATATTTCAGCTTCGAATCGTAGATCCCGCAGGCGGCGCGGGTGTCGCCGTCGCGCGGCTGGCCCACGGAGCCGGGGTTGAGCATCAGTTTGCCCTTCACGAAGATCTTCACCGCGGGCTTGAGAAAATCCGTCTCCGGGATGCCGCACTCCCCCTCCCTGAAATAGAGGGGCATGTGGCTGTGGCCGATGAAGCAGGGCGAGACCTCCCAGCCCTTGGCGTTGTCGGTGAACTGGCCCTCGCTGAGCAGGTACTCGGTCAGCGGCTTGCGCGGCGAACCGTGCACCATCGTAAAATCGGCGTTCTCGGCGCGCTCCGGCAGGCGGGCGATGAAGTCCATGGCCTCACCGGTCAGCTGCTTGCGGGCGAAATCTATGGCCCAGGCGGCGTTAGGGTTGAACCACTTCACGTCCATCCTGCCCACGGCGGCCGCGTCGTGGTTGCCCATCACGGCCGTCAGGTTCTTCATGGCCATCAGCTCTTGCGCGCATTCCAGCGGCTGGGGGCCGTAGCCCACGATGTCCCCGCAGCAGACGAAGTTCTCCACGCCGTTGGCGCGCAGGAAGGCCAGCACGGCCTTGAGGGCCACGTGGTTCCCGTGCACGTCGGAGAATACGCCGTATCTCACAAGGTCAAACCTATACCCCCACCGGCTCCTCGCTGGTCACCATATGGGCGGCCCGCTTGAGGTCCACGCTGACGAGCTTGCTGACGCCGAGCTCCTCCATGGTCACCCCGTAAAGCGTGTCAGCGGCCTCCATCGTGCGCTTGTTGTGCGTGATCACGATGAACTGCGTGGTCGCCGAGAATTCCTTGATCAGGCGCACGAAGCGCTCCACGTTGGCCTCGTCCAGAGGGGCGTCCGCCTCGTCCATCACGCAGAACGGGGACGGGTTGACGCGGAAGAAGCTGAACAGCAGGGCCAGGGCGGTCAGGGCCTTCTCGCCGCCGGACAGCTGCGAGATGCTCACGAGCTTCTTGCCGGGCGGGTGGGCCAGGATCTCCACGCCGGTCTCCAGCAGGTTGTCCGGCATGGTCAGCACCAGGTCGGCCTCGCCGCCGTTGAACAGCAGCGAGTACAGTTCCTTGAAGTAGCCGCGCACCTTGTCGAAGGTGAGCTTGAAGTTCTCGCGGGTGGTGTCGTTGATCTTGTTGATCGCCGAGCGCAGGTCGGCCTTGGCGCGGTTAAGGTCCTCCACCTGGGAGTTCATGAAGTTGTAGCGCTGCGTCAGGGCCTCGTACTCCTCGGGGGCGGTCATGTTGACGTTGCCCATCTCCACGATGCGGCGGCGCAGGAACTGCACGCGCTCGTGGTCCGTCTCGATGCCGGCGTAGCGCTCGCGCGCCTCGGCCGGGGTGATGTTGAATTCCTCGGCCATGCGGCGGGCCGTCTCTTCGGCGCGGGCCGCTATGGTGGCCAGCTCGGTCTCTATCTGGTAACGGGAGCGCTCGTTCTCCTGCGCCACGTCGCGGTTGTCGCGCAGGTTCGCGCCCAGGCGGGCCAGCGTGCCGCGCATCTCGTTAAGCTCGTCCTCCATGGCGCGGTCGATGATCTCTTTCTCGGCCAGGTCGTGCATCAGCTCGGCCAGGCGCCCGCGGAACGAGGAGATCTCCTCGTTGTAGCGGGCCTCGCGGGCGGCGTACTCCTCGCGGCGCCCCTCGAAGTGAGAGCGCTCCTCGGTGATCGCGGCCAGGTCGCCTTCGGCGCGGGCGAGCTCGCTCTTGAGCGCCTCCAGCGTGGCCCGGTAATTTTCCAGGTTGGCGCGGCGGGCGCCCAGCTCCTCTTTCTTGTGGGCGTAATCCTGGTGCAGCGCGTCCTTCTTCTCGCCCAGGGCGGCCTGCTCGGCGCGGCGGGACTCGGTGGCGGCGTTGGCGGCGGTTTTGTCCTCCAGCAGGGCGGCGAATTCGGCCTCGGCCTGCCGTATGCCGGCCTCGGCCTTCTCCAGCTCGGACTGGGACAGCGCCAGGCTCTCGCGCTTGACGCGCAAGTCGTCCTCGGCGCCGGAGACCTCGGTCTCGTTCTTGTGGAAATCCACGTTCAGGGCGGCGGCCCTGGCGCCGGCCGCGGCGGACGCGGCGCGGGCGCCGTCGAGCTGCGGCAGCAGCGAAACCTTCTCGGTCTCGAGGGCGGCGTTCTCCTCTTCGAACTTGGCGATCTGCGCCTTCAGGTCGTCGGCCTCCTCCCAATACGGCTCGTTGGAGACGATCTCGTCCACGCCGCCGGTCACCCAGAACGGCCCGTGCACCGAGCCGCCGGCGGCGTACACGCCGGCCAGCAGCGCGGTCACGAGCGGCAGGTACTGCGGCTCGCAGGAGATCTTCTCCAGCACGCGCTGCGCGCCGGGGGCGGTCCAGCCCTCGGCCTGCGCGCCCGGCGCCGGGGCCTTGTCGAGGATGAGGAAGCGGCAGCGGCCCTTGCCGATATGCCTGAGGTAACCGATGGCCTCCTGCGCGGCGGCCTCGTTCTCGCAGACTATGGAATCCAGGAAGCGGCCCAGGGCCTCGTCCACGGCCATGCGGTCCTCTTTGCGTATCGAGAGCAGGTGGCGCAGCGTGCCCTTCACCCCGGCCACGCCGGAGTTCAGCACGCCGTTGATGCCCACCCAGTAGGAATCGTGCTCGCCCTGCGCCAGGATGGCCTCCAGGCGGCTCTCGTCCCAGGCTTTATCCTCGCGGAGCTTGGCCTGGCGGGAGTCTATTTCCTCGAGGCGGGAGGAGAGGGCGGCGGCCTGGGCCTCGGCGGCGGCGCCCTTCTCTTTTTCGGAGTTGAGCTCGCCGGTCAGCGCGGCGGAGCGGGCCCTGAGCTCTTCTATGCGGGCCCCTATGTAAGCGGCGGCGCCGTTGATGTCGGCTATGTCCTTCTCCAGGCCGGCCTTGGCGTCGTTGAAATGGCCTATGTTGGAGCCGGTGACGGCGATCTTGCTGGAGATCTCCATCTCGCGGGTGTAGGCGGCGTTCATCTCGGCGGCCAGCTTGTCCACCGCCGAGTCCGTGACCTGCATCTGCGAGCTCACCTCGGCCAGCGCGGCCGCGGCGGCGTCGCACTCGGCCTGCAGGGCGGGCAGGCCGCCCTCGTCGGAGGAAAGCCTGGCGCGCAGCTCGGCCATGCGGGGCTCTATGGCGGCCAGCTGCTCGGCGTTGCGGCGCTCGGAGGTCTCGAGCTGGGCCCGGTTGCGGGCGATCTCGGCGAGCATCTCCTGCCCGCCCACGATCTTGCCCTCGGCCTGGTTCTTGTCAATTTTGACGTTGGTGACGGCTTCCTTGAGCACGCGCTGCTCTTCCACCTTCTGGGTGAGGGTCAGGTTGAGGGCGGCTATCTCGCCCTCCAGGCCGGTGATGGCCACGGCTATCTCCGAAAGTTCTTTCTTGACGGGCTCCAGGCGGGCGGCGGCCTCGGCGCTGCGGGCGGCGAAGGCGTCCCCCTCCTTGAGCAGCAGGGCCACTTCCGAGCCGGTCAGTTCTTCCTTGTACTTGGCCTGCAGGCGGGCCCTGGCGGCCTCCTTGTCGAGCTTCTTGATCTGTTCGTCGAGCAGGATCATCGAGTCGCCCAGGCGGTTCAGGTCGGTCTCCACCTTCTCGAGCTTGCGGCCGGCCTCCTCGCGCTTGGCCTTGTACTTGCTCACGCCGGCGGCCTCTTCGAACAGCTCGCGGCGCTGCTCGGCGGTGGCCGAGAGCACGGTCTCCACCTCGCCCTGGTCGATGATGGCGTAGCCGTCCGTGCCTATGCCGGTGTCGAGGAACATCTCGCGGATGTCCCGGAGGCGGCACTGCACCTTGTTGATGAAATATTCGCTCTCCTCGGAGCGGTAGATCTTGCGGGTCACGGTGACCTCGCTGAAGTCGAGCGGCAGCTTGCGGGAGTCGTTGTCGAAGGTCATCGAGACCTCGCCCATGTTCAGCTGCTGGCGCTTGGTGGTGCCGGCGAAGATGACGTCCATCATGGACGGCATGCGCAGCGACTTCCAGCTCATTTCGCCTATGCACCACTTCAGGGCGTCCACCACGTTGGACTTGCCGCAGCCGTTGGGGCCGACTATGCAGGTAATGCCGGGTTTGAGCGGCATCTTCACCTTGTTGGCGAAGGATTTAAAACCGTAGATTTCAAGCGCTTTGAGGTACATTAGCAAGCCCCTTTACAGATCCGCAGGATAAAGCCATGGGTCCGGCAGCACAATGCGCTGCCGGGAGTGCAAGTAATTATATAAATAAAGAGGTTCCGGTGTCTTGAGCGGGCTCAAAGAGGCGGAGGCGGCGAGTAAGACGAAAGGATGAACCAGTTGCCGCCGTCGCTTTGCAGCATTACCGAATCCCAGCCGTCCACGGAGTTCAGGCGCAGGGGGTTCTCGAAGCCGGGGTTGCTGTTATAGACCGAATCTATAGTCTGCCCTATCTGCGGGGCGATCAGGACATTGTTGGCCACGGCCGTTTTCTTGACCGCGTAGATACGCCCGGCCCTGCCGACGGCCGAAGGCAGGGAAAGTGTGATGTCGCCGCCGGCTGAATTCGCCAGCAGCGTATGGTCCGAGTCCGTTACCGGCCCGCTGGCGGAAACGCTGCGTATGGGCATGGAAACCCCCCCGGAGAAGGTGTTCACCCCGGAGAAGGTCTGGGTGGCCGCCAGGGCGGCATAGGCGGTCAGGCTGGCGCTGTGGGCGGCCGCGGTTTCATAGCCCGCTGCGGCGTGGTCGCCCCAGGCGTAAGCGGCGTCCCAGTTGGCTATATCCCCCGAAACTACAAGCGAGGAGGCGCTGACCACGAAAAGCGGGTCGGTTTCGGTCAGGGCGGAGGCGGGCAGCTTGCCCGCGCCGTCCAGCTGCACCAGCTGGTCGCCGCCGTTGAAACCGCCGGTGAAGGCCCCGGTGGTTATCAGCACCCGGTCGTCGCCGAACCTGCCAGAAGCCACCGCCGCGGTGCTGAGCGAAACCCGCGCGTCGCCGAACTTGCCGGAGCCGATGGCCGCCGTGGAGAGCAGCACGTGGTAGTCGGTGACCGAGGCGGCCAGCAGCTGGGCCGGGGGCAGCACGGCGTCCGGGGCCAGCGCCTGGGCCACCATGGCGTAAGGGGCCGAGACCATCTCCTGGCGCGGGCTCAGCGGCACGCCGTCCACGGTCATGGCCACGTAGCGCGGCCCGGAGAAAGTGGCGGTGGACAGGTCGGCCGGGCTGCCGGCCGAGAGCACGGCGCTGAACACGCCGCCGGCCAGGTCCAGGGCCTGGGGAGCGCTCGTCCAGAGCGGGCTGCCGCCCGAGGCCGCGTCGTAGATCTCGAAGACGAAGGTCTTGGCCCCGGCGGCCGGCTGGCCGCCCTCGTCCAGGCGGCCCTGGAAGTTTATCTTGAGCGGGGCTCCGGCGCTGAGCGCGGCCGGCAGCAGCGCGGCGCAGACCAGGGCGAGGGTGAGGGATTTTATCTTAATTTTCATATTAGCTCCGTAAATCTACCAGATGATCATCAGTTTGCCGGTGGCGGTCTCGCCGCCGCTCTTGACCGTGTAAACATAGACGCCGCTGGCCACGCGCTGGCCGCGGGCGTTGCGTACGTCCCAGGCCAGTGTCTCGCCGCCGTCGTTCTTGTCGAGCGTGCGCACCAGCTCGCCGCTGACCGTATAGACCCGCACCCGGGCCTGGCGGGTGAGCCCGGTAAAAGTGATATTGGTATGCCCCAGGGAGGGCTTGAACGGCACGGGGTAGCAGTGCGCGGCCCCCAGCGTGGCGCTGGCGGACTCTATTATCACCACGGCCGGGGCGGCGCCGGTGGCCAGGCTGAAAGCCCCTCCGGCAGGCGGCGTCAGCGAATAGGACGGCCCGCCCAAATTGAGCGCGGCCGCGGAAAAAGCCCCGCCCGTGGCGGCAGCGCCGCCGCTGAGCGCGGCCAGTACCGGCACGGTGTAAGCGCCGCCGCCGAGCGCGGCCGCGGCGGCCCGCGGCGCGCCGCAGAGGGCGGCGGCAATCAGGCAGAGCGGCAATATTTTCGATCGCATATCAGTCCCGTTCCCCGGCATACGCGCGCAGGGCCTCCATCACGGCGCTCTTCACGGCCTCGTCCTCTTCGTCGCGCAGCGCTTGCTGCAGGCGCAGCGAGGCCTCCGCTCCGCCGCGGCCGCGCAGGGCGCGCGCCACCGCCGCCCTGACCTCGGGCTCGGCGTCGCCCAGGGCCTTGAGCAGCTCGCCGGCAGCCCTGGAGTCGCGGCTGGCGGCCAGGCCGTGCACGGCCGTCAGGCGCCAGTCCAGCCGGCCCGAATACAGCAGGGCCGAAAAGTGGTCCATGGCCCGCGGCTCCCCGGCTATGGCCGCGGCGGCCTCGCGCGCGGCGGCGGGATCGGACCCGTACAGCGCCTGGCAGCCGCCGTAATTTTAACGGCGGGAGCGGCGAACTTATAAGAGAAACCGAATTTATGCACATTGCCCAGGTCGTAGGTGGAACTGTAGGAATAATCCAGCACCGCGTCGCCGGCATAGCGCCGCGGCAGGGCCAGCCCCAGGCCGAAGCTGAGGCCGTTGGAAACGTCGCCGAAAGTGCTGTAGCCGGCCCGCAGGGCCAGCGCGCCGTACAGCGTGTTTTCGATACCGGCCGAAAGATAATCAGCGCCGTCCTCTGGGAAGTTCAGGTCGGCCGACACCAGCAGCGACAGCGGCAGGCCGCCCACCAGGTAGGCCGCGCCGGCCTTGAACTTGCGCGCCGGGCGCGCCCCGCCGCTTATGTATTCCAGGCGGCTGCCGCCCAGGTTCTCCCAGGCCAGCCCCAGGCTAAGGCCGCGCAGAGCGGGCAGCAGCATCAGGCCCGCGTCGGCGCCGTAGCCGGAGGCCGAGGCGTCGTCCAGCCGGCTCCGTATATATTTCACGGCGCCCCCCCACCGCGCCCGCGGCAGCAGGGCCAGCCCGGTGTCGAAGCCCGCGCCGTAGCCCAGGTAGGCCGCGGCGTCGTAGGCCGAAACCGAACCTATGCCCGCGCCGGCGCCGTCATAGGCCGGGAAAGCCTTTACGTTGAAATAGTTCAGGCCCAGGCCGAGCGCGCCGTACTTCAGGGGATAAGCGGCCGCCAGCCATTGCTGGGACAGGCCGGAGAAATAGTTATTGTAGGAGTAAGAGATTTCCGGGGCCGCCAGCGAGCCCAGGCCGGCCGGGTTATAGAACAGTGAAGTCGGGCCGCCGGCCGCGGCGGCCAGCGAGCCGCCCAGGGCCGTCTCGCGCGCGCCCACCGGTATCTTCAGGAAATTAGCCGCGGTGGTGCCGGGGCCGCCGGCCGCGACGGGGCCGGCCGCCCAGAGGGCGGCGGCTATCAGCGGCAGACAGAGTACGGGTCTCATAGCGTCACTCAAATTATAATATACCCGTGTTACAGAAATAAGAAGGCCCGGGACGGTCCCGGGCCTCCTCTTTCAGGCGGACAGCCTTAGTAGGACAGGCTGTAGGCGATGCCGAAGCTGTTGCCGGTATAGTTATACGGCATGTACTTCTCGAACTTGCTGTTGGAGCTGGCCACTATCATGGCGCCGAACAGCCGCACCATGGCCACTTCGTTGATACGCTTGCGGATAGAGCCGGTCAGCGTGCTCATGGTGTTCACCTGCTTGGAAGTGGTGAAGTCGTTGTTGGCGTCGCGGGCCATGCGCGCGTCGTAGGCGCGGCGGGTGAGGTTCAGCGAGCCGCCAATGGCCCACTTGCTGGTGATGTTGAGGTCCACCGGCACGGAGAGGTTCATTTCCTTGAAGTTGTAATAATCCGGGGCGAACTCGGGGCTGGTATCGCCCAGGAACTTGTACTTCATGAAGTTCTGGTTGGACTCGTGCATGGTGTAGGACACCATGGGATACATCTCGAAGATCCACAGGCGGTGGTGGAAACCGAAGTCCAGCATGGTGTCGGTGTCCTCCTGCTTGGTGCCGCCGTACACGCCGGTCAGTTCCACGACCTTCTGGTTCTTGTAATTCTGCATCGTGTAGGTGACGCCGCCGAAGAACTTGTTCCAGGCCGGGCGCAGGCTGACCTGGCTCATGGTCTGGTCGTTCAGGCCGCCGTCGATATTGCCCTGGCTGCCGGCGCTCTGGAACTCGCTGAGCAGGTCGGTATAGTTGGGGAATTCCACCTTGCGGTACAGGTACTGCAGCGTCACGTAGCCGTTGCGCTCCCGGTCGAAGGTGTAGTCCGCGGCCAGCTGGCCGCCCACCGAATTCATGTTGTACAGGCCGGTCTCCCAGGCCTCGTTGGCGCCGGAGCGGCGGTATTCCTTGGTAAGGGACACGCCGGGGCGCAGCCGGAATTTATCGCCGAGCAGGCGGCGGTACTCCAGGTTGAAGCCGTGGGACATGGAGCGGTCCGTGAACTGCTTCGAGTCCTGCGGCGTGAAGCTCTGGCCCACATAGCCGAAGTTGTACAGGCCGAACAGCTGGTCCTTCTGCGACACGTTGGCCAGCAGGCCCACCTGCGTGTTGATATTGCCGCCGCTGAAGATATTGCCCTCCGAGGGCAGGAAAGCCGCCTCGGAGAGGGTCATGTCGAAGAAAGGCGTGAAGACTTTGGAATCTTCGGCCACGGCCGCCCAGGCCCCGCCGGCCATGCTTGCCGCTATAAAAGCGCTTAAGATCAGTTTTTTCATCGTTTTATCCCTTAAAAGTTAAGGTGGAAATTCCAGACGGGGTGGAAGACCAGCACGCCCTCCGGGAAGATGTTCAGGCCCAGCTCGAAGTACTTGCCGTACCAGCTCACCTTGCTAGAGAAGGTCTGCGTCTTGAGGCCGTAGTTAAGCTGTATGCTCCACAGCTTGCCTATGCCCTTGGGCGTCTCTATGCCGGCCACAAAGAAGTCGTCCTTGAAGCCGGTGTCGAAGCTGTTGACCTTGGTGCCCAGCAGCTCGGGCTCCTCGCCGGCCTTGAAGTCCAGCTTGGCCTTGAGCACGCTGTGCTTGTAGCCCCAGAACGTGCGCACGCGCGGGCTGACCGAGGTGCTCATGATGGCCCCGGCATAGTAGCCGCCGAACTCGGCCTTGTCTATGGTGTCGGAGTCCTTGGTGGCCATCTTGGCCGCCAGCATGTCCCAGTAGCCGCCTATGAGGTCGAGCTGCGGCACGCCGGGGGCTATGCGGCCCTCGCCGTGCAGCCGCACCTTGGCCGAGACATTGGCGTAGGTCATCGGTATCGTGGTGGGAAACAACGAGGTCTGCAGGCCGAACCGCTTGCCGGGCGGCAGCGGGGTGGTGCCTTCCAGGTCCTGCTGGAAGTCGTAGAAGAAGCCGGCCGGGTTGGCCATTATTTCGCCTACCATCTGCATGCCCTTGGATTCCCAGTCTATGCTGGCAAAGGCGGGGCTTTTAACCAAGAATAGCCCCAAAAGGATTAAGATCAGCCTTTTCATTATTTATTCCCCTGTTATTCGTTCATCGCGCTCAGGGCGGGCAGCATGCGCTGTACCGCGGCGAGGGCCAGGTCGGGCACTATCACCAGGTCGATGTTGGTGCCGGAGCTGTAAGGAAGACCGGCAGTTACGAACCAGTCAGCGGTGTCTATGCCGGCGTACACATTGGAATAGTTCTTGCTGCCGTCGGCGTTCAGACTGGTGGTCCAAGTACCGGGTTCGGTGGCGGCCTTCTTCACATACATGATGGTCTGGCCGGCTGTCTCCTTGAGAACGGAGAAAGGGTCCAGGCCCGAGGAGGTGAAGTCGTCCACACTCTTTATACCGCCGCTATTATTGATGACATAGTTTTCCCTGGCTATCCAGATCATGTTGGAGGCCGCCGGGGAAATGTTGGCGCCTATCACATAGGCGTCGGCGCTGTACTGGTACAGCGACGGGTCGCCGACTTTTTCATAGTAGCCGGACTCGCCGCCGGTCGGTGTATACTTGATAGCCCATCTCAGGCCGGTCAGCGGGTTGGCGGCGCCATCATCCAGATACCCGCCACCGGAGTCCACGATATCTCCGGCCGCTATTTTGTTGAGACCAGCGGCATCGGTGAAGCCGGTAATGACCACATCCCTGTCGGTGGTATTGGTCAGCGCGGCACCGGAATCCACCACGCGTATATTGTTCACCAGTTCGTCGCGGGCCGCGTCGTACTTGTACAGCTCGGCGATGGTAAAGATGTACTCGTCGCCCTGCGACTTATTGGCGAAGATGAAGGCAGAGCGCTCGGCGCGCACCGAGTTGCTGTCGAAGAAGCCCGGCCATTCCTCTATGCGCTGCGGCAGGTCGGCGTTAAAGACGAATTCCAGCCGGGCCATGTCCAGGCGCTCGGTCATCGCGCCGCCGTTATAGGTAAAGCCGCCCACGGGGCCGGTGAAGTCGGCGTAGGTGGGGCGCTTGACCAGGTTGAAGAACTGCAGGGTGCGGTCGTCGGGGCGCATCAGGCGCTGGTCCACGCGCACCACATTGCCGTGCACGTCGCGCAGGGTGCGGCCCGCTTCCAGGTCGCTCTCCTTGACCACGTTCAGAAAGCCCTTTACGGCGTTCTCCGCGCTGGCGGTGGCCCGGGCGAAGTCCTTGATCTGGGCCCTGTCGTTCTCTTTCTGTATCAGGCCCTCCTGGCGCTGCTCGGCCGAGAGGCCGGGGTTCCAGCTCTCCAGGGCGGCGCGCTCCTGCTTGGCGGTCAGCAGCACGGGCTTGGCGGGCTTGCCCTCTTCGGGGGACATCAGGCCCTGGCCCTGCGGTATATTGAATTCGGAGCGGCCTTTGGCCTGCGGCACGGTAAACTTGAACTTCACCTCGCCGAAGAGCACCTGCACGTCGGTTTTGCCGCTCTCGGTGGCGCCCATGGTGAACTCGGTGCCGCGCACGGCGCAGACGGCGGCCGGGGTGCGCACCTCGAATTTTTCCTTGCGCATCAGGTGCGGCACGCGCACCTTGATCTTGCCGAACACCAGGGCCAGCCGGCTGGCCAGCGTCTGGCGCTGCTCTATCTCCAGGGCGGTGCCCTCTTTGAGCCAGATCTTGGATTTATTGGGCATCAGCACCACGGCGCCGCCCTCGGCCCCCGTGCGTATGCCGCCGCCCTCGGCGATCTCCATATTTTCTGAAGCGGAAGTCCACTGGCCCTCGCGGGTCGGTCGTACCTCCACGGCACCGCTCATGGAAAGGATCTTGGCCTCAGCGGCAAAAGCCCCCCCGGGCAGCGCTACTAATAGGAATAGCGAAAGAATATTGTTCCTCATAAGGGAAGTCTAGTAGAAAATCCTCCTTGTGTCAATGAACCTTTTATGGGATAATAAAAAAATCGCGGCGGTCGTTTTCCCAATGAGAAACAGCGTTCTGTAACCGCGGTCAAGTTTGATATAGGTCACCTAGCGGCCGGGCCCCAGCCGGGCGGGCCGCAAACCCCCGACGGGCCCCGGAATAACGGGGCCGGCGGGGATT
>PHAL01000095.1 GCA_002840355.1 Elusimicrobia bacterium HGW-Elusimicrobia-3 | reverse complement strand
GCGCAACTTCAAGACCGCGGTCCTCGAAGGCGCGCGAGTCGTCATCGGCATCGGCTTCCTGCTCCCAACCGACCTGAGTTTCTCGTGCTGGTTCTTCTACCTCTTCTTCAAGGCACAGCTCGTGCTGGGCGGCTTCCTGGGGCAGCATTTCGGCTGGCGCAACGCCTTCTTCATCGTGGCCGTGCCCGGCATGCTGCTGGGCGTCATAGCGCTGTTCCTCAAGGAGACGCCCGAGAAGAACGCCCGCTCGGAGCATATCGCCTTCTCCGGCTACTTCGCGCTGTTCCGCAACCGCACTTTCCTGCTGATCTGCCTGGCGCAGTCCATCGGCACCTTCTCCGTGGGCGGCCTGGCCGCCTGGATGCCCTCTTATTTCGTGCGCAGCTTCGGCGTGTCGGTGGCCAAGGCGGGTTTCCTGTTCGGCGCCATCACCGTGGCGGCCGGCCTGCTGGGCAATTTCGCCGGCGGCTGGGCCGCCGACTGGCTGCACAAGCGGACCAGGCGCTCTTACTTCATAGTGGGCTACATGAGCTTCTTCCTGAGCATCCCGTTCGGCGTGGGGGCCATCATGGCCGACTCGCTGAACCTGTGCCTGGCGCTGATGTTCTGCGCCGAGTTCTTCATCTTCGCCTACTCCGGCCCCTACCACGCGGCCATCGTGGAGGTGGTGCCGGTGACGATGCGCTCCATGGCGTTTGCCGTGGACATCTTCATCATCCACGCGCTGGGCGACGCCATCTCGCCGTTCCTGCTGGGCGTGGTCTCCGACGGCGCCGGCCTGCCTTTCGCCATGTTCCTGGCCATGATCTACCTGCTCGCTGGCGGCTTCATCTCGATAGCCGCCGGCGAAGCTTATAAAAAGGACTTTCACGCCGCATGAACCCAATGGACCTGGAGATAGTAAGGGAGACCGCCGACCTGGTGGTGGTGAACAAGCCCTCCGGCCTGCTGACGATGCCGGCGCGCGGGGACCTGGCCAAAGCCAAGCACCTCGTCGGGCTGCTGCACCAGCGCTTTGGCCGGGTCTTCGTCGTGCA
>PHAL01000075.1 GCA_002840355.1 Elusimicrobia bacterium HGW-Elusimicrobia-3 | reverse complement strand
GGATTTTCAGGCCGGGAGGCCAACCATGAAGAATATAACTTTAGTCATACTGTCCCTGGCGCTGGCCGGCTGCGCCGCCGGCCGGGTGAAAACCGCCGGCTGTCCCGCCTGCCCCGTTTGCCCCCCCTGCCCGCCCCCCGCGGAGGTCGCGGCGCCCCCGGTAAAGCCGGCCGAACCGCTGGTGATGTTCAAGCCCGCCCCCGAGGCCCTGCCCGTCTTCGCCGACCAGGACGAAAGCGGCCCCCTGCTGAAAGCCGCCCTGCTGAACCGGCAGTATTTCCGGCGCAACACCGCCCCCGGCACCCCCTACGCCTTCGGCAGCCGCAAGGTGACCCGCGCGGAGCTCAACGCGGCCAATGAAGAATTCATAAAGATACTGCAGTCCTCCCCTGCCCCGGCCGAGTTGGACCGGCTCATAAAGGAAAGGTTCGACATCTACCAGATGGGCGGGCGCGATTCCACCGGCACCGTGGTCTTCTCCTCCTATTACGAGCCCACCCTGGAGGCCAGCCTTAAAAAGACGGCCGAGTATAAATATCCCATCTACGCCAAGCCGGCCGACATGGTCTCCATCAACCTCGAGCAGTTCAACGAGAAGTTCAAGGGCGAGCGGCTCACCGGCCTCCTCAAGGGCAATACCCTGGTGCCCTACCTGGACCGCGACGAGATAGACTTCAAGGGCGCCCTGGACGGCAAGGGGCTCGAGCTGGCCTGGTTCAAGGACCGCGCCGACATCATGGACCTGCACATAGAGGGCTCCGGCCGCCTGCAGCTGCCCGACGGCCGGGTGATAAAGGCCAATTTCGCCGCCACCAACAGCCTCAAGTTCAAAGGCTGGCTGTCGGCCCTGGTGGAAGCCGGCGCCATGCCCCGCGAGGGTATCAGCCATGAGAAAGGCAAGCAGTACCTGCTGGACCACCCGGACCAGGAGCGCGCCATCATGACCGCCAACCGCCGCTACACCTTCTTCAAGCTCAACCAGGACATAGATCCCGAGACCGGCCCGGACGGCACCTACGGCCTGCCGCTGACCGGCTGGCGCTCCATAGCCATGGACAATAATCTGGTGCCCATGGGCGCCATCGCCTACATGCGGGTGGAAACCCCGGACGTGGACAAGGAAGGAAAACTGCTGGGCCGCAAGCAGGACAGCCGCTTCGTGTTCTGCCAGGACACCGGCGGCGCCATAAAAGGCCCCGGCCGGGTAGACTTCTTCGCCGGCGCCGGCAAGCGGGCCCGCACCTTCGCCTTCAAGCTGTGGGACGCAGGCACCCTGCACCTGCTGCTGCTCAAGGAGACCAAATGAAAAAGGTAGCCGCTGCCTTTTTGACGTTAATGCTCTCTTCCGGCGTCTGCTCCGCGCAGACCCTGAGCGGCCTGGACGTGCTGCAGCGCGACGGTTTCGCCCAACTGCAGGGCAGGCGCGTGGGCCTGATCACCAACCATACCTCCGTCAACCGGGACGGCGCCAACGCGGTGGACGTGCTGCATGCCGCCCCCGGCGTGCGGCTGGCCGCCATCTTCTCGCCCGAGCACGGCTTCCGCGGCACCGAGGAGGGCGGCGTGTACATTGAGAGTTCCACCGACCCGGTCACCGGCGTGCCGGTGTACAGCCTCTACGGCAAGGGCAAGCAGCGCCCCGCCCCCGAAATGCTCAAGGACCTCGACGTGCTGGTGTTCGACATACAGGATATCGGCGCGCGCTTCTACACCTACCTCACCACCATGGGCTATGCCATGGAAGAGGCGGCCAAGGCCGGCCTGCCGTTCATGGTACTGGACCGCCCCAACCCCATTGGCGGCAAGGTGGAAGGCCCCGTGCTGGAGCCCGGCATCAGCGCCTTCACCGCCTATTTCCCGGTACCCACCCGCCACGGCTTCACCGCCGGCGAGATGGCCCTTTTCCACAAGGGCAACCTCAATCTGGAGCTGGACCTGACAGTGGTAAAGATGGAAGGCTGGAACCGCCGGCTGACCTTCGACCTCACCGGCATACCCTGGACCAACCCCTCGCCCAATATACGCACGGTGGACGCGGAGGTGCTGTACCCGGGCCTGGGCTGTTTCGAGGCCTCCAACGTCTCCGTGGGCCGCGGCACCGACATCCCTTTCGAATGGTTCGGCGCGCCCTGGCTGAAGGCCGGCAAGATAGCCAAAAAGCTCAACAAGGCCGGCCTGCGCGGCGTAAAGTTCTCGCCGCTCACCCTCACCCCCTCCAAGGACATGTACGAGGGCAAGGCCTCGCCCGGCGTAAAAATAGAGGTCACGGACCGGGCCGCCGTGGACGCGCTGGAAGTCTTCGTCCACGCCGCCTACTGGCTGAGGAAGTACAACAAAGGCGACTTCAAGCTGAAGGAAGTAGAGATCCGCAAGATGACCGGCTCCGCCCACCTCTACGACCTGCTAAACAAAGGCAAAAAGCCGGCCAGAATAATCGAAGCCTTCCACAAGGACAACGAAGGTTTCCGCACGGCGGCCGCCAAGTACCGCCTTTACAAATAACGGGGAATGTGTTAAATTTACCTATATGGGGAACAAAATTCTTGTAGTCGACGACGACCCTGAGATCTCGAGCCTGGTGCAGTACACCCTCGAGTCGCAGGGCCACCAGATCAAGGTCTGCGACAACGGCCGCGAAGTGATGGATGTGCTGCGGTCCTACCAGCCCGACCTGCTGGTGCTCGACGTGATGCTGCCCGGCATAGACGGCTATTCGCTGGCCACGCAGATCTCCGAGGACGAGCAGCTGGGCAAGATGCCCATAGTGGTGCTGTCCGCCCTGGAACCCTCCCGCACCATGTTCCAGCGCTTCTCGCAGGTGGCCGCCTTCCTGACCAAGCCTTTCAACACCGACGACCTGATGGAAGCCGTTAAGAACGGCCTGGCGAAGAAGCCGTAACAGCCGCCAAGGCAAAAAAAGGGAAGCGCGAGCTTCCCTTTTTTATTTGGAGGGGACGTTCTTGACTATTGGACTATTTATCGACAAAACGTCGCCGGCCCGCGGATAATTATCCCTTTAGTTAACAACGTCCCCTTTAACGGGTTCGAAGCCCGGGGCGATTTGCCCGGGCGCTTTGTTCTGGGGGCAGGCTTCCTGGCAGAGGTCGCAGCCGTAGGCCCAGTCCTGGCGGCGCTGCGCCGCCTCGCCGGGGATGCGCCACTTGGCCTGGGTGGTCCAGTAGGACAGGCAGCGCGCCGCGTCCAGCCGGCCGTCCTTGAGTGCCTTGGTGGGGCAGGCCTTCACGCACTGATCGCAGGCGCCGCAGGAGTCGTCCTGCGGGACGTCGGGCTGCAGGTCCAGGTTGAGGGCTATGCCGCCCAGGAAGAAGTAGCTGCCCAACCGGCGCGAGAGCAGCAGGGTGTTCTTGCCGCGAAAGCCCAGCCCGGCCAGCCGGCCCAGTTCTTTCTCCATCACCGGGGAGGTGTCGCAGAAAGTCTTGCCTTCGGCCTCCGGGAATTCCAGTTTTATGGTGTCCAGCATGACGGTGAGTTTTTCTTTCACCGTCAGATGGTAGTCGCGGCCCAGGGCGTAGCGGGAGATCTTGGCGCCGGGCGCGGCGACCAGCGCCTCCTGGCAGGCCTTGCGGCCGGTGCGCTTGAGATAGTCGGCGGGATTTCCTGCCGCCGCCAGCGCGGCCTTGTAGTCCATGTCGGGCGTCCAGTAGCGGAAGGCGCAGACCAGCACCGATCTCGCGGGCTGGTACCACTTCTTTACGCTCTTTCTGATGAGGGGGTCCCGCTTGAGGTAGGCCAGGCCGTCGGGGATCATGGTGACGGCTTCCGAATATCTTTTGAACTCGGCCAGGTCGGCGGCGCGCACAATGCCGGCCGCCGTGGCGCCGCAGGCCAGGGCTGTCGCTTTAATACGCCCGGCGCTCACGACTTGGCCTGGCTGCCGTACTCCCAGGCCGAATATTCCACCCAGAAATTCCTGAAGAAGGCCTGGAGGAATTCCTCGCGGCAGACTTCTTTGCCGGTGATGCTCCGCACGCTGACGGCGGTGTCGAGCTTGGGGGTGTTGTTCAGGTTCACGCCCACGCCCAGCAGCAGCCAGCTGGCGTCCTGGTTGATGGAGGAGGACTCGGTGAGTATGCCGGAGATCTTGAGCCACTTGCGGCGGCGGGGGTGCCAGGCGTAGACGTCGTTGGGCTTCTTGATGCGGGTCTTTATGCCGTAGACCTCGGTGAGCGTTTCGGCCACGGCCTCGCCGCTGATCACGCTGAGGTGGGGCAGGAATTTCACGCCGGTCTCGGGCTTGAGCAGCAGCGTCATGTACAGCCCGCCCTTGGCGCTCTCCCACTCGCGGCCCAGGCGGCCTTTGCCGGCGCTTTGCGTCTCTGCCAGTATCAGGGTCTTTTCGGCGGCGCCTTCCAGCGCCAGCTCGCGGCCCACGGCCTGCGTGGACTCCACGTCCTCCAGGCAGACTATAGTGCCCACGCCGGGCAGGGTATCCAGGGTTAAAAGGGTGTTTTTCATTTTGTCCTCGCTTCGAAAGAGATATCCAGCGGCCGCGCGCCGCTGGTGATGGACCCTACGGAAATGCGGTCGGCCCCGAGCCTGGCGTAGCGGGCGGCCATCTTCAGGTCCACGCCGCCGGAAATTTCCACTTCGGGCCGCTTGCCCTTATAAGAGCGGATCAGCGCTATGGCCGCCTTCATGTCGGCATAGGCCATATTGTCGAGCATTATCACGTCGGCGCCCAGGGGCAGGAAAGCTTTAAGCTGGGCCAGCGTGTCCACTTCCAATTCAATTTTCAAGCCGGGCTTTGCCTTGCGCATGGCGGCCATGCGAGCGCCCAGCACGTCCGCGCTGTTGCCGGCGAAGGCCACGTGGTTGTCCTTTATCATGGCCATGTCGTAGAGGCCCAGGCGGTGGTTGCGCCCGCCGCCGCAGCGCACCGCGTATTTCTCTATCAGGCGCAGGCCGGGCAGGGTCTTGCGCGTATCGTAGATTTTGGTGCGGGAACCTTTCAGGACGGAGGCGAACAGCGCCGCCTTGGTGGCCACGCCGCTCATATGCTGCATGAAATTGAGGGCGGTGCGCTCGGCCGTCAGGATGGAGGCCGGGCCCTCTACCCGCATCAGCACGTCGCCGGGCCTTATGCTGGCGCCGTCTTTCTTCGTTAATTTTACGCGGGAGCCCGGGGCGGCCAGGGCGAAAGTCCGGCGGGCCACTTCCAGGCCGCAGACAATGCCGGCGTCCTTGGCCCGCATTTCGCCGTAAAAGCGGGTGCCCAGAGGCACAAAGAACCGGGTAGTTACGTCGCCGGTCCCGATATCTTCCTTCAGCGCGGCCTTGATGACAGCGTCAAATTCTTTCACCCCTTAATTTTACCATTTACAGCCCCCTCCGGAGGGCTCTTTAACGGGCTTTTTCAGTGAAGCCGGGCGGCGGGCCGGCAGGCGGCTATAGGGACTTTCGGGGGAACTACTTTTTGCGCTTCGCGGCTTTAGGCTTTACGCCGGCCATTTCGCGGATCTCGTAGAGGCGGTCGCGCAATTCGGCGGCCAGCTCGAAGTTCAGGTTTTCGGCGGCGTCGCGCATGCGGCTCTCTATCTCGCCGACCATCGCCTTTATGCCGGCCTTGGGCAGACCCTTGGGCAGCGGCTCGGCCATGTTGAGGCCCTGGCGCTTGGCCTGCGTGCGCAGCTCCTCGAATTCCACGAATTTCTTGATGATGGTCCTGGGCTTTATGCCGTGCTGCTTGTTGTAGGCCGTCTGCCGGTCGCGGCGGCGCTTCATTTCGGCTATGGCGCGCTCCATGGAGCCCGTCATGCGGTCGGCGAACAGTATGACCTCTCCGCACAGGTTGCGGGCGGCGCGGCCGGAGATCTGTATCAGCGTGGTCTCGCTCCGGAGGAAGCCCTCGTTGTCGGCGTTGAGGATGGCCACCAGGGTGACCTCGGGTATGTCGAGGCCTTCGCGCAGCAGGTTGATGCCCACCAGCGCGTCGAACTCTCCCTTGCGGAACGCTGAAAGTATGTCCAGCCGCTCCAGCGTGTCCATGTCGGAATGCATGTAGCGCGCCTTGAGGCCCTTTTCCTTCAAATACTCGCTCAGGTCCTCGGCGGTCTTCTTGGTGAGCGTCAGCACCAGGGTGCGCTCGCTCTTGGCCGCGCGCACCTCTATCTCGGCGGTCAGCGCCTTGATCTGGCCCGTCACCGGCAGTATCTTTATCACCGGGTCCACCAGGCCGGTCGGGCGGATGATGAGGTCCACGATGTCGTCCTTGGCGCAATTGGCCAGCTCGTAGGGGCCGGGCGTGGCCGACACGAACACCGTGGCCGGGCGCAGCGCCTCGAACTCGTCGAACTTGAGCGGCCGGTTGTCGAGCGCCGACGGCAGGCGGAAGCCGAAGTCCACCAGCGTCTGCTTGCGCGCGCGGTCGCCGGCGTACATGCCGCGGATCTGCGGCAGCGTCACGTGGGACTCGTCGATGAAGAGCAGGAAGCCTTTCTTGTAATAGTCGAACAGGCAGTCCGGCCTGCTGCCGGCGGGGCGGCCGGCCAGGTGGCGGGAATAGTTCTCGATGCCGGAGCAGAAGCCGGTCTGGCGTATCATCTCCAGGTCGTAACGCACCCGCTGGCTCAGCCGCTCGGCCTCCAGCAGTTTGCCCTCGCCTTTCAGCACGGCCAGGCGCCCGGCCAGCTCGGCTTCTATGTTGGCGGCGGCCGTCTCTATTTCGGCGTCTCCGGTGACGAAATGCTTGGCCGGGAACACGGTGATCTCCTCGAGCTCCCTGAGGGTATTGCCGGTGAGCGGGTCTATCTCTTTCAGGGCCTCCACCGTGTCGCCCAGCTGCACGCGCCAGGCCGTCTCGCCGTCGCCGGGGAAGATGTCCAGGTTGGCCCCGCGCAGGCGGAAACAGCCGCGCCTGAACTCCATCTCGTTGCGCTCGTAATGGATGTCCACCAGGGCGCGCGTGAATTCCTTGCGGTCGGCCCGCTGGCCTTTCTTTATGGTCAGGCAGAATTCGGAGAAATTCTCCGGCGAGCCGATATTGTAGATGCACGAGACCGAGGCCACCACCAGCGTGTCCGGCCGCGTCAGGATGGAGGCCGTGGCCTTCAGCCGCAGCTTGTCGATATGGTCGTTGATAGACGAGTCTTTCTCTATGTAGGTGTCGGTGGAAGGGATGTACGCCTCGGGCTGGTAGTAGTCGTAATAGGAGACGAAGTATTCCACCGCGTTCTGCGGGAAGAAAGTCTTGAACTCGCCGTAGAGCTGGGCCGCCAGCACCTTGTTGGGCGAGATCACCAGGGCCGGGCGCTGCAGGCGCTCTATGGCGGCGGCCACGGCGAAGGTCTTGCCGCTGCCGGTCACGCCCAGCAGGGTCTGGTTGGCCTTGCCCGCCAGCACCCCTTTGCAGAGCGCGTCTATGGCCGCCGGCTGGTCGCCGGCCGGCTTGAACGGGGCCACTAGTTTAAACCTGCCTTCCATCCCTTAATTCTACTAAACATAAAGCCCGCGGCCATAAATGTTAAAATTTAGCCATGTCGGAGCGCGTACAGATCACGGTGGCCAGGAGCGCGGGGTTCTGCCCCGGCGTGAAGAACGCCATAGACAAAGTGCTGGAGCTCTCCGCCCAGCGCCAGAAAACCATCTACACTTTGGGCCCGCTGATACACAACAAGCAGGTCATAGAGACCCTCCGCGAAAAGAATATCCTGGCCGTCAGATCCGCGGCCGAGATCAAGGAAAAAGGCGCCATTCTGGTGATACGCGCCCACGGCATACCGCCCGAAGAAGAGGCCCGCATCCGCGCCCTGGACCTGGAGGTGGTGGACGCCACCTGCCCGCTGGTCAAGCGCGTGCAGGAGAATATCCGCCTCCACGCCGCCAAGGGCTACGCCACCATCATCGTGGGCGACCGTGACCACGCCGAGGTGCTGGGGCTGATGGGCTATACCGCCGGCCGCGGCTACGTGGTGAGCGGGCCCGAAGAGGTGGCGGGCCTGCCCCGCCTGGACAAGGCCAATATAGTGGCGCAGACCACCCAGGAGCCCGAAGTTTTCCAGGCCGCGGCCGCCGCCGCGCGGGCCGTGGCCGCCGAGCTGAACGTCTCGGACACCGTCTGCAACCCCACCAAGCAGCGCCAGACCGAAACGGTGGAATTTTCGAAGAACGCCGACCTGGTGATAGTGGTGGGCGGCAAGAACTCAGCCAACACGGCGCGGCTGTTCCAGATCTGCGAGCGGCTGGCCCGGCGGGCGGTGCACATAGAGAAAGAGGACGAGCTGATCCCGGAAATTTTCAAAGGCGCCAGAAGCATCTTCATCACCGCCGGCGCCTCCACCCCCACCTGGATGACCGACAAGGTGCTGGACCGCGCGCGCGAGCTGACCGGCCGCCGCGAGCACCCGCTGGCCGAGGCCCTGTCCTTCGCCTGGAAAATAGTTATCACCGGCTCCCTGTACACGGCCCTGGCGGCCACCGCGCTCACCTATGTCAGCCTGAAGCTGCTGGGCGCGCCGGTGTCGGTTAACCTGCTGCTGATGGCGGGGCTGTTCGCCTTCAGCCTGCACATGGCCAACCGCTCCGCC
>PHAL01000010.1 GCA_002840355.1 Elusimicrobia bacterium HGW-Elusimicrobia-3 | reverse complement strand
CGAAGGCCTGCGCGGTCTCCAGGGCCGTCTGGCCGGGCTTGAGGGCCAGCGCTATGTTCCAGCCGGACACGTGGTTCACGGTGCCGTCGGGGCGCATGAAACGGAAGATGGACAGCCAGACGTTCATGGTGCCCTCTATGCCGGGGCCCTTGCCGGTGGCCTCGCCCGTGAACTCCACCTCGCCGGCCCGGCCGCCCACGGTCACCCTGGTCAGCGTCACGTCCACGCCCTGCGTCTTGTCGTAAGACGAAGCGGTCAGCGTGGCCCCCTTGGCCAGTTCTATATCCGGATTATAATCTGCGTCCTTCTTTTTCACGGCTCCCCCTTTTGCTGCGTCCAAACCTGCAGAAAGTTTACAATTTCCGCGGGACAAAGCAAAAGAGAAAGCGTCGCCGCGGCCGCCGCCCCCGGCGCCCGTGCCGGTCACGGCGGACCAGAGCAGCAGCAGCGCCGCGGCGGCGGTGCGACGGGCCATGAACGGCGGCGCCCGGCGCCCCTCGCGCCGGGCCGGCCGCCTCCCCCTCAGAGCTCCTGCGCCCCGCCCTCTTCGGCGTTCTGCGCGCTTTTGCCCTTCTTTTTGCCGGCCGGGCTGGCGGCGGGCTCCTGGTCGGCGCGCTTGCCGCCCAGGAATTCTATGTGGTCCACGTAGACCAGCGTGCGCGAGTGCTTCTTATTGTCTTCCTTCCCCTCCCACTCCTCCAGCGCCAGGTGGCCTTCCACGTACACCGGCATGCCCTTGTGCAGGTGCTTCTCGGCCAGGTCGGCCGTCTTGCGCCCGGTTTCGCGGTTGTAGGCCTTGAGCTCCAGCCACACCGGCGCGTCCTCCCATTCCCCCGTCTCGTGGTTGCGGCGGCGGTTGTTCACCGCGAAGCCGATCTGCGCCACTTTCCCGCCGTTGGCGAACTCCTTTACCTCCGGCTCCCTCGTCAGCCGGCCCATCAGCATCACTTTGTTCAAGTTAGGCATATTCCCTCCCTCCCGGTTTAACTCCGTCAATAGCATAGCAGGCGAACCCGACAAGGGTTTGTCGGGTTGTTGGAGGTAGCATAGTGAAGAGGGTGAACCCGGGTGGACTACGCTATCCTGCGCCGCTACGGACTCGACTTCGCTTCCCTGGTTTGCTACGGAGAGCAAGCGAAGCGACACACAACCACAAGGGCTTGTCGGGTTCATCCCGGGGCTTTCCAGCGGGGCGAAGCCTCGATAAAATACCGATACGCGCTCGCGGCGCAATAAGTTAAAATTCACGGATGGAGCTCGTTAACGCTTTTCTTGAAAAGGCCAGCGCCGCCGTCTGGGGCGCGCCGCTCATAGTCCTGCTCTTCGGCACGCATATCTACCTGACCTTCAGACTGGGCCTGGTGCAGCGCTACCTGCCCAAGGCCATACGCCTCTCTTTCGCCCGCGCCCACGAGGGCGCCGGCGAGATCTCCCATTTCGGCGCGCTCACCACGGCGCTGGCCGCCACGATAGGCACCGGCAACATCGTGGGCGTGGCCACGGCGGTGGCCGCCGGCGGCCCCGGGGCCGTGCTGTGGATGTGGCTCACCGGCGTATTCGGCATAGCCACCAAGTACGCCGAGGCGCTGCTCTCGGTCAAATACCGCGTCACCCTGCCCAATGGCGCCATGGCCGGCGGCCCCATGTACGTGCTCGAGCGCGCCCTCAACGCCCGCTGGCTGGGCCTGGTCTTCGCCTTCTTCACGGCGGTGGCGGCTTTCGGCATCGGCAATATGGTGCAGGCCAACTCCATAGCGCAGATGCTGCGCGAGAGCTTCGGCCTGGCCACGTGGATCAGCGGCGTCGTCATGACCGGGCTCACGGCGGTGGTGGTGCTGGGCGGTATTAAATCCATAGCCCGGGTGTGCGAACGCCTGGTGCCTTTCATGGCCGTCTGCTATGTGCTCGGCTGCGTTATTATCCTGGCGCTCAACTTCGATAAACTGCCGGCCGCCATCGGCCTTATCCTTTCTTCGGCCCTCTCCGGCCAGGCCGCCGTGGGCGGTTTCCTGGGCGCCGGCGCTAAAGAAGCCATGCGCTACGGCATAGCCCGCGGCCTGTTCTCCAACGAGTCGGGCCTGGGCTCGGCCCCGATAGTGGCCGCGGCCGCGCGCACCCGCAACCCGGTGCGGCAGGCGCTGGTGTCTTCTACCGGGACTTTCTGGGATACCGTAGTGGTCTGCCTGATAACCGGCCTGGTGGTAGTGAGCGCCGGCGACTGGCAGAGCGGCCTGAAGGGCGCGGCGCTCACCAAGAGCGCTTTCTCCCATATACCGTACGTCGGCCCGGCCGTGCTCAGCCTGGGCCTGCTCACCTTCGTGTTCTCGACCATACTGGGCTGGGAATATTACGGCGAGAAAGCGGCCGAATACCTGCTGGGCGTCAGGGCCGTGAAGCCTTACCGCTACTTGTGGATAGCTGCGGTGATGACGGGCTCGGTGGCGGCCCTGCCGGCGGTGTGGAATTTCGCCGACATCTTCAACGGCCTGATGGCCGTGCCTAACCTGGTGTCGCTGCTGCTGCTGGCCCCCGTGGTGGCGGCCGAAACCAGGAAATATATCGACGAGCCTTAAACCGCCGGCCCCACCTTGTAGAGCACCAGCGGCTTGGACTTGCCCTTCATCAGCACGGGCTCGCCTTCTATAAAATCAATGCCCGGGAACCGCCCCCTGTCGAGGCCGCTCATTACGGCCTCGCTGAGCAGTATTTCCGTGCCGGCCGTCTTGGTGTGGCTCTCTATGCGCGAGGCCACGTTCACCGTGTCGCCGAGCACGGTGTACTCCAGCCGCGCCTCGGTGCCCACGTTGCCGGCCACCAGCCCGCCGCTGTGCACGCCCACGCCGAAGGCCACCTCGGGGTAGCGGCCCAGCGCGTTGAATTCTTTTAGCGCCGCCCGCATGCCCAGCGCGGCCCGCACGGCCGCGGCCTTATGGTCCTCCACGCCGAACACCGGCGAGAAGATGGCCATCACGGCGTCGCCGATGAACTTGTTGATCACGCCCTTGTTGCCCGCTATGGGCACGGTGATATAGGCGAAGTACTCGTTTAAAAAGCGTATCAGGTCCTTGGGCGGCAGCGCCTCGCTCAGCGGCGTGAAGCCGCGGATGTCGGAGAACAGCACGGTGGCCTGTATCTCCTCGCCGGCCAGGTTCACACGGCCGCTCTTCATGATCTTCTCGGCTATCTCCAGCGACACGTACCGGCCGAAGGTGTCCTTGATATGGTCGCGCTCCACCAGGCCGTCCAGCATCATGTTGAAATGCCCCTTCAGCTGGCCCAGCTCGTCGTTGTAGAGCACCGACGTCTTGCAGTCGAAGTCCCCCGCCGCCACGGCCTTCATGCGTTTCACCAGCGCGCTGATCGGGGCGTGGACGTTGCGGCGGTAAAGGAAGATGGACAGCGCCTGGAAGACCAGGAGCACCGCGGTCAGTAAGCTAACCAGGACCATGGGGGCGACCATCTTCAGGTTCTCGTAGTTAAACAGCTTTTCCGCCTGGGCCTCCGTAAGGTTTTTGAGGCCGGCGAAGAAGTCCAGGTTGGCGTAGATCGGCACATAAACGCTCAGCAGCAGCGGCACCATGGCCAGCGAGAACATCATCAGCGCGTAGCGCAGCGTCAGGTTGATGGCAAAGCCGCTCTTTACCCCATGGGGATTGTTCGCGAGGAAGAAGGGCTTGGCCATCCGCTCGCGGATATACAGGCCGGTCAGCTCCAGGTTCAGGTAGCTGACGAAAGTGCCCATCAGCAGCGACGAGACCGCGAAGACCAGTTTCACCTTGCCCGCGGCCGGGCCGTAATGCGCGGCGTAGAACGCCACCTTGGTGAAATAGCCCAACAGCGCTATCGCCCAGCTCAGCGAGAAAAGGACCAGCGGCAGGTTGATGAGACGCTTTTCTATGCGCCTCAGGTCCTGCGGCTTTTTTGAAAAATAATATTTATACAGCGGCCAGAGCCAGATCAGCAGCAGCAGCACGTAGGGGTCGCCGCTGCCGTCCTTTTTCGCTCCCCACTTTAGCGGTTTCCCATCGGGGGCGGGCGCTTCCGTTTCCGTGAAGTTTACCGGTTTAAAGATCTGCATCCAGGTAGCTTTAGAGAACGAATAAGCCCCCTTGGAATCCACTAAGCGCTGCATTTCGGTCTTTACCAGGCCCAGGTCTATCATCGAATACCGTTCGAAGAACTGGGCGGTTAAGTTCCCGAAAGCGATAGACAGCCCGAAGAGCAAGTACAGCCCCAGGTGCAGTTTGTGGAAACCGCGCCAGAACGAGGAGAATATTTTCATAAAGGGTCTAGGCCAGCGCGGAGACGGCCATCAGGGCGGCGGTATTGTCGCGCAGCCAGCGGCGGTGGGTCTTGTAGTCGGGGCAGGCGGCGGCCACGTGGGCCCAGAACCTGGAGGAATGGTTCATCTCGCGCAGGTGGCACAGCTCGTGCACCACTACGTAGTCCAGGGTCTCCGGCGGGGCGGCGGCCAGCCGCCAGTTGAAATTCAAATTGCCCTTACGCGAGCAGCTGCCCCACAATGAGCGCTGGCCCTTGATGGCTATGCGGTTGTATTTTGCGTCCAGCAGGGCGGCCCAGTGGGCGGCGCGGGCGCTGATGATCCCCCTCGCCCGCTCGCGGTCGGCGGCCGAAGGGCGCGGCAGGCGCGCGCGGCGCGCGACGCGGCGGTAAACCGGGCGCCGCGGGAACACGTCGGGCAGGTCGCGCGAGAGATCCTTGAGGAAATCCCGCACGTCGCGCATCAGGCCGCTTACGCTCAAGCGGCCCCCGGCTTATCGATCTTCATGTTTTTATTATACAAAAGGCGCTAGCCCAGCGCTTTTCTCACGGCGTTGATCAGGGCCGGGGTGCCGTCCGCCTTGCAGACGAAGGCGTCGCAGCCGCAGCCGCAGTCGGTTTCCTCGGGCTCGGCGCCGCTGAGCAGCAGGAAGGGGATATGGCTGAGTTCCGGGGTGTTCTTGAGGTGGCAGCAAACGGTCATGCCGCTCTCGCCGCCCATCTTCAGGTCGGCGATCACGCAATCCGGCCGGGCCCGGCCGGCGGCGGCTATGGCCTCGGCGCAGTTAACGGCTTTGAGCACGCCGTAGCCCTCGTTGATCAGCAGTTTCTCCAGCAGGGAGATCCAATCCTCGTCGTTGTCCACTATGAGTATTATTTTAGCGGGTAGTGTCATTGTTTAGCCTTACATGTTGTAGCGACGACAGACACTATAACTTACGACGGAGGGACTGTCAAATCCCCCCTATGAGCGGCGTTATACCGGTATGGATCGTCAGCTGTCCTGCAGGCGGCGCAGCTCGCGGTCGGCGTCGCGCAGGCGCAGCGCCTCCACGGTGGCCAGCCGCTGGTAGAAGGCCGCGCCCACCACCGGGTTGCGCGAGGCTATCTCGTCGAAGGCGGTGCGGCCGATGACGTAGAGGTCGGTGTCGGTGAGGGCCAGGGCGTCGGCGGTGCGCGGCGTGCGGTTGAGAAAGGCCACCTCGCCGAAGAAGTCCCCCGGCCCGAACACGGCCAGGTGATGCGGGCGGTGCGTCTCCTTGAGCGGCAGCACCACGCGCACCCTGCCGCGGCGGATCAGGAACAGCTCCTCGCCGTGGCCTTTGCGCAGGAAGATCGCGTCGCCGGCCGTCACGCGCAGTTCCTTGAACACCACGCGCAGGTCGGCCAGCGACAGCTCGTCCATCTCGCGCAAAAAATCTATCTCCCCCAGGTCCAGCAGCTCGCCGTAGTAGAGCCGCTTCACGCCGGCCTCCTCCAGTATGCGGTCCTCGGCCCATTCCAGCGCGTCGTGCAGCGTCTCGAACACGCGGCCGGCGCCCTCGTGGTGCGTCAGCCCCAGCTGCTTGAAGTAGCCGCGCAGGTCCTGGCCGGTGGGCAGGCTGGCCGGCAGGTGGGAGAACACCAGCGCCCCCCCGCGCTCGCGCATGAGCTCGCCCACCTGCTCGAGCATGTGCACGGCGGTGAAGTCCACCGACGTCACGCGCCGCATGTCTATGATCAGCCGCCGCGCCGAGCGCAGGTCGGCCTCGATCTCGCTGAACAGCTGGTCCGTGGTGCCGAAGAACAGGCTGCCCTGCAGCTCTACCACCAGCGTCTGGGCCCCGGCCGCGTTGAGCGCCGCGCGTTCGCGCGGCAGGCGCTGCTGCTTGGAGGATACCTCCAGCCCCGTGGCCTTGCGGCGTATGACGTTGCTGTTCATCTGCTCGCGTATGAACAGCAGCATCGAGAAAGCTATGCCCACGCCGGCGGCCACTATCAGGTCCGACACCAGCGCGGTGCCGGCCACGGCTATCACCACGGCGAAGTCCAGTATGGTAGAGCGCTTGAGCGCCAGCCGCACGCTGGAGCGGTCTATCATGCGCGCGCCTACCACCACCAAAATGCCGGCCAGCGCGGCCAGCGGTATGCGGCCTATCGTGCCGCCCAAGAGCAGCGCCGCCGCCAGGGCGAAGGCGCCCTCCATTATGCCGGCCGCGCGCGTCTGGCCGCCGCTAGCCAGGCTGACCATCGTGGCGCCCAGCGTGCCGGCGCCGGGCATGCCGCCCAGCAGGGCCGACGTGACATTGGCCGCGCCCTGCCCGGTAAGTTCCCTGTTGGAATTATGCCGCGAGCGCACCACCGAGTCGGTGACCACGCAGGTCTTGAGCGTGTCTATGGACAGCAGTACCGACAGCGTGAGCGTGGGGCCTATCAAAAGTTTCAGCTGCTCCAGCGAGGGCAGGTGCAGGCCGCCGAAGCTGGCCGCTATGCCGGCGAACACGGCCGCCGGGCTGGCCGAGATGGCGCCGATGACGAAAGGGTTGCCGTCCATGGCCAGCAGGGCGGGGCGCAGCAGGCCGGCGGCCAGGTGGGCCAGTATGCCGGCGGCCAGGCCCAGGATGGCGGCGGGCACGCGGCGGGTGAAGCGGGGCGCCAGCAGCATCACCGCGGCGGTGACGGTTGCCACGCCCAGCGCCGGCCATTGCCACGCGCCCGGCGTGAACAGGCCGGCCAGCGGGTCGGCCGCTTTTACCAGGCCCAGCGCCGGGGCTATCTGCTTGAGGATGATCAGCAGGCCCACGCCGCTCATGTAGCCGGTGACCACGGGGTAAGGGATATATTTTATCAGCCGGCCGCCGCCCAGCGCGCCGTACAGCGCCTGCAGCAGGCCCGAGAACAGGCCCACGAGCATCAGCGAGGCTATCACGCCTTCGGGGCTGCCGCCCCCCGCCACCAGCTGGGCGCAGAGGGCCGCCATTACGGCCGCGGCCGGAGCGCAGGGCGCCGAGATCAGCCGCGGCGCGCCGCCCAGGGCTGGCGCCACCAGGCCGATGGCTATGGTGCCGATCACGCCGGCCAGGGCGCCAGCGCCGGCGAAGACCGGCCCCAGCGGGGCGTACATGGCCACGCCGAAGGCTATGGCCGAAGGCAGCGCCACCAGCATGGCCGCCAGGCCGGCGCCGGCGTCGGCCCAGTACTTAGTCGGCGTGGCTGCGGTTTCGGCGCTGTTATCGGTCATGGGCGGCGGCGGGTGCTCAGGCTTGTTTCTCGGTCTTCCAGCCGGCTATCTTGCGCAGGAAGAAGCCCGAGCCGTACAGGGCGGCGCCGGTGAGCAGCAGGCAGACTATGCGCACCACCGTGGGCGCGGCGGCCGCGTCGTAGAGCAGCGCCTTGCCGGCCGCGAAGGCCAGCACGAACACGGCCGAGCGCGCCAGCGTTTCGTCCTTGCGCGAGAAAGCGTAGGCGATGACGGCCACCGCGTAGACCAGCCACGAAACGGTCACTTCGAGCGAGCCGGCGTCCTTGGTGAGCCGGTACAGCCCCAGCACCGCCAGCAGGTGGGCCGCGCCCAGCAGCGGGCCGTAGCCGTCGGTGCCGGCCAGTTCGTCGCCGCGGAAGCAGATCAGTATCCACATGCTGGCCACCGAGAACAGCGACACGGCCAGCCAGCTGCCCTCGGTGCCGGCCAGCAGGTGCGACACCATGGAGAAGAACTCTATAGCCAGCACGGCCATCAGCCCCAGCGCCGGTATGCGCCAGGCCCCGCTGGCGCCGCCGCGCAGCTTCACGGCGGGGAGGCAGAAGAAGACCGTGATGGCCACGAACATCCACGGCCGCGCGCCCGTGGGCAGCAGCTCCAGGTAGAAGGAGTGGAAGCAGACCACCGTGATAAAGGACAGTATCATGCCCTCGCTGCCCATCTTCCCCTCCGGGAAGCGGGCCTTGGCCGCCAGGTACAGACCCAGCAGCAGGCCGGCGAAACCCAGCGACAGCCACGGCGCCAGGCCCGGCATCAGCCGGTCTATGAAGTAGTACTCCATGGCGTAGAAGAGGAGCAGCGCCGGCAGCATGCTGGCCGATTCCCGCTCGGTCAGCGGGGTCCTGTTCTGCACGGTATAGAAGTACACGCCGGCGGACAGGATTATCACGTTGAGCCCCAGCATGGTGGCGGCCAGCCTGTCGTCCTTGAGCGTCATGCCGGCCAGCGCCGTCATCAGTATGGCCAGGTAGGCCGAGATCACGGTGAGCGTGCGCGACTTCACCCAGATGGAGATCACCGCGAAGCCGATGGAGCAGAGCAGGTAATAGTAGAGGGCGAACACGCTGCCGGCGCCCAGGCCCATGATGGCCGGCGCGAAATAGGAGCCCACGGCGGCGGTGACGGGGTAGATGTCCTCCCTGATGCGCGTATAGATCCACACGCAAAGCCCGGTGACCATGCCCGACAGCGCAATGGCGCTCTCGAAGGGCAGCAGGTTATGGAACTTGTGCGCGGCGAAGACGGCGGCGTACATCACTATGATGCCGGTGGCCGGCAGGTAGCTGGCGTACTCGCGGTCTACGTCCATAAAGGAGAAGCCGGCCACTATCAGGCCCAGGCCGAACATCAGCGCCAGGCCTATCTGGCGCGGCGGCGTCAGCCAGCCGGAGTCCAGCGACAGCTTTATGATGAAGCCGGCCGCCAGCACGAAGCAGATGACTCCGACTTTGGCCAGCAAGTTGCCGCCTATGCGGGAAGTGGAGGCGGAGACGGGCCGCGGCGCGGCGGCGAAAGAGGCGGGCACGGTGGCGGGCGCAGCGGAGGGCTGAGGCTGCACAACCGCCGGGGCCGGGGCGGGCGCAGGCTCGGGCTTGGCCAGGCCCAGCGCTTTTTCCAGGCGCGCCAGGCGCTCTTCGATAAATTTAATACGCGATTCGGATTTTATCTTATCTTCGAAACTCGGGTTTTCCATGCGCCCTCCTGCCAGAATGTCTTAATTATCGTAGTTTGCCCGCCGCAAGTCAACCGCCCGGCGCAGGCCCTTGTGTACCAGCGTGCAAGAAGATAAAATTGAGTTATGATCAAATTACCCAGGTTGCGCTGTCCCCAATGCGGCAAGGGCATGGGCCCGGTTTCCGCCAGGGAGATACCGCCGGCCAACAAGTTCGAAGAGTGCCTGCGCAAATGCCCCCGCTGCAATATCGGCGCCACCAATGCCAAGAATCCGGCCAAAGTGAAGTTCATTTACGGTGACCAGCCCGCGCCCAAGACCGACAAGCCCGCTCTCCCCCAGCCCGAGACCGAGACCGAGCAGCCCGAGCAAACCAAGCCCGAGCCCGAAGAACCCGCTAAATAAAAAAGGCGCCCCGCGGCGCCTCGTAGTTCTATTGTAATCCGGCTATTTACCGCCCAGCAGCAACTCCACCACGGGGATGTCGGCGGCCGAGAGGTCGTAGCTGGAGAGGTCTCCGGGTTTTACCCACTCTATGGCCGAGTGGTCGGTCAGTTTGAATTCGCCGGCGAGATGGCGGGCCCGGTATACCAGCAGTTCTATCGGCAAATGTTTGTATTCGAACTTGCTCGAGCAGACGAAGGCGCCGATCTCGGCCTCCACCCCGAATTCTTCCATCAACTCCCGCCGCAGGCAGGCCTCGGGCGTCTCGCCCGGCTCCAGCTTGCCGCCGGGGAATTCCCATTTGCCGGCCAGCGCGCCGTTCTTGCGCCGGGCCAGCAGTATCCTGCCGCCTTTTTCCATGACGGCGGCCGTGACCTGCCTCATAGCTGCGGGGCGCGGAGCTTGTCGAGGTCCGCTTCCTTCAGGCGGGCGAATTCGCGGGCCTGCTCCAGCGTTACCTGCACGAAGTGTATGGCCTGGTTGGGCGCGTACTGGCCCAGCAGGTCCACGTCGGCCGAGATCACGTTGAAGATGCGCGGGTAGCCGCCGGTGGTCTGGCGGTGGCGCAGCAGTATGATGGGGCCTTCCTTGGTGAGCTGTATGGTGCCGTCGGCCACGGCGCCGGAGATCATGTTGCCCAGGCCGTTGGCCAGGTCCACCTCGCCGGCCAGGCGTATGCCCATCTTGTCCATTTTATACGTCGTGCGCCACTGGGTCAGGAAGAACATGCCGGGCTGCTGCAGCAGGCCGTACTCGGGGCCGGGGAGCACGCGTATGCGCCCCTGCGGGTCGGCCCAGCTGCTGACGGCCGAGAAAGGCACCGCCTCGGCGGGCGGCATGGGTCCGCCGCCGGCGCGGCCCCTGAAGCAGAAATAAGTATGCAGGCCGTAGCGCTTGCCCGCGAAGGTCAGCCTGTCGCCTGCCTCCACCTCGTAGACCCGGCTGTGTTCCACCTCTTCGGGCCCGGCGTCACCGCGGTGCAGGAAAGCCTCCAGCTGCGCGCCGGTCAGCACAAAGCGGCCGGCCGTGAGCATCTCTATCTCGGGGGGCCCCAGTATCTCCAGCGCCGGGCTGTTGTCGGGGTTGCCCAGCATCAGGTTGCCGCGGCGCAGCGAGAAGCAGTCCATGGCCCCGCCCGGCGAGACGCCGATATCCTGCCTGCCGTAACGGGGCAGGCCGGCGGTGCCGCAGAAGCCGGGTTTCACCAGGCGTATATTGCCGCGGGTGCCGGCGGCGGCGGCGGCCTTGTCGGCCTGCTCCAGCGCGGCGCGCAGTTTGGGCGCGAGCTCTAGGGCTATGGGCGAATCTGAATGTATGCAGAGCGTGTCGGCCTTGATCTCTTTCCAGACGGGCCGGGCCGGGTCGCCGCTCACGTTCACGCGGCCCCGCAGCACTATCTCGTCGGCCTGGGCCAGCGCTTCGGCCAGGTCGGTTATCACGCCGCCGGCGGCGCGGTCGGCCAGGCAAAAGCGGCCGGTGGCCTCGTCCCAGCTGTAGCGGCGGTCTATGAAGGCCTCGCGCAGCACGGTGATGCCCAGGCGCCGGGTGGCGGCGGCCAGCTCGGAGTCGGCCGGCGCCAGCAGCGTGCCTATATTGTTGCGCATCAGCCAGCCGGCCAGCAGCTCGGCCAGGCGGGCGTCGCGGCAGGCGTCGTTGTACAGCGCGCCGTGGAACTTCACGTGTTTTACGCCGGGCAGCAGGGCCAGCTGCGCGTCCAGCGCGGCCAGCAGCTCGGCCTCGGGCAGCTCCATGGTGGCACGGCCGAAATTGGGCTTGTCGGGGTAGGACAGGTGCGCCGACACGCCCACGCCGCGCTCGGTGGCCAGCGCGCGGAAGGCCGCCACGCTGTCCTTGTCGCCGGCGTGGCCGTCGCAGGCCAGATTGGCGATCTGTATGTAGTCCATCAGCAGGCGGTCGCCCTCGTGCAGCGGGCCTTTCTCGCCAATGTCGCAGTTTATGAGTTTCATGCTTCGGCCCTCTTGAAGACTACGGTATCGCCGGGCTCTATGGGGTAGAGCAGGTCGGGCGAGGTCATGCCGAGTATGTTCCAGCCGCCGGGAGAGGTCTCGGGGTAAATGCCGGTCTGCTCGCCGCCTATGGCCACCGCGCCGGCCGGTATGGCCGTGCGCGGCGAGTCCAGCCGCGGCGTGACCAGCGAGCGGTCGAGGCCCAGCAGGTAAGGGAAATGCGGGCGGAAGCCTATCATGGCCACCAGGTACTCGGGGGCCGTATGGCGGCGGATAACCTCTTCGGGCGTGATCCTGGCGTGGTCGGCCACGCGCTGCAGGTCGGCGCCGTCGTAGGTGACGGGCAGCACGTGGCTCACCGAGCGTTCTTTAAGCCTGGCCTCGTCGGAAGGGATGGCGGCCACGGCCGCGTCCACTATGCAGCGCACGGCCTCCCAGTCGCACAGCGGGTCGGCGTGTACGGCCAGCGCCGTGTAGGAGGGCACCAGGTCGTGCACGCCCAGCCGCGCCAGCTCGGGGTGCTTGCGGAGCTGCCGGTAGACATACAGCACCTGCAGCGAGGTGAGCCGGGTTATGGTCTCGCCCAGCGACCAGCACAGGCAGGCGTCGCCGAGAAAATAAGTAGCGCGGGGCTTCAGGCCCGAGGCGAGTGGTAGTTGCATATTAGACGGGGATCTTGAGTATCCCCCGCTCCTTTAATTCCCAGAAACATTTGGCCGTGGCCGCTATGTCGGCGGCCGCGTTGTGGGCCTCCGAGAAATCCTTGTTGAACAATTTGCGGTGCAGCTCGGTGAGCTTGGGCCATTTATAGCCGCGCGGCCCGGGTATGGCGCAGTACTCCGTGGCGCTGTGCATCGTGCAGATCTTGTGTTTTACGGCGGGGATGTCGGGCAGGCCGTTGCGCAGGAACTCGGCGCCTATGATCTTCTCGTCGAAGCTGATATTGTGCGCCACCAAATAGCGGGCCGGGTCCAGCAGCGCCTTGAATTCGCGCAGCACCGTCCCCAGGTCGCGGCCTTCGGCCAGCGCGCGCTCGGTGGTAATGCCGTGTATGCGCGACGATTCCACCGGTATGGTGAAGCCCTCCGGTTTCACCATGGTGTCGACGGCGGCTATCAGCCCCCCCTCGCCGTCATAGGCCATATAGGCCAGCTGCACCAGCCGCGGCCAGTTGTCCAGCGCGGTCACCGGCGCGTTCCAGCTGCGCGGCAAACCGGTGGTCTCGGTGTCGAAGAACAGGTACACCGGGTGCGCCTGTGCCTGTGAGAATAGTTCAAGTTGTATGTCCGGCATAGTCCGGTGAGAATTTTATCAAATAAGAGCCGGCCGCGGTTGGCCGGCCGGAAATCGTATAATTAACATATGCGTAAGGCCCTCAGTTGGTTTTTGCTGCTGGCGGCGCTGGGCGCGGCCTGGTACCAGTGGCACTCGCACAAGGCCGTGTACCTGGCTACGGCGCAGATCATGCGGGCCAGGCTGTTCCCCTGCTATGCCCCCATCACTTATTCTCTGGGGGCCATAGACCCGGGCTACGCTATCACCCGCGCCGAATTGACGGACGCCCTGCGCGAGGCCGAAACCGCCTGGGAGCTGCCGGCGCGCAAGAACCTTTTTGAATTAAAGGACAGCAGCGGCGCCGTCATCATACTGATGGTCTACGACGACCGGCAGGCCGCGCTGGATAAATTAAAAGCGCTGGGCATCTCCACCGAAGAGACCCTGGGCACCTACAAAGAGCTCAAGGCCCGCTACGAGGCGCTGGCCGCCCAGGTGGACGGCCAGGAAGCCAGGCTGAAAGGCATACTGGGCCGCTACAAGGCCAGGGAAGCCGCCTACAACGCCGAGGTGGGCCGCCTGAACCGGCGGGGCAGCGCCGACCCGGCCGAAGCGCGCAGCATCAACCGGGCCAGGCAGGCGCTGGCCACCCAGTTCGGCGGCATCAGGATGATAGAGACCGCCCTGAACCGCAATGTGGACACGCTCAACGCGCTGGGCACCACGCTCAACCAGCTGATAGTGCAGCTCGATATCAAAGCGGACCAGTACAACCGCGTCGGCTCGGCGCTGGGCCGCTACGAGGAAGGCCTGTACAGGGTCTCCGGCGGCATGCAGAGCATAGAGATCTACAAGTACACCGACCGGGCGCAGCTGGTGAATTTGCTGGCCCACGAACTGGGCCACGCCCTGGGCCTGGACCATGTAAAGGACCCGCAAAGCCTGATGTTCCCGCTGAACACCGGCCGGGGCCTTAAGCTGAACAACGACGATATAGCGGAATTAAACAGGGTATGCGGCTAGCGAAAAGTTATAAGATATATCAACACGGGAGGCAATATGGCTGATTTTCACTTCACCGAAGGCGATATCGTTAAGAATTCACTCACCGGCGAGCTGCTGAAGATAGTTACCTGCGGGCCGCGCTGCGTGAAAGCCCTGAAGGTGGGCGGCTTGCTGGTGGAATTCCACCGGGACTATATAGCCCCCGCCACCGCCGCCGAGCGCGAGGGCGCCAAAGACAAGTTCGTGCGCGCCACGCCGCCCGAAACCCCTGCCAAGTAGCAGTTACTTCCAAATATAAACGGGGGCCCTATTTTATTTTAGGGTCCAGCTTGAGGGCCTTGGCCGTATTGGCCTTGGCCAGGGCGTATTTGCCCATGTCCTGGTATATGGCGGCGCGGCTGAAATAGGCCGTGGCGCAATGCGGGTCGGCCGCTATGGCCGCCGCGTAGTCGGCCAGGGCGGATTTATAATCCTCCAGCTCGGTGCACACCTGCGCGCGGTTGCAATAGATCTCGGCGGTGGGCGGCTCCAGCTCCAGGGCCTCGGTGAAGTCTTCCTTGGCCGCTTTCATCTCGCCCAGGTCGTAATTGGCCAGGCCCCGCCCGAAGTGGTACAGCCCCACCTCCGGGTCCAGGTCTATGGCTTTGGTGAAGTCGTTTAGCGCTAGTTTGGCCCGGCCTATCTGCAGGTAGGCGTCGCCGCGGTTGAACAGGTACAACGGCGTATTGGGCGACAGCCGCAGCGCGGCGGTGAAATACACGGGGGCCTCGGTCTCGCGGCCCTTGGTGGAGGCGAACAGCAGGCCGAAGTTATTGTAGACGCCGCTGTCGTGCGGGCTCAGCCGCAGCGCCATCTCGAAGTCGGGATAGGCCTTCTCCAGGTTCCCCTCTTCCAGGTAAACCAGGCCGCGGTCGTTATAGGCGTAGCCGCTCTTGGGGTAGCGCTTTATGATCTCGGTGAATTGGGCTATGGCCTTGGCGGGCTGGCCGAGCTCCTGGTACACCTCGCCCAGGCTGCCCAGTATCTCAGCCGAGCCCGGCTCCAGCTTCAGTGCCGCCTGGAAGTCTTTCAGGGCTTTCTCGGGCTTGTCCAGGTCGAAATAGACCCAGCCCCTGTTGTACATCGACGAGACCAGGCCCCGCTGCAGCTTGAGCGCCTGGTTGAAATCCTCTATGGCCGCCTCCAAGTCGCCGGTTTCGGCATAGGCCTGGCCGCGGTTGTTATAGGCGCTGGCCAACCGGGGGTCCGTCTTTATGGCCCGGTTATAATCGGTGAAGGCGAGCTCGTACTTGCCGAGTTCCGCGTAGGCGTCGCCGCGGTTGCTGTACAGGGCGGCGTCGTTGGGGTCGGCCTTGATGGCCTTGTTGAAGTCGGCCAGGGCCTTCTGCGGCTCGCCCAGGTCCAGCCAGGCGCAGCCCCGCTCGCTGTATACGGCCGGGCCGGCCTTGCCGGCGTCTATGACCTGGGTGCAGCTGTGCACGGCCGCGCGCAGCGGCTTGTCGTCCCCCTGCCCGCCCTCATAGGCCTGGCTGAGCGCGCCCACAAAATAGTTCCTCATCTTCAACAGCGGTCTTTTGGTAGTCATAGTATTAGCAAAGCGTCCGTACGCCACATAAATAATACCAATTGTGGGGGCGGGGCTTTAACAGGCTAATGCTGCGGCTGCTCGGAGATCTCTTTATTGCACAGGTGGTGCACCAGGACCAGATTGTTCATGCAGGCGTCGAAGCGCGCCTGGCTGTCGGCCCGGCAGCTCTCGCAGTCCGGGGCCATGCGTTTCTTGGCGTGCCGCTGCACCGTCTGCTGCCGCACCTCTATGGTGCCGGCATAGGTGCAGGCGTGGGCGTAGCTGGTATGGTGCACGCCGCCGCCGTCGGTGATGGCCCCGCCGCACCAGGCGCATTTCCCCCCGTCGCGCTGCGCCAGAAAAGCTTTAACGTACGGGTTTCTGATGATGCGGCGGGCGAACTTGAGCCAGGGCTCCCTGTCGTAGTCCTTCTCGCAATCAGCGGCCGCCCGCGCCGGTATTATTTTAAGGTTCATATCTTTTTCCGCCAGGAGGCGCATTTGTTGGAGCGCCCGAAAATATCTGCGCTCAGCACTTCGCCGTCGTAGACTATCAGGTCGCCGAAATCGTTGAGATGCTTGGCCAGCCGCCCGTGGGCTATCTCGAACGGGTCTTTCTCCCGGTAGGAGTACAGCAGGTCGATGTACAGCGCCTGGTGCTTTTGCGCGAAGGCGAGAATAAACTCGTGGCTGGAGAATTTATCCGGCATTTCTTTAATTAGTTCGACAAGCCGCTCATCGAACCAGTCATCGAATTTGAATTTAAGCGCCATACTGCTCCCTTTTTACCGCCGCGGGCTACAGCGATTATAGTATATGCTGCTCCGTTAGGCCCCGGCGGGGAGCTTGGCGCGCATGATGCGGCGGTGGCTTATCCGGCGGCCGTCCAGGACGAAAGTGCCGTCGCCCACGGCGTGGAACATGCGCCCAGCGGCGGGCTTGCCGTCGGTCCAGGCGGCCAGGCCGTCCAGAACGAAGATGTCGTGCTCTTTGATGTGCTCCACCACGCGGCACTCTATGTTGGCCACGCACTCTTTTATAAGCGGCGCCTTCACCTTGCTGCCGGCCAGCGGCGTCAGCCCGAATTTCTTGAACTTGTCGGTGTCGCTGCCGGAGCAGCACCCTATGCGCACGGCTTTCTCCGCCAGGTCCTTGCCTGGTATGGCCAGCACGCACTCCCTGGTCTTGAGCAGGGCCGCGCAGGAATGGTTCCACGCCCCGGTGAGCAGGGCGAAGCGCGGCGTAAAATCCATCACCATCGTCCAGGAGATGGTCATTACGTTCATCTTCCCGCCGTCAGCCGTGGTCACAAGCACCACCGGCCCCGGCTCTATAAGAGTGAAGGCTTTGCTCAGCGCCAGCTTTTTCATGATCCCCCCCGACTATTTTTTCATGATACTAAACCGGGCCGCACCGGACAAGCGCTACAGCCCGCTATGAGCCCGCCCGCGGCTAACGCTGCAGCGGGAGCATGTATGGTCAGGGTATCGGCTTCATGTCGGGGATGATTTGTGATGTGAAGACTATTCCAGGCCGTCTATTAACTCCTGCGCCAGCTTGGTGTGGAAGTCCGCCTAGCCGCGGGCGCTGAAGAAGGCTTTAAGGGCCTTGAAGTCGCCCAGGCGGGCGCAGCGGGGGATGGAGCGCAGGAACTTGCCGCCATAGCGCGCGGTCTGCACGCGCGGGTCCAGTATCACTATGGCGCCGAAATCCTTTTTGGTCCGTATCAAGCGCCCCACGCCCTGTCGGAACTTCACCACGGCCTTGGGCAGCGTGTAGTCCACAAAGAAATTCTGGCCCTTGGCCGTCATCCACTCCTGGCGCGTCTCTTCCAGCGGCGTGTCGGGCGAAGTGAACGGCAGGCGGGCTATCACCACGCAGGCCAGCGCCTGCCCGGGCACGTCCACGCCCTGCCAGAAAGTGTCCGTGGCCAGCAGCACGCCGTTGCCGGCGTGCTTAAAATCCGCTATCAGCTTTGTCGGCAGCGCTTCCCCCTGCTTGAATATCAGCCTGCCGCTGACGCGGCCCGCCAGGGCGCGCGCGGCCCGCTCCAGCGACAGCCAGCTGGTGAAAAGCAGGAAGATGCCGCCTTCAACCGCGCCGCAGACCTTCACGCAGGCGTCTATAACCGCCGCCTCATACGCCGCTGCCTCGGCGGCCGGGTCCGGCATCTCTTGCGGCACCAGAATGCCCGCCTGCCTGGTGTAATCAAAGGGCGAATCCAGCAGCAGCTCGTTGCACTGGTCCAGCCCGACGCGGGATTTGAGCATCCCGAAAGAGCCGTCCACAGCCAGCGTGGCCGAAGTGAGCACCACCGGGTAATTCCGGCCGAACAACTCTTTGCGCAGGTCCTCGGATACGTCCACCGGCGACATGTGCAGCGAGATCTCCGGCTTTTTCTTCTTGTCGTTGACCTCTACCCAGTAGGCGCAGGCCTCTTCTTTGCATTCCAGGAAGGCGTTAACCTGCGCGGCCAGCTCCAGGCAGCGCTTCAGGCAGGCCTTTATCTCGGCCTCTTCCATGTCGGACTGGCTGTGCCCAATGGCCTGCGACAGCAGCACGCTGAGCTCCAGCAGCGGCGCCTGCATGACGTTGGGCACCAGGCCGGCCTCGCGTACGCGGCGGGTTTTGGCGCGGTCGGCGGGTTGCACGTTCAGTTCCAGCTTCTCGGTAAGCGCGTAGAAGAAATCTTTAGAGGCGTGCTTGATCTCGGCAACCGCCCCTTTAACGTCTTCCACCCAATGGGCCGGCGGCCGCGACAGCCGGTGCGCCAGCCCCCTGTTGGACTTGGGGCTAAAAACATCGTCGAGGAATCGTTTTACCTTGCGGTCGGTGAGCTCGAAGCCCAGAAAGGCTGCCGCCACTTCCTCCAGGTTATGCGCCTCGTCAAAGATGACAGCGTTAAAGGCCGGCAGCGGCATGCCGGCAAAGAACAGGTGCTGGTTCACCACCACAATGTCGGCCTTGGCGGCGCGGGCCACGTCCTTGCGGTAGAAGCAGGCCGTTTTATGCGGGCATTTCTTGCCCAGGCACAGGTCCGGGTCGCGGCACACCTCGGCCCACAGGTGGTGCGGCACGGCGAAGGGCAGCTCGGCCCGGCTGCCGCTTTCGGCTTCGTGTATCCAGGCCTGCAGCTGCTCCAGCGCGGCGCGGATGCCTTCCTCGTCAAACAGCTCAGGCGCCTGTTTGCCGGCCCGGTCCAGGCGCGACAGGCACAGGTAATTGCTAGATCCCATCAGCAGGAAATATGAAAGCGGCAGGCCGAGCTCTTCCAGCACGGCCTTTACTACGGGCAGGTCCTTCTTAACGAGCTGCGCCTGCAGGGCCTTGGTATGGGTGGCCACTATGACTTTCTTCTGGTTGCGCGCGGCCCACAATGCGGCGGGGATGAGGTAGCCCAAAGATTTGCCTACGCCGGTGCCGGCTTCTACAACTAAATGCTCGCCCTCGCCCACGGCGTGCGCGACGGCCGCGCCCATGCGCGCCTGCTGCGCGCGCGGCTCAAAGCCCTTTATGGCCCGCGATACTGCGCCGCCGGCGCCAAAGATAGCGGTGAGCTCCTGGTTTTCCATTATTTTATGACTATCACCGGGCCGGGCTCGTGGCGGGCGGCCAGGTGCACCTCGAATTTAACGGCCAGTTTCTTGCGGTTGAAATAGGCCGCTATTTCCAGGGCCGGCAGGTGCGGGCGGTTGCACTCCTCGCTCAAATGGCCCAGCACCACCGCCTGCGGCTGCGACGCGCCGGCGCCGCAGGCCTTGTGCAGAAAGCGCGCGGCCTGCAGATTGGACAGGTGGAACTCCGAGCCGGGGTGGCCGAATTTCTTCAGCAGCTCCAGGTCGTGGTTGGCTTCCAGGAAGATGAAATCCGCGTCCGCCGCCGTGGCCACGTGCTCGTCGGTGAAGGCGCAGAGGTCGGTGAACAGGCAGACTTTGCGCCGGCGGCCGTCCGCCTTGGCGGTTATGACAAAGGCCGTGGTGCAGTAGTTGGGCGCGTGGGAGACGCGCATGTGAGCTACCTTGAAATCCCCCACCTTGGCGCTCCGCTCGAAAGGGATCACGCCGGGGGTCCATTCACTCCCGTACTTCATGGCTATCTGCCGCGCCACCTCGGGATGGCAGCGCACCTGCAGGCCGGCCTCGCGCAGCACCTTCAGCGAATTGGCGTTTATGTGGTCGCCGTGGGCGTGCGTCACCAGCACCCCGGCGATGGCCGGGCACAGGGCGCGGGCGTCTTCCAGCGCCTGGCGGCACCTGCGCTGGCTGCCGGGCGCGAAGTCCAACAGCAGCGCTCCGGCTTTGGTCCACAGCAGCGCCGCGTTGCCGCCGCTGCCGGAACATAGTGATTTAAATCTTAGTGGCATTAATTATACCGCGCCGCGCCATGGAAGGATCCCGCACCTACATTCTACAAAAAGGGCAACCCGCCCAGAATCAGGTGCGCATTATCTGGATATTAACATCTATCGCGCGGCGGCTTTTCAAAACACTTGAAAGCATGGCGACACCGTTCTCGGTAAAAGTGCGCGGCCGCTTGCGCAATCCCATCTTATGAGAATTGGATATCACAATCTGTGATAACCATTTTTAACCTCTGCAGGTGTTAGCTGAAACATAAAGTCCGACGGGAAATTGCTCAGATAGTACAGAACACGTGGCTCATATCTGCGGGCGTACCGTGGTTGCCGTCCATGCGCGCCCCGAAGTCGGGATCCTTTAAGACATTGCGCATGGTGACCAGGTTCTGGTCGAGAATTTCGTCGCGGTGCGCTATAAACAGGCGCCTGGGCCGCCTGTTGCCGTTGGCCAGGCAGTAATTTTTCTAATCCAGCGCGGCAATAATGTTTTTACCGGTGCCGGCGACGGCAACAATAAGGTTTTTGAAGGACTTGCGGTATTCGCGCTCTGCCTGGAGCGCTTCAAGGATACGCGCCTGGCAGGGGTGCGGCGTAATGTCGAAGAAGACAGTGGGCTAGCCGGCGCAGTTGCATCGGTCCCCGCCACCTCATCGAATAAATAAGGCTGACTATCTACCCTTGTGCATCTGCCGCCCTTGCTGGCCAATGCTTCTACGAAATATCTTTCTTGCTTCCTTAAGCTCTTTTATAACTTCCTCGATTGTTGCCAATGCCTTGTCTACTTTCTTCATCGCACTGACTGTTTTTTTGTTTATCATACACTTTCCTCCACTACAAGATTAAGAAATAAGAATACCTTATTCGAACTTCCAGATTTTATCGTAAGACTCGTTCGCTAGATCTTTGGCCCTCGTCTCAATCATCTTTTTATTCCACGCGGAAGCATTTCCCCCATACTTGTTGAGAAAATCTTTGACGTAAGGGGTATTCATTATTTCCTTGTCTAGTGAACCGCGCAACTTAGCCACCTTCTTTTCTGGGCTTATATTTCCGAGCTTTGAGTTGACTCGGAAGCTAATGGCAAGCAGATTCCCGATATTATCGACAACCTCTTGAGTGTGCGAATCTTTTTTCATCTCTGCCTCGGGTTTCTGTGGGTAAAAGTGCTCTATGTTGTGGTTTTTTCGCAAAACCTTTTGATCGGAGTTGTATATTCTCACTCTTTGGCCGGGGGCAAGCGAGTAATTGTTTGTCCTATCAAATATATAGGAAAGCAACGGGATTGAGTCTTGAGAATAACTGAGATCTGTAAACCTCGAGACAAACTCATCCTTGTGGGCGAGCTTATTCTTTAGCACTCCAACCAATTCCTGTGTTATTTCCGCAAACTTGTCTGATTTTGCGTATTTAAGACAGAAGTCAGCATATGGCTTTTCAACCTCATTGCCAATCCTTTCACAAATGGCGTTGTTTACAAAGTGATACCTTTCAAGCGCCTTGATTAAGCTTATAAATTTCTTTGAAAGGGTCTTGTCGCTAGCCCCACCAGCACGCTTAAAGCATTCTATGGCAGAATAGATTAGCGGATAGATCTGCGAAACCTTAAACAACCGCAATCCCTCAAGCGAAACATGCAAATCCTCATATTTGTCAGCATCTTTTGCAATGGTTACATGCCCAATCTTTTCAAAATATTCTCGAATCCCATTTACATCTGACATTCTAATTGCTGCAAAATATTCAGCGAAGTCCTTTAATTCTTCAACCAGAACAGGTGCAGTAATTACATCCCCGTATTCTCTAATCCTTTTGTAGAGATCCGCCTTGCTGACATAGCCATGCTTTGAAACGTAAAAATACTTCAACATTCGGAGGATGTTCCCATCAGCATTGTCACTGATCTGAGCCCAGCTCTCCTCTAATCCAGCAACACCCTTTGAAAAAAGAAAGTTTTTCAAGAGATCTGAGGCTTCAAGGTCCATCCCGCGAGCATTTGTCCGCTCAAAGATGCTGAATGCCTCAACTGTATCGCGGATATCGATCCGAACTATATATGAGTTGTAAATCGCATCAAGGAATGTGCTGAGTTGCCGTGAATCATAATTTGAAATTTCATCCCAAAAGAAATCATAGATAGGTTTTACCCGATTCACCTGACGCTTAATATGTTTTAGCCCAAGTTTTGTTGGGAAGTCTCCATTCCACTCAAATTTGGAAATCTCATTGAAGATATTCTTTATCGACTCTGAGACCATCAGCTTTTCCCCATCCTCCTGCGCATTAGTTAAATTTGTAAAGGTAATCAGTCTTTGAATTTCCTGGGCCAGTCTTGTGTCATTAATCTTCTTTGCCAGGTTCCGGCAGGCAATCAAGAGGAGCATGATCGTTGTTATTCGCTGTTGCCCGTCCACTACCTTTAATATCTTTTCATCCTCGGAGGAGGTATCAAAGATCATTGTCCCTAGAAATAGGCGAATCTTTTTCCCCCCATTTGCCTCTGCATAACTTGTTAAGTCTTCCAAAAACTCAACCGCTTCACTTTTCCCCCAAGAATACGCCCGCTGATATTTAGGAACTTCGTATTTGGTTGAAGAATTAAGAATCTCCTCAATCTTTGATGACTTTGGGGTTATCATAAATGCTCCTTGGGTAATCTGTGTGTCTTTTTAACTACTGAATATAACTGACGCAGACGATCTCACTCAATCTTTGCACTTTTCTGAAGGTTGTGGCGGGCGCAGAGGATTCGGACATTTGCAGCAGTGATGCTGGTTCCGCCCTTGGAATAAGGCAGGTCGTGGTCAAAATGCAGCTCATCGGTGGAACCGCACATAACGCATTTGCCACCATCTCGCGCCCAGACCTCTTTCTTAACTGAACTAGGAATAATCCTGCTGCGCTCTTTGCCTAGAGTGATTTCAACTTTCTTGTGCTCGAAACTAACCTCGACCTCTTCCAATATGAATCGGAACACCTTCCGAGTACCATCATTCACAATCTTGTAGTCAATAAGCTTAAAGAATCCTTTTTCCGACCAAACCCCGTCAAAGACTTTTTCATACATCCGCACAATCTCGCATTTGGTTGGATCTTTTTTATATTGATCTACTGCATCTGCGAACTTGCCGTTTTCAGTTGGCTTCCCACCCCGGGTAAATCTGGGCTGGTCCACGGTTTTAGGGTCGCGTATCTGCTGTGATCTGGGCAGGTCATGCCCTTCGTATTCAATTGTTATGCCGTCAGGGTGAATAGCATCTTTATATGGAGCATTAGTCCTTTGAGACATCAAAAGAACCGAGTACTGCGGATTAAGTCTGAAATTCATTCCCTTTTGCAGCATATCATGCTGCTCAGCCGCACACATCTCGCGATAACGAATGATGTTGTCTTTCATTTTACTGGGCCTGCTCTTTTAGACTTCGGCAACTAAGCCGGTATTGGACAGGGGTAAGAGTAAGGCTTTTCTTAAGGTCCCCATTTATAACAAAGAACTTGGCCGAGTTTTCCTTTTCAGAAAAGTCATAAACCCGGTATATGAAGTAATTGTCTGGGTGGGACTCACTGAATGCAACCTCATTGCTACTCATAAAGAAATCAGTATCGTTCCCCCCTTGGGTCGTCTTTACTTCAATGTATTTGATTCCCCCATCTTTGTTGTATGACTCGATATCGTAACCGGCAGAGTCTCCGATGAGTTTAGATGTATGCCGAACTTTCTCGGCCAATTCGAGGAGCCCTTCTTTTTTTAGAAGCTCTATCTCTGATTTTAGGACCAGTAGTTCACCAGCATCGCCAATCTTTTTATTTTTCTCATCTCTCTTGGCGTAATCTGGCTTTTTCTTTGAACGAAACACTTCTGTGCCCTGGGCTTTCGCTTCATACCTGGCTGGTGGCTCGCCAGCAACTAGCGAATCAAGCTTGATATCTCTTGGCTCAGATGTGGGCTTACTTAGCTTTATGCCAGTTCTGTCTAAATCCCGTTGTGTTATGTCCCAATCAAGTATCTGCCAGTGGAAATAAACAGGCTTTTCTCTATTTGTGTCATGCGAGATGTATTTCAGCAAACCCAAGTATGTATATTGAGAGTTCTTTCTCTTATTAATTCGAAGAAAGAAGTAAATTGAGTTTTTAGACTCATCATGCCGAATCCATTCCCTAATTCTCGCTTCCTTTAGCGCCTGTCCCGGCTGCGATTGCCAAGTCAAAACCCCATCCTCAGTTATCCCCTCATCGAATTTATGCCCAGACTGTGTGGTCCCCAAAGTGGCGAGGAAGACATAATCACCGGGTCGCTTATCTATCTTAATTGCGCCCCAGTTTCCCCATGGTCCACCTCTAGGAACAAACCGTGTGTGAGGCTCAAAGATATCGTGGACTTCCTTTCTGGAATATCCCTGGTATTTGATTAGTGGCTTCATGGCATCACTTGTCAAAGAGATCTTTAGGGCTAACTCCTAAGGCTTTTGCAATTTTGACAATGTTTTTTAGCGCGACATTGCGATTGCCGGCTTCTATTTGGCTAATATAGGTTCTGTGCAGATCGGCCACAAACGAGAGCTCTTCTTGCGAAAGCCCCTTCTTTTTTCGATAAAGCTGCACCTTTTTACCAAAATCTTTAAGTATTTTCATTTAAATGTCCCCAGGTATCTGCTTAAGCAAATCTATCGCATATGTTGACTATGGATCTACAGAATCCGAGTAACATAAAAGACAACAAAAAGGCCGGAGGTCTCAGCCTCCGGCCTTTTATTGAACAAAGCAGGTCTTCTTCTCTTATCCTCCATCATCTGTGCAGTATTTCTGCACTGTTTCGCGGATCCTGGAGAAAGTCGGGGTGGTGCTGCCGCTTACTATGGTGAGGTGTTTCTTGGCGCGGGTCATGGCCACGTATACCATGCTCGCGTTCTCGCGCTCGTTGAGATACTCCAGTGGGAACATTTCCAGGTTCATGAAGTAAACCTTCTCGAACTCCAGACCCTTGGCGGAGTGCACGGTGCTTATAAGCACCTTGTCCAGGGCGGCGTCGTAATTGTTCTTCGCCTCGGCGTCCTTGACCAGCCAGTACGCCGGGATCTTGTGCCGGTCCAGGTAACCGTGAAACTTCCCGGTCTGCTCCCTGTTCGGGCAAAGCACCGCGATGTCTGAATATGCCAGCCCGGACTTTATGTCGTTGCAGATATTCTCCAGCAGGTATTCTCCGGCAAACTCGCAGGGGACCAACACAACCTGCGGGGGATTGCCCCCTGCTTCTTTGAAGAGACTCGTAAAGTTATCCTCGCCCACGTACTGCTTGAAGAACTCGTCGGGGTTGGAGTTCTGTACCAGCATCGTCGCGGGAAAGATTATCTCTTTGGTGCTGCGGTAAGCCACCGGCAGTTTTCGCACGCGCCCCACTGCGTTTATGCCTGCGTCCTTGTACGTGAAGTTGCGTTTGTATATCTTCTGGTTGGGGTCCTCGGCGAGAATAATGAAGTTAGTCTCAGATTTAAGGAACCCCATTAGCCCCTTAAGCCAGGAGTGATGGAAGTCCTGGCTCTCGTCTATAAGCAGCGCGTCGTACCTGGGTGCGCCGGGCAGGGCCGCCATCCTCTGCAGGTGCTCCCCTGCCACCGCGCTGCAGGCCTCGTCGTTGCCGTCGCCTTCATGCTGGAACAGGTCGTGCGGCAGGTCCTTGTATCCCAGCTCCTTGGCCAGTTTGAAAAGGAATCCGTAAAAGGCGCCCACCTCCCAATTGGGCTTAGCCGGCTTGGTGATGAAGATGTCGTTAAGGTGTGTGAGGTAAAAGTCCAACTGGCTTTTAAGGCTGTTGTTAAAGCACATCACCAGCGTCTTCCAGTCCGGGTGGGCCTCGGCGATTATCTTCGCCTTGGCGCACAGCACCAGCGATTTGCCGCTGCCTGCGATACCGCGCACTATGGTGTGCCCGGAGTCCGCCTTCTTGGCCATCTGCTCCTGGGTTATGTCCAGGATTATGCGCCTGGGCCCGGTCTTGCACTCTTTGGTCAGAGTGATCTCCGGGTACAGCGCGCCGCGCAGCGCGTCCAGCTCTTCGGCAGAAAGCGGCTCGTTAGGCCAGAAAGCCTGGCTGAAAAGCGAGCGCATGAATTTATCCAGCTCCGGCCCCGTTACGGTATTGCCGAGCGGCTCAAGGTCGTCCCGGAATAGGAATTTGCGTGGGTCCAGCTCGCGCAGGGCTTCCTCTGGCAGGTCTTTACGGCGGAGCCTGGTAAAAGCCGCCGCGTAGGCTATGGGCAGCTTGAAGGAGCCTTTGTAGTTGCCTTCCCCCCGCAGCAGCACTCTTTTGCTTTCAAAGAGCCGGGCCAGTTCGTAATAGTAATTGCGCACCTGCTCCAGCGGGGACCGCACCTGCTTGCGGCGGCCGTCAGCGTTTATCTCCCAGAAATCCTTGCCCAGCCGGGCAAGCGTCTCTTTCTCCCAATCCTTAACCTCGAAGATGAGAATGCCGAAGCGCGGCAGATATACCACTATGTCCGGCTGATAATGATTGGGCAGCTCGACGTTGTGCCAGACAAGGCAATCGGCCGGCAGCGCGTCCCTGAGCTTCTTAAGGAGATACTTCTCCCCGGCATTAATGCCGTAAGCCCTGTCCCCCAAAGCCGAATCCGGAATTACGATAGCCATTGTGTGATAATCAGAAAGTTAGAACATCTTTAAATTGATTCACCCTATTGGTTTTGTCTTTAAGCCAAAGGTGTAGCGTTTTGGAATATCTGGATTGCGGTCTTTTTCTGGTATTTCCAACAAGGTTATGTTGGGCATAAAATATTTCTCCAAAGCAAGAACAGTGGCCTCTTCAGAAAAAGTTAGAAGGTTGTAATTAAAAACTTCAAGGATGTTATTGATTGCGGTGCCGTTGAAGAAGAGCGGTAGTGTTATGCCGTATCCATTAGCGGCTCGGTTTATGTCAAAGTCGCTGAAAAAAGGTTTTCCGCTATTGGGATGCTCGTCTTCATTCCGCAACTCAATTAATTGCTTTATCCAAGGTTCGTCTTCGGTAATAAGGCGTGTAAGAATGTCTTCTTGTCCAAATATTGTGTTGAACTCAGTTTTGATTTTGTGAAAATGTGGTCCCTGATATGGTTTGTTAAATATGATCTGAAAATTGTGCGCAATGCCAGATAGTGCCTGCTTAGCATATTTTAAAAATAGGCGTGAATTTTCAATTTTAGAAGTGTGCGGTAGATTGATGCATCGCCCATCGGCTTGTGTTTGTACGCCTTTTACATTTAAGTCGTCAACAATGCTGTTTATTTCAGCGATCAAAGGCTTAGCAGCTTTATCGGCATGTATTAAAAACTCTGCTATTTCATGGCAGTTCTCCTGCAATCTATTCTTGGTTTCCTTCGCGAGGGTTGTGAAATCCGCGACTTCTGACAAGCCGATGATTATTCGGGCAACGATTGGGTTGCTTGTTCCTACATCCATACGCTTTTGAATTTTCCAGCTCATGAGTTAACTCTCGCTCAGTTCATTTTGTCACTTCGTAATTTTGCAAGGTTTTAGATTTTGTTATGTTATTATTGGGGAAAAACTGAATACCTTATAATTGTTAAATCTTTTGGCTTTTTTCCCATATCCATCTTCTTTTACACTAACACTTAGCTTTAAGACAAAGCCTAATCGGAGCCCCATGTTTTTGAGGGTAGAGCTTAGAAAATCGTTTCGCACTTCTATATAGTGCCCATACTGAGGAGGGATGTCCGCATCTTCTCGCTCAAGAACCCCATCTGTCCAGTCAGAACTACCTCCGACTCTTATTCCATTTTCTAAAAAGGCAAGCTCAGTTGGGGTAATTGAGAGATTAACTGACGGGAATATATCTTTAGTTAATCCAAAGGGCGCAGCATTTCGCATACGAAACCATTGCCATGTTGGGACAGTGAACCAACCATAGCCCCCCACTAATTTCGCAATTTCAGCATCTTTAATCCTGATTTTGGGGGTTCCGACTGCTAAATAGTCAGAAGAAGATTCGAGGTGAGCGATTGGCGTTTTCATCGCTGATGGCGGGGTAAGCTCACAACGTGTATTTCCAACACATTTCCATATCTCTTCTGCAGATGGAAGATTGGGGCCTCCAATTTTATACCCAAATCCAATAAGAGATATTCCGGAAGAAATTTTGGAATCCTGCTGGGCCGAGATGCGACCATCTAACGCTAACACTCGAATATCTCTAGTTTTGATGATATTTTGTATCTCTAAATCATATGAGATATTGGGCAGTCCACCTTTATCTGTGCTGTTTTGAATGGGACTGTTCCCTGGCCACCATTTTGGCTTACGTGTTGGCAATATTTGCCACAATGAAAGGTCGATTGGTATGGTGGCAAGTGCATAATCGAGATAAAAATCCCGTGACATTCCCCCAGCGCGATAATAGCCATTAAGACATCTAAGAAAAGCAGAGCGATATATTTCACTTTGTTTAGTGGACACTGCAATTAAAAGGTGGTCTTCACGGTGTCCCATGAAATCCAAAACAGAAGCGTCATTTTCGATCCCAAGTTGGGTCTGAATTGAATTTGCGGTAAAGCACCAATCATTAATAAACGGCCTGCCAGAATTATCCGAAATCTCTTGACCATCTAAAAGATAGGATGGCGGTAAAAAGTTTTTTATGTACTTAAGAAAGAATTCATCTGCCTGATATCCGACTGGGGCTTCAAACAATATATTTTTATGCGTTTTAGGTGAATGGGCCTCATTTAGGTGATTTGCGATATACTGCATTAGAACATCTACCGCGATCGAAGTTGTCGTTATACTTTCATAAATTTCGGTGACAGTAAATATGGAGAACCCAGGAGTTGAAGTTGAAGCTGCCTTAGCGAATGGGAGTATCCCGTAAACGACCATTGATTCAAGTTCCTGTACAGAGATCCAATTTAGGAGACGTTTCTTTGTTTCTGCGCTAGTCTCAGAATCATGTAATAAACTGGCAAGAGCCGTAGCTGCACGCTCTCTTACAAGTGAACCTGGCCAGGACAGCCGCTGAATCAGTAAATCCAAACTATCAAGCAGCGGCCCATCAATCCAAGGAGTTTTTTGTCGAGTATCGTCTATTATTAGAGTTTTGGCAACTTCAATTGAAGCTGAAATAATGTCATCAATCTTTTCTTTTTGTGCGAATAAATTAAGGAATTCTATCCCTCTTGGTATGGGCACAAAGTATGTTGACCGTCGGCCGTAGCGAAGCCCTGTTCGCTCAATGCTTAATTGAAAGAACTCCGAATACCGATCTGGAAAGTTTGCCCTAATAAAGCACCATCGCCGCCGAGCATCTTCCGCACTTGAAAAATGTTCAGCCCATCCAGAACTATTAGCCTGTGCCCACGCAACATATTGAAAAGCCTTCTCCTTGTTATGTGGGAACGCCAACTTGTATGCAACATCCAAGATTTCCGCATCGGCTTGGCTTTCCCCGACTTGCTCTATATACTTTGACAAATACTCGAAAATCTCTGGAGTATGTTCTGAATTGCTCTCTCTATGAACATTTGCCCATTTCGCAAGGAACCGGGATTTATTCCATGTATTATTAACCGCATCAAGCTTGTCGGAAATATTCGAAACAGGGATTGCTAAGAAATCTATACCTTTATGCTCATCGGCAAAAGGGCTAGGGCTAGGTTTATCGACATCAAACCGCATTGGGCCGAAGTAATTTTCAATACAGTTAACGGCATTTGCCGCTAACCGATCAGACACGGCTCGTTTTTTCAGAGTTAGGAAAGAACCACTATCGATAGCCGTTGTTGCAAGTGCAAACGAAAATGGGGATGAAAGATCCAACGCCTTGATTACAGACTCGAATATATCTTCTGCGAGAAAATAATTTTCCTTTTGGGCTTGGGCCACAAAGTATCCCGGAAGATATTCCGGGAGCGTACTCACCAAAATCTCGGCCAGATATTCGGGGAAATATCTCGTGTCATCGCCGTCGGTGTAGTCCCGAATAGATGCAGCCATGGGGCCCAACTGTGCTAGATGCGATTTTGTCCTCTCTGGTGAAATAGTATGCGCGACCTTAATGCTCTCCATGACCCGATCCAAGAAAGGGTCTTTATGAGAACCATAACCCAGAAGATAATTAAAACTCTTCCATAAGAATGTAGTTGCAATCGTGATATCTGCGTGGATCTTAGCTATTCTTGCTATCTTTAATGAGCGGCTCGAGCGGTCAGGGAACGTGTCGCTAGACTTTTGAATATTGTCCAGCTCTTCATCCGCCAAGGAACGCAATTGTTCCTGAGTAAGGATATTCGTGCAAAGACTATCGAGAAACTCAATAAAATTATAAGATCCAAAATGATCGCTTACCTTTAGCGCAGTGATTTCTTCTAAAGATAACTGCACTGCAAAACCCTGAAAGCGGATTAAACTTATTAAAGTCGTACAAATCTTTGAGAGGCTTAATCTTAATGAGTGTTGATACTCAAGCCGATCTCTATCTTGCGGCCATTTTAAGGCCCCGATGTCATCCAAAAATGATAGTGGTATCAGCAAATCTAATTTGGCCCCGTTCTTTAGCTTTTCTCCGGTGGCAAATCCGGCCTTTAGAATACGAGAATAGATGAGATGTGCCCACGTTGAGTCTGATCCCCTTTCCCATTCTTGGATTATAGAGATATTATCCTTAAGTCCACACAAAATGCCTGTAAGAAAACCTTCGTAAAAAACATTGGCTCGATGCTCTCTGTGCCCTGTATCATACTCTGGAATAGTATTCGGTAGAGAGAGATATGGGGCTAGTTCTGGGAGATGACTGCTTGATATCCCCATTAACTCACAAAAGAGCATCCCTAAGGGGGGCAGCTTAGCCGAATCTATATTTTTTAAGAGCTCTAGCAATCTTGCAGACTTGGATTCTAGTCCAGCTTTCGCACAGGCAAAATAGAATTCATACCGCTCAGAATCGCCAATTAGTCCTTTCTCAATATCGTCTAATTTCGCAAATTTAAAAGTTTCTATTGTCCTTCTGGCTAAATGGCCAATTAGGATCGGCGCCCATCCAGTTCCCGAATACTGGCGGATATAATCAAGAACATTTGGAACGTCCCAGTCATCATTCAACGTCAATATTTCTATTGTTGACAGAGCGATTTCTGGGGTCTTACCGCCAATATCCCCGTTGGCTCTAACGTTTTGCGTGCGATGTTTATCGTTTAAGGCAGAAAACACATCCTGCTCGATTTCAAAGAATCTCCCTAATCGTTGCATCTCTCTACTAATAGCCACTAGTTGCTCATGGGCAAGAGTGTTAAACTGGATGTTTAGGTTCTTCTCAGGCGAGAGTTCGAAGGCTAAAATCCAAGCTGGGATAAAATATCCGTCGTGATAACTTATTGTGTTTGTCAAATATTCCCTTAATGTTGAAAGCTCTAGGCATTTCCCCCATCTTCCGGTCTTAAATGCCGCTTCCGTTCCCGCCGCGAGTTGTTCATCTATAAGATGTTGGGGGCGCGGAAAACTAACAGCTTCAATTACCCATTTGCGATCTATTTCAAGTAGAGGTTCTGGATTCCCAAGTTCATATTCGAGTATTCGAGTATGCGCCCATTTCAAATCCTGGTATTTGCTCCCCCTAATCCAATCACGCAGCGCAGTTTTTAATCCATTTTGTTGCTGTGCAAGTTCTATCGTGCTGTTTAGGAATTCCCTAAAGCTATTATGAAAGATAGACAAATGCCCATGTTGATTTTTAAGTAAATGTAAGATATTCTGCAAAGCTTCTGTAATTTCGTTTACGCGAAGGCCTAAAGCAGTAGCAATCTGGCATAATTGCTCTTGAGTCGGTTCAAAAGAAGCCGAAACAAATACTAACGCCAAAGATTTTGTAAAGTTCGGCAAACTACGCCATAGAGCTTGATAATATTGTTCGATATCATCCGAATATGGCAACAAGCCTCGACAATCATAATCTGTAACTATTGAGGAGGTCTTTTTCAACCGAAGCGTATTTAAAATATATCTGAGATGAAGAGGGTTACCGCTACAGAGTTTATAAATCTCATCACAAAGGTCATTCAACTGCATCGAGTTGTCTGGCAATTTCAACTGAAGCACATTTTTTCGTACTACTGATGAAACAGCAGAAGATGTTAGCCCTTCTATTTCTATCCAGTTGGTTTCTGGACATTTGTCGAAGACTATCTGGGGCAAATATGTTCTTGCGCTAACCTGTGTTCCTAATAAAATCCATAGTCCATTCTGTGGAACACATGCCTCAAGCAACAACTCCTTTAGCTCCCGAACGGCATCTTGTCGCAAGGCATGGTCTAATCCGTCGATTATTAAGATTGCTGTTTTCCCTTGGGTAAACAATTCAGTAGCGATCTTGTTTAGAAAATCACGAAGCGAAACATTCTCTGCATTTTGTTGAACAAGCGACCCTAATAGCTCGCTGTGGTCTTTGCATTGTGCCTTAAGCGCTTCTATTACCCTCTGGGCTTGGATGCGCGCGAGTGGAATTGGATCGGACGGGTTAATATGATAATGATGATGCAAAACGACTGAACCATTCCCAGTTAGATGTTTATAGAGCCAAGCGAGATAGGTGCTTTTTCCCGACCCCGGATTCCCCACTAATACCTGAATTCCTCCTGCGATGTCCTTAAACATTTTCAGGGTTTCCGAATGCTTTGCAATGTCAAATATTTGAAAATCCGCTGGAATTGAGAAATTTTCGTTCAAATGTCTGGGGGTAGAAAATTCACAGTTTTCGAAAATGGTTTGAATGGTCCAAGGGGCAGTTTCTTGTTTAAGACACTCCTTCTGGATTGCGATCAATAAATTATCGAGCCCAGCTTTAGTTGCCCCGTATTTTAGAAACCCTTGGCGCGTAACCACGTCCATTTCGGCAAAATCAGGTTGCGAGAAGCAGAAAGCAAAAGATTCAGCAAACTCTTTCAATTCTTTGATTGAGCCCAGTTGCTGTACAACCTTTGCAAAAATATCTGGGTTAGTTGACTCAAGAAGAGCCACATCTATTTTGTTATCGGTTAAGCAACTATTAAGTTCTGGGCTAGCGAGGCCATTTGTAAGCAGTTTGCCTAGGCGAATCTTTTGCTTGATTTCTGGTTTAGATATGGACCGATGCCATTTCTGAATTAACGAGGTCTTCAATCCCCCGCGTGCTGATTCCGCTTGAGCAAGAAGTTCGTCCCAAGTCCAAGGCGAAGTTGCATGTTGCCGGTGTTTTACTTGTAAAAACGTATAAGTATCGTCTTTATGTTTAACAAGTATATCGTCAAGAAAGAACGCTCCAGATACCTCGTCGGGAGCAGTCTCACATTGCATCCAGTCATAATCTGCAGGGTTTTTCAAAATATCCAGGCAAATCCGAAAGGCCCACTGATCTTGGGTGGCAAATCCTCGTCTAATTGGGGCCGTGCGATTAATCGGACTCATATGAAGCAGTATAAAACACTATTTTGTTTTCCGACTGCCATTTCCTTCCATGTACAGCGCAAACTTTTCAATTGATACTGCATACCATATCTTTGCATTCTTGGGCGCCCAATGAATTCCACTTGGTTTCACTCGAACGTGACCAACTACCTGATTGTTTTCGTCCACAATTCGGAACTGATGAAACTTCTCCGGGCTGAATCTGTTGTTTGACATACATTTTTCTCCACCCAATTTATTGATCCAAATTCATTTTAATTCTTTCGTGGCTGATGGCGTAGATCCAAGACCGTTAATAGTTTTACTCAGCGCTTCACTGAGCTTAATAATTGCAGGAGAAAGAGCTGCGAGACTTGTTTTGGCTGAAATCTCTAGTTCCCTTTTTGAAACAATTCTGCCCCCAAATTCCGGGCTACATGGAATATACATATCCTTTTTAAATTCCTTACAGTTAAAACCTGCCAAAGCAAAGACTTCTAAAATCACGTCTGTTCCCAGAAAGAACATAGCCTCTGGATTTACAAATACGAGAAACCCATTCAGATGGTAACGTGTTCTAGCTTTTGTAAATACAAGAAAAAGGTGCTTCCCGCTCTCATAAAGCTGATTCGCATTTAATAATTGTGGTTTAAAGCTATTGGGTTCCACCTCAGCCCTTCTCCCTTGAACCTTTAAGCAATCCTTCGCATTTTGCGTGTCAGGTAGCGGAAGAAAAAACCGGTTAGTCAAAATTGGATTGCGCATTTGCGTTAAAAATTCTTGGGAACCAATTCTGTCTTCAATAAAACGGGACACTTTTTGAAGATTATCTATAAAGTTCACTCGTCCCAAATGCTTATGCTTTTTAGTTTTGCCTTCCTGAGTTTCATGGGCGCTAATCCCCAGTCTGTCAAAAAGAAGCATGTAATGTTTTTTTGTGGACCTAGGCTTAGCATCAGAACCTAATATTCCTATCCCATCCCTAGTAAAAAAAATCGTAAAGGATTTACCGTGGGCAATTGGGATAGTAATGCTCTTGATTGGTTTGTTTGCTTCGCTATTCGTTGCGACCATAATTAAGATTCGCTGAGTGATAGATCAATTAATAATACTTCCCACCACTTCTGCCACTACCATAAACTCTTCGTTTTCCGCGTTCGGGATCACTATATCGACGTACTCCGGGTTCAGCGGTTTCAAGATTATCTCTTCATGCTCCCAAGTCCCGTCCTCGGCGTATTTCTTCTTGCTGGTGTATTTCTTTACGGTGTAGCTGCCGCCGGTGTCGGGGTCGGCTATGGAGCTGTGCTGCACCAGCACTATTTTGTTCTGGCGGGTGCCGGCCACGTTGGCGCGGAAAACGCAGTAGTCGCCGTGGTGCAGGCGGGGCTCCATGGAGCGGCCGCTCACGCGGGCCACGAACATGTTGCGGTCGGGTTTAAGGCCGGGCGGGCACTTGGCCCAACCCTGCGGCTCAACGGCCATGCCGCGGCCGAAAGCGCCGCAGGCGGCCTCCAGGCTATAGACCGGCAGATACTCCTTCCACCGGAGCGCCCCGGCAATGTCCGGCAGAATGTCGAGTGCCTTCTTCAACTGCCGGGCAAGGCCGGCGGGTGCCCCGGCGGTGGCGGGCTGGAGCAGCGTTTTAAAATATTCGGCGGTCTCTTTGTCGGTGAAATACACGTAGCAGCCCTTCTGGCCGCGGGTCATAAGGGTGCGGTAGGTGTTCTTTATCAGCAGGTCCAGGCGCTTGCTGGCGGCTTCGGGGTGGGCCTTATATAAAGCCTTCCACCCGTGCACGGATTTGTCCGTGCTGGCGCGCGCGGCCGGCGAAGTTACAACCTCGCCGTCGCGCACTATTAGGTCGGGGCCCACTATTACACCCACATAGTCCAGCTCCAGGCCCTGGCAGGTGTGTATGCAGCCCACCTCGCTTACGGAATCGGGCTGTATTATCCAGGTCTGGCCGTCGTCGTTAAGGTTCCAGGCGGCCTGGTAGCCGCCTATCACAATGTCTTTAAGCGCGGGGTTGGTCTTGCTTAGCCACTTCCAGCAGTAGCCGGCCACCACGCGGGCCTTGTTATTGGGCAGGTTCTTCTGGCGGATCAACTCGTGCAGCTTGGTGGGGTCATCGAGCACCTGAAAGTCGTATTCGCGGGTGTCCAGAATGTCGTTGGCGGTTTTTCCCACCTGCAGCGCGTTGTCCAGCCAGGCCAGGTAGCCGTCCGAGCCGTTACAGCGGAACTGCGACTCCAGCTTGAGCTCGATCACTTTGGCGGTGTGTTTTTTGGCCCAGCGGCGGATCTCGTCCTTGTCGCCAATGTCCTTTAGCGTTACCTTCTGGTCTTCGTCTACAAAGAACACAGAAAGCTTCGCGGCGTTGATCAGCTCTTTTACCTGATTCTCCCCCAGGTGATTGAATATGCCGGACTTTTCCTTAAGGCGGTGAGCCTCGTCCACAATAAGGCAGTCGTACTCGTTGGCCTCGGCCTTATGGAAGGTTTCGGAACTGCGGAACATGTTGTCTATGCGCGTGCGCCTCAGCGTGCCTGCCAATTTGGCCGCATAGACAAGGCGAGGCGCGGAGTTGCGCGTTATGTACTGCGCCACCATGTCCTGCCCGGTAAGAGCCACCAGTAGATTGATGGCTACGACGCTTTTGCCAGTGCCGGGGCCGCCTTCCACTATTAATACGTGCTTTTGCCCTGTTGCGGCCTGACGGGCCAGGGCCAAGGCGGTCTCGTACACTATCTTCTGGTCGTCAACCATCACAAATTCCTGGTTGCCTTGCAGCATGCTGGCCAGGCTATCTGCCAGGTTCTTGGACGGTTTGATCTTACCGCTGTCTATGCGATACATCAACCCGTCACGGCCGGCCCTGTCGCCATGCTTTATATTGCGCTTGATGAACTCCTGCAATTTTAGGGCGTCGGGCTTCAGGAATAGAGGGGCCTCTTTGGTGTACTGGGCGTAGAACGGACTGGTTATTATGTTGTCGGGAGCGTAATTGTGCAGGTAGGCGCAGGGGTAGAGGTTTATCTTACTTTCCTGCACGGTCTGGTTATAATCCTCGAGCAGGCGTTTATACGTCCAGGCCTGGTAGGAAGGGTGAGCGGTCTCCTGCTGGCCGCCCTTAAAGGTGGTCGTTACTATGCCGTCCTTGGTTGTGAGGGCAGCCTGCTGCCACTGCTTTAGCTCTACCAGTATGGCCGTATCGGTCTTGTTGGCGTCGGTGCCAGTGAGAATGAAGTCTATGCGCTTGCTCGAGCGCGGTATGTGGTACTCTATGGCCACGCCGGCGTCGGCGGGAATGGCGGCGTCTTCCAGCACGTCGTGCATATACCGCAACGAGTTGGTCCAGGAGTCTATTTCGGAGCGTTTAGTACTATGGCCGGTTACGGCTTTGAAGGTATCGAAGATGATCCCGCCGATGTCATTGCCCATGACATCCTGGTGGAAGCGGCTTTTGGTGCCGGAGTAGACTATCACGAGGGCAGCCCGGGGCGTGCGCGTAGAGGGCTGTGGGGAAAGAGGATGGGTGAGCGTTTCAGCATCGATGTTGTACTAGTATAGTACCGCGCCTAACCAGATTTTATTTTATATATTTAAGTCGCGATAATATATACCCCAAAAGGGGTAGATATCACAATTCGAAGCTCCCCCCGTTCTTGAGCACGTGTACGCGGTCACGGCCGAAGGCCCAGGTGAAGTTTTCGGGGTGTTCGGTGTGGATGGGGATGATGTGGCGGGGCTGCTTGCTGGCTACCAGCTCGCGCACGGCGGAGAAGTAGGCGTGGCCGCTGGCGTGCACGGGGAATTCGGGCAGGCCCTTGGTCTTGAAGTATTCCAGCGTGTCGTGAAAGGACTCCTCCACCTTGTAGCCGTTCCACATGGAGTACACCAGCACGGCATCGGTGAAGTCGCGCACGTACTTCTCCAGCCAGTACTGCGAATAGGTGCGCACGGCCACTATGAGCCGCTTGTGGTTGGCGTTCACCCACTTCCAGTCCACCAGGTGGGGCCGCATGCGGGCGTAGACGGCGGCGTACTCGGGCAGGCGGGCTATTTTGGCGGTGGCGGGCGCGTCTATGATCTTTAAATGCTCGTCGCCCAGGCCCGGGATCTGCAAGTTCACGCCGCTGTCGCGCTTTACCTGGTCTTTCAGGGTTTCCAGCACCAGGGCTATGTAGCCGTCTATGGCCAGGTAGCGGCCGTGGGCTTGCGCTATCTCTGAAAGGCTAGTTATCACGTCCAGGTCCTGGCCGGAGCACATCACGTACACGGCGCCCTCGCGGCCGCTCACCAGGCTTTCTATATCCTGCAGCACCTGCTGCTGGGTGGGGCCGCTGAGCACGGTGCTCTGGGTGCCCTCGGTAAGCATCAGGTCTATGGGGCCCAGGTCGGCCTCCAGGAACTGCTGAAAGGCCGCGCGCTTGTTGCCGTGCTTGCGGTAATCGCCGGTGTAGATTATCCTTTTCCCCTCCGCCTCTATCAGGAAGGCGAAAGCCTCGGGGGCGGAATGGTCCATGAGATAGGCGGTCAGTTTGAAAGCGCCCACCGTGAACGGAACACCCTTGCGGTAATGCTGTATGGTGGCCCGGAGTTCGGTGGCGTCGCGCGGCATCTTGCCGCTGATGCGTATAAGCTCCTCCATGGCGGCCGTCATCCATACCGGCACGGCCGGGTTCACGGGTTTGGGTATAAGGCCGCCGTAATGGTCGCCGTGGTTATGCGAGATAACTATACCGTCGAGCGGCCGGGTGCCGTCGGCGTAGAGGCCGGGTATATTGAGGATGATCTCCTGGGGCGTGGGGTAGACGTTCTTGTTGGTGGCGGGGTCTATCTTGGGCAGCGGGGCGCCGTAGTCGAGCAAAATGCGAGAATCGCCCGACTGCAGCTCTATGGTATTGCCGCCCACTTCCTCGGCGCCGCGATGCACTGTGATCTTCATATAGCTCACCCCTTGAATATATTATACAGCAATACCCCGACAAGGGCGTGTCGGGGACTCTAAGGCGGCTGCGGAGGGCTAATCCAGCGTGAATTCTTCGCCGTTATTCAGTATTTTGGCGCGCTTGCCGAAGGTCTGGGTGAATTTGTCCTGGTGCGCTGTGTTTATGGGGATGATGTAGCGCGGTTTCTTGTTCTCCACCAGTTTGCGGATGGTGGAGAAATAGGCGTGGTGCGAGGACGGGGTGGGCACTTCGGCCATGCCGCGGGCGCGGAACCATTGCAGGGTCTCATCCATGCCCTCTTCCTCGCTGTATGTCTCCCAGTCGGAATATATCAGGGTGGCTTTGGTGAAATCCTTTATCTCTTCCCCCACCCAATGCTGGGCGTTGGCGCGCACTGGTATTATAAGGCGGTCCAGGTTGTCCCGGATCCAGTCCCAGCCGTACATCCTGGGGCGCATGCGCCTGAAGGTCTCCATGTATTCCGAAAGCTGGAATATGCGCTGCGTGGCTTTATTGCGCACAATGCGCAGGAACTCGGTCTCCAGGCTGGGGGCCTTAAGCTCCACGCCCTGCTTTTCTGCCAGGTGTTTTAACCTCTCCAGCAGCAGGGCCGCGTAGCCGTCCACCACCAGGAAGCGCCTGGTGTTCTTGGCCAATTGGGTCAGGCTGGTAAGCAGGCCTATATCCTGGCCGGCGCACATAACAAAAAGCGGACCGTCGCGGCCTTTGAGGTTGGCCTCTATATGGGCCATGATCTCCGGCTCGGCGGGGCCTTTCTCTATGCCGGCCTGGGTGCCTTCGGTTATCAGCGCGTCTATGGGGCCGGGCTTTGCCGCCAGCAGCTGTTTGAAGGCGGCGGCTTTAATGCCGTGCTCGCGGTAGTCGCCGGTATATATAACTTTCTTGCGGCCGGCTTCTATCAGGAAGGCGAAGGACTCGGCCGCGGTATGGTCCATCAGGAACGGGGTTATAACGAAGCCGCCCACTATGAATTTATGGCCTTTGCGGAAATAGTGAATGTCCGCCGTCAGCTTTTGCGGCTCGCTGGGCATTTTGGCTGTTATGCGTATGACGTCTTCCATGATCTCCGACATGAAGACTTTTATGCGCGGGTTTACCGGCCGCGCCAGCAGCGCGCCGTAATGGTCCGCGTGCGTGTGGGAGACGAGGATGGCCAGTATGGGGTCGGCTGCTTTGTCGTCGTAAAGGCCGGGGATGTTCAGCGTGGTCTGCTGCTGTTCCCCCTGCGGGCTGTACGGCGGGGCGCCGTAATCCAGCAATATCCTGGATCTGCCGGAAACCAGCTCTATGCAGTTGCCGCCAGTCTCGCCGGCCCCTCGGTGTATGATGATCTTCATATGTTGGCTACTGTATATTATACAGAACGGCGCCGCCGCTGTTGCCGCGCCCGAGGAAAAACGCCCCGGCAAATAAAACCGGGCGCCCTGTACAGCGGCGCCCGGCTTAGCCTGGTGCAGGCGTTTAGAACTTCACTACGGGTGCGGCCTTGGCCGGCTCTTCGCTCTTGAAGTAATCCTCGGATTTCTTGAAGTCGAACATGCCCGCCAGGATATTGGTGGGGAAGCGCCGCACCGTGACGTTATAGGCGTTTATGGTGGCGTTGTAGCGCATTCTTTCGACGGAGATGCGGTTCTCGGTGCCGGCCAGCTCGTCCTGCAGGCGGATGAAGTTCTGGTTGGCCTTCAGGTCGGGGTAGCGCTCTACCACCACCATCAGCCTGCCCAGGGCGGACTCCATGCCGTTGGCGGCGGCCACTTTCTCGCTCTGGTTCTTGGCCGCGCCCCACTGGCTGCGCAGCTTGGTGACCTCGGTGAGCAGTTCCTTCTCGTGCTTGGCGTAGCCCTTCACCGTGTTGACCAAATTGGGGATAAGGTCGTAGCGGCGCTGCAGCACGGTCTCCACCTGGCTCCAGGCGGCCGGCACTGCCTCGGACGTGCTTACCAGCCTGTTATAGCCGGAGGCCATCCACAGGCCCATTATCAGTACGAAACCGAACACCACACCTAAAACTATCAGTAAGCCTTTTTTCATTTTATTCTCCTTAGATCCTATTTCTTCGCTTCACTTTCCGTGCTCAGCAGCCAGCGGTCCACTTCGCCCGATACTGCCTGTACCGCCGCCAGGTAGCGGCTGAATATCTGCATGGAGGAAAGATCCTTGTGCTTGTTGCCTTCTTTCAGCTCCCAGACAATGGAGAAGATCTCCGTGTCGAACTTGATGTGCTTTGAGAGCATGGGCAGTACTTCCAGCTTTTTGGCCGGCGGCGTGTCGCCGTAAAGCCGCAGCGCCGCCTTGAACAGCGTCAGGAAGGCCGACAGCGATTCGGCCATCAGCTTGTCCACTTCCTTGGGGGCGCCCCTGGTGACCAGGAACCGCTCGCGCAGCAGGATGACCTTGCTCTTGAACTCGTGCTCCAGCTCCAGCCGCAGGTTGCCGAGGTGTATCTTTATGCCTTCGAAAGGGTTGGCGCCGTGCAGCACTTTATGCGTCTGCATGATGTCGGCGAACTCCACCGGGAACACGTCGGCGCTGCGCAGCAGCGTCTCCCTGGCGAACAGCAGCGGGGCCGGGTTGCCGTCCTTGCCCCAGCGCGTGCACAGGCCGGTCAGGGCCAGCAGGCCGTCAGCGTCCACCTGCTCCAGTGTGACCAGCACGTTGTAGTCCGAGGTCTTTACCGTGTCGCCGGCCGCCGCTGAGCCGTACAGTACCACGGAGCAGAGGTTGCTGCCGCAGACCTTCTTAAGTTCTTCAGTCAAATCTTCAGGTGTCATTTTAGCCATATTTCTCTCCTACCAGCTGCGTGAACTGCCGCCGCCGCCCGAGCTGCCCCCGCCGAAACCGCCGAAACCGCCGCCGCCGAAGCCGCCGCCGCCCCTGGTCATGGTCTGCAGCAGCAGTATGGCCAGTACGGGGTGGCGTATGGCGAATATGATAAAGCCGACCAGCAGCAGCAGGGCGAGGATCTTCTGGCCGGCGGTCAGGGGGCGCGCCTGGCGCCTGGCGCCCTGGGCGCCCTGAGCGCCCTCGGAAAGGGTGATGCCGCTGTCCTTGGCGATAGTCATGGCCAGCGCCAGCGAGCCCTGCACTACTCCGGCGGAATAGTCCCCCGCCTTGAAATAGGGCAGCATATAATCGTCTTGTATGGCGCCGGTCAGGCCGTCGGGCAGTATGCCCTCCAGGCCGTAGCCCACTTCTATGCGGGACTTGCGGTCTTCCACCGCCACCAGCAGCAGCACGCCGCGGCTGGTCTTCTTGTCGCCTATGCCCCATTTCTTGTAGGTTTCCACCGCGTAGGTCTCTATATCCCTGTCGCCCAGGGTTTTGACCGTCAGCACGGCCACCTGGGCATTGGCGCGGGCGTCCAGGTCGGCCAATACGGCGTTGAGCTTGGCGGTTGTGCGCGAGTCCAGCACGCCGGCCGTGTCGTTGACATAGGCGCGGGGCGCCGGCGCGGCACCCTGCGCCGCGGCTATGGCCGGGCAGATGGCAAGGAACGCTATTAACGCGGGCAGTAGGAGTTTAGTGAGACGGGTAAATTTGTACATCGGCCTTATATGCGGGAGAGATTAACCGGCAGCGCGGTTTTTTTGCGCTATATAATCCTATCACATGCCGGCTTTTTTTTAAACAGCAAACTTCTGTTCCGGCGCTATACGGCCCTGTCCACCGCTACCAGTGGTAGCGGGACCTTATCTTGACCAGCCAGGGCGGCGTCTTCTTGGTGATGCCGGCGGCATAGGCCTCTATCAGGGCCTGCACCGGCAGGGCGGCGAAACCGGGCTTATGCTCGGGGGCCAGGCGCAGGCGGTAGCGCTCCATGGGGCCCTGCTGCGGCTGGTTCTCCGGCGAGGGGCGCTCGGCCGTGGTAAGGCTGGTGTTGCGGTTGTCGTATACCACCAGCAGCAGCGCCTCGTCGAAGCCGAAATGCTCCTTCAGGCGCAGCAGCGTGAAATGGCTGCGGTACAGCTGGTTGACCGGGCCCGCGAACAGGCAGGCGCCCTCGTGGCCGTCGAGCGGGTTGGGAGTGCCGAACATGCCGTTGAGGTTGAACTCGTTGAAGGCGATAAGATTATGCGCGTGGCGCAGCTGGCAGAGGGCGCCGCGCTCGCCGTTCTCCAGGCAGGCATGGCGGCCGGGCTCGGTATAGGCCGGGTCGGTAAATCCTGCGCAGACGCCGAACTCGGACTCGGTGTACTTGAATTTAATGCCTATCAGCGCGCGCACCGGGGCGCCGTCGCGCTCGCCGGTGACGGCGATCGCGGCCTCCAGGCCGCCGGAGCGGCCGGTCTCGCCGGTGAGGGCGGCCAGGTCCGCCTGCGGGAACATTTTCTCCCCGCCGCCGGCGGCAGGCTTATGCGGCACTTCGAAGTGGCAGTCCTCCACGCTCTTCACGGTTACCCCCCACGTGGGCGCGGCATTGGCGTTGATGGCCGTTATCAGGCCGGCTACGGCCGTCTCGTTGCGCATGAACACCGGGGCCAGCGCCTGGGCGCAGGCGGTCTGCGAGCTGCGCGGGTTCTTGCCGCGGGCATGCAGCGCCAGGCCGTTCTTCTTGGAGTAATCGGTGATCTGGTTGTCGAAGGCGCCGGGCTGGGTGAGCTTGGGCGTGGCGGCCCAGGCGGCCTGGTGGGCGTCGGCCAGGCGGGTGAAGTCGTTGACGCGCGGTTTGCGCGGCAGGTAGGCCGCGCGGGGGCTGGTGAGGGCCTTCTGCAGCAGGTCTATGAGCGGCGCGAAGGCGGCGGCTTTGAGCGGCGCCACCTCGCCCAGCAGGGCGTACTGGCCGTTCTCGGGCAGGTCGGCCGGCTGCAGGCAGGCAATGCGGCCGTAGGCGTCGTAGGCCTGGCCCAGTACTAGCAGGCCCTTGTCGCTGAAACCCTTGATTTCGGCCGGGTCGCTGTTGAGTATGCCCAGGGCCGTCTTCTGGTCGAGGATCTGCTGGTAATGCTTTATGAAAATGGCCTCGCCGCCCTTGAGGGCGGCCGGCAGCGCGCGGGCGGCCTTCAGTCTGGCCATGGCCGCGCCGTCCAGGTCGGCGTTGGTAGCGAACTCGATATTGAGCAGCAGCAGCTGGCCGGTGGCTTTCTCCAGCAGCACCAGGTCCACGCGGTTGGCTTCCTGGGCCTTGTCGGCCAGGGCCTCCTGCGGCACCTGCACCTGCTCGTCGAGCACGGTGAAATCCTCGCGCTTGCGCAAGAGCTCCCAGGCCAGCAGCGCCTGCTGCACCGGCTCCTGGCCGGACATCTTGTTCTTGGCCACATGCTCCATCACTGCCCGGCGGCCCTTCTTGAGCTGTATGGTGAGCGCCTCGGCGTCCACGCCCTTCTCGGGCTGGCGGCCGAAGATGCGGGTGTATTCCTGCGTGGCGCCCAGTTCCCCCAGCTCCAGGGCTTTCTGGCCCAGGTAGTAGAAGGCCACGGTATTATTGGGCCGCAGGTGCACTATGGAGCCCGGCGTGCTCTGCCAGTTGAACAGATTGTCTTTTAAAAGTTTGGCCTTTTCTAAGGCGGTTTGGTTGAGGAAGCGTTTGAAGGCCATTGTTTCTCCTGGGACTATATAGTCAATTTTACCTTTTTAGCGCCGTCGGCGGGGTTTATAAACAAAAACCCGGCCGCGGGGCCGGGTCTTGTTTGCCGTGTCAGTCTATTCTTTTTATTCGCCCGCGCTTTGGGGCTTTCACTTTGCCGCGGGCGAAGGCCTGCTCCATCAGCGAGCGCACCGGTATCATGGTGTCCACTATGTCCCGGCCGCCGGCGAAGGCGTCGCCGCCGTTGCCGCCGTAGGCCAGGTAGTCGTTGGTGGCCACGGTGAATTCCTGGTCGGGCTTTATGGGCTTTCCATTGCGCGTCAGCACTATATGGTCGGGCTTGCGGTCGGCGCCGGGCTTGAACTGCACCTCCAGGCCCGAGACCTGTATGAACGACATATTGTCGACTATATTATCGGCCATGAGCTGCTGCAGCTGCGCGCCATTGAGGCGCATGGTGATGACGTCGTTGTCGAAGGGCATGGTCTGGTACAGGTCACGCAACAGCACAGGACCTTTTTTAATGGGTGTGCGTATGGCCTTGGTATTGTGGAAGGCCAGGTCGGCGCCGGTGGCCTTGCGGGTGATGTCGCAAAGCCAGTTGCCTATGACAGAGTCCAGGCCGTCGGTGGCGAAGGTCAGGTCGCTGGCGGCCTCGCCTACCACGCGGCCCATTTTTATCTCCACCGAGGCGTTGAAGCCGGCCACGGTGGCCAGCACGGCGGGGTCCTCGCCGGTGCGGTCTATCCACAGCGGCAGGGCGGCCACGCTGATGTCGGTAAGCTTGCCGGTCTTGTCGTCAAAGGTGAGCTCGGCCCGGGTGACATAAGAGAGGCCGTAGCCGCTCTCACCTATCCAGGTGCCGCTGACCGGGTCTTTATAGCCCTTGTACAGGGCGGTATGGTCGTGGCCGCCCAGCAGCAGGTCTATGCCGGGCACCGAGCGCACTATCTGCAGCGTGCCGTCGGGCTCGGTGGTGAAGGTCCAGGTGGAAATATCCAGGCGCTTGAGGCTGATGGCCTCGTCTATGCCCCAGTGGGTGAGCACTACCACGGCGTCGGGGGCCTGTTCCTTGATGACGGGCAGCCACTTGGCCGCCTCGGCGGTCTCGTTGCGGAACTCCAGGTGTTTTACATTCTCGGGGCGGGTGCTGGTGGCGGTATGCTTGCCGGCCAGGCCCAGCACGGCTATGCGGCGGCCGGCGCGCTCGAACACGGCGTAGGGCTTCATATAGTCGGGCGCCGTGTTGTCGGCCTTGTTGTAAATGTTGGCGCCCAGCAGCGGGAAATTGGCGCTGCCGAACAGCGAGCGCAGGTTATCGGCGCCGAAGTCGTAGTCGTGGTTGCCGGGCACGGCGGCTGAATAGCCCACCTGGTTCATCAGGGCCATGCTGCTCAGTCCCCTGGTGAGTATGCCCTCGGGCGTGCCCTGGAACATGTCGCCCGAGTCGAGCAGTATATAGGGGGTGGTCTCCTTCTTGAGCAGGGCGGCCAGCGCCGGGAAGCCGCCTATGAGGCGGGTGGGATTGTCGTTGTCCCAGGCGGCTGGGCGGGCGGAGTACCAGCCGTGCACGTCGGAGGTATGGTAGACGGCCACGGTGGCGGCCTGCGCGCCAACGGCTATGGCTATGAACAGGGACAGGAATATGGAGGTCTTTTTCATGCTATGTATATTGTAGGAAAGGCTGGGCCCCGGCACAAACGCCAATTTACCCCGACACGCCCTTGTCGCCTTCGCCTGGTATACTTTTTTCAGCGGCGCGCTAATTAACTATAATCTAGAGGGTTCTATGGCCAAATTAATACATACAGCTGACCTCCACATAAGCGTGGCAGACAAGGACTATTGCTACGCCGTGCTCGACGAGATACTCGCCCTGGCGCGCGCGGAGAAGGCCGGCTTTTTGATCATAGCCGGGGACCTGTTCGACTCTTACGCCGACTTCGAGGCGCTGCGCAAGGAAGTGCGCACCAAGCTATTTCACCTGCACGAGGAAGGCTGCCGCACCATTTATATACCCGGCAACCACGAGGGCCGCGGCGCCACGGCCGACCTGGCCGCCTACAGCCTGGACCCGGTGCAGTTCTACGCCAAGGCCCCTTTCGTCTTCTTCGAGGCCGAGGGCGTGGAGTTCGTCTGCGTGCCGCATGCCGCCAATTACGACGGCTACCGCGACTGGAAGGTGCCGCCCAAGCGCGAAGGCGCCGCCCGGCTGGCCGTGGTGCATGCCCTCAATTCCACCATCTATACCGGCCCCGACGAGGAGGCCGACGCGCGGGCCGGCGTGATAGAGGACGATTTCTTCGCCCGCTTTGCCGTGGACTATGCCGCCATGGGCCATGTGCATTCCGGCCGCGAGCAGCGCCTCGGCGGGGCCCTGGCCTGCTACCCGGGTTCCCCCCGCGTCTGGCGCGCCCATGCCCGCGAGGCCGGCCCGCGCACCGTGCGCGTTCTGGATATTAACGGGACGACTATCGCCAGCCGCGAGGTGGTGATGAAATCCGCCGGCCAGTACCGCGAGTATTACCTGGCCATGGGCATAGACGGCGCGCTGGACCTGGTCGGCCTGCACAAGATAGAGGACCAGATCGGCGCGCTGGACCTGGTGGACGTTAAGATCACCGGCGTGGTGGAGGACGAGAAGGCCGCCGCCGCCGAGGCCGAAAAGCTGCGCGCCAGGCTGGCCGCGGCTTGCCGCTTGGCCGAGGTGGAGCTGCGCACCAAGGTGGCCGCCGAGATCTCCACCAACGGCCTGGCCAGGAATTTCCTGGCCGAGCTGGAGGCCATCAAGCCCGAGCCCGAAGAGGCCGAGGCCTACCGCCGCTGGCTGCTGGCCCGGCAATTCGGCCTGGAAGAGATAGCCGCCGGGCTGGGAGGCGCCAAATGATCGCGCGCCTCGAGGTAAAAGATTACGGCAAGTTCGCCAAGGCCCATTGGGACTTCGGGCCTTTCACCGTGGTGGCCGGGCCCAACGAGGCCGGCAAGACCACGGTCTTCGACGCCCTGTTCGACGCGCTGTGCGCAAGTTCCAGGAAAGAGAATCTGAAACCCTGGAAACGCCTGGCCGGCCGCTATACCGCCATACGCCAGGCCGCCATCACCTGGAAGGGCGAGCCGCTGGCCTTCGATTTCGACGAGTTCCTGGAGATCTTCGCCATACGCGCCGGGGACGGCGACATACACGCCGCTGAAGGCGGCACCTGGGCCGGCATGGCGCAGGCCAAACTGCTCAACGCCGGGCTGAACCCAGCCGAGATAGCCGAGGCGCTGGCCCGCAAGGCCAAGACCAGGGCCGCCGGCGGCGTGCAGGCCCGCATAACCGACCTCAACGCCCAGCTCTCCCGCAAACTGCCCGAGCTGGACGCGCTGAAGGCCGAGCGCGACCGCATTTTCTCCGGTGAGGCCGAAACCCGCCGCCTGGAGGGCGAACTCAAGGCCAGGAACGCGGCGCTGGAGGCCAAGAAGGCCGAGGCGCACGCGGCCAATGTTAAATTCGAAGAGATCTCCATGGCCTGCCGGCTGGCCTCGGCCGAGGCCGGCATAAAGGCGCTGCGCGAGCTCAAGGCCGCCCGCGAGGAGCTGGCCGGCATGGGGCGCTTCTCCGGCAGCGAGCTGAGCGCCTACCGCGCATTGCAGCACGAGGCCCGCGAGCGGGAGCGCGCCGCCGACACCGCCGCGGCAGCGCTGGGCGAGCGTCAGACCGCCCTGGCCGCCTCAAAGGGCGGCCTGGACACGCTGGTGGCCCGCATACCGGTCATAAAGAAACAGGCCGAAACCGCCGCCGCCCTGTCCGACAAGCTTACCGCTTTCGTTTCCGCCCCCCCGCATGCCGTGGCCGTGGTCAACAAGCCGCTGCGGGTAGGGCTCTGGTGCGCCGCGCTGGGCCTGGCCGCTTTCGTGGCCTACAGCGGCAATAATACCGGCGCTTACGGGGCGTCGGTGGCCATAGCCATTGCCGGCGCCTGGGTGGGCCTGAAACTTTCGGTCAAAGAAACCTTCGCCGGCCACACGCCCGAGGAAACAAAAGCCTTCCTCGACGGCGCCGCCGCCGAGTGGACCACCGTCTCCGACGTGGCACTCCCCGCCGAGCTGGAGGCCGCGCGCGCCTGGCTGGCTAAAGCCGGGGCCGAGGCCGCCGCCGAGGCGGACTCGCTAAAGGCCAGGGCCGGCGCCCACGCCGACCTGGAGGCCGGCGTTAAAGCCGCCGCCATCAATGTGGCTGAACTCAAAGCCGCGGCCGGGGCCGCCCTCGGTAAGGCCGAAGCCTGGCTGAAAGAGCGGAGTTGCGCCAGCGAGGACGATTATCTGCAGCGGTTGTCCGCCTACGAGAAGCTCTCCGGCAAGGCCGGCGACATACTGGAGCGGCTGAAGATATTCAAGGAGAAGTACCACTGCTCTTCCGACGAGGAGATACGGGACAGGCTGTTCCTGGAGAAGGAGGCGCTGGACGTCAAGGGCGTGGACCCCACCAAGGCCGACGAGCCGGAGCTGGAGCGCCTCAAGGCCCGCCTGGCCGACCGGACACGCGAGGCGCGCGACCTGGAGGCCGAGGCCAGGGAGATCTCCCACGCCATGGACAAAGCCCGCGCCGTGGCCGGCGCCCGGCTGGAGAGCCTGCCCGAACGGATCAATAGCGGCGAGAGGGAGATAGCCGCCGCCCGCGAGGAGATAGCCGGCCTGGAACTCAAGGCCGAGGCCTACCGCCTGGCCGCCGAGGTTTTCGGCAAACTGGCCGCCAGTTCCAAGATGGCTTTCGACGCGCTGGCGCAGGAGGTTACGGCCACGCTGGCCGGGGCCGTGCCCGGCCTGCGGGCGCAGTTCGGCAGCTTCGACGCGGCCGAGGCCTCTATGAACGACGCCGGCGGCAACCTGCGGCCGGTCAAATTCCTTTCCACCGGCACGCGGGACCTGTTCATGCTGGCCGCCCGGCTGACGATGGCCCGCAAGGCCAGGCTGGGCCCCGACGGTAAGCTGGCCCCCGCCCTGCTGTTGCTCGACGAGCCTTTCTATACCCTCGACCCCGAGCGCGAGGCGGCGGCCCTGCGGCTGCTGGCCGCTTTCCAGCAGGAGACCGGCTGGCAGATCATACTGCTCACCAAGGACCAAAGCGTTCCCCCCAAGGCGGAAGAAGCCGGCCTGGACGTGACGCTGATAAAACTCTGACAGTCATATACAAAAAAGCCCGGCTGAGTAGCCGGGCTTTTTTATTTGCCGCGCTTGTTTACACTTTCACTGCAGCCTTGGCCTGCCGGTAGGCCTCCAGGGCGGCCGGAAAGGGGCCCAGCACGCGTTCCAGCACGCCTTTGCACTCCGAGATGGCCGTGCCGTAATTGGTGATGGGAATGCCGGCCGCGGCGGCCTTGCCCATGCGGCCCAGTATCTCGGTGCGGCCCAGCATGCAGCCGCCGCATTGTATGGCCAGTTTATAGTCGCCCAGGCCGGCCGGAATGTCGTGGCCGGCAAAGGTATCTATCTTTAATTCGCCGCCGACGGTCTGCTTCAGCCAGCGCGGCAGCTTCACGCGGCCTATATCGTCCTCTATGGCGTGGTGGCTGCAGCCTTCCAGCACCGCCACCCTGTCGCCGGGGCGCAGCGCGCGTATGGCGGCGGCGCCGGCGGCATAGGCGGCCAGGTCCCCCTTGAAGCGGGCGAAAAGGATGGAGAAAGTGGTGCAGGGCAACCCCGTCGGCGTATTGGCCGCCATATAGTCCACCACCTGCGAGTCGCAGACCACCAGGGCCGGCGGCTCCCTGAGGGCGGCGAGGGCCTGTACATATTCATGCTCGCGGCAGGTCAGGAAGAACACGCCGTGGTCGAGCAGGTCGCGCATGGCCTGCACCTGCGGCAGTATGATGCGGCCCTTCGGGGCCTCCTTGTCTATCGGTATGATGAATACTACGGTCTGGCCGGGCCGCACCAGGTCGCCCAGTATGGCCTTCGGGCCGGCCTTGCCCTGCGTGAGCTGGAGCAGGCGGCTCTTGATGGCCGACACGGTGACTTCGCCCAGGCTGCGGGTGAGGGCCGAGCAGAGTATGGGCTCCAGATCGCGCTCCTTGAGCGCGGCCAGCAGCTCCGGGGACGGGGCGGCGATATCGGTCTTGTTGACCAGCACTATCAGCGGTATGTTCTTCTCGCGGGCGGCGGCCGCGATGCCGCTCTCGCAGTCCCCCCAGCCGAACGGCTCCACCACCAGGATGGCCACGTCGGCGCGGTCGAAGATGCGGCGGGCGCGCTCGGTGCGCAGGGCGCCGAGCTCGCTGGCGTCGTCGAGGCCGGCGGTGTCGAGAAAGACCACCGGGCCCACCGGCAGCAGCTCCATGCTCTTTTCCACCACGTCGGTGGTGGTGCCGGGCACTGGCGAGGTGATGGCCACGTCCTGGCCGGCGATGAGGTTGAGCACGCTGGACTTGCCCGCGTTGGTGCGGCCGAAGATCGCTACTTGCAGCCGCATGGATTTCGGGGTGGTGTTCATACGTTAGCCTTAAGTGTGTGGCCGTAGCCTTGCGCGCGGTGGCGGCCGAGCGCGCCCAGCATGGCGTCCACGCAGCCGGCGCATTGCTCGGGGGCCTCGTTGGTGCAGATCTTGCCGGGGTACAGGCTGTAGTCCACGCGGTGCTCCGTCGGGCTGATATTGGGCATCAGCACGTTGGCGCCGCAGCGCAGCGCCTTCTGCCGGCCCTGCGGGTCTATGCTGCCCATCGCCGTGGTGGCTGGTATATGGGTATTGCGGGTGACTATGCGGGCCAGCGCCACCATGCGCAGGCTCAGGTCCAGCGAGCCGCCCACGGCGCCGGCCATCGGCGTGTCGGGGTTGGCTATGAAAGGGCCTATGCCCACCATGTCCAGTTCCAGCTGTTTGAACATTAAAATATCGTCGGCCATGCTCTCCAGCGTCTGGCCCGGCAGGCCGGCCATCACGCCCGAGCCCACCTGGAAGCCGGCCTCCTTGAGCCAGGCCAGGCAGCGGAAGCGGTTGTCGTAGTCGCTGTCGGGCTTGAGCATGCTGAACAGGCGGCGGTCGGAGGTTTCGAAGCGCAAGAGGAAGCGGTCGGCCCCGGCGGCGCGCAGCAGCTTGTAGTCTTCTTTGCTGTGCTCGCCGACGGACAGCGTGATGGCCAGGCCGGTCTCCTGTTTGACTTTCGCCACCATGTCGGCCAGCTCGCGCGGGCCCCAGTGGTTGTCCTCGCCGGACTGCATCACAATGGTCTTGTAGTTCAGCCGCGCGGCGGTGCGGGCGCAGCCGAGGATCTGGTCGGCGGTGAGGCGGTAGCGGCGCACACGGGCGTTGCCGGCGCGTATGCCGCAATAGTAGCAGCGGCGGCGGCAATGGTTGGAGAACTCTATCAGGCCGCGCAGGTGCACGCCGTCGCCCAGCTCTTCCCGGCGTATGTTGTCGGCCAGGGCGAACAGCGTCGCCGGATCATTGTCCGGATCGAGGGCTGCGATGATGTCGACTTTATTCATAAATATCCCGCGAGATGCGCAGTCGGTCCGCCGACGGGTTGGGTTCGGAAGGCCCTCACGGAGGCCGAGGCTTGCGTAGCGCCGAGGCCGAGTGAGGAGGGGCGAGCACGGTGTGCGAGACCCCGTGCCTGACGGGCCCGGCCCGTAGGCGGACCCTCGTATACGCGCTTCAGAAGCATAAGTCCCTCTCGCCTTTCTCTATGCGGTCATAATAGGCCTCGAGCATTTTCACCGTCTCGGGCGGGAAATGGGCCGAGCGGGCGCGGATCTCGGCGATCTCGCGCTTGATCAGGGCCTCGCCCTTGGCCTGGGTGGCGGGCGTGGCGAAGTCGTCGAGCCACTCGCGGAAGGTGAGCACGGCGTTGAGCTTGCAGAAGCGGCTCTCGTGGCCGCTTTTGAGCAGCTTCATGATATGGTCGCCGGTGCGGCCGCAGCGGTAGCCCGACGTGCAGAAGCTGGTGATATGGCCCAGGTCCGCGAGCTCGCCTATCACCTCGTCGAGACTTCGGGTGTCGCCCAGGATGAACTGCTGCTTCTCTGCTTCCTGCGCGCCGGCGCGCTCGGAGTAGGCGCCTATGCCTATGCGGGTGCTGGCGTCGCGCTGCGTGCACATGCCGATGACCTCGCGTATGGTCTCCGGGCGCTCGCGGGCGGTGACTATCATGCCGGCATAGGGCACCGACAGGCGCAGCACCGCCACCAGCTTCTTGAAGTCCGCGTCCGAAACATTCTTCAGGCTGCTGGCCGGCAGGCTGGTGCCGTCGGCGCTCTCGAGGCGCGGGAACGAGATGGTATGCGGACCGATGCCGAAGCGGGCCTCCAGCTCGCGGGCATGGGCCACCAGGCCCAGCACCTCGAACTTCCAGTCGGGGTTCAGGCCGAACAGGGCGCCCAGGGCCACGTCGTCTATGCCGGCCGCGAAGGCGCGGTGCATGACGTACAGGCGCCAGCGGTAGTCGGCCTTGGGCGTGCCGCCCGGGTGCAGTTTAGCGTACAGCTCGCGGTCATAGGTCTCCTGAAACACCTGGTAGGTGCCTATGCCGGCCTCTTTGAGCAGTTTCAGGTCCGGCACGCTCATCGGGGCGGCGTTCACGTTTACGCGCCTGATCTGGCCGAAACCCTTCCTGGTGGGCACTTTGACGTCGTAGATCGTGCGCATCGCCTCGGCTATGTACTGCGCGCCGGTGGCGGGATGCTCGCCGGTGACGAAGATGATGCGCTTGTGGCCTATGGTGCCGGCCAGGGCTTCGGCCTCGGCCTTGATCTCGGGCATGGAGAGCTTGCGGCGCACGGCGCCGGCATTGCCGGTGCGGAAGCCGCAATAGAGGCAGTTGTTGACGCAGAAATTGCTGGCGTACAGCGGGGCGAAGGTGATGACCCGGTTGTCGTAGACCTTGCGCTTGACGTCGCGCGCGGCCTGGAAGATCTCCTCCAGCAGGCCGGGGTCCTCCACGGCCAGCAGGGCGGCGGCGTCCTCGGGCGGCAGCGCCTCGGAGACGGCCAGCGAGCGGGCGAGAATGGCGCGCACGCGCTCCGGTGTCGGGGCCGGGGCGGCCAGGGCCGCTTTAAGGGCGGCGTCGTCTATGAAATCCTGGCCGTCCTTGAGGTGATCGGCGTAGGTGTCGGCGTTTACTGTTACGGTTTCCATAGTTCCTCACTCTGCACAGGGCCGCCGGGGGTACTCCCCCTAGCCCCACACCCGGGGAACCGTTGCGCGGTTCCCCCGCCCATGCGGGCGGGTCCCCCTCC